>JAFUBX010000002.1 GCA_017459985.1 Parasporobacterium sp.
ATCCCCTCTTAAGGGATGCTCCTGACCAGCCAATCGCTTGGCTAATCATCCTTGTTTACTCGATCTCTTTTGAGTCTCGCTTTTTGAAATTTTTGAAATTTCAGGGATGGTTTATACTGTTCAATTATCAATGTCCCGCTGCCCTTCAGCTCTCTTCCTCAGCGACAGCTTGCATATATTAACATGCCATTTTTTTATTGTCAACAACTTTTTTAAAAATTTATTTCCACATTTTTTTCCACAGATTTTCCACCGTTATGAAGCCGGAAATGGGATGAAATCAAGGTTTTTATACCTCGTGCTTCCACCTTTCGATCTCCTCGGGCGTTCCGTGGACATAATGGGTCCCTTCGATCAGGGTCAGTGTACCCAGGTCATAGTCGATCCCGCTGGACGCATAGTCATATTCCGTGGCCACCCGGCTTTTCTCAACCCGGGGATTCGGGCTCGGAATCGCAGAAAGCAGACTTCTGGTATACGGATGCAGAGGTCTTGCGAAGATCTCCTCCGTTGTGCCCGTTTCCAGCATCCGTCCCAGATGCAGCACCCCGATCCGGTCCGAGATATATTTGACCATGGACAGGTCGTGGGCTATGAACAGATAGGCGGTGCCCGTCTCTTCCTGAATATCCTTCATCAGATTGACCACCTGAGCCTGGATCGAAACGTCCAGCGCGGAGATGCACTCATCCGCAATGATCAGCTCCGGATTCATGATCAGGGCTCTGGCAATTCCGACTCTTTGCCGCTGTCCGCCGGAGAACTGATAGGGATACCGGTCATAATGCTCCGCCGCCAGGCCGACCTTTGCAAGGATCGAGTCGATATGGGCCTTTCTTTCTTCTTTATTATTATAAAGGTGATGGATGTCCAGTCCTTCCCCGATGATATCTCCGATCTTCTTTCTGGGGTTCAGGGAAGCCATCGGATCCTGGAAGATCATCTGCATCTTAGTCCGGAGCAGCTTCCTGGTATCCGTATCCATTTTTCCGGAAATATCGGCCCCTTTAAATGTGATCTTCCCGCCGGTGGGATCATACAGCCGGATGATCCCACGGCCGATGGTGGTTTTGCCGGAGCCGGACTCTCCCACCAGTCCGTAGGTTTCTCCCGGATAGATCTCAAAGCTGACATCATCCACGGCCTTTACGGTATAGGAGGAATTCATCTTGAAGTACTGCTTCATATGCTCGACTTTCAGGATGGGTTCTGCATTATAATTCGCGGGCATTTGTACTGGCCTCCTTTATCATTCGTGCGATTCGTTTTTTCAGCTCCTCCGGCATTTCCACCTTCGGGGCTCTCGGATCCAGCAGCCAGGTCGCTGCGAAATGGGTCTCTGAGACCTGGAACATCGGAGGCTCCACCAGGGAATCCACCTTCAGTGCGAACTGGTTTCTCGGTGCGAAGGCGTCTCCCTTCACCTCGTGCAGCAGGTTCGGCGGCGATCCCGGGATGGTATACAGTCTCGAATCATCCGTCTCCAGGTCCGGCATGGCGGATAAAAGTCCCCAGGTATAGGGATGCTTCGGATCATAGAAGATCTCCTCAATATTACCCACCTCTACGATCTTTCCGGCATACATGACATTGACATAATCGGCGACCTTGGCCACCACTCCCAGGTCATGGGTAATATAGATTACAGAGATCCCGTGGTCCGCCTGGAGCTTTTTGATCAGCTCCAGGATCTTGGCCTGGATCGTCACGTCCAGAGCAGTGGTCGGCTCGTCACAGATCAGAAGATCCGGATTGCAGGAAATCGCGATGGCAATGACCACCCTCTGCCGCATACCGCCGGAAAGCTGATGGGGATACTGCTTCATCCGTTTTGCAGGATCTGTGATTCCCACCTCTCCCAGCAGATGAACCGCCCGCTCCGCTGCCTGCTGCCGGGTCAGTCCCATATGCATGATCATGCCCTCCATCAGCTGCTTGCCGATGGTCATTGTGGGGTCCAGGGAGGTCATCGGATCCTGGAAAATCATGGAGACCTTCCGTCCGTTGATATTTTTCCGGATCCATTTTTTATCCTTTTTCAGGATGTCCACTTCCTGGGTCGACCCGTCATTTTCCTTATACCGGAAAATGATCTCGCCGCTGTTGATCACGGCGTTGCCCGCCAGGATCCCCATCGCTGTTTTCATCACAACGGATTTGCCGGAACCGGACTCTCCCACCACGGCCACGGTCTCGCCCCTCTCCAGGTCAATGTTCACTCCCCGGATGGCATGCACAGGGCCTGCAGTCGTTGTAAACGTAATATCAAGATTTTTGATTTCTAATATTTTATCAGCCATTATCGCTCCTATTATGATCACATGTCTTCGATTCTCGGGGCCAGCGCCTCCCTCAGTCCGTCACCGACAAAGTTGAAGGCCAGCATCAGAAATGCCAGCACCAGGATCGGTGGAAGGATCTGATACGGAAGTGTGGTGATGTTGTTGAATCCGTCCTCGATCAGGGATCCCACCGAACACTGGGGGAGCATGATACCGACGCCGACGAAGCTCAGGAATGCTTCCGTAAAGATGGCCGTCGGGATGGAGAACATCATCTGGGTAATGATCGGACCGATCGTATTGGGAAGGACATCCCGGAAGATGATCCGGGTATTGCCGGCTCCCAGGGTCCTGCTGGCCATGATGTATTCCTGGCCCTTGATCTTGAACATCTCCGCACGGGCGATCTTGCTCATGCCGATCCATTCCGTCAGCAGGAGGGCCACGATGACCAAACCGATGCCTTTGGTCATAAAGGTTGCCAGCACGCCTACGATCACCAGCCGGGGGATGGAATTGGCAATCTCCACAAACCTCTGCATGATATTATCCGCAACTCCTCCGAAAAATCCGGAGATCAGACCGAAGCTCATACCCACGATCATATCAATGAAGATGGTCACAAAGGCGATCAGAAGGGAGACCCGGGCGCCGTACCAGACACGGGTCCACAGATCCCGGCCCATGGAGTCAGTTCCGAAAATGAACGTGTGCTCCGCGAACAGGTCGTCATACTCTTCTCCGGTGAACAGCTTATGCAGCCACGGAATATGGGGAGACATACTTCTCGCCGTGATCTCCTTGCCGGTCTCCTCGTCCTTGACGGAGACGATCTGGCTGTAGGAATAGTGATTCAGACCGGGGCCGATCAGCGCAAAAATAATGATCAGAACGATGATCACCAGTCCGATCACCGCGCGGGTATTCTTGAAAAACCGGGTAAAGACGCCTTTCCAGAATCCCTGGGACGCATAGTTCCTGTCGGTGGTGATATCCTGGCTGACATCCAGCACGAAATCTTCTGCTGTCGGTACATAGGAACCGGCTGCACTGCTCTGTGCTGCAGCCTGCACGTTCTTCTTTCTGCTCATGCCTGTACCGCCTCCCCTCTTCCGGTTTCCGTTTTCTTCTTTTCGGTCTTTTTGCCCCGCTTATCCGCCACACGGATCCTCGGATCCAGCAGACAGTACACGATATCCAGCACCAGCATGATGCCGATATAAAGAGCGGAATAAAGAATTCCCAGGGCCAGTACGTAGTTGTAATCAATTCCCTCGCCGGTGATAGCGTCCACCATCAGCTTGCCGATGCCGTTGATGCCGTAGATCTTTTCCACAACCAGCGCTCCGGTCAGAAGGTCCACGATCAGCGGCGCGATAACCGTAACAATGGGGATCAGGGCATTTCTGAGGACATGCCTGGTCGTCAGCTTTGTCCCGTACATTCCCTTGGATTCCGCCAGCAGCACGTAATCGCTGTCCATGACCTCCACCATCTCATTCCGGGTGAACCGGGCCACGGTACTCATGGAGAATAAAGACAGCGACAGGGCCGGCATGATCGCCGAGATCAGGAAATTCCGGTTATTGAAATAGAACGGGAAAATCGTCACCTTGTAGGCAAAGAAATACTGCAGGAAGATCATGAATACGTAGGACGGAATACAGACTCCCACAATGGAAAGCACGGTACAGAACACATCCCAGAACCGCCCCCGGTTGAGGGCCGCCGCAATTCCCAGGATCAGTCCGATGATCACGCCGAAGCAGATGGCGATTCCTCCGATCTTGAAGGAATTATTCATGGCAGACGGCAGTACGGAAGAGATCGGCGCTCCGTTATAAAGAGAAGAACCCTTTCCGAAGCTGCCGGACTTCACGATCTCCGCAATGTAGTTGCCGAACTGCACAAGGATCGGATCATCCAGCCCCATCTCCGCACGTTTTTTTGCTATTGCTTCATCGCTCATACGCTCGGAGGGGAATGGATTTCCCGGCATGATACGAACAAGCAGGAACAAAAGGAACGTGATGATAAACAGCGTTACGACCGCCATTATGATTCGTTTGATTATGTACCTGGCCATAATATTCTCCCTGAATGAATACGTTTGATTAAGTCAGTGATTGCCCGGTGCCATGAAACACCGGGCAATTCCTGACTGAAAGTATCACAGTCTGTGATTTGTAAAAGGTTTTATTTGCTGAATGTAGCGTTCTTGTAAACTCTGTTCAGAGCTACCGGATGGAACTCCACGCCCTGCAGTCCGGATGCGATCAGGTTTGCGTTAGCCTTTGTATACAGCGGAGCGATAACTGCTTCCTGCAGTACCAGAGTTTCTGCGTCATACATTGCCTGCCAACGGGCATCATAATCGGATACATAAGCTCCGGATGTGCAGTCCTTGATCAGCTGATCATATTCTGCATTGCTCCAGAATCCGTAGTTGTTGGCGGTATTGGTTACCCACATTCCGAGGTAGGTCATCGGATCTGCGTAGTCCGGGCCCCAGCGTGTCAGGGCGATGCAGTAATCATCATTCTGCATCTTCTCAAGACGCTCTGCCTTGGTCATAGCCTGAAGGTCAATGGTGATTCCCGGAAGAGCGGCTTCTACCTGCTCCTTGATCGCCTGAGCAACCTTGGCAACCTCATCGCCTTCGTTGTTGCCGTAGATCATGGTGAACTGGAAGGAATCCTTGCCCAGTTCTTCTTTTGCAGCCTCATAGAATCCGTTTGCTTTCTCTACATCGTATCCGATGTACTCAGCGAACTTCGTCTGGTCTGCGGAGAAATCTTCACCGGTAGTTGCGCTTGCAGCGAACTGAGGCGGAACTGCAGTGTAGGTAGCAAGAGATCCGTCCATGACATAGTTGTCAACCAGGGATTCTCTGTCGATGGAGTTGGAGATGGCAAGTCTCAGGTTGGTGTTTGCCAGAGATCCGTCGCTGGAGGGATTCTCGGTCTGGCTGAAGGTCACATACCACATATAGCCGGCACCGGTTACCTTCAGATTCTCAGCCAGGGCTGCATCTGCTTCCACAGCTGCGACCTGGTCGCCGCTGACAACTGCGATATCAAGGTTGTTGCTCTTGAATCCGGTCAGGGCCTGATCGGAAGATCCGACGACCTGATAGGTGATGGAATCCAGGCTGACTTTGTCAGCATCATAGTAATCCGGGTTCTTTACAACCGTCATGCTGGCTGCTCCGGGAACATAGTCGCTGAGCATGAAAGCACCGTTACCAAGGAAGGTTGACGGGCTTGTGCCGTATTCGCCGTCGCCCATGCTCTCATAGAAAGCCTGATTGATCGGGTAGAATGTCGGGAAGTACATCAGAGACGGGAAGAAGGAGACCGGAACTTCCAGTTCCACCTGCAGGGTCTTGTCATCGATGGCGGTGACACCCAGGGTATCCGGATCTGCTCCGTCATAAAGGATCGCATCTGCATTCTTGACTGCGCCGACGGAAGAATCAAACATATAGTTGTACTCAACGTTGGCGGTCATAGCCAGCTTCCATGCAAACACGAAATCATTTGCAGTGACGGGTTCTCCGTTGGTCCAGTTGGCATCCTCTCTTAAGTGGAAGGTATAGGTGCATCCGTCTTCGGAAACATCCCAGGACTCTGCGATGGCCGGGATAGCTGCGCCTTCTGCGTCCATCTGGGTCAGACCGTCGATGCAGTCAGCGATGATCTCGAAAGAGTCACCGTCAGTTGCAAGGTTGGTATCCAGTGACATAACATTGGTGGCAAACATAACATAGATGTCGCCGCCCTGGTCGGCAGATACTGCGACTGTGCCGAATAATGTAGCGATCATCATCACAGACAGTACTGCAACCAGTAATTTTCTGAATTTCTTCATACTAGTTCCTCCTCTTTGGTAATATAGCATTTTATTAATCCGATAACAGTTTAATACTTTATCGCATTAAAAATAAAATCTGGTAGAGTGTACCACTATTCTTCCGGAAAATCAATCTAATCATGCATTTTTGTATACAATTATTTTCAGATTCCGATCCGAAGGCTACAGTGTCTGAAAAATCCTTCTTCCCTTTCCGGTCAGCCAGCGGTGGACAAGGAGTGTCAGTCCCGCAAACACGGCAATCAGGATCGCCAGATAGAGCTCCGGCCCGATCTGGGTGATCAGCAGCAGATACAAAGCTCCCAGAGCAACCGGCAGCAGCACGCCGATCAGCATGTCGATGAAGACGGTGACATTGGTCTTCAGCGCCTGGTTCTCGTTGATCCAGTTGAGTTTCGGCCGCTTCAGATCCAGCATCAGTTCAAAGGATGCGGTCAGCATGATATACATTCCGGTAAATACCAGCATGCACACAAAGGCAGGGATCGACACCCCGACAGACAGAGCAAGGACCAGCAGACAGAACAGCGCCGGCACTCCGGCCAGTACCAGGTGCAGCCGGATCTTAGCCTGAAAGATCCGGTAAGGATCCAGCGGCAGGGTCTGATAGATCCACAGAAACTTCCCTTCCATACTGATGCTGCAGCTGGCGCTCATGCAGAAGGAGGACAGGAGGCAGACCGCGCAGGCAAGGGCGACCGGCATATAGGAATCGATCAGCGGATAAACGCTTCCGATCCCGGTGATCACTTCCCGGATGTCTCCGAACTTGATCAGGGCGATTACACCGAGGGCGACCAGGAACAGGATTCCCAGTCCGGCGTTCATCATATAGGGCACGCTGGAGGTGAACCGTCTCAGTTCCCTGCGGAACAGGGTATCCATTACCCCTGACGTACGGATATCCGTCTTCCGGAAGGCCGCGAATTTTTCCGTTTCCTTCATCAGAGCGATCTTCGAAAAGCTCTTCGATACCGCATAGTAAGCGATTCCGAATAAAACTGCCGTGATCCCCAGAAACACCAGGAAGGCCGGAACATTTCCCGTCATTGAAAGGCCCGGCGCGTAAAGAGGATAGCCCCAGCCCCGGATCCGTTCCGCCACGGTTTCCGCATTTTCCACCAGAGAACGGATCAGTCTGGATGAGTTAAACTGTACATAATAAATGGCTCCGATCAGGATCACGCCCATGATCACCAGAATGATCTTCTGATTCTTCAGTTTGGCAGCGATCAGGGAAACCAGCCATCCTGCCCCGCAGGAAAATGCCGTGATCAGAAATCCCATAAGAAAGATCCCCAGGATACAGAACACCACGCTCAGGAAGGAAGGCTGTCCGAAAATGAAATAATAGATCACTGCCGGGATCAGGACAACGCCTTCATAGATCAGGCTCATGATGTAAACAGAGATCATCCGGACAAACACGATCGCAGCGGGCGGGATCGGCATCGACAGCAGCAGTTCATTGTCCCTGGAACGGAACAGCGCCTGGGCTGTACTCATCACGCTTCCGATGATTCCGAGCAGAAACGCGATCAGGCACATCACCGCAAAAAACATCCAGTCCAGTCCCGCCGGGATCAGGACATCGCCGACTCCCATCGAAGCAAAGAACATGGAAACCATGATGATAAACGCCAGGAATCCCAGCAGAAAATACATTCCCTTCGGGCTTTTAAGCTGCTTCTTCTTGCCGCCCCGGCCGGTCAGATACAGATTCCGGATCTCAAGAAACTGTTTGCGCACCAGTGCTTTTAACATGCGATCAGCTCCTTTCCGAATTGCCGGCTTCCAGTTCCAGGAACACGTCCTCCAGAGAAGCGTCCCCTTTCACTTCTTCCATGGTTCCGGATTTGATCAGTCTGCCGCCTTTAATGATGGCGACTTTGTCACAGAGCTTTTCCGCCACCTCCAGCACATGAGTGGAGAAGAAGATCGCTCCGCCCTGGTCGCAGATCTCCCGCATGGTCTGCTTCAGCAGATGGGCAGCCACCGGATCCAGTCCGACAAAGGGCTCATCCATCAGGATCAGCTTCGGCTCATGGATCAGGGCGGACATCACGGCCAGCTTCTGCTGCATGCCGTGGGAATAGGAACTGATCGGCTGGGAAAGCTTCTCCGTCAGTTCGAACATCTCCGCGTATTTCAGGATCCGTTTTTCCCGGTCTTCCTGGGAGACGCCGTAAATATCGGCGATAAAATTCAGATACTGCACCGCGCTCATGAACTGATACAGATCCGGATTGTCCGGAATATAGGCCATGATCTTCTTGGCCTCGATCGGACTGTGCTGAATGGAGATATCCCGGACGTAGATCTCCCCTTCCTCATAGGGCAGGATCCCCGCAACGCTTTTCAGCGTCGTGGTCTTGCCGGCTCCGTTATGTCCGATAAAACCGTAGATCTCGCCTGGCTGAATATGAAGGTTCAGGTGGTCGACCGCTGTGAAATCTCCATACTTTTTTGTCAGATTTTCAATTCTCAGCATAAAAATACAAACCTCCTCGGTTATTATTAAATCAGTTCCATCATATTCTTTCTGATCCGAAAATCCAACGATGTCTTCCGCCTCTTAAGTCTTTTTATTTTTCGGAATCGGTAAAATAGCTCCTGTCTTACAGCAGCTCGTCGTTCAGCATCTGCTCCGGATTGTCCGCCGCCTTCACTTTGTCATCCGCCCGGATGATGATCCCGTTTTCATCGATCAGATAGGTGGTGCGCACCACTCCCATATAGGTTTTGCCTGCCATCTTTTTCTCATGCCATACATCATAGGCCTTGATGGTCTCCAGCTCCGTATCGGACAGGATCGCGAAGGGCAGGGAATATTTCTGCGCGAACCGCTGATGGGATGCCACACTGTCCTTGCTGATGCCCAGCACCACGGCCCCCTTGGCATAGAACTGGGGATTACGCTCTGCAAATCCGCAGGCCTGCCGGGTGCATCCGGCGGTATTATCCTTAGGATAAAAATACAGGATCACCTTCTTTCCTCTGTATTTTTCCAGTGTATGAATTTTGCCGTTCTGATCCGGAAGTGCAAATTCCGGTGCTTTTGTTCCGACTTCCAGCATAATGATCGTCCTCCTTATCGTCTGTCAATAATATCGGTACCGAAGTATTCGGCAGAAGGGATTATATCCCATTCCGTTTCCCGAATCAATCCTCCCGGACCGAAAAACCGAATTCGAAAAATCCGTGAAGTTTTTTCACGGATTTGCCTTGGTATCACAGTAGATGCATCGGTATTCTCTCTTTGCCCGATCCGACAGAATGAATTCATGCCGGATCTCCTGCTCTGTGGTCGTGATACATCGGGGATTTTTGCATCTGATGATATTGACCAGCCTCTCCGGGAGATCCACACTGCGTTTTTCCACGCAGACCTCATTCTCAATGATATTGACCGTTGCGTTGGGACTTAAGAAGCTGATGATATCCAGATTGAGATCGATATGGGAATCAATCTTGATGATATCCTTTTTTCCGGTCTTCAGGCTGGGAGCATTTTTGATAATGGCAACGGAACAGTCCAGTTTGTCCAGTCCCAGCATATTGTATATCTGCATTCCGCAGCCTGCGGTGATATGGTCAATTACAATGCCGTTTTTGATCGCATCAATTTTCATTTCCTTATTCCTCTCTTTACACCTGGATCTCCAGCAGTTTCATGATCAGCGCCATTCTCATCAGCTTGCCGTAATAGGTCTGCCGGAAGTAGCATGCCCTGGGATCGTCATCCACGGCAGTGGAGATCTCGTTGACCCTCGGAAGCGGATGCATGACGATCATATCCTCTTTTGCCAGCTTCATTTTCTCCGTTGTCAGAATATAGCTGTCTTTCAGTCTCAGATAATCCTCCTCATTAAAGAAGCGCTCCTTCTGCACCCGGGTCATATACAGGATATCCAGATCCGCGATCACCTCATCCAGAGAGGTGCTCTGCCGGTAAGGAATGCCCTTGTCCTTAATGTATTCTTTTTTTACAAAACTGGGAAGCTTCAGTTCCTCCGGAGAGATCAGGACGAACTTTATTCCCTCGTAGCGGGACATGGCTTCGATCAGGGAATGGACGGTCCTGCCGAATTTCAGATCCCCGCAAAGTCCGATGGTCAGGTTGTCGAACCGGCCTTTCTCATGATGGATCGTCATAAGATCCGCCAGGGTCTGGGTAGGATGATAATGGCCGCCGTCCCCGGCATTAATGACCGGTACCCGGGTATGCCGGGCAGCCACGATCGGAGCACCTTCTTTCGGGTGCCTCATGGCAATGATATCCGCGTAGCCGCTGACGATCGCAATGGTGTCCGCGACGCTTTCGCCCTTTGCCGCTGAAGAAGAGGATGCCTCGGAAAACCCGAGAACCTCGCCGCCCAGGGACAGCATGGCGGATTCGAAGCTGAGCCTTGTACGGGTGGAGGGTTCGTAAAACAGCGTCGCAAGGATCCGGTGCCGGCAGACCTCCCGGTACTTTTCCGGCTGCTCCAGGATATCATCCGCGACCCGGATCAGCTCATCGATCTCTTCCACGCTAAGATCAAGTATATTGATTAAATTCCGCATGATTTCTCCATTCTTTATTTTCCGATCCAGCTCTCATCCGAGGGATTGTCCCTGAATGCCAGCAGTCTGGCCACTTCTTCCGGCCGGATATAGTTTTCTTCCGCCGCTGTCTCGGCCACCATATCAAAATCCGTAAGGCTGGTATTCTTCACTCCTGCCTCCTTCAGCCGCTCCAGCCCCTTCTTCATTCCGTAGGTGAAGATGCTCACAATGCCCAGGACCTCCGCCCCGGCTTCCCGGAGCACATTCACTACTTCCAGAACGCTGCCGCCGGTGGAGATCAGGTCTTCCACGACCACTACTTTCTGGCCCTTTTCCAGCCGTCCTTCGATCTGGTTCTGACGGCCGTGGTCCTTGGCACCGGACCGGACATACCCCATGGGCATGCCGAGAATATGGGCGGTTATGGCTGCATGGGCGATCCCTGCGGTGGACGTTCCCATTAGGACCTCCGCCTGGGGATATTCGCTTTGGATCAGCTCCGCCAGACCGTTCTCCACATGGGTCCGGACCTCCGGAGCCGTCAGGGTCAGCCGGTTGTCACAGTACACCGGACTTTTAATCCCGCTGGCCCAGGTAAAGGGCTCATCCGGGCGGAAAAAGACCGCCTGAATCTGTAAAAGGTCTTTTGCAATCTGTTTTTTTATTTCCATGTTTCCTGTCCTCCTCAGATAAATTCTTCCAGACAGCGCCGGTAAGCCGCCACGGGATCCGCTGCCGCTGTAATAGATCGTCCCACCACGATATAGTCCGATCCCAGAAGCTTTGCTCTGGCCGGGGTCGCGATCCGGACCTGATCGGCTGCCGCATCATCGGCAAACCGGACTCCCGGCGTCACGGTCAGGAAGGATTCCCCGCAGACCTGATGCACGGTCTGCGCCTCCAACGGGGAACAAACCACCCCGTCCAGCCCCGCCTCTCTGGCATTTTGGGCATAATGAGAAACCACCTCCGCCAAAGGCGCCCGGATCAACAGGTCTTCTCTCATCCGCTCTTCGCTGGTGGAGGTCAGCTGGGTCACCGCGATCAGCAGCGGCCGGCTGCCGTCCGGCCTGGTCAGGCCTTCCAGCGCCGCTTCCATCATCGCCTTCGTGCCGGCGGCATGAAGATTGCACATATCCACATCCAGACGGGAAAGAACGCTCATGGCCTTTTTCACCGTATTCGGAATATCATGCAGCTTCAGATCCAGAAAGATCCGGTGTCCCCGCTCCTTCAGATCTCTTACGATCTGCGGGCCCTCCGCGTAGAACAGCTCCATGCCGATCTTTACATAGGGCTTGCGGTCCGTAAACTGATCGAGGAAGGACAGAGTCTGCTCCGCCGAATCAAAATCACATGCAATAATGACATCTTTTCCCATAAATTACTCCTTATGCGCCGCGCCGATTATGTCCCGGAGACGTTCGATTCCGTATCGCTCCATCACGGCGGGCAGTTCTTCTATGATCTCCCGGCAGACATAGGGGTTCACCAGATTGGCGGCCCCCACCTGCACGGCACTGGCCCCTGCCAGCATCAGTTCAATCACATCCTCCGCGCTGCTGACGCCGCCCATTCCCATAACCGGGATCTTCACGGCCTCCGACACCTGATAAACCATACGGACTGCCACCGGAAATACCGCCGGCCCCGAAAAGCCTCCCATCCGGTTGGCAATCACCGGCTGCCTGGTTTTCAGGTCAATACGCATCCCCAGCAGGGTATTGATCAGGCTAATGCCATCAGCTCCCGCGTCCTCGCAGGCTTTTGCAATAGAGGCAATATCCGTGACATTCGGCGTCAGTTTAATATAAACCGGCTTTGTGGTCACCTTCTTCACCGCCGCCGTCACCTGCGCGGCCGCCTCCGGGGAAGTCCCGAAGCTGATGCCGCCTCCGTGCACATTCGGACAGCTGACATTGACCTCGAACAGACCGATCTGTCCGCACTCATCCAGCTTCCGGCAGGTCTGGGCATATTCCTCCACGGAAAACCCGCTGACATTGGCGATGACTTTTTTATGAAAATACTGCTTCATTTCCGGAAGCTGCACCCGGAGCACTTCATCCACGCCGGGATTCTGCAGTCCTACGGAATTGATCATTCCGGCGGTACATTCCGCGATCCGGGGCGTCGGATTACCGAACCGGGGACGCAGCGTGGTTCCCTTGAAGGAAAAAGTTCCGAGGCAGTTGATATCATACAGCTCCGCGAATTCCTTCCCGAATCCGAAGGTGCCGCTGGCGGGGATCACCGGATTGTCCAGTTCCCATCCCGAGAGGGTGACTTTTGTATCTACCACAGGATCTCCTCCCTTCTCAGCACCGGGCCGTCCTTGCAGATCCGCTTGCTCCCGGTCAGTGTTTTGCAGCTGCATCCCATGCAGGCGCCGAATCCGCAGCCCATCCGCTCTTCAAAGCTCAGCTGTCCGCCGGTCCGGGCCGTCTGATTGACCGCCCGGAACATCGGCATCGGGCCGCAGGCATAGAAATAGGAATACGAAAGATCCTTCATTCCATCCGTGACAAATCCCTGTCCGCCATAGCTTCCGTCCGCGGTCATCACCCTGACCTTCGCTCCCAGGGAGCGGAATTCTTCTTCCAGAAACACTTCCTCAGCTGTATTAAACCCCAGGATGACCTGAACGGTCTTTCCCTGCCGGATCAGTTCCCGGCAGAGCCAGTATAAGGGCGGAACTCCCGCTCCGCCGCCGATCAGCAGGGGTTCTTCCCCGCTTTCGGAAAGATCGTAGCCGTTTCCCAGTCCGGTCAGAAGATCCAGTTCCTGCCCCGGCAGCATCCGGGACATCTGACGGGTGCCATCGCCTACAGTCTTATAGATCAGGGTCAGACCGGTGTCTGTCCTGTCGCAGACCGAAATCGGTCTTCTGAGAAACCGGCCCTCCAGCCGGAGATTGACAAACTGCCCCGGCGTGGTAACTGCAGACGTATCCCCCTGCAGTTCCATCCGGTAAACATCCCTGGCGATCCTTGTATTTTCCGTAATCTGAAATATGGATTGTTTCATTATTCTTACCATTCTTATGCGTCGATCGTGGATACGCAGATGGTGGTCTCTTCCAGGACATCCAGCAGTACGCTGACCGTATCCAGGGCGGTGAAGATCGAGATATTGTTCTCCGTCGCGATGGACCGGATCTTGTAGCCGTCGTTGTGCTGTCCGATATCCGCCACATCACTGGTGTTGATAATGTAGGCGATATGCCCCTGCCGCAATGCGTTCGGAATATCCTCACTGCCCTCGGTGATCTTCTTCAGCACGCGGGTCCGGATCCCGTGCTCCTTCAGGAATTTCGCGGTTCCCCGGGTGGCTTCGATATTGAATCCCATATTGTAGAACCGGCGGATCAGCGGAAGCGCTGCTTCCTTATCCGCATCGGAGATGGTGGCAAATACGGTTCCGTAATTCTGCAGTTTGAGTCCTGCTGCCTGCAGCGCCTTATAAAGGGCTCTGTTCAGCTTGTCATCATAACCGATGGCTTCGCCGGTGGATTTCATTTCCGGAGAAAGATAGGCATCCAGGCCCTTGATCTTATTATAGGAGAAGACCGGAGACTTGACATACCAGCGTTTCTTCTCTTCCGGATACAGGTCAAAATATCCCAGCTCCTTCAGGGACTTCCCGAGAATCACCTCGGTGGCGATATCCGCCAGGGAATATCCGGTGGATTTGGACAGGAATGGCACCGTCCGGGAGGATCTCGGATTGACCTCAATGATATACACATCCTCGTTCTGGTCCACGATAAACTGGATGTTGTACAGACCGATGATGCCGATGCTCAGGCCCAGTTTCTTCGCGTACTGCAGAATGATGCCCTTGACCTTGTTGCTGATGCTGAAGGAGGGGTAGACGCTGATGGAGTCGCCGGAATGGATTCCGGTCCGTTCCACCAGTTCCATAATGCCCGGAACGAAGACGTCCCGTCCGTCGCAGATGGCGTCGATCTCCACTTCCTTGCCCCGGATGTATTTATCCACCAGCACCGGCTTGTCCGCGTCGATCTCCACAGCATTTTTCAAGTAATGGCGCAGCTGCTCTTCTCCGGCTACGATCTGCATGGCCCGGCCCCCCAGAACGAAGGAAGGACGCACCAGAACCGGATAGCCGATTTCACTGGCTGCCCGGACGCCTTCTTCGATGCTGGTAACGGCCTCGCCCCTGGGCTGCGGGATCTGCAGTTCTTCCAGCAACTGCTCGAACTGTTTGCGGTCCTCCGCCCGGTCGATGGCATCACAGTCGGTTCCGATGATCCGGACGCCCCGCTCATGAAGCGGTTTTGCCAGATTGACCGCCGTCTGTCCGCCCAGGGAGGCGATCACTCCTTCCGGTTGTTCAAATTCCAGGATGTTCATGACATCTTCCGGCGTCAGCGGTTCAAAGTACAGCTTGTCCGCCGTGGTGTAGTCGGTGGAAACGGTTTCCGGATTATTGTTGATGATGATCGCTTCATACCCGGATTTGCGGATGGTCCAGACCGCATGGACCGTGGAATAGTCAAATTCCACGCCCTGTCCGATCCGGATCGGGCCGGCTCCGAGCACCACGATCTTCTTTTTCTCTGTCAGGACGGAGGTATTCTCCCCGGTATAGGAGGAATAGAAATAGGGAATGTAGGCCCCGGTATGCAGGGTGTCCGCCATTCTGTAAACCGGCATGATCCGGTTGTCCTTCCGGAGGGCAAATACCTCGGTCTCCGGAATCTTCCAGAGCTTTGCGATAAAGGAATCCGCAAACCCCATTTTCTTGGCTTCCTTCAGGATCTCCAGATCCTTCACATGGGTCTTCAGCACCTCTTCATACCGGATGATCTTCTGGATGGATTCCAGGAACATCGGCGTGATCATGGTCACCTGATACAGCTCTTCAATACTGGTCCCGAGGCGGATAAGCTGTGCCACTGCGAAGATCAGGTCATCCCGGAAGGAGGAAATGTAGGAAAGCAGCTCTTCCTTTGTTTTTCCGTCATATTTGGCCATGTAGAAATGATCCACGCCGATCTCCAGGCTGCGCACGGATTTCAGCATGCACTCCTCCAGATTGGAGCCAATGCCCATGACCTCGCCGGTGGCTTTCATCTGAGTCCCCAGGATGTTGGATGCCCCTGCGAATTTATCGAAGGGGAACCGCGGGAATTTGGCCACGACATAATCCAGGAAGGGGGCGGTATGGGCTGTGGTATTGGCGATCCGGATCTCATCCAGGGTCATGCCGACCGCGATCTTGGCCGTGACCTTGGCAATGGGATATCCGCTGGCCTTGGATGCCAGAGCGGACGAACGGGAAACCCGGGGATTGACCTCGATCAGGTAATAGGTACTTGAGAAAGGATCCAGAGCAAACTGCACATTGCAGCCGCCGTTGATCTTCAGCGCCCGGATCAGCCGGACGGCACTGTCATTCAGCATGTTCAGGTCATGGTCGTTCAGGGACATGATGGGGGCCACCACAATGGAGTCACCGGTATGAACTCCCACGGGGTCCACATTTTCCATTCCGCAGATGGTGATGACATTGTCCTGAGCGTCCCGCATCATTTCGAATTCGATCTCTTTGTAGCCTTTTACGCTCTTTTCGATCAGGACCTGATGGACCGGTGACAGCTTGAAGGCATTCAGGCCGATCTCCTCCAGTTCTTCTTCATTGTTGGCAAATCCGCCGCCGGTGCCGCCCAGGGTAAATGCCGGCCGCAGAACCACCGGATATCCGATCTCTTTTGCCGCCTTTCTGGCTTCTTCAATATTATAAGTAATCTGTGACGGAATGACCGGCTCCCCGATGCTCTCGCACAGTTCCTTGAATAATTCCCGGTCCTCCGCCTGCTCAATACTGCGGCCGGAGGTTCCCAGAAGTTCCACGCCGCATTCCTTCAGGATCCCCTTGCGTTCCAGCTGCATGGCCATATTCAGACCCGTCTGGCCGCCGATTCCGGGAATGATGGCATCCGGCCGTTCATACCGCAGGATCTTGGCGATGTATTCCAATGTCAGCGGCTCCATATATACCTTGTCCGCGATGGCCGTATCCGTCATGATCGTTGCCGGATTGGAATTACACAACAGGACTTCGTATCCTTCTTCCTTCAGGGCCAGGCAGGCCTGGGTCCCCGCATAGTCAAACTCTGCTGCCTGCCCGATCACGATCGGTCCCGATCCGATGATCATGATCTTCTTTAAATCTGTTCTTTTTGCCATATGATTTGTCCTTTTCGTCTGTGATTTTCCTGATACTTCCTTTTTGACAGATGCCGGTCCGCTCCGCAGGCGGATCAGCCCTGATATACGATTTTCCCTTTGCAGACGGTCAGAAGGCACCGGGCCTTCACTTCCCAGCCCTCAAACGGGGTTGCCCGCCCCATGGACAGAAATTCCTCCGGATCGATCCGGCAGGATGTTCCGGTCCCGAAGATGGTAAAGTCTTCCTCCGTTTCAAGGCCGAATCTTCGCTTCGGATTAACTGCCATCAGCTCCACCAGCCGTTCCGGAGTGATCACCCCCGGAAGCACGAGATGGGTATAAAGGAGGGGGAACGCACACTCCAGTCCGACGATTCCCATGGCGCTTCCTGCAAGGCCCCTGGACTTTTCTTCCTGGCTGTGGGGAGCATGGTCTGTGGCGATCATATCGATCGTTCCGTCCCGGATCCCTTGGATCAGAGCCTCCTGATCCTTACGGCTTCTGAGGGGCGGATTCATTTTGAACCGGCCGTCCTCCTGCAGGTCGTCCTCACATAAGAGAAGATAATGGGGCCCTGTCTCACAGGTGATATCCACGCCCTTCGCTTTCGCTCTGCGGATCAGATCAACGCTTTCCTTTGTAGAAATATGGCAGACATGATATCCGCAGCCAGTTTCTTCCGCCAGATCGATATCCCGGGCAATCTGTTCGTATTCGGAGGCGGAGCAGATCCCTTTGTGCCCGTGTTCCCGGGCATATCTGCCGTCGTGGATATATCCGCCCTTCAGCAGACCGTTGACCTCACAATGGGCTGTGATCAGCTTATGAAGATCCGCCGCCTTTTCCATGGCAGCCTTCATCATCGATTCCGACTGCACGCCACGGCCGTCGTCGGAGAAAGCGCAGACAAAGGGAGCCAGTTCTTCCATATCCGACAGTTCTTCGCCCTTTTCTCCCTTTGTAATGGAAGCATAGGGAATGGTCCTTACCCGGGCGTCTTTCCTTATGATCTTCAGTTCTTCTTCGAGATGCTCCGGGGTGTCCGGCACCGGGTCCAGATTGGGCATCGGGCACACCGCCGTATACCCGCCCCGGGCTGCCGCCATTGTGCCTGTGCGGATCGTCTCTTTATAAGAAAAACCCGGTTCCCGCAAATGAACATGTACATCTGCGAGACCGGGCAGTATCAGACAATGATCAACAATTTCCGCTTCAGGGGCGAGGGTATCGGTAAAAACGAGCCGGCCATCCTGAACAACTGCGTTTCGGATGACGAAGCCGCCATCCTGGTAAATCTTCGCATTTCTGTATGCCTTGGACATCCAATTACCTCTCTTGACATGGAGTTTCCGTTGATATCCAAAATATGGTAGCACACGAAGAACGTAATATCAATGCATTTTTCTGCTTACATTCCCTCCAGATAAAGATACTTCATATCCTCCGGATTATAATGGTATTCCTGTCCGTGACAGGTTCCCCGAAAGACCATTTCCCCCTGTTCATAGGCCAGAAGTGTCGTAAATTCCACCGGTTCCCAGCCCTTTCCGTCCAGGGGTACGGTGGCAAACAAGGCAGCGTCCTCCAGCGTTTTGCGGTAAAGGCTGCCCCGGTAATTGGTATGGACATACATCAGTTCCCCGTCGAAGAGGATCAGGTTCACTTTGTTGTTTCCCCGGGTGATCTCGCACATCAGCCGGTCCAGGATCCGGCATCTTGACTCTTTGTCCGGGGGTGTGCCCTGCTCTTCAATCTGCCGGTTCATCCGGTCAACGACGGCACACAGGATCCGTTCGCTGTCTGTTGTACCCTCCTGCACGTACCAGTAGGAATCCAGCATCGGGCAGTCAAAAATCGTTCCGTTATGGATCAGGGTCCATTCCCTGCGGCTTTGATCCTCCATGACAAAGGGATGGCAGTTTGCGTATTCCACCTGTCCTTTGGTGGCAAGCCGGATATGGGCCAGGAGAAGGTCTGCCTCAATGGGCTGCCTCAGCCGTTCCTTCAGATAACGGCTCCGGAAGGCTGCGATCGGTTCTTTCTCGATATTGGCCCTGCCGTTTCTGAAAACTGCCAGTCCCCATCCGTTGGGATGGGCGCTGCTATGGCCCGCAAGCTTTTTCAGGTATTCATTGACTCTGATCTTTGATTTTCCGGTCAGTCCGAATAATTCGCACACAGGATCTCCTTTTGCTGCCTCTTCGCCAGAGAAAGGCCCTTTTCCACAAATCCCTCCTCCAGTTCCCTGCGCAGTTTCCACGCATACCGGTTCTCCGGATCCGTCAGTTTCTGTTCTTCAAATGCAAGGACCTCCTGCACGTCCTGCGGGGCTCCCTGATAGAAGGATTTCATCCGGCTGAGGAGTTTCCTCCCTGCTTCCTCTGCGCTGCAGGCAGGTCCTCCGGACCTGTCCGGGCAGGACTTTGCTTCGCCGGATTCTGCCGCGGGGGGCTCCACGATCCGGACCGTCTTCAGATCATAGCGGGCCGCATTTTTAAAATTCTGTACAGCCTGTACCTGATCCGCCCCGGTTGTATGCAGGTCTTCGCTCCCCGCCAGCCATGTAAGGAACAGCTGGATAAACTGAAGGTCCTTTACCTGGATCCCGGAAGGCTCCAGCGGATTCAGATCCACCGTCCGCAGTTCAATATGATTGATTCCTTTCTCCAGCAGCAGTTCGAGACTGTACCGTCCCTTCGGTTTCAGCCGGATGGGATAATACAGCTCCCGCGGCGCACTAAGCAGGCCTTCCTTCACATAGTTCTGAATGCTGGCTGCATACGCTGTCAGACTGGTATAATCCAATACCGGCGTGAAATGATTCCAGTACCCCAGTTCGCTGCACCGGGTACTGGCCATGCCGTTGAAGATGGTTTTTCCCAAAGCCCCCGTTTCCACAAAGCTGCTGTCCAGCAGCGGACTGGCGGCGGTCAGCGCGGTCACGATCCATCCGTAAACTGTGGCTTTTTCCGCCAGGGACAGATACAGAGCATCTTTGTATTCCCGGTAACTTCCATATCCGCTCAGGGCGAAATCCGCCTCCAGCAGTTCCTCATCAAAGGAAAAATTGACATGGATCCCGGAAAAGGTCATTTTATATTTGCCGTAACGATCCGCAAGGTATTCCCGGTAAGCGCTCTGGGACGCCTGCTCTCCCTCAAACCGGGCAACCGGAACATCCTCCTCTCCACGGATATAAGGCGGATTGGAAAAGGGCCACAGCAGTTCCTGCGGATCCTGCGCTGCCAGTTTCCTCTGGATCCGGACCGTTTCCCGAAGCAGAGCTTTTGCCGCTTCCTCCGCAGAGGGATAAATGTCCGTATTGATTTCTGTCTGGTTCTCACAGAAATCCCGGACGATCCGCGGATCCCCCGGAAACGGATGGGCTGTTTTCGAAAAGGTTCCGTCCGGCAGGATCCGCAGACTTTCCTTTTCCAGTCCGAAGCTTCCTTTCAGCAGAAGATCTTTTACCTGGGTGTTCTCAACATGAAGCATCTCTTCTGTCCTTTCTGTTTTCCGAAATTACCTATGATTCATATAGGAATTTGATTATTATACCTCGATCCCTCCAAAAAGGGAACCTGATAACAATAAGTAATTTTTCACAAATTCCGGAGTTGTTTCCGGCGATATTATGGAGGTTTGCGCAGGCGCATTTTTCTTGAAATGCCCCTGCTTGCATGTTACAATTTTTCCGTAAAAAGTTGTTCTTTGTGACTGACGGAAATGATTGCAGAGTACTGCAGGGGAGCAAAGAATCTCATACAGTACATTTGATATGCGGGCCGTCCGTCTGGGCACAGTTAAAGGAGTCCTTTTAACTGCGCTTATTTTTATTTCAGGAGATTATATTTATGAAAAAAGTCGGGATCGTGATGGGCAGCGACAGTGATCTGCCCGTCGTTCAGAAAGCCATCGACACCCTTAAGGATCTTGAGATTCCATACGAAGTCCATGTGTATTCCGCACACAGAACCCCGGAACAGGCAGGGGAATTTGCCCGGACCGCCCGGGAGAACGGATTCGGCGTCCTGATCGGAGCCGCCGGCATGGCTGCCCACCTTGCAGGTGCGATCGCAGCCAACACCACCCTTCCGGTCATCGGAATCCCCTGTAAAGGATCTGTATTAGACGGCATTGACGCGCTCCTGTCCACAGTTCAGATGCCCTCCGGCATCCCGGTAGCAACTGTGGCGATCAACGGAGCCGCCAATGCCGCTTTGCTTGCAGCCGAGATTCTGGCCGTGGAAGATCTGACGCTGGCACAGAAGCTGGCGGCGCTCCGCAGAAAAGGGGCTGAAAAGGTACTTGCAAAAGACGCGGCTCTTGCAGAGCAGTTACATCAATAGCATAAGAAGGGAGATGTTACATGGGAGGATTTTTCGGAGCAGTCGGCAGAGAAGATGTGATGACGGATGTCTTCTTCGGCGCGGACTACCATTCTCACCTGGGGACCAGAAGCGGCGGACTTGCCGCCTATGATCCGGAAAAGGGTCTGCAGCGCAAGATCCACAGCATCGGGAATTCCCCGTTCCGTACCAAATTTGAATCCATCCGGGATACCATGTCCGGAACAGCGGCGATCGGCTGCATCAATGACAGCGATCCCCAGCCGCTGCTGGTCCGTTCCCGGCTCGGCAGCTATGCCATCGCGTTTGTCGGCGTGATCAACAATTCCGAACAGCTGATCCACGATTATATCGAGACCGCCGGAGCACAGGTCAGTGCCCTTTCCGGCGGCGGCGTTAATTCCACGGAGCTGGTGGCGGCCCTGATCAACCAGAAGACGTCCTTTGCGGAAGGGATCCGCTTTGCCCATGACCAGATCGAAGGGACTGCCGTGATCCTGATCATAACCGGTCACGGTTCCATCATCGCCGCCAGGGATAAACGGGGCATCCTTCCGGTCCATATCGGCAAAAAGGAAGGGGCCTGCTGCATTTCTTTTGAAGATTTCGCCTATCAGAAGCTGGATTACCAGCACGCCTATGAACTGAAGGCAGGCGAGATCGCTGAGATTACCGCAGAGGGTTACCGCATCCTTCAGGAAGGCACGGAGGATATGCATATCTGCGCTTTCCTCTGGACTTATTACGGATTCCCTACCGCCTGCTATCAGGGGATCAACGTTGAGCACATGCGCTGCAAGAACGGAGAGATCATGGCCCAGCACGAAATGGACAGAGGGACTCTTCCCAAGGTCGATTTTGTCGCCGGCGTCCCGGATTCCGGAACCCCCCATGCCATCGGATTTTCCAACCGCAGCCATCTGACCTTCGGACGCCCCTTCATCAAATATACCCCCACCTGGCCCCGCAGCTTCATGCCTCCCACTCAGGAGGACCGGAACCGGATCGCCAAGATGAAACAGATCCCCGTCGACTCCCTGATCCGGGACAAGGAGCTGCTGTTTGTGGACGATTCCATTGTCCGGGGCACCCAGATGCGGGAGACCGTGGAGTTCCTCTACGAAAGCGGAGCCAAAGCGGTCCATATGCGATCCGCCTGCCCGCCCCTGATGTACGGATGCAAATATCTGAATTTCTCCAGAGCCACCAGCGATATGGAGCTCATCACGAGATCCACCATCATGGAGCTGGAGGGAGAAGAAGGATTACAGCATATTGAGGAATACAGTGATTCCTCCACAGAACGGGGCCGGAACATGAGACAGGCAATCTGTGAAAAGCTCCATATGGCCTCCCTGGAATTCCAGTCCGTGGAAGGACTGGTGGAAGCCATCGGTCTGGACCGCTGCAAGCTGTGCACCTATTGCTGGACCGGAGAAGAATAAAATGCCCACCTGAATAACATGCCGCAGAAGAAAGCGCGGCAGGAACGGAGTTAAAACATGCACGAAAATTCCAGATCTGATGTATATGCAGCCGCCGGCGTGGATATCACCGCCGGATACAGGGCTGTGGAACTGATGAAACAGCATATCGCAAGGACCATGACCCCGGGGGTCTGCTCGGATGTCGGCGGATTCGGCGGATTGTTCGAGCTGGATCTGGAAGGCATCTCAAAGCCGGTTCTGGTCAGCGGAACCGACGGCGTCGGAACAAAGCTCAAGATCGCCTTCCTGATGGATAAACACGATACCGTGGGAATTGACTGTGTCGCCATGTGTGTCAACGATATCATCTGCTGCGGAGCAAAGCCCTTATTTTTCCTGGATTATATTGCCTGCGGCAAGAATTATCCCGAAAAGATCGCGGATATCGTCAGCGGTATCTGCGAAGGCTGCGTGCAGTCCGGCGCTGCGCTGATCGGCGGTGAGACGGCGGAAATGCCCGGGTTCTATCCCATCGACGAATATGACCTGGCCGGCTACTGCACCGGCGTTGTGGACAAGTCCCGGATCATCGACAACAGGAAGATGAAAGCCGGTGACCTTATCATCGCCCTTCCCTCCAGCGGCGTCCATTCCAACGGATTCTCCCTGGTCCGCAAGGTTTTTGATGCGGAACACGCAGATCTCAAAACCCCTATGGAAGAACTGGGAGGCCGCTCCCTGGGAGAAACCCTGCTTGAGCCCACCCGGATCTATGTCAAACCGGTCCTGGCCCTTCTGGAGAAGGTGGAAGTGAAGGGAATTTCCCACATTACCGGCGGCGGATTCTACGAGAATATCCCCCGGAGCATTCCGGCGGGTCTCGGAGCCCGGATCGACCGCAGCAGAATCAAAGTCCTTCCTGTCTTCGATCTGCTTGCAAAGACAGGAAACATCTCCGAACGGGATATGTTCAATACCTTCAATATGGGCGTTGGCATGAGCATCATCGTTTCTCCCGAAGAAGCAGAGGAAGCTCTCCGCATCCTGGAAGAAAACGGCGAACAGCCCTATCTCATCGGAGAGATCATCTCCTCTGATGAGCCGATCACCATCGTCTGAGCAGGGCACCGGAAAGGAAAGGGAATCTATGAAACAGACGAAAAAAGCCCATATTGCCGTTCTGGTATCCGGCGGCGGAACCAATCTGCAGGCACTGATCAACGCCCAGAAAAAGGGCATCCTGACCAGCGGGAGGATCTGTCTGGTGATCTCCAATAATGCTTCCGCCTATGCCCTGAAACGGGCGGAGAATGCCGGGATCCCGACCGCCGTCATCACCCGCAGGGACCTGGGCAGCCAGGAAGCTATGGAGGAGAAGATCCTTAAGACGCTGAAAGAGCACCGGATCGATCTGATTATCCTCGCCGGATTTATGAGCATCCTCAGCGAACATTTTACGAAAGCCTACGATCACCGGATCATCAACGTCCATCCCTCCCTGATCCCGTCCTTCTGCGGAGAAGGGTTCTACGGACTGAAGGTCCATGAGGCTGCCCTGGCCAAAGGAGTCAAGGTGACCGGAGCCACGGTGCATTTTGTCAATGAGATCCCGGACGGCGGAGAGATCATCCTGCAGAAGGCCGTCTATATCCGGGAAGATGATACGCCGGAGACACTGCAGAAACGGGTCATGCGGCTCGCGGAATGGCAGATCCTTCCGGCAGCGGCGGAGAAGGTCTCCAAGGAACTGATTTCCGGGGACTGCTCCCGGGACAGATAACTACGATATTCCCCGGCGCCCGCTCATTCGGGTTTCCGGCAGAACAGGAAAGGATGATACGATGGATATTTACAAAATCAATGATATCGGAGAACTGATCAGAGATAACGCCTATGTGGGCCGCGGCATTGTCATCGGAAAGACCCCGGACGGGCAGAAGGCCTGCAGCGCTTATTTCATTATGGGAAGATCCGCCAACAGCCGGAACCGGATTTTTACAGAGAAGGACGGAGTGGTCTATACAGAGCCCTTCGACGCCTCCAAAGTGGAAGACCCCAGCCTGATCATCTACGCGGCTGTCAGAGAATACGAAAACAAGCTGATCGTCACCAACGGAGATCAGACCGACACGATTTATGAGAAGCTTCAGGAAGGAAAATGTTTCCGCTGTGCCCTGTCCACCCGGGAATTTGAGCCGGACGCTCCGAATTATACCCCCAGGATCAGCGGCATGCTCACCTTCGAAGACCAGGATTTCACCTATGAGATGAGCATCCTGAAAAGCGCGGACGCAAACGGATCCGCCTGCAACCGCTACACCTTCTCCTATGCTCCCCTTCCGGGACTGGGACATTTTCTCCACACCTATGTCTGTGACGGCAATCCGATCCCGACCTTCCAGGGAGAACCGGAACGGGTGGAGATCCCGGACGAAATCGACGCGTTCACAGACAAGCTGTGGAATGCGCTGAATGAAGATAATAAGATCTCCCTGTATGTGCGTTACACGGATCTCAGGGACGGCAGTACCGAAACCAGACTGATCAACAAGAACAAATAAGGAGTGAACCATGAAAGAATTCGAATTAAAATACGGATGCAATCCGAATCAGAAGCCTGCCCGGATCTATATGCATGACGGATCGGACCTTCCGGTTGAGATCCTGAGCGGAAGACCGGGATATATTAATTTTCTGGACGCCTTCAATTCCTGGCAGCTGGTGAAGGAACTGAAAGCCCAGCTTCATCTTCCGGCAGTCACCTCCTTTAAGCATGTCAGCCCCACTTCGGCAGCCGTCGGAATCCCGATGTCCGACACCCTGAAAAAGGCCTGTTTCGTGGAAGATATCGAAGGACTGGATGATTCTCCGGTCGGACTGGCCTATGCGAGAGCCCGGGGAACCGACCGGATGTGTTCCTTCGGCGACTGGGTCGCCCTGTCGGATGTCTGTGACGTGACCACCGCAAAAATGCTGAAGCGGGAAGTATCCGACGGTATCATCGCTCCCGGCTATGAACCGGAGGCCCTGGAGATCCTGAAAACAAAGCGGAAAGGAAACTACAATATCATTCAGATCGATCCGGATTTCGTTCCGGCGGAAGCGGAACACAAGCAGGTGTTCGGCATCACCTTTGAGCAGGGCCGCAATAATTTCGAGATCAACAAAGAACTGCTCAGCAACCGGGTGACCCAGAACAAGGATCTTCCGGAAAGCGCGGTCCGGGATCTGATCATTTCCCTCATCACACTGAAATATACCCAGTCCAATTCCGTCTGCTTTGCCGTAGACGGGCAGGCCATCGGTGTCGGAGCCGGACAGCAGTCCCGGATCCACTGTACCCGTCTTGCCGGCAGCAAGGCAGACACCTGGTTCCTTCGCCAGTATGAGAAGGTCCTGGACCTGCCCTTCAGGCCGGAGCTGGGCCGTCCGGACAGGGACAATGTGATCGACGGATATATCAACAAAAATGAGGAGGATGTCTGCGCGGACGGAAACTGGCAGAAATACTTCACCCGCCGGCCGGATCCGCTGACCGCGGAAGAAGCTGCCGCATACCTCGCAGCCATCGACCATGTCTCCCTGGGATCCGATGCCTTCTTCCCCTTCAGCGACAACATTGAGCGGGCGAAAAAAAGCGGTGTGAAATACATTGCGGAGCCGGGCGGCTCCATCCGGGACGACCTGGTCATCGAATGCTGCGACAAATACGGCATGGTCATGGCGTTTACGGGAATGAGACTGTTCCATCACTAAATAAATGGTTAAACAGACTATGTCAGGGACAGGGGGGACCCCGTCCCGGCATAATCTGTAGAAACAATTATTTTCAGCAATTACAAACCTGAAAAGGAATACAAGGAAAGAACGGAGAGGAATATGAATATTATGGTAGTAGGTGGCGGCGGCCGGGAGCATGCCATCATCAGGAAGCTGAAAGAAAACAAGGACGTGGAGACCATCTACGCCCTCCCGGGAAACGGAGGCATTGCGAAGGATGCACAGTGTGTCGGCATTTCCGCAACGGACATTGAGGGCATCACCGCCTTCGCGAAGGAGCATGCCATCGATTACGCCGTCGTTGCTCCGGATGATCCGCTGGTTCTCGGATGCGTCGATGCCCTGAACGCCATCGGCATCCCCTGCTTCGGACCGGAAGCAAAGGCGGCAATCATTGAAGGCAGCAAAGTCTTTTCCAAGAATCTGATGAAGAAATACCAGATCCCGACGGCCGCCTATGAGACCTTCAGCGACATGGACGCCGCCCTCGCTTATCTGGAAGACGCCCCCATGCCGACCGTCATCAAAGCGGACGGCCTGGCCCTCGGAAAAGGCGTGATCATCGCCGGGACCCGGGAGGAAGCCCGGGAAGCCGTTAAGGAAATGATGGCGGATAAGAAATTCGGTAAAAGCGGGGAAAACATCGTCATTGAAGAATTCCTCACCGGCCCGGAGGTCTCTGTTCTTTCCTTCACTGACGGAAAAACCGTGGTCCCCATGATCTCCTCCATGGATCACAAAAGGGCCGGAGACAACGACACCGGCCTCAACACCGGAGGTATGGGCACCATCGCGCCGAACCCGTATTATACCCCGGAAGTGGCGGAGCGCTGCATGAAGGAAATCTTCCTTCCCACGATCCATGCCATGAACGAAGAAGGCCGCACCTTTAAGGGCTGTCTGTATTTCGGCCTGATGATCACCCCGGATGGTCCGAAGGTGATCGAATACAACTGCCGGTTCGGAGATCCCGAAACCCAGGTGGTGCTGCCGCTCCTCGAAAGCGACCTGCTGACCATCATGCAGGCCACGACCAACGGCACCCTCGCGCAGACGCAGGTGCGCTTCAGCGACCGCCATGCCTGCTGTGTGATCATGGCGTCGGAGGGATATCCTGTCTCCTATGAAAAGGGGTATGAAATCACGATCCCGGAGGAGACCTGGGACCGGGTTTATGTCGCCGGAGCCAGACTGGAAGGCGGCAGACTCCTCACCAGCGGAGGAAGAGTTCTGGGCGTCACCGCTGTGGAAGACAGCCTGGAGGAGGCGATCCGTTCCTCCTATGAAGCGGTCCGGACCATTTCCTTCGGAAACGCGTATTACAGAACGGATATCGGAAACAAAGCACTGGAGTGTGTTCGGAGGTAATCATGGTATATCGTGTATATGTAGAAAAGAAACCGGAACTTGCCCATGAAGCCAGGACCTTACTGGCGGAGTCAAAGACCCTGCTGGGCATTTCCGCACTGGAGAACATCCGCATCCTGAACCGGTATGATGCGGAAAATATTTCAGAAGAGCTGTTTGAATACGCCAAGACAACGGTCTTTTCGGAACCCCAGCTGGACCTGGTATCCGACCGGCTTGACGTCACGCCATCCGATTCTGTGCATGTCTTCTCCGTGGAATATCTGCCGGGCCAGTTCGACCAGAGAGCCGATTCCGCAGCCCAGTGCATCCAGATCATCAGCCAGTCCGAGCGGCCTCTGATCCGTACGGCCAAAGTGTATGTTCTGGAAGGACCGCTTTGCGAAGAGGACGTCGACCGGATCCGCAAATATGTCATTAACCCGGTGGAAGCCCGGGAAGCCAGCCCGGATCTGCCGGAAACATTAAATATCAAATATGAAATTCCGACGGAAGTGGAGACCCTTAAGGGATTTCTCGATCTGAATCAGACGGAGCTGGAGGAATTTATCCGCCGCTACGGTCTTGCCATGGATCTGGATGATATCCGGTTCTGCCAGGACTATTTCCGTTCCGAGCATCGTGACCCTACCATCACTGAGATCCGGGTCATCGATACCTACTGGTCCGATCACTGCCGTCATACCACCTTCCAGACCATTATTGACGAGGCCTCCTTTGATGAGCCCCAGATCCAGAGGGCCTATGAAGAGTATCTGAAGGTCCGGGAGGATCTGGGCCGTACAAAGCCCATTTGTCTCATGGACCTGGGCACCATCGCCGCCAAAGCCCTGAAGCAGCAGGGCTATCTGGACAAACTGGACGAAAGTGAGGAGATCAACGCCTGTACCGTCAAGGTGAACGTGACCGTAGACGGAAAGGAAGAGCCCTGGCTTTTGCTGTTCAAAAACGAGACCCATAACCATCCGACGGAGATCGAACCCTTCGGCGGTGCTGCCACCTGTATCGGCGGCGCCATCCGGGATCCTCTTTCCGGAAGGTCTTATGTATACGGCGCCATGAGAGTCACCGGAGCCGCTGACCCGCTGAAACCCATTGATGAAACCATCAAAGGCAAGCTTCCCCAGAGAAAAATCGTTACCACCGCGGCCGCCGGCTACTCTTCCTACGGCAACCAGATCGGCCTTGCCACGGGAATCGTGGACGAGATCTATCATCCCGGCTATGCGGCCAAACGGATGGAAATCGGAGCCGTCATTGCCGCGGCGCCGGCGGAAAACGTCCGCCGGGAAGTTCCGGCTCCGGGAGATATCGTAATCCTGCTGGGCGGAGCCACCGGCAGGGACGGCTGCGGCGGAGCCACCGGTTCCTCCAAGTCCCATACCGTGGAATCCCTGGAGACCTGCGGCGCGGAAGTGCAGAAGGGAAATGCTCCGGAGGAACGCAAGCTCCAGCGTCTGTTCCGCAATAAGGAAGCCTCCCTGATGATCAAGCGCTGCAACGATTTCGGCGCCGGCGGTGTTTCCGTCGCCATCGGCGAACTGGCAGAGGGTCTTGAGATTGATCTGAACGCCGTTCCCAAAAAATACGAAGGCCTCGACGGCACGGAACTGGCCATCAGCGAGAGCCAGGAGCGGATGGCCGTGGTGATCGAGCCCCAAAACCTGGAAGCTTTCCTGAAGCTGGCGGACACGGAAAACCTCATGGCGACTCCGGTGGCCGTAGTGAAAGACACCCGGCGTCTGGTCATGAACTGGAACGGCAGGCAGATCGTAGACATCAGCCGGGACTTTCTGGATTCCAATGGTGCGGAAAAGCATATCCGGGTCGAAGCCGCTCCTGCAGTTCCGGCAGAAAAGGAGATCCGCGGATCCTTCACAGAGAACCTTCTTCGGACTGCCTCGGATCTGAACACCTGCTCCAAGCGGGGACTGGCGGAACGGTTTGACTCCACCATCGGAGCCGGCACGGTGCTGATGCCCTTCGGCGGAAAATATCAGCTGACCCCGGCCCAGGCCATGGTCCAGAAGATCTCCGTGGAGAAGCAGCATACCGACGACTGCTCCTTAATGGCCTTCGGATATAACCCCTATATCTCCGAAAAGAGTCCGTTCCACGGCGCCTATCTGGCTGTTGTGGAATCGGTCTGCAAGCTGATCGCCTGCGGCGCGCAGTTCCGGGATGTCTATCTGACCTTCCAGGAATATTTCGAGCGTCTGGGCAGGGACAGCAAGCGCTGGGGCAAGCCCTTCTCTGCCCTGCTGGGAGCCTTTAAGGCGCAGATGGGACTGAAGATCGCCGCCATCGGAGGCAAGGACTCCATGAGCGGAACCTTCGAGAACCTGGATGTTCCTCCCACACTGGTCTCCTTTGCCGTAACGACAGAGAAGGTCGGTCATATCATCTCTCCGGAATTCAAAACCCCGGGAAATAAAGTCCTTCTGCTGACTCCGGAGCATGACGAAAGCCGTCTGCCGGAGACCTCCTCTTTGCTGGCGGTCTTTTCCATCGTCACGGAGCTGATCCGCAGCGGGATCTGCGTATCCTGCTACACTCCGGGAATGGGCGGAATCGGCGAAGCAATCATGAAGATGGCCTTCGGAAACGGTCTGGGATTCGCATTCAATGATTCCCTTTCCGTGGAGGATCTGTTTGCTTACCGGTATGGTTCCTTCCTCCTGGAAGTAACCGAGGAGGTGGATCCGGACCGGATCATCGGAACCGTGGCCGAAAAGCCGGAGATCACCTATGACGGGGAAACGGTGGATCTGAAGGATCTGCTTACGTCCTATGAAGCCAAACTGGAAAGTGTCTTTTCCTGCAACATCGAAGATGCAGACACGCCTCTGATCAATTACGAATACCGGACAGCTGAAAAATCTGACGCATCCTTCCCCGCTCCCCATATCCGGGCGGCGAAGCCGAAGGTCCTGATCCCGGCATTCCCCGGCAGCAACTGCGAAATGGACAGCGCCAAAGCGGTTTCCGACGGCGGCGCCGAGCCGAAGATCCTGGTGATCAACAATCTGACGGCTGACGGTATCAGCCGCAGCGTGGAGCGATTCGCAAGAGAACTGCGGGATTCCCAGATCATTTTCATCCCAGGCGGCTTCTCCGGCGGCGACGAGCCGGATGGAAGCGGCAAGTTTATCACCGCCTTTTTCCGGAACGCGGCGGTAAAAGAAGGCGTCACCGATCTTCTGGAGAACCGGGACGGGCTGATGCTGGGGATCTGCAACGGGTTCCAGGCACTGATCAAGCTGGGACTGGTCCCCTACGGCAAAATCATCGATACGGACGAGAACTGCCCGACCCTGACCTTCAATACCATCGGACGCCATCAGTCCCGGATCGTCCGTACCCGGATCGCTTCCGACAAGTCTCCGTGGCTCAGCCTGGTGAAGGTGGGGGATGTGATCAGCGTTCCCATTTCCCACGGAGAAGGGCGGTTCCTGGCCGGCGAAGACCTGATCCGGCAGCTGGCTGAGAACGGACAGATTGCGACCCAGTACGTGGATCTGGAAGGAAATGCTTCGGCAGATATCCATTTCAATCCCAATGGATCCATGCATGCCATTGAGGGGATCCTTTCCCCGGACGGCCGGGTCTTCGGCAAGATGGGACACAGTGAACGGATCGGAGCCGGGCTGTACCGGAATGTCCCCGGCGAATACGATCTGCGCCTGTTTGAATCAGCGGTAAACTATTTTCATCAGAATTAAATAATTCATTATACAGGAGGTAACAAATGGCTTATTTAACAGATATTGAGATTGCTCAGTCCGTAACGCCGGAACACATTCTGACGATCGCCCAAAGAGCACATGTGAATGAAAAGTATGTGGAGCAATATGGCAGCAACAAGGCCAAGATCGACCTCTCCCTTCTGAAGGAGACTGACCGCAAGGACGGCCACCTGATCCTGGTGACAGCCATCACGCCGACCCCTGCCGGAGAAGGCAAGACCACCACCACCATCGGACTTGCCGACGGCCTCAGACGGATCGGAAAGGATGTCACCGTTGCTCTGAGAGAGCCCTCTCTGGGACCGGTCTTCGGTGTCAAGGGCGGAGCCGCCGGAGGCGGATATGCCCAGGTCATCCCGATGGAAGATATCAATCTGCATTTTACCGGCGATTTCCATGCCATCGGAGCCGCCAACAATCTGCTTGCCGCCATGCTTGACAATCATATCCAGCAGGGCAACGCGCTGGGGATCGATGTCAAGAAGATCACCTGGAAACGCTGTGTGGACATGAATGACCGTCAGCTCCGGTTCCTGGTGGACGGACTGGGCGGACGGGTCAACGGAACGCCGAGGGAGGACGGATTCGATATCACGGTGGCCAGCGAGATCATGGCGGTTCTTTGCCTGTCCAGCTCCATCACCGATCTGAAGGAACGGCTCTCCCGGATCATCGTGGGATATACCTATGATGACAAACCGGTTACCTGCGGGGATTTGAAAGCCCAGGGCGCCATGACCGCCCTTCTGAAGGATGCGCTGAAACCGAATCTGGTCCAGACCCTGGAGGGAACTCCGGCCTTCGTCCACGGCGGTCCCTTCGCCAATATCGCCCATGGGTGCAACTCTGTAACAGCCACCCGGATGGCCCTGAAGATGGGAGACTACACTGTAACAGAAGCCGGATTCGGCGCCGATCTGGGTGCGGAGAAATTCCTGGATATCAAGTGCCGGATGGCAGGCCTCGCACCGGATGCGGTGGTGATCGTGGCAACGGTCCGGGCCCTCAAGATGCATGGCGGCCGGGACAAGAAGGATCTGGCAAATGAAGACATTCCGGCTCTGGAGAAAGGAATTCCCAACCTTCTGCAGCATGTTTCCAATATCAAAAATGTGTATCAGCTTCCCTGCGTCGTGGCCGTCAACCGGTTCCCGACAGATACCGACGCGGAGATCGATTTCATCATCCGCAAATGCAAGGAACTCGGCGTGAACACCGTACTGTCCACGGTCTGGGCAGACGGCGGCAAGGGCGGCGAGGACCTGGCCCGGGAAGTGGTGCGCCTGTGTGAAGAGGAACATGGGAATTTCACCTTCAGCTATGAAGATGACATGTCTCTGGAAGAAAAGATTCATGCGATTGTCACCCGGATTTACCATGGAAGCGGAGTTGCCTATACGCCTGCTGCCAAAAAGGAACTCCAGAAACTGGAGGATCTCGGATTCGGCAGATGCCCGGTCTGCATTGCCAAGACCCAGTACAGCTTCTCCGACGATCCCACCAAACTGGGGGCGCCGAAGGATTTCACCGTAACGGTCCGGAATGTGAAGATCTCCGCCGGAGCCGGCTTTGTAGTCGTCCTCACAGGAGATATCATGACAATGCCCGGCCTTCCCAAGGTTCCCTCCGCCGAAAAAATTGACGTGGATGCAGACGGAAGGATCACCGGCCTGTTCTGATCCGCTGCCTGCTTACGGGCCGGGAAAGACGGAGTCCCGGCCCGTTTTTATCACAGAAAGGAGTTTCCTCATGCAAATCATCACCACCAGCCTTGCACCTGCCGCAATCGGTCCCTATTCCCAGGGAATCATCGTCGGGAATCTGGTATATACTTCCGGCCAGCTGGGTCTCGATCCCGCAACCGGAGAGTTTGCCTCTTCCACAATCGAAGGGCAGACCCGGCAGTCCATTGCCAATATCGAAGCCATATTAAAAGAAGCAGGGACGGATCTCACCAGGGTTGTGAAAACCACCTGCTTCCTGCAGAATATTTCTGATTTTGCCGCATTTAACGCGGAATATGAGTCACTCTTCCCCGGCAAACCCGCCCGGAGCTGCGTAGAGGCAGCCGCGCTTCCCAAAGGCGGACTTGTGGAGATCGAAGTGATCGCCGAACGGTAAAAGGCCGTCAGAATCCCAGCTGATCATTGACCAGGATCACATGGATCCTTCCCTCATGGCGGGAAAACCGTGTGATCAGGAACTGACAGCAGATCGTATCCGGAGATTTGCAGTTCATGCAGGACCCGGTGGATGCACAGGGTGTCTTCAGTCCGAACCGCTGGGCGTTGATAGGGGCCGCAACGTTGCGGGCCCTTTTCATGGCGCCGTCAACATCGCTGCAGACTTTGTTCATACCTACAATGAAAACGACCTTCTTCGGCCCCTGAGCAATGGCGGACACCCGGTTGGAATTGCCGTCGATATTCACCAGGACTCCGTCCTCCGTCATGGCATTCACACTGGAAAGAAACACATCCGCGTCATAGGCCAGAAGCATGGCCTTTCGCTTGTCCTCATACTCATCCCGGTCGATAAAGTTGTAATTACCATCCTTCAGGGCCTGAACCAGTCCGATCTCGTGGGCGCTCATGGCCCCTCCCATCGTCACAGAACTCCCCTCCGGGATCAGGGACAGGGCCAGCTGCAGCGCCTCTTCCCGGGAGGCGGCATAATAGCCGGTCATATTCCTGGAGGCCAGCCCTTTGATCACTTTTCCGGCTAATAATTCATTTCGTTTGATGATATGTCTGTTCATAATTTTCTACGCCAGCAAAAGCTCCTTCAGCTTCTGCGGCATGACTCCTTTAATATATTCCAGGATCTCCTCTTCAGAAAGATCCTGATTAATCACTTTCCACTCTGCCAGGATCAGAACCGTTGTGTAACAGAATATTTTTAAATAAAAATCGATCTCTTTGGTGATGACTTCCTGTCCGTAACGGGCAATGATCAGTTCTGACCACATCCGGTACCCGGTCTCCGCCGATTGACGGGCATAGATGCTGTAATCATGCATATGGGGCAAAGCAGTCTCCATGAATTCTTCACGCTCCAGATAAAAACGGATATTGTCCAGGATCAGCTCATCCGCCCCGTAATTCTCATCCTTCATCTTGGATATCATGCGTTCCCCTTCCGACCGGCTGATCCACATAATAAGATCCTGCTTGTCCCGGAAATGATTATAAAAGGTCTGCAGGGACAAGCCGCTTTCCTCTACGATCTGTTTTACGGAAATTCTGTCCACCGGAATGGTCCTGGATAAATCAAGAAGAGTGTCCGCAAATATTTCCTTTGATGTACGTTTTTTCATATTTTCTGTCCTTCCCTGCTCACAAACAGGCGAAAGCCCGGCAGCAAATATGCAACTAAGCTGTCTCTATTCGGTCGCATCTTCTTATTTGTCTTTTTATTTTGACATACTCCGTCCGGTTTCACAACCTAAATCGCAAAAAGCACTGCATATTTCCAAATGATGCAGTGCTTTTTCTGTGTTATCTGTCTTATTCTATTCCAGATCCTCCAGGATCCTCTCGGCAGAGCGTTTCCGGGATATTCCGTGATCCATCGCCTGTTTGCCGATATACCGGTGGGCTTCCTCCTCCGTCATCTGTTTCTTCTCGATCAGGAGGCACTTTGCCTTGCTCACGATCCGCAGTTCTTCCATTTTCTCCTGCACGGAAAGGATCTTTTTCTCCGCCTGACGGAACTTTCTCTGAACCGCCATCATGGACCTGACCGCCTGATTCATCCGGATCCCGGAAAAGGGCTTGGCCAGCACCTGGATCCCGGCGTCAGCCACATGCTCCAGGGTCTCATCGCAAACCTCCTGGGGAACTGCGAGCAGTATGGACGCATTGCATTTCTCCGATACATCCAGGGCGAATTCCGGACCGGCTTCATCCGGCAGCGGAACATTGATCACCACGATGTCATAATATCGTTCCAGAATACTTCTTCGGGCGACTGCCGCGCTTTTCCTGATGTCAATGGCGGCAAAGGAGCCGGAGGGAAGCGCTTTCCTGGTGACGGCGGTAAACTGCTCGGAACCGGAGACGATCAGCACAGAGTGCAGAATGTCTTCTCTTTTCGGCATTGCTTCCTCCTGTCAGTTTCCGGTGTACTTTCGGATGATCCCTTCCGGAATGATTGCTCTTACAAACGGGCTGTCCTTCGCCAGCTCTCCCGCTTCTCTTAAGGATCCCGGAAGCAGGGCGCCTTTGCCGCTCATCTCCTCCGGAAGCTCCATTTTCCCTTTGATTCCCTCCAGCCCTGCATGGATCAGCAGCGCATAGACCAGATAGGGATTGGAAGAGGCGTCCGGAGAACGCAGTTCCGCCCTGGTCCGTCCCTTATAATCTTCGATATAGATCAGTTCGGATTCCCCGGCACTGGACCAGTTGACCCGGTCCGGAGCACAGTTTCTTCCGAGCCGGGAATAGGACGCCTGGGTGGGGTTCAGGAACAGTGTGATATCCCGGATCTTGTCAATGATCCCGGCTGCGGCATACCGGACCACATCATTTCCTTCCTGATCCACGGCATACAGGTTGATATGATAGCCGTTTCCCGGATACTCCGGCAGGGGCATCGGAGAGAAGTCGGCGACCAGTCCGTAACGGTCCGCGATGGTACTTACCACCATCTTGAAGGTGGTCATCTGATCCGCAGCCTTCAAAGGCTTTCCGTAATGAAAATCGATCTCATTCTGTCCCGGCCCCCGCTCATGATGGGAACGCTCCGGCGTCAGGCCCATCCGCTCAATGGTCAGGGTGATCTCCCGCCGGACATTTTCACACCGGTCCGCCGGGGCGATATCCAGATATCCCGCCGTATCATAGGGGATCTTTGTCGGATTGCCCTCATCATCCTTCCGGAACAGGTAGAACTCCGTTTCCGATCCGAACCGGAACTCGATCCCCGCCTCCCGGGCTTTTTCGACGGCCTGCTTCAGAATATAGCGGGTATCGGACGGGTATTCCTTCTCCCCGGAGGTATAGACATCACAGAACATCCGGAGCACCCGTCCGCTGTCGGGTCTCCAGGGAAGAATGGCAAGAGTGGAGGGATCCGGTTTCAGATAAAGCAGTGCCTGGGAACTGTCCTCAAACCCTGCGATCTCCCGGGCATTGATCGGCGCGCCGTCCTCAAACGCCTTCTTAACCTCTCCCGGCATGACAGAGATATTTTTCTGCACGCCGAAGGCATCCCGGAAAGCAAGCCGGATAAACTTGACATCCTCTTCCTCGATATACTTCATCACTTCATCAATTGTATAAGCCATACTGATTCTCCTGCTATTCTCACATCGGTACCCGCTCCAGGGCGGATGCCACAAACTCCCGGAAGATTGGATGGGGCCGGTTGGGTCTGGATTTGAATTCCGGATGATACTGGACTCCCAGGAAGAAGGGATGATCCGGAAGTTCAATGGTCTCCACCAGAACTCCGTCCGGCGACAGACCGGAGATCACCATTCCCTTCTCCGTCAGGATCTGCCGGTATTCATTATTAAACTCATATCTGTGACGGTGCCGCTCCCGGATGTCACAGGTTTTGTAGCAGCGTTCCATCAGGGTTCCCGGTTCGATCCTGCAGGGATAGCTTCCCAGGCGGAGGGTCCCGCCTTTGTCCACGTCTTCCGACTGGCCAGGCATGAAATCGATCACTTTATGTTCCGAGGCATTATGGAACTCTCCGGAGCAGGCATCTTCGATCCCCGCCGCATGCCGGGCAAACTCGATGACCGCGATCTGCATCCCCAGGCAGATCCCGAAGTAGGGGATCTTCCGGGTCCTGGCGTACCGGGCTGCCAGGATCATTCCCTCTATGCCCCGGTCGCCGAATCCGCCGGGAACCAGGATCCCATGCACCTTCGACAGGATCTCCTCATAATTGTCCTCATTCAGCTCTTCCGAATCGATCCACTCGATCTGAATGTGGGCGTTCAGCGCAAATCCGGCATGGGCCAGCGCCTCCGCCACGGACAGATACGCATCGTGAAGCTGGACGTATTTGCCCACCAGGCCGATGGTGACGTTCCGGTTCCGGTTTCCGATATTCCGGATCAGATCGGTCCACTCCCGAAGATCCGGTTCCGGGGTCTTCAGTCCCAGTTCCCTGCAGACCACGCCGGAGAAATTCGCCTTTTCCAGCATCAGCGGCGCTTCATAGAGACTCTCCAGGGTCCGGTTCTCGATCACACAGTCCTCTTTGACGTTGCAGAACATGGAGATCTTCTTAAAGATGCTTTCCTCCAGCGGCTCATTGCACCGCAGCACGATGATATCCGGAGCGATGCCCATTCCCTGAAGCTCCTTGACAGAGTGCTGGGTGGGTTTGGACTTATGCTCATTGGAACCGTGCAGATACGGAACCAGGGTTACATGGATAAACAGGCTGTTTTCTCTTCCCACCTCCAGAGAGATCTGCCGGACCGCCTCCAGGAAGGGCTGGGATTCGATATCGCCGATGGTTCCGCCGATCTCCGTGATCACCACGTCCGCATCCGAGTGCCGTCCCACCCGGTAAACAAATTCCTTGATCTCGTTGGTGATGTGGGGGATCACCTGGACCGTGGATCCGAGAAATTCGCCCCTGCGCTCCTTGTTCAGGACATTCCAGTACACTTTGCCGGAGGTCAGATTGGAATACCGGTTGAGATCCTCGTCAATAAACCGTTCATAATGTCCCAGATCCAGATCGGTTTCTGCCCCGTCCTCGGTGACATAAACCTCTCCGTGCTGATAGGGGCTCATGGTGCCGGGATCCACATTGATATAGGGATCCAGCTTCTGCGCCGCCACCTTCAACCCTCTGGATTTCAGCAGCCGTCCGAGGGACGCTGCCGTGATCCCTTTTCCCAGTCCGGAGACCACGCCTCCTGTTACAAAAATGTATTTTACCATACTCCCCTCCTGAATGTCATTCTCAAAGACTGCGGATGCGTTCCACCGCTTCCTGTGTCGTTTCCCTGTTTCCAAAGGCGCTCAGCCGGAAATAATGCTCTCCGTGGGGCCCGAATCCGGATCCCGGCGTCCCGACCACATTGGCCCGTTCCAGAAGCTCGTCAAAGAACTCCCAGCTGTTCCTTTCGTCCGGCGTCTTCATCCAGATATACGGGGCATTGACCCCGCCGGAGACTTCGTATCCGGAAGACTTCAGGCCTTCCCGGATGATCCGGGCATTTTCCATATAATAAGCGATCTGTGCCGCCACCTGCCGGCGGCCCTCCGGTGTATAGACCGCGGCTCCTGCGCGCTGTACCGGATAGGCGGCTCCATTGTACTTGGTGCCATGACGCCTGGCCCATAAGGGCCAGAGCCGTTCCCCCGAAGTCTCCAGCTCCTTCGGAATCACAGTAAATCCCAGACGCAGCCCGGTAAACCCGGCGGTTTTGGAAAAGGACCGGATCTCGATGGCACAGCGTTCTGCACCGTCGCATTCATAGATGCTGTGAGGAATGAACGGATCCTGAATATAGGCTTCATAAGCGGCGTCATAAAGGATCACGGCATCATTTCGGACCGCGTAATCCACCCACTGCTGCAGAGCCTGCCGGGTCATAACCGCTCCTGTCGGATTGTTGGGAAAGCACAGATAGATCAGATCCGGCGTTTCCTTCGGCAGATCCGGAACAAACCCGTTTTCCGCAGTGCAGGGCATATAGATCACGCCCTGATATTTCCCGGCTGCGGGATCATATTCCCCGGTTCTTCCTGCCATAACGTTGGAATCCACGTAGACCGGATAAACCGGGTCACAGACTGCAATCTTGTTTTCCAGTCCGAAGATCTCCTGGATGTTGCCGCAGTCACATTTCGCTCCGTCGGAGATAAAGATCTCCTCCGGGCTGATCCTGCATCCCCGCGCCTGATAGTCCTGCCGGGCGATCTCCTCCCGGAGGAACGGATAGCCCAGATCCGGCGCGTAACCCCGGAAGGTCTCCTTCTGTCCCATCTCATCCACCGCCTGATGCAGCGCTCTGATGATCTCCGGCGCGATGGGCTGCGTAACATCTCCGATCCCCAGCCGGAGGATCCGGGCGTTTGGATGCCCGTCTTCATATTCCCGGATCTTCCGGGCGATCATGGAGAACAGATAGCTCCCCTGCAGTTTCAGATAATTCTGATTAATCTTTGCCATATTCTTCACTCCACTGTGACGCTCTTGGCGAGATTGCGGGGCTTGTCCACATCCAGGCCCCTGGCGACTCCGGTATAATACCCCAGAAGCTGCAGCGGAACAACCGCCAGGCTTCCGACAAAATGGGAATCTGTTTTCGGAACGTAGATCGTGAAATCCGCCACATCCTCAATACTGTAGTTTCCGTAGCTGGTAAGGCCCATCAGATAGGCTCCCCGGGCCTTGCATTCCGTCATATTGCTGGTGGTCTTCTCGATCAGGTCGTTCTGGGTCAGAACCCCGATGACCAGCGTATTATCTTCCACCAGGCTGATGGTTCCGTGCTTCAGTTCACCCGCCGCGTAGGACTCGGAATGGATATAGCTGACCTCTTTCATTTTGAGGCTTCCTTCCAGACTGATGGCATAGTCCAGGCCCCTTCCGATGAAGAACACATCCTGGGCATTGGCGAATTTGGAGGAGAACCACTGGATCCGCCCTTTATCTTCCAGGACTTTTTCGATCTTGTCGGGAATGGTCAACAGCTCTTCGATCATGGCGGTGTACCGTTCCGGATCCAGTCTGCCCCGGACCAGCGCCATCTGCAGAGCCAGACAGTACATGGCGGCCAGCTGGGCACAGTAGGCCTTTGTGGTCGCAACGGCAATCTCCGGTCCTGCCAGGGTATAGAGCACATGATCGGCTTCCCGGGCAATGGTGGAACCCACCACGTTGACGACGGCCAGCGTCCGGATCCCTTTTTCCCGGGCAATCCGCAGGGCGGCCAGAGAATCCGCGGTCTCCCCGGACTGGGAAATAACGATTACAAGAGCGTCTTTCTCCAGCAGAAGTTTCCGGTAACGGAACTCCGACGCCAGTTCCACCCGGACCGGCAGCTCCGCCAGATCCTCGATCACATACTGGCCGGCCATCCCCGCATGCCAGGCGGATCCGCAGGCAACGATATAGACCTGGGATGTCTTCTGAAGGATCTCATCCGTAAGCTCCGCTCCGCTCAGATCAATGCGGCCGTCCCGGATGATGCTGTTCAGGGTATCGTGCATGGCCTTCGGCTGTTCATGGATCTCCTTGATCATGAAATGCTCGAAGCCGCCTTTTTCCGCGCTCTCCGCATCCCAGGTGATTTCTGTGGTGTCCTTTTGAACCTCGTCACCGTTCAGATCGTAGAAGGTCACGCTTCCGGGAATCATTCTGGCGCATTCCAGGTTCCCCATGTAATATACGGTCCTGGTATATTTCAGGATCGCCGGAACATCCGATGCGGCGAAGGACTCTTCCCCGGTGACGCCGATGATCATCGGGCTGTCCTTTCTGGCGGCATAGATCTCTCCCGGATAATCCCGGAACATCAGCACCAGCGCATAGGATCCCTTGACACGCACCATCATCCGGTTGATGGCGTCCACCGGTCCGATCTTGTATTTTTTATAATAATAGTCCACCAGTTTAATCACGACCTCCGTATCGGTGCCGCTGTAAAACTGATAGCCGTTGTTGAGGAGCTTCTGCTTCAGTTCTTCAAAATTCTCGATGATCCCGTTATGGACGCCCACTACATCCGATTCCACCGGTCCGGAGGCGGATCGTCTGGCGTTGCCGCTGACGTGGGGATGGGCGTTGGTCTGATTGGGTTCTCCGTGGGTTGCCCAGCGGGTATGTCCGATCCCGCAGGTTCCGGGAAGAGACCGGCCGTTGTCCGTTTTCTCCGCCAGATTCTTCAGTTTTCCCGTTGCCTTGACCACCCGGGCCAGTTCTGTGCCGTTCCGGATGGCCAGTCCCGCCGAATCATATCCCCGGTACTCCAGCCTGGACAGACCGTCCAGAAGGATCGGCGCCGCCTCTCTGGTTCCTGTATATCCAACAATTCCGCACATTTCTATCGTCTCCTTCCGATTTGCTTCCTGTTATAGATTCGTATATCCCATCAGGGCCTCATCCACCTCCCGGGCGGCTGCCCGGCCCTCTGAAATGGCCCACACCACCAGAGACTGCCCCCGGCGGACGTCCCCGGCGGCATAGATCCTCTCCCGGGTCGCGGCATGTCCGTCCGGAGCAGTCTTCAGATTGGTCCGTTCATCCGTTTCGATGCCGAAGCTGTCGGCGATGTAGGGCTCACTTCCGAGAAATCCGGCGGCGATCAGCACCACCTGGGCGGCGACGGTCCGTTCCGTCCCTTCCTCCGGCACCATCCGGATCCGTTCGGTTTTCTCATCCTTTTCCGGTTTCAGCGATACCAGGACGGCTCCCTTCAGGCGGCCTTTCTTGCCCTTCAGGAATTCCTTTACCGTGGTCTGATAGATCCGGGGATCCTCCCCGTATTTCCAGATGGCTTCTTCCTGTCCGTAATCCACCTTCAGGATCCGGGGCCATTCCGGCCAGGGGTTGGAGGGCAGACGCTCTTCGGACGGTTTCGGCATCATCTCCAGCTGGGTCACACTCCTGGCTTCCAGCCGGATACAGGTTCCGACACAGTCATTTCCCGTATCTCCGCCTCCGATCACAAGCACATCCTTATCCTTTACAAGGTCCAGCGGAGGTTCCTGAAACTGGCTGTCCAGAAGTTTCTTCGTCACTTCTCCGAGAAAATCCACCGCAAAATAAATCCCTTTGGCATCCCGCCCCGGTACATCGATGTCCCTGGGCCGGGAAGCTCCGCAGGCCAGGATCACACTGTCGTACATTTCCGTCAATTCTTCTGCCGGAAGATCCTTCCCCACATCTGTTCCGGTGACAAACCGGATTCCGGCCTGCTCCATCAGCGCCACTCTCCGGTCGATCAGCGTTTTGTCCAGTTTCATATTGGGGATGCCGTAGCGGAGCAGTCCTCCGATCCGGTCCTTCCTTTCATAGACCGTGACCTCATGCCCCCTGCGGTTCAGCAGCTGCGCCGCTGCCAGACCCGCCGGTCCGCTTCCGACAACAGCAACCTTCTTCCCGGTGCGTACAAGAGGAGCGGGTTCCGTTACCAGGCCGTTCCGGAACGCATATTCGATGACAGCCTTTTCATTTTCCTTTGTGGCGACCGGCTGTGTGTGCAGTCCGCAGGTACAGGCAGCTTCACAAAGGGCCGGGCAGACCCGGCTGGTAAATTCCGGAAAGCTGTGGGTAATGGAAAGCCGGCGGTAAGCCTCTTCCATCCTGCCGCGGTACACCAGATCATTGATCTCCGGGACCAGATTATGCAATGGGCACCCGGAGGCCATTCCCGCGATCATCACTCCCGCCTGGCAGAAGGGAACTCCGCAGTCCATGCACCGGGCTGCCTGTTCTCTCCGGGCCGCCTCCGGAAGCGCATCGTGAAATTCCTGAAAATCCCTGACCCGTTCCTCCTGCGGCCTTACCGGCCCGTCTTCTCTTGTATATTCCAGAAATCCTGTTACCTTTCCCATGGAATTCTCCTTTTTCTGATAGTACTGTCTGTGCCTTCGGTTCCCGGTCAGCCGGTTCCTGATTCTCCGATGAACTCCCGGAAGGCATCGATCTTCGCGGTCTCCGGATCCGCACCCTTCTCTTCGCTTTTTGCAATCAGATGCAGGATCTCCTTATAATCCCTCGGAATGATTTTTTTGAAATGGGGGATCCAGCCATCAAAATCCTTCAGGATCTTTTTGGCCTTTTCCGATCCGGTATACCGGACATGATCGCTGAGGATCCTTTGCAGCTCCTCCCGGTCCCGTTTCAGTTCCAATGGTTCCATGGAAACCATCTGCTTATTCAGGTTTTTGTACAGCCGGTTCTCCTCATCCAGCACATAGGCGACGCCTCCGCTCATGCCGGCCGCAAAGTTCTTTCCTGTGGGGCCCAGAATCACGGCGCAGCCGCCGGTCATATACTCGCAGCCGTGTTCGCCTACGCCCTCCGCCACGGCGATGGCTCCGGAATTACGGATGCAGAACCGCTCTCCCGCCATGCCGGCAATATAGGCCTGTCCGGAGGTTGCTCCGTAAAGGGCCACGTTTCCGATGATGATATTATCTCCGGGATCATACCGGGCTTCTCCGGGTGCCTGCACCACCAGTTTGCCTCCGGACAGTCCCTTTCCGAAATAGTCATTGCTGTCTCCGATGAGATGCAGCGTCAGTCCTGCGGGGATAAAGGCGCCGAAGCTCTGTCCCCCGGCTCCCCGGCATTCAACAGTGATGGTATCCTCCGGCAGGCCCTCCGGATGCAGGGTTGTGATCTCGGATCCGAGGATCGTTCCGAAGGTCCGGTCTGTATTCTTCAGATGCACTTCGATCCGGGATGGTTCCCCGGTTTCCAGGGAACGGCGGATGTCCGGAGAAGTGAGCAGAAGGCTTTCGTCCTTCGTCTCGTTCAGTCTGAAATCATACAGACAGGATTCCCGGAAGGAGACCTGCTCCCTGGGTACTTCGGACAGATCCAGCAGGATCTCGGACAGATCCAGCTTCTTCTGCTTGCCGGACAGTTGTTCTCTGACTCTGAGAAGGTCAGTTCTTCCCACCAGGTCGGTGACGGAGGAAATTCCCAGAGAGGCCATGATCATCCGGAGCTGCCTTGCGATAAAGAGCATGAAATGTTCCACATATTCCGGTTTTCCCGTAAACCGTTTCCGCAGCTCCGGATTCTGGGTGGCAATTCCCATCGGGCAGGTGTCTGACTGGCAGGCCCGCATCATCACGCATCCTAGGGTGATCAGCGGGGCGGTTGCAAATCCGAATTCCTCGGCTCCCAGAATTGCCGCGATCGCCACATCCCGCCCGGTCATCAGTTTGCCGTCGGTTTCGATCACCACCTGGCTGCGCAGTCCGTTGGCGATCAGGGTCTGATGGGTCTCGGCGAGTCCCAGTTCCCAGGGAAGGCCCGCATTATGGATGGAGGACAGCGGAGCGGCTCCGGTGCCGCCGTCATATCCGGAGATCAGGATAACCTGGGCGCCGGCTTTCGCAACCCCGGCTGCCACGGTACCCACCCCGGCCTCCGAAACCAGCTTGACCGAGATCCTGGCCTTTCTGTTGGCATTTTTCAGGTCATAGATCAGCTGGGCAAGATCTTCGATGGAATAGATGTCATGGTGGGGCGGCGGGGAGATCAGGCTGACCCCCGGAGTGGAATGCCTGGTCCTGGCGATCCAGGGATAGACTTTCCGTCCGGGCAGATGGCCTCCTTCCCCGGGCTTGGCTCCCTGCGCCATTTTGATCTGGATCTCCCTGGCGCTGTTCAGATACCGGCTGGTCACTCCGAAGCGGCCGCTGGCCACCTGTTTGATTGCGGAGCTCCGGTCATTGTCAGTTCCAGCGGACAGGATCCGCTCTTCGCTTTCTCCTCCTTCTCCGCTGTTGGATTTGCCCTGCAGATGGTTCATGGCAATGGCCAGGGTCTGATGGGCTTCTTCCGAAATCGAACCATAGGACATGGCTCCGGTCTTGAATCGTTTTACGATGGATTCTTCGCTTTCCACTTCGGATAAAGGAATTCCCTGTTCCGGATAATTGAAATCCATCAGATTCCTCAGATACCCGGTCTGTTCCTCATCCGCCATCCGGGTATATTCCAGAAACAGGTCAAAATCCGCTTCCCGGACGGCTTTCTGAAGCATATGGATCGTCTGGGGACGGTATCTGTGATGCTCTCCCTGGCTTCGTTCCTTGTGCCGGCCCTGGGCGGTCAGTTCCAGATCCGCAAAAAGCCCCAGGGGATCAAAGGCCCGGCTGTGCTGCTGATCCACGGATTTTTCGATATCATCCAGGGTGATTCCGCCCACCCGGCTTACGGTTCCCGTAAAGTATTCATCGATCACTTCTCCGGAAATTCCGATCGCCTCAAAGATCTTGCTTCCCTGATAGGACTGGATGGCAGAAATACCCATTTTGGACGCGATCTTCACAATCCCGAATAAAATGGCATTGTCATAATCCTTGACCGCAGCATAGTAGTCTTTATCCAGGAGTTCCTCTTCGATCAGCTCCGCGATCGTGGCGTGGGCCAGATAGGGATTGACGGCACTGGCACCGTATCCCAGAAGGGTTGCAAAATGGTGAACCTCTCTGGGTTCGCCGGATTCCAGGATCACGGACATGGCGGTACATTTTCTGGTATCCACCAGATGCTTATGCACCGCCGCCACTGCCAGCAGAGAAGGAATTGCGACGTGATTTTCATCCACGCCCCGGTCGGAAAGGATCACGATATTCGCGCCTTCTTTGTAGGCCTTGTCCACCTGCACAAACAGGGATTTCAGGGCCCGTTTCATCGGAGTGCTCTTATAATAGAGGATCGAGACTTTTTCCACTTTGAAGCCTTCCTGCTTCATCGTCTCGATCTTCAGCAGATCCAGATCGGCCAGGATCGGATTCCGGATCTTCAGCACATGACAGTTTTCCGGCCGCTCCTCCAGCAGATTGCCGTTCTTCCCCACATAGACGGTCCGGGATGTCACGATCTCCTCCCGCTGGGCGTCAATGGGCGGATTGGTCACCTGGGCAAACAGCTGTTTAAAATAATAGAATAAGGGCTGGTACTGATCAGACAGCGCGGCGATCGGTGTATCCACGCCCATGGAGCCGATGGATTCTGTTCCGCTCAGTGCCATTTGCAGGATCCCGTCCCGGTAATTTTCCCAGGTGTATCCAAAGGCTTTCTGGAGCTGTTTTCTGTGGATTCCGCTTATCTGCGGGATCTTCCGGTTGGGGATCTTCAGGTCTGAAAGGGACACCAGATTGCTGTCCAGCCATTCCCCGAAGGGTTTGGAGCCGGCATACTGCTCCTTGATCTCCTCATCGTACAGGATCCGTTTCTGCCTGGTATCCGCAAGCAGCAGTTTTCCGGGGTGCAGACGTTCCTTTTTCACGATATGGGTTTCATCCAGTTCCAGCACCCCGACTTCCGATGACAGGATCAGCCGTCCATCGTCCATGACATAGTATCTGGAGGGCCGCAGACCGTTACGGTCCAGTATCGCTCCCATCACGTCTCCGTCAGAGAACAATATGGAGGCAGGCCCGTCCCAGGGCTCCATCATTGTGGCATAATACTGATAAAAATCCCGTTCTTCCTGGGTCAGTGTTTCATTATGCTCCCAGGGTTCCGGAATGGAGATCATGGCTGCGAGCGGAAGGTCCATTCCGCTCATCACCAGGAATTCCAGAGTATTATCCAGCATCGCGGAATCCGAGCCGCTCTGGGAGATCACAGGAAGCACTTTGGTCATATCTTCTTCCGTGAACTGCCCTGTATGCATGGTTTCCTCCCGGGCAAGCATTTTGTCCGCATTGCCCCGGATCGTATTGATCTCCCCGTTATGCACAATAAACCGGTTGGGGTGAGCTCTGTTCCAGCTCGGCGCTGTATTGGTGGAAAACCGGGAGTGAACCATGGCGATGGCAGATTCATAATCCGGATCCATCAGATCCGTAAAGAAGGTCCGGAGCTGTCCCACCAGGAACATGCCTTTATAAACAATGGTCCGGCAGGACAGGGAGGGGATATAGGTATTCACATTGCTCTGTTCAAATTCCCGCCGGATGATATAGAGCATCCGGTCGAAGGCAAGGTCGTCCTTTACCTGAGGCGGACGCTCAATAAACACCTGACAGATATTCGGCATGCATTCCCGCGCTCTCGGTCCGAGTACCTCCGGGTCCGACTCCACTGGCCTCCATGCCAGAAGATTAAGGCCGGACTTGCGGACAATCACGGTGAACAGGGATTTTGCCTGCCGCATGGCAAGATCATCCCGGGGAAAGAAGAACATGCCGACCCCGTACTGTCTCTGCCCCGGCAGCGTCACTCCTGCTTCCCTGAGCTTTTTCACAAAGAAGCGATGCGGGATCTGGGTCAGGATCCCGACCCCGTCTCCGGTCTTTCCTTCCGCATCTTTTCCGGCTCTGTGATCCAGATTTTCCACAATGGAAAGGGCGTCGCACACCAGCTGGTGGCTGGCCCGCCCTTCGATGTCAATAATGGCCCCGATCCCGCAGTTGTCATGTTCAAATGCGGGATCATAAAGCCCCTGCCTGAGTATCCTGTTCGCCTGATCTGTCATTGGTTGTGCCTCCGCCTGGTATCGCTGCGCGCTGCGCTGTTGTTCCTGTGCCATCATCTGCTTCTGTCGATGCGCGGCCATTCCTTTTATAAAAAAGAAGGCACTTCGAGTATCTCTACCCGAAGCGCCGTTGCTTCTGAACTCCTTATATCGACTGCATCACCGCAGTATCTTTGATGTCGCCTTTGACAATACAAGGACTTTACTTCTACTTCCGCAAATTGTCAAGGATTTTATCATTTCTCTTCTGAGTCCCTGCATTATTCGAGGATTTCATTTTCCGCTTTGTTTTTCAGTTTTATATATCGATATTGAGACCTGTGTCATGTAAATAACGCCCTCCTGGAATTTTACATGATCATATTCTTGTTATCATAATGTAAAATCAGTCAACTCCATTATGTACATGATAAAAAAGACACTTTCGTCATGTAATAATGAAGCTTGTGACAATATACATGATGAAAAAGACAGTTTCGTCATGTAAAAAACAGAAGTATTGGAATTTACATGATGAATAGGGCTAAATCATCATGTAAAAAAGAAGAGTATGTAAATATACATGAGCATGCATCCAAAAATATCATGTAAAAACTGACTACCCTGAAATTTACATAATACACAGGGCGGGATTCAGACAATCTCGTTCTCCCGCCCATTCTTCTGCCCTTTTTCCGCTCACTTTCCCACAGGCAGGGGATCGGAAGGCTTCCGCTTACTATTCCACATCCTGCAGGGCAGCGAAGTTCTCTTCGCCGGTCCGGATCTTCACAACCCGGCTTACCGGATAAACAAAGATCTTGCCATCGCCGATGTGGCCGGTGTACAGGGCTTTCTTCGCGGCCTCGATCACATCGTCCACCGGGATGGCGCTGACAACGACTTCCAGTTTGACTTTGGGAAGCAGCGTTGCATCAATCTCAACGCCGCGGTACCGTTCTCCGGCACCTTTTTCAATGCCGCAGCCCATTACCTGGGTGACTGTCATTCCGGTCACGCCAAGCTCGTTCATGGCCCGCTTCAGAGCGTCATACCGGGAGAGCTTGGCAATGATTACGACCTTTGAAATGCCGGAGGCGGAAACATTTTCCAGGCTCTGCACAGAAGCTGCGAGGTCATTCCGGTATACCGGAACAGCCGCATTCCGTTTCACTTCCGACGCCTCTTCGTAAACATCCGTTCCGAGATTGGTGTTTTCATTCACAGACATCGTCATTGTATTTGAAATATCCATGATGGCAAATCCGGCATAGGCGGAAGGAAGTCCGTGTTCCTTGATATCCAGACCCATAATCTCCTCTTCCTCGGAGACCCGGAGCCCGACCGTCTTCTTAATGATCAGGAAAGCGATCGTAATGGTTACAACCGTCCAGGCTGCAGTGATCAGCATACCGGCGCACTGTTTTCCGAGCTGCGTCAGTCCGCCTCCATAGAACAGGCCTTCCCGGATCCCTGCCACAGCAAACCCCGGGGCACTTTCCGTTGCAAATAATCCCACAGCGATGGTTCCCCAGACGCCGTTCAGCAGATGGACCGCAACCGCGCCGACCGGATCATCCACATGGGTCACATGATCATTAAACCAGATGCCGAAGACCACCAGAACGCCGGAGACCGCACCGATCAGCGCGGAACCGACACAGTCCGTTACATCGCAGGAAGCGGTGATTGCCACCAGCCCCGCCAGCGACGCGTTGAGGCACATGGACACATCCGGCTTCCCGTACCGGATCCAGGTAAACAGCATACAGACCACCGTTGCAACTGCCGGAGCGACGGTCGTCGTCAGAAACACCGAACCCATGGTGGGAACATCCGTTGCGGCAGCGCCGTTAAATCCGTACCAGCCCAGCCAGAGAATGAACACGCCCAGTGCCGCGATAACCAGGTTGTGTCCCGGAAATGCGTTGACCTTGGTGACTTTGCCCCGGCTGTCTCTGTCAAATTTGCCGATCCTCGGTCCCAGCATCCATGCGCCGATCAGTGCACAGATGCCGCCCACCATATGGATGCAGTTGGATCCGGCATAATCATGAAATCCCCACTGCGCGAGAAAACCGCCGCCCCAGGTCCAGTGAGCCTCAATGGGATAAATGATCGCAGAGATCACCGCCGAGTAAATGCAGTAACTGGAAAATTTGGTCCGCTCCGCCATAGACCCGGAAACGATCGTGGCTGTGGTGGCACAGAATACCAGGTTAAAGACAAAAGCGGAGTAGTTAAAGTTTCCGTAGTTTGAAAACACATCAAAACTGAACCCTCCCGCAAATCCATGCAGCACATTTTCTCCGAGCATCAACGATGCGCCGCAGAGAAACCACATCACGGTTCCGATACAAAAATCCATCAGGTTTTTCATAATGATGTTTCCGGCATTTTTCGCTCTGGTAAATCCAGCCTCGCACATGGCAAAGCCTGCCTGCATCCAGAAGACAAAGGCAGCTCCGATCAGGAACCACACCGAGAATATTTCCCCATGCAGCACGTTCATAATTTCTTCCATTATCCATTTCCTCCTGTATGTTTGTCAGGATGCCAGGCATCCTTCTGAATGCCTCCGGGATTCCGGCTCTGCGTTTCTCCCAAAGGCTGCTTCCGCACCTGTTAAAAAAGCGCCTTCTGAGAATTTCTCAAAAGACGCCTTTGCCTTATTTGTGACTTTTCCGGCTGCCGGGGATGTCCTGCATCCTCCGCAGTCCATCCGGGAACCGTCCTATTAAAATCAATAGACGCTGAATAACAGCTTTCCGTAACACGGGAAGGGCCAGATCTTCTCGCTGACCAGAACTTCCGCCTCATCCACATAGGACCGCAGCGCTTCCATCTTCGGAAGCACTTCATCCCGGACCGCCTCTGAGGTCCGGATAATGGTGTCGAATCCCTTCAGCGTCTCCAATGCCTCCTCCAGTTTCTGCGTATGGATGCGGATCTCGTCTGTCAGCTGCGACAGCCGTTCGATGGTGGAGATCTCATATCCACAGGACGCTCTGCTGCTGACCGACTGCTTCAGGGACGCGGTCTTTGCAAGACTGTACTGATATTCTTCGATGGCCGGCAGATACCCCTTCCGTGTCATCTCGATCATCGTATGGCCTTCAATATTAACGGTCTTGCAGTAGTTCTCCAGCATGATCTCGCACCGGGAATGGATCTCCGTTTCCGTAAAGACCTTGTGGGCCATGAGCATTTCCATGTTCTTCGGATCCAGGATCCGGGGCATCGCGTCCGCAGTGGTTCTGAGATTGGACAGACCTCTCACTTCCGTTGCTTCCTTCACCCATTCTTCCCCGTATCCGTTTCCGTTGAACAGGATCCTCTCGTGTTTCCGGATCGTCTCCCTGATCAGCTCATGCAGAGAGGTCTCAAAATTCTCCGCCTGCTCCAGTCGGTCTGCGTACTGTTTCAGGCTTTCCGCCACCGCCGCGTTCAGCATGATATTGCAGCAGGCAATGCTGTTGGCGGAACCCAGGGAACGGAATTCGAACTTGTTTCCGGTAAACGCGAAGGGCGATGTCCGGTTCCGGTCCGTGGTATCCCGGGAGAACCGGGGAAGGGAATGAACTCCCAGCTTCAGGATCACCTTTTCCTGCCCCTGATAGGGCGTATCATTTTTGATGGCCTGCAGGATGTCTGTCAGCTCTTCTCCCAGAAATACGGAGATGATGGCCGGCGGCGCTTCATTGGCTCCCAGACGGTGATCATTTCCCGCTGTCGCAACCGACAGCCTCAGAAGATCCTGATAGTCATCCACGGCCTGGATCACCGCGCATAAAAACAGCAGGAACTGGGCATTCTCATAGGGGGTCTCTCCGGGGGAGAGGAGGTTGACCCCCGTATCGGTTGCCATGGACCAGTTGTTGTGTTTTCCGGAACCGTTGACTCCGGCGAAGGGTTTTTCATGCAGTAAACAGACTAATCCATGTTTTCTTGCAACCTTCTGCATGATCTCCATGGTAAGCTGGTTATGATCGGTGGCCACATTGGTGGTGGAGTAGATCGGAGCCAGCTCATGCTGTGCAGGCGCCACTTCGTTATGCTCTGTTTTGGCAAGAATGCCCAGTTTCCACAGTTCTTCATTCAGATCCTCCATAAAAGCGGAGACCCTGGGTTTGATGACACCGAAATAATGGTCATCCATTTCCTGCCCCTTCGGCGGCATGGCGCCGAACAGCGTTCTGCCCGTATAGACCAGATCCGGCCGTTTTTCGAACATCTCTTTGTCGATCAGGAAATATTCCTGCTCCGGTCCAACGCTGGTACGGACGTATTTCACTTCATTTCCGAACAGCTTCAGAACCCGTTTGGCCTGCCGGTCAAGTGCCTGCATGGACCTCAGAAGCGGTGTTTTCTTGTCCAGCGCATCCCCTGCATAGGAGCAGAACGCCGTGGGGATACACAGGGTGTGATCCTTGATGAAGGCGTAGGATGTGGGATCCCAGGCAGTATAGCCTCTGGCTTCGAAGGTTGCCCGCAGACCGCCGGAGGGGAAAGAAGACGCATCCGGTTCGCCCTTGATCAGTTCCTTTCCGGAAAATTCCATGATCACGCCGCCATCCGGTGACGGGGTAATAAAACTGTCGTGTTTCTCCGCCGTCACACCGGTCAGCGGCTGGAACCAGTGGGTAAAATGAGTGGCGCCGTGTTCCACGGCCCAATTCCTCATTTCTGCCGCCACCGCATCCGCCACGTGAGCTTCCAGCTTCGCGTTCTCATCGATCGTTCTCCGCAGGGAACGGTACACCTTGTCGGACAGACGGGCTCTCATGACCCGGTCATCAAACACCAGCGACCCGAATAATTCCGGTACATTTGTCTTTTCCATAATGTCTCCTTTCTGTTGCTGTCAGGGCCTTCCGGTCGAAAGCCCGGGATCTGTTCCGTCATAAATCAGCAAGATCCATGGTTCCTGTAAAAACCTCCCTGGCGGGTCCCGTCATCAGGACATGCCCGTCGGATTCCCTCCATTCGATCTCCAGTTCTCCACCGGGAAGCGCTGCTGTGACCTGCCGCTCAGTTCTTCCCTTCAACACCGCCGCCACGACACTGGCGCAGGCGCCGGTTCCGCAGGCCAGGGTCTCGCCGCTTCCCCTCTCCCAGACCCGCATTCTGAGATGGGTCCTGTCGATCACCTGAACAAACTCCGTGTTCACCCCCTCCGGAAACGCGGGATGATGTTCCATTTCCGGCCCGAGCACGGTCAGATCCAGCTGCTGCGGATCCTCCGTAAACAGGACCGCGTGGGGATTTCCCATGGAAACGGCGGTTACGCCCGGGATGTCCGGCTGGATCTCCGGAATCTCCGCCTCCCCCATATCCACCGTTACCCGACTTACCTTTCCATTCTCCAGCGTAAGGGAAAGGGTCTTGACGCTTCCGAAGCTTTCGATGGTCATGGGATTTTTCATTGTCAGTCCATGATCAAATACATATTTCGCAACACAGCGGATCCCGTTTCCGCACATCCTGCCCCGGGAACCGTCCGCATTGTACATTTCCATTTCGAAATCCGCAGCATCCGAGCGGTTGATAAAGATCACCCCGTCTCCCCCGATCCCGAAATGCCGGTCGCTGAGTCTTCTCACCAGTTCAGGCTTCTTTCCGGGCCCGATCAGGTTTTCGCCTTCTGTATTATCAATATAGATGTAATCATTTCCACATCCGTGCATTTTGGTAAACCGGATCATCTGCTGTTTCTCCTTTCAGATTCCGCTCTCTCCGTAGTTGGAAAGAACTCTGGCGGAAGGATCCGTGACATTGCAGCCCTCCCAGTTTCTGTTCGGCATCCAGAAGTCCGTCACCATCCTGGACTGACCCGGATAAAACTGTTCAAACAGATCCCGGTACAACAGTGATTCCCTGGTAAAGGGTCTGGCGTGATCGTATTTTAAAATTCCTTCTTCGAATTCCCGGTCGGTGTACTGTTTTTCCGCATACCGCTCCAGGTCCTCCTTCAGGGAATGTCCGACCGCATCCGAAAAGGCCGCCTTTTCCCGCCAGAGAATGCTGTCCGGAATCAGGGCATCCTGCTCAAATGCGCGGCGAAGCAGATATTTTCCTTTCCCGTAATGGTTCCGCTTCATTTCCGGATCGATTGCCATACAGTAGTCCACAAAGGCCAGGTCTCCGAAGGGAACCCGGGCTTCCAGAGAATTTACGCTGATACACCGATCCGCCCGAAGTACATCGTACATATGGATCTCCCGGATCCGCTTCTGAGCTTCCTTCTGAAATTCCTCCGCGTCCGGAGCAAAATCCGTATATTTGTATCCGAAGATTTCATCCGAGATCTCCCCGGTCAGAATCACCCGGATATCGGAGGTTTCATGGATGGCCTTGCAGACCAGATACATTCCGACGGACGCCCGGATCGTGGTGATATCATAGGTTCCCAGGGCCTCAATCACTTCGGGAAGTGCTTCAATTACGTCCTTCTCGGAAATGATCACCTCATGATGGTTGGAGTGGATATACTCCGCCACCTCCCGGGCATATTTCAGATCAATGGCATCCAGATCCATTCCGATCGCCCAGGTTTCCAGCGGTCTGCTCGTGGCTGCTGCCGCGATCCCGCACACCAGGGAAGAATCCAGACCTCCGGAGAGGAGGAATCCAACCGGGGTATCCGAATCAAGCCGTTTCTTTACTCCTTCGATCAGCAGATCATGGATGGGGACTGTAATCTCCTCCAGGGATCCGGTGATGTAAGGCTTTCTCTCAGACATGTCCCGGTACCGGACAAATTCTCTGTTTTTGAAATAATGGCCGGGAGGGAAGGGCTCGATCCGGTCCGTCAGTTTCAGCAGGTTTTTCGGTTCGGAAGCGAAGACATAGGTTCCGTCCGGCCGGATCCCGTAATACAACGGCCGGATTCCGATCGGATCCCGGGCAGCGACCCAGGTATCTTCCCTGGCATCGTACAGGATCAGGGCAAATTCTGCGTCCAGCATCCGGAACATTTCCGTGCCGTACTCCTTATACAACGCCGGCAGGATCTCACAGTCGGAATCGCTGAGGAAGGTATAGCCTTTCTGCATCAGTTCCTTTTTCAGTGTCCGGAATCCATAAATCTCTCCGTTGCAGACCAGCTGCACATCCTCTCCGAAGGGCTGCATTCCCGCTTCCGTCAGGCCCATGATCGACAGTCGGTTGAATCCCAGCCATCCGTTTTTCGTATGAATGATCCGGCTCGCATCCGGTCCCCGGGAAACGGTCCGTAAGAGCGCTTCCTTTACGCTTTCGTATTCTGTCCCTTCTCCACAGATCCCTATGATCGAGCACATAGCCGCCTCCTTCAAACAGAAAAGAGGCGCCCCGGAGATAACTCTCCAAGACGCCTTTGTCTTTATGGGACAATGTATACAACGTTTGCCCCGACTTTGTCAAGCATTTTCTTTCGAACAAATTATCCGAAATCCCAGAATCCGGTTCCGGTCTCCGGATCGTATTTCCGTCCGATCTTCCCTCCGGTCACCGGCCGCAGCTCGATCTCAGCGGTATAGGAAACCGTCAGGGATTTCATATGGCCCGCGCTGACGCAATGCTCTTCCCCTTTCTTGTAGGAGAACATGGCGTGGGTATGGTGATAATAAGTGCCCTCTTCATCCGTGATCACATTGCCCGTCAGGGATATCAGCTCCAGCATCCCCTTCAGCACCTGGGTCTCAAATGAACCGGTCTCCGGAAGGAAGGTCTGGATCTGCGCTTCCCCGCATCCTCCGATCCCTGTAAAAACAGCGGAGGCAATCGCCTCCCTGCGGCACACTTCCAGCAGGCAGGAAATGATTTCATCCCCCTTATCCATCCGTACATAATACGTATTTCCGAATTGTCTGTATTCCATGGCAGCTCCTTTACAGTTCGTGATAATACGGGCAGATATTTTCATAATGCCCGTCCTTCATGCGGAATCCCCTGGGAATGATCCCCAGCGGAACGAACCCCAGCCGCTCATACAGATGCCTTGCATGAAGATTGCTTTCCACCACGGCGTTGAACTGCAGGATCTGAAATCCGCATTCCTTTGCCCGGACCAGACAGTCCTTCACCAGCGCCTCCCCGATATGTTTGCCGCGGCAGCCGGAGCTTACGGCATAGCTGGCATTGCTGATATGGCCGCACCGTCCCACATTGTTCGGATGAAGAATATAAAGTCCCACGACGCTGCCCTCCTCCACGGCAGCCCCGGTATAGGTCTGGGCTGCGAAAAATTCCGCCCCGCTGGCCTCATCCAGCAATTCCTCCTGGGGAAAGGCAACGCCTTCCTCCACCACTTCATTCCAGATCCGGATCAGATCCGGAAGGTCTTCCTTTGTGTATGCTCTTACAGATATCATCTTATGCCCTTTCTTACTCCTGTCTGCTGCCTTTTCTTCTTTCTGATTCCTGAATCCGCGAAAACGGAATAAACTCCTCCGGATGCTCCGGCCGGACCGCGATCAGTTTCTCCATCCAGACCATACTGTACCACTGCCCGAATTTGTATCCGCAGAGGTGATGGGTTCCTGCCAGAGTATACCCCATCTTCGTGTGAAACCGGATACTGCCGTCCGTCAGATAAGCATCCTCTTCCCGGTCCGTCTTCGTAATACAGGCATACAGAAGAAATACATTCTGCTTCCGGAGATGCTTCTCCAGTTCCTGATACAATTGCCTTCCGATCCCATGGCCGCTGAATGTCCGGTCAACGTAGATCGAAACCTCCGCAGAATGCTGGTAGGCCGCCCGGGGGCGGAATGGCCCGGCATAGGCATATCCTACGATCCTGCCTTCTTCCTCTGCCACCAGGTAGGGATAATTTTTCAGGGTATTGGCAAGCCGCCCGGCAAACTCGTCCACATCGGGGACCCGGTACTCAAAGGTGATGGCCGTCTCTTCGACATAGGGAGCGTAGATCTGCCGGATCGCTCCGGCATCCTGAATGTCTGCAAATCGGATCACTGCTTCCGGTCCTCCTCTCTGTCCTCCCGGTTCTCTGTGTTTTCCCGGTTATCTCCGGATTGATGGACCGTTTTCCCGGAAAGGGTATCATTCATGCTGCCCAGACGGTAGCCTTCCAGATCCAGGGTTACAAATAAAAATCCCAGTTCCTTCAGTTTCCTGCTGACCGCCTCCCGGATCTCATCGGAAGCCAGTCTGGCAATATCCTTTGCCGGCACCTCGATCCTTGCCATCCTGCCATGCATCCTAACCCGTTCCTCCCGGAATCCGAGCCCAATCAGGCACTGCTCCGCCTGATCGATCATCCGCAGCTTCTCCGGTGTGATCTCCTCACCGTATACAAACCGGGAGGCAAGGCAGGCGTACGCCGGTTTATTCCAGGTGGGAAGATTCATGGTCCTGGAAATGTCCCGGATCTCGGATTTATAGAGTCCCGCCTCCCGCAAAGGACTCACCACAGACAGCTCCTTTACAGCTCTGAGGCCCGGCCGGTAATCTCCGAGGTCATCCATGTTGGAACCTTCCGCCGCATAGGCGATGCCGTTTTCCGCGGCAATGCGTTTGATCTCCGTAAAAACCCCTCGTTTGCAGAAATAACAGCGGTCCGGACCGTTATGCCGGTACCCCTCTTCCTGCATTGGGTCAACTCTGCAGATCACATGCCGGATGTTTCTCTCCCTGCAGAAATCCTGCGCCTCCTTCAATTCCCGTTCCGGAATGGATTCGTCCGCTGCGGTGACCGCAAGGGCCTTTTCCCCCAGTACCTCCCTGGCTACTGCCAGGAGAAAGGTGGAGTCCACTCCCCCCGAAAATCCGACGGCAAGGGATCCCAGTCCCTTCAGATAATCTTTCAGCTTATGCAGTTTCTCTTCCAGTTCGTATGTCAGTTCCATCTCTGCTCCTTATGCCTGCCCTGCTCTTCGCAGCTGTCACTTGCGCTTTTTTGCCTGCCTGTTCAGTTTTCCTGCAGCTGTTCATAATATTGCTGCAGCAAAGGCCTTGCTTTATCATATACGTTTTTCAGCCCGGGGTCAAACTGACTTCCCATACCTTCCAGAATGATCCGGTTCGCCGGATATCCCGAGCCGCATGCTGCTTCATTTTCGCAAATTCCTCATCCGTGAATTTCCCGGACTTGCGGAGCACCACATCATCCACCGCGATTTTTCCCAAATCGTGCATCGGCGCCGCCTTGATCACATCCCGGCACAGCTGTTCGGACAGCTCAAGCTTTCCCCGCCGATGTAAGTGATCTGTGTCGCTGTAACCGCGCTTTCCAGATTTGGCGCCGTGGAATACAGCAGATATCCCAGGCAGGCGATCGGTACCAGGGTGAAGATCAGTGAGCTGCAATAGTAGCTATCGCCGGCCGCAAAGACCGCAATGCTCGCACTTTTTGACAAGTCCTGCCGAAAATCTCACGCAATGCTGCATTTTTTCGGCAAAGAGGCTCTCAGAGAACTGTTTCTGCCAAAAAACTCACGCAATGCTGCATTTTTTCGGCAAAATCCGGCTCTGCAAGAGGTGTCTGCCGAAAATCTCACGCATTGCTGCATTTTTTCGGCAGCCTCTGTCAAAAAGTGCGAGCATTGCGGTACCTTGGACCATCTTCCTGACCAACGTTAAAGGTCCTTCCGGCGAGACCCATGTTATGACTCATTGACCAGCTTTCCTGTCATGTGCTCCGGGGTCAGTTCCAGACAGCATACCCGCGGGAATGCATTTGCGAGTTCTTTTTTCAGATAGGCCTCATCATCCGTAAACTTCCGGCACAGGCTGGTACAGATCTCTTTCTTTTTCTCTTCATCGGTGACTTCTTTTATCTGCCCGAATACAATGACACTGCGGATATTGAGGGCCCATTCGCCTTCTTTCCGGTAGCCCTGGTCATACACGCAGTAGCTCACCTTCCCGCATCTGCGGATGGCATCCAGTTTGTGCCCTTCTTTTGCACAATGAAAATACAGCTTTCCGTCTGCCTCCGAATACCAGTGATCCAGCGGCATTCCATACGGATACCCATCGTCCCCAAGCACCGAAAGCACTCCCCGGGGCTCGCTCTTCAGTATTCCGATGCACTCTTCCCGGCTGATCTGCTGCCGGAACCTTCTCATTTCACGAAACATTTCTCTTGCTCCTTTCGAAGTTACTCCTCACCGATCAGATGAACCGTTTTATAATCATGTCCTGTGGCGGGAAGAAATATTTCCACCACATCCGCAGTCTTTATCTTCAGACTTGAGGTGCAGACACAGGGGTGGCAGCCGAGTTCTTCTCCGGCAAGCACATCTTCATCAATCAGCAGCTGCACTGCATGGTCTTTATCATTCATCAGTCCCATGATGCTGACTGCTCCCGGCTCAATGTCCAGATACTTCAGCATATCCTCCGGATCCGCAAAGGAAAGCCTGGCAGAATGGATCTGGGATGAAAGTTCCTTTGTTTTAAATTTCTTGTCTCCCGGCATCATCAGCAGATAAAAATTTGTTTTCTGCCGGTTGCAGAGGAACAGATTCTTGCAGATCAGTACGCCCAGCACTGCGTCGATCTCGTTGCAGGCTTCCATATTGTTGGCGGGTCCATGATCTGTCCGGTAATATTCGATTCCGAGACTGTCCAGGAAATCGTACGTTCTGAGCTCCCTCGGGAGCCTTCCCTCTGTGTTCTCCGGCCGTCCTTTGTAAAGCACCATACTGTTACTCCCTTTGATAATCCGAATTCAAATACATCCTCGAAGACTCTGTTCAAATTCTCCCGTTACTTCTGTTTTTATTTTTCGTCTGCTGTTCTGCCTTCGCTCTTTCGGATTTTTAGTATTGTCATTATTGTATCTGATCGGGTGAAAAAAAAAACAAACTTAAGCAGCTTGATTGCTGTGTCCTTTTGTTGTTTCACTTTGACCATCAGGAAGCCTCTGGTATCATAGTACTGAACTGTCCGGACTCTCCGATGGTAGACTCGCGTACCCGCAGAATCTCCCGCTGATACTTTTCAGGCCTATTCACTTCTGCATCTGATCCTCTGCCCATTGATAGACCGACTCCAATGCGGGGATCAATGTTTTCCCTCGTTCGGCAAGCGAATATTCCACCGTGGGAGGGATCGTATTGTACTGCGTGCGAGTAATAAACTGATCCTGCTCCAGTTCCCGGAGGCACTTGGTCAGCATGGTTGCCGTGATGCCCACGACCTTGCGTTCCAGTTCCCGATAGCGTAGGGTCTGGTTCTCTGCGTCCGCGATGTACCACAGAATAGGCAGTTTCCATTTCTGACCGATCAGTTCCATGGCATACAGGATCGGACACTCAGTCTCGTAGATATTTTCCTCTTTAGGTAAGGGCTTTTTGCTCATATCAGCCTCCATTACTATATTTTATATAGTGGCGAAGATTATTCTGCCTTCTTGTTATTCCTTTGTGTCTCATTATAATGTAGACATGCCCCAAAATCAATCCTGAGGAGTGATTCATCATGAAGAAAATATTTGAACCGATTACACTGAAGAATCTGATCGCCCGGAACCGTCTGGTACGTTCCGCAACGTGGGAAGGAATCGCAAATCCCGATGGCAGCGTGACGAACGAAGCCTATGACATCTACTCCGAGTTGGCAAAGGGTGGCGTCGGTGGCAGTTCTCTGGGCTGCTGAACAACGTGCATACAGAGAAGGACGGCGACTTTTCTCAGGCAGAAAAAGTGACGCACACCGGTGCTCTGCTGGTTGGCACCTATGATAACTTTACGGATGGAGATCCTTCTGAGTTTCTGCGCAACCTGAACGCACATATGCCAAGTGCTGCCCAGAACAAGCTGATCTTCATCGAGAAGACCGGCCACACCTACCAGATGAAACATCAGGAAGTGGCGGATGATATCCTGCGCCAGCTTCAGGAATGGAGGGCTGGGTAATGCCGTTCATTAAGGTCAAAACAAGCTGCCCGATCTCCAAAGAACAGGAGATCACTCTCAAAAGCCTCCTGGGAAAAGCCATTGAACTGGTCCCCGGCAAAAGCGAGGAATACCTGCTGCTCGAATTTGAGGATAACTCCCGTTTGTGGCTGCGCGGCGAATACACTGAACCGATCGCCTACATTGAAGCAGCGATCTTTGGAAATGAAAGCCATGCGGGCTATCCGGACTTCACAGCCAAGGTGTCAGAAATCTTCCGCGATGTGCTGGGTATCGCAGCGGAAAACCTGTATATCAAGTATGAGGACATCCCCGCGTGGAGTGTCGGCAGTCAATATATTGACATAAGAATGTTCAGGTGATAATAGTGTCCGGGAAAATTACCATAACCATGTTTACAGACCCCATGATGGAGCTCCACTATGAGAGCGAGCCCATCATTGACCGGCTGAAGAAGGAATATGCTGACAGGATTGAATTCAGATATGTAATGAGTCTGCTGGTCAGAGATGTATCTGATTTTATGACGCCAAAGGAGCGTGCGATGGAACCCGCAGAGGGCATTCGCCGCTATTGCACAAGGCTGGCCGCTATCTATAAGAGCGAAGAAACTATCGGAGGCCTGCCCATCAATATGGATGGCTTTTGTCTCTTTGACCCTGAGCACCTCAGCTCCCGTCCACTGTGTCTGGCCTATAAAGCCGCACAATTGACTGAGCCAGCCAAAGCGGACGAATTCCTTACAGAACTTCGACATGCAATTGTTTTGGACTGTCGCCCAGCCACACACTTTGACGAAATACTGCGTGTTGTTCGCAAGATCGGAATCTCCGAAAATTCATTTGTCCGGCACTACCAGGGCGGCAGTGCTGAAGCAGAATTGGGAAAGGACCTCGCCTATACCCGCAGCCTGGGGATTCGCTCATTGCCCGCCTATTTGATTCAGTGCAGAGATAATGCGCTGCTGATGCAGAGCTTTGACTATCAAGATTTTATCACTGCAATATCCAAAGTTGCTAACATGCGGTGAATAGGCAAAGATTCCGATCTGATTCTCTGCAAGAATAGTGGATATCTTAGACAAAATGCCGATCAGGGAAAAGTCCAGCTTCTTCAGTTTCATAACCATTTTTATACTTATCTGATATTTTAAAAAACAATCTTGATTTCATTCGGTTCCATGATCTTTTGAGCGAGTTCTCTACATGAAATCATGCTAAAATGTTTTAGCATTTCCACAATTATAATGTGATAACCTTGGGCGCTTCCGTAAATGAATAGATCGTTGCCGTTCCGCTCTCAAAAAAGAATACGGTCATTGTCCCATTATCCGGGTCTGCCAGACCTTTCAGTGACGGATTGGCTTCCAACATGGCAACCCTTGCCTCACGGCGCAGGTCTTCTTTCATGATACCCTCAACACGAATCCATTTCCCTTCATGCATGCCGCAGATTTCAACTCGTCCATTTTTAGAAAGTTGCTGATATACCTTTTTCGTATTGTTGGTTTCAATATAGAGTTTCCCATCATAGTCGCAAAGCGCTCCGAACGGCCGGACATGCGGCCGTCCTTCTTCATCGGTTGCAAGGAAAAATGTTCCGCAGTTCCTTAAAAATTCAAATACTTCTTTCATTGGTTTGTACTCCTTCCTGTTAATCATATCCAGAATTGTTTATAACTTTACCATTCTCTTAAAAACTGGAATTCTTGTTCAAAGCAGTCTTTTCTGGCTTCATTGCATTCCGCAGGCCATTTCTTTTCCGCCGGAAACGCTTTCTTCCAGGATTCCGGTGGGTTAGTACCGAGCAAGTGACTTGCATAGGGGTAGATGATCGTTCTGACCCTGAAAGGATAATCAGCGTCGGCGAGCACCCTTTTTATTCTTCTCACGGCTGTCGGCGAAGGCCATTCATTATCTCTTTCAGGCGCGACCAGCAGGACGTGAGCTTTCATATTCTCGACCTTGATCCGGGATTCCTCTGTCAGGGTCGCGTTTTCGTAAAATGACCGTAGAAACTCATTGTGATGCTCGGTATCTTGTTTTCGGTATTCCCGCAATGATCCGAAGAACCCCTTCTCCCTTTGGCCGGTAAACAGTGAACACGGGTAATCCTTGCCGTGATAGCTGAACCATGATCTGCCGGTAGGTTTTCCGAAGATTTTAGGTTCCTCAACGACGTAGTCGAAGGGACAAATACTGAGGACAAGGTTGATATCAGGGATGAGGGATGCACACAAAAGCGCGTAAGCGGCGCCCGAGGATATACCGTGAATACCGATCTTGTTAAATCCGCTGCGTTTCAGTTCCGCAACGGCTTTTTCAACGTACTCTACCGGAATACCGCGCATTTTCTTTGACATGCCTTTCCAAAAGTAGAATCCAAGAACAAGAACGGAGTAACCTGCTTTTCTAATGTATTCGGAATCTGCAAGACAATGCTTTTCATTCATGCCCGAGCCGTGCATCCAGATAATAACTTTTTCTTTATTTGTCGTTCCTTCAAACCAATAGGCTTGAAATCCATCTTCTTTTACACTGTAATAATCTTTCATTCTTCACCTGAAAAATACCGAGTCGTCAAAGAAAGCGTTTATCATCTGTTTGTTACTGTTGCATGATGGTCCACATCATAATCAAAGCAGGTGTATTTCGTTTCTTTTCCTTTCCAATTTGCCGACCGCTTCAAGACTTCGCTCTGAGGGAATAAGGCCGAAATCGATACTTGCCTTTTCCATGTCCGGACACCGGCTCAATGATTCCGTGCTCTGTCATTTCCCTTAATAGGTCAGATGCTCTGGATGCTTTAATATCAATCACTCGCATCACGTCAGACCTTCCAAAGATCGCCTGACCCGGAAATGCTTCACGAAGCTTCAAAATATGGCTTGCTGTTTTCGGCTGAAATATTTTTTCAATGTCCGGTTTTAATGCTTCAATGTCCGGTTTTTCTGTCTCTTTGAATGCTCCACTGATATGCAAAGTCCGGTTATGAAGAGGATTGCTCTCATTCAAAAGAAGATTGCGGAGGAACAATTCAAGGAACTCTGTCGTTTCGTGAACGCCATTTTTCAAATCATTATAGTTTGCCCTGACGAGTGAATTCCGAAAATACCATGCATTCTCGGCAAAAACATCATTTGTCCCGTCAAAGCCCAGCGTGCGTAAATACTTGATGAAGAACACCGCTGTCGTTCTGGTATTACCCTCACCGAAAACATGGATCTGCCATAGTCTGGATATGAATACGGCAAGATGGTGGATGATTTCATCCATCGTAAGATTCTTATAGGAAAACTTCTTCTCCTCCGAGAAATCATAGTCAAGTGTCGCCCGCAGCTCCGTGGCGCTGCCATACAGCACGGTTGCTCCATTCAGCACCCATTCCTTCTTCGTGATATTGTAATCCCGAATGCGCCCAGCATGAGAATAAATGCCGGTAAACAGCTTCCTGTGAATGGAGAGATACTCGTTTGGTGTAAAGCTAAATGCACGCTCTGAAAGAAGCGCAGCAATACGCGCAGAAACCTTGTCGGCTTCCTCTGTACGATCTGATGCATCACTGGCAGGATTTTCCTCATAGTAGGTCTGTAAAAGTGCATTTGCCTCTTCAAAGGAAATCTCACCTTCGATATTCCGAACGGCAGTATGCACCAGATATTCCGATGTTTTCAACCCGTCAACCGCCTGCAAGCCAATGGCCGTATGCCACGCATAGCCTTTGTCCCGCCTGCCCGGTTCAGATTCTTTGATATAGTCCTTAAATGGATCTTTATTCACTCCATATCACCTCGCTGCTTTATCTCTGCATAAGTGGCGCTTTTTGAACCCACATCAATATCGGCAGACGGCTTATACTCCAGATTGGCATGATCATCACTTTGTTCAGATTTCCCAGCCAAAAGGACAACCGTCTCAACTATTGTCCGCCTAAGCAACCGAATTGTCATCAAAATATATACTACTGGTGCACGGATTTATAATTCTTTTTCTTCCCGCATAAAATCAATTATATTGGCATGAATGATGCCACTTCTCTTTTGCAGAAGATAATCTGTAGTCATAACATACTTGGGATAGTTGTCTTTGATCATCTCAAGAGGCCTGTATTCTCTATCTTCCGTTTCCCTGCTTAAGGCAATCGTATATGCAACTTGCACATATAAGTAATTCATGTCTTTATTTCGGATAATGAAGTCACATTCAAGTTTGCCGATCCTTCCGACACTTATCAAGCAATCATGAGAACGTGCATACACATACAGGATATTTTCCAGTGTCGCTCCATAATTGATCCTGTTATCAGTATTCTCAGCGTAGTAAAACCCGAGGTCAACAAGATAATACTTTTTCTCTCCACTGAGCGATTTCTTCGATTTCATATCAAAACGGTCACATTCATACAGAATCTTTGCATCAACCAGCGCTTTGATATATCTGGATACAGTTGCCTTTCCAATGCCCAATCCATTCTTCTTCAAAGAAGCGCAAATATTATTTATACTTGTGATTGCCCCAAAGTTATTTATCACATAACGGCGAACGAGTTCAAAAGTTTCCTTTTTTCTTATCTTTACTCGTCTTCGGATATCTTTTTCAAATATTTCATTTATTACACCCTGCACATACTTTCTCTTATCTGCCGGATCATCTAATAATATTGTTCGAGGAAATCCGCTCTCCAAAATATAATTGGTCAGCTCAGCTTGAGCATTTGCATTAACTGATTTGCCGTAGAATACTTTCATCTTCTCATACTCGCTGAAACTGAGAGGAAACATTTCAAATTCAAGATACCTGCCTGTCAGTTTTGTAACAAGCTCACCACTGAGCAAATACGAGTTCGAACCTGTAATAAAAATCGACCAGCCGCCATCCGTCCTATAGCCATTTATCACGGTCTCGAAATCCTTGACATTCTGTATTTCGTCAATAAAAAGATATTTCAATCCTTCTGCATGTCCTCTCTCATTGATACATTTTTCCAGGGCATCAGCTGTCACAATATTTCTGAAGCCTCGTTTATCAAGGTCAATATATATGATATTGTCCTGTGGAATACCATCTTCCCTGAGTTCTTCGGCGATTGTTTCCATAAGACTGGACTTCCCGCATCTTCTGACACCGGTTATTACCTTGATAATGTCATCTTCATGATAAAATCCCCTGATTTTTTTCAGATAATTCTCTCGTCTGAATAGTTCCATTCCTTCTCTCCATTAAACTCTTTGTTTTACATCATGTATTATAACTTCCGATAGAGTAAAAGTCCAGTTAACGTTACCATTTTTATCATTTCTTTATATTTGGTAACGTTAACCGGGCTTTTGTGTTGATAAATTGTGACATATCCATACCTCTCCAATTCATTCACGGTGCTGCGGATGGAGTTTACAGGCTTTTTCTGAAATTCACGACCACCAGCTATGCTGGTGGTTTGATTACGCCCCTCCGGGGCACTATTGTTTCTCCGCCTATAGGCGGTTTGAGGAGCCATCGTCGTGTTACTGGATTGCCGCCTGAAAGGCGGCTCTTCTAACATTTTATGTATCTCTCTTGATTCTGCTATTCTGATATTTCCTCCGCACCCCCGGCTTTCGTAAGAAATCCAGGTGCTTTTCTCACAAAAGGCCTCCGAAATGCCTCTTCTGTGAGAAAAGTATAGTTATCTAAAACTACTCAAAGTTTAGCACGGGATTTTATTACCCCGGGCATCTCCTCCGGAATCTGTTAGTCTCCCCAGCTACCGCCGGGGAATTTATATCTGTTTCATTAAAAGGGATTTCCGACGTAAATTGCGGAAGATAATCACCCACCCAGGACGCAGAAGACCCCATATTTTTTTACTCCGGAAGCACTATTGGAAAACCTATACGTTGTCACTTCAATCATCTATGATCCTCGGATCATCGCTGTAGGGCGGTAATCCAGGCACGCTGCTTCTCATTGATGAAGGCTTCCACATATGGGTACTGGCTGTATGTCATAACACCCACAAACAGGAATGCCGGTATGATCTCGCCGGTATCCGGGTCCGTGATCCTTGCCGGATCACCCGCCCAGTCGACCTCGATCTGTTCACCAGGCTTTCGAGGTACATGCATGGAAGCGGCACGTTTCTGCTCGTCCTGCTGTATGTAATAGCAGAACTGGGAGTACATAAGAGGTTCGTCACCGGACTGGCGGCACTCCTCCAGGTATTCCGTCCAGAGAAGCTTTATGTTAACTCCGTTACGGAGCAGCTCCTTCTGGATGTAACTAAAGTCAGGCATCCGCTTTGGTGAAGATACCTTTTGTTCTTTGGAAAACATCAGTTTCTCAAGAGCTGCATCTGTCAAAGAAGCATCCAATGGCCAGGATAAATGCATTTCCTGTGCGCGTCGCTGGACTTTGACAATTGTTTTTTGCGAAACACCGATACTTTAACCCGGAGCAATGATTTCCACGATCCGGAATGTTGATTTCCTGTTTTTCGGAAAGGTGATTTCCTATGCCCGGACAGGTGATGGAAATCTACCCGGAATACTTACCTCCGTTTTTTTTGTTTTCCTTTCGGTAGTGTATTAATCACTCTAAACGGGATATATAGCAAGTTAATCCTTCAAATAATGCGGTACATATATTCAACAAATGTGAAGGTCAATAATTGTGGAAACTACTGCAATGCGATGCAAGAAATTTCCTGTTGATTTTTTTCTCAGTCTGCGTATAATGAAAGTAGGAAAACCCTACTTCCCTACTTTTTCAAACAGAGGTGTACGAATATGGCAAACACAGCATTTGTAAATGATGCACGGGTTATGGCAAAGGGCCAGGTTACGATTCCCAAGAATGTACGGGCAGCACTTGGCGTGGAGAGCGGCGATCGTGTAACCTTCATCGTGGAAGGAAACAATGTACGCGTGGTCAACTCGGCTGTTTATGCCCTGATGCGGTTCCAGCAGCAGATGAGCGGAGAGGGTAAAAAGGCTGGTCTCCTCACAGAGGATGACGTCGCCAACTGGATCACACAGTCCCGCCGCGAGGAAAATGACGGATGAGAGTGATGATCGATACCAACATCTTCATCTCCGCAGCACTTTTTCCGAAAGGCCGCGCAGCTGAAGCATTATACAAGGCGCTGATCCCGCCGTATCAGCCGGTCGTTTGTGACTATGTGATCGACGAGCTTCATCGAAAGTTCCAGGAGAAGTTCCCGAATCGCACCGTCGAGCTGGAGGCCTTCCTGTACACCGCACTTCCTGCATTTGAGGTAGTTGCGACTCCAGAAGAGATCAACGAGGCAGAGACTAAGATCCGTGATCCAAAAGACCGTCCGATCCTCCGGGCCGCCCTGAATGCAGGAGCAGACCTGTTCCTGACCGGCGACAAGGATTTTCTAGAATCTTCTGTAGAAGACCCACGTATTATCAGCGTTGCAGCATTTCTCGAACTGTAAGCAGACAGCCATCGAAAGGTGGCTGTTTTTGCTGTTATACGACCAAAAGAGCCATTGTGAATGATGGACATACCTTATTCTTCGGAAGATACACAAAGCTCTGTATATGGAACGCACGCTCCACCCCGGAGAACGCTCACGCCTTCTGCTGATCCAACCTGCTCGATATAGCGCTTCACAATCACATCGCAGAACTTTTCATCTAGCTCGATCGTAAAACAGCTATTTCAGGATGTTCAAACTGTAACTGTTCTATACTTTTGTATCCAAGCGCTTTCCTGACATCCTTTGCCAATAAGTATACCTTATCTTCAATAACTATTCTGGTTTTAAACAGGCTGGTTTTATTCATGAAGTTTCCCCGATTTTTCAGCAAGTTGTTTGCCTTCCTTTTGCACCCTTCGTTCCATTTTTTTAATATCCTCGGAAGGCGGTAGATTCTCCGGCTTGATTCCCCTCTGCCCAAGCATCTCCCTTACTGAACTGTTGTTGTCTACATGTTCAACCGTTATAGCAGACTCCCCTTGTAAATCCTTTTCCTCAACATTGTAATTTGTCATCTCTGTTGCAAGATTCTTGGCGGCTATTGTAAGTGTCGGCAAAAAATCTGCCAACGGCCTTGATTCCTTGACCCCAAGACGTTCTTTCATTTCTTTGGTGGTATATCCTCCAAATAAAGCCTGATCGCCTTTTGATCGTATTCTCGCAAAACCGGCATCATCCACACCGCGCTCATAGATATTCTGAGACAATCGCTTTTCCGACTCTCTTAGTTTGCCGCGTGCTTCTGTTCTTTCTATATATGCTATTCTTTCCTCAATGAGTTCCTGCTTTCTTGTTTGCACCGCAAAATAACTCTGCGCAAATGCAATCTGTTCCTTACGGGGATCTCCATTTTCCGCAATAAGATAACATGCATAACGGGTGAGCATATAATCATCGACCTCTCGATTACCGCCCTTACCGATCTTTATCATTTTGCTGACGTCAGCAAAATGATCCGTTATAGCTATCCCGTTGTTTTCACAAGAAATCTTTGCCTTTTCTATGGTCTTCTCAAAATTTCTCCATTGAGCATATTCAAGCAGTTCCATCAACTCTCGTGCATACCAGAATTCAACACCATTTTCTTCGTGCTGGATATCATCAAATTGCTTTTTATAAATTTCAATTGCTCTCTTTTCCATGATTATTGCCCCTATATATCAGTCGTTTCTATTATACGAACTTGCATAAGCAGTTCCGTGCCACCCTGATATGGTTCTGAAGCTCTTACATCGTAAAGATTCTTATCAATATTGTCCGAAATATTATACTGAAGATGTCTGAGTACATGCCAAATATCAATAAGGTTCCGGCAAGTGTCACTTTTATAGGAATCTCGAAACATTACGTTTAGAGCAGTCCTCAGTTTTTCCGTCATTTCATCTCTATCTTTAATCCATTCATGAAATCTCGTGTTATTCTCAGGATCATCTTTATCATAGAAAAATCTATCTTCAGCAATAATGTCAGCAACCAGATCAGGTTGATTCATCAGAATACGTCCATATACTTCCGTGGATAAAATCAACAAATTTAGCTGTTCTTCTGTCATCTCTACTTCCAATTTCATAATTCATCACCATCCTTGACTTTCATTGTCTTGATTTATATAATATTACCAACGGTAATATTATATCGTTACCGTTGGTAATCGTCAAGGAGGATTTATTATGAACCATATGGCTAATACTCTTATTCCTGAGCGCCTCAAATCTGCAAGAGAACATCTTAACCTTTCCAAAGCTGAAGCTGCACGACGGATTGGATTAACAGCCGCTTCCTATGTCAGATATGAAGCTGGTGACCGAAGTCCCTCTCCGCAGGTTCTTACTTCAATAGCAGAAAAGTTAAATACTTCTGTTGCCTACTTATCAGGCAACACAGATGATATTTCCCCGGACGTAATCAGTATCAATAAGTACAATGATCCTATACTATTTGAACTCATAACGGATGTTCAAAGTGCAGATACCGCAACTATGCAGCGACTACTCAGCTATTATCGCCGGCTCACAAAAAACGATTAATTTGTGCCGTCTTGTTTCTTTAATTGCCTCGATTTCGATACAATTATAACTTTTTCCCGTCCTTAATCTTATAATAATCTTCCATATCCAGTTTAATCGTAACGTGGTCCTTCGCATTTCGGAGTCGTTCGAGCAGACAACAGGTCTCCACGTGCACCGTATGGGGGAACATATCCACCGGCTGTACCTGTTTCAGCTCATAACAGGCATTTTCGCCGCTGCACAGGATCTTAATATCCCGGGCCAGGGTGGCAGGATCGCAGCTGACGTAGACGATCCTCGAAGGCTTCACATCCAGGATCGCGTTCAGGAGAGCCGGATCACAGCCCTTCCGGGGCGGATCGAGCACCACCACATCAGGGATTTTGCTTCTCTGCGCTTGTGCTCTCTGCAGCTCTTTTCCTGCGTCTGCCTCTGCAGTTGCAGCGATACTCTCCGCGATCCGGTCCGGGGACCTGACTGCCCCGGGAAAGATCTCTTCGGATTTTCCACAGAGAAACTCCACATTGGTGATCTGGTTTCTTTCCGCATTGTCCCGGGCGTCTCGGATGGCCTCGGGAACGATTTCAACGCCATGGACGAAGCCGGCTTTCTGGGCCAGGAACAGGGAGATCGTTCCGGTCCCGCAGTACAGATCCCACACCGTTTCCGTTCCCGTAAGCCCGGCAAATTCCAGGGCGGTGTCATACAGCCTGGCGGTCTGCTTTGTGTTGGTCTGGAAAAAGGACAGGGGGCCGATCCGGAAGGTCAGCGGCTTCATCCCGGTGATCCGGCTGGTGATCCGCTCTTCGATATAGGGATTCCCATACAGGCAGCGCACCTCTGGTCCCAGGATCACATTGGTCTGTTCCATATTACTGTTAAGACAGATCCCGGCAATCTTCCAGGGTACCGGCAATTCCAGCGAAGTCAGCGCGCATACAAGCTGTTCCTCCAGTGCTGCCGCGGCAGATCCGTCCGGGCGTCGTCCCCGGTCATCCGTCTGCAGTTCTCTTCCGTTGATGACCAGGCAGACCATGATCTGGCCGGTTTCGCATCCGTTCCGGATCAGAATATGCCGGATCAGACCTTTTCCCGTCTCTTCCTGATAGGCGGAGATCCTGTTTTTTTCGAGAAACTGACGCACCGTCTCCAGAATCTGTGTATTGACTTCCGGAGAAACCGGACACTCGGAGGCGGCAACGATATAATGGGTCCGACCTGCGTAAAATCCGGTCACCACATGGCCTTCCCGGTCCCATCCCACCGGAAACTGCATTTTATTCCGGAAATGCAGCGGAACCGGATCCTCTGCTCCGATGATCGGCCGGAAATCCTTTAAGACCTGCCCTCCGATCCGTTCCAAATCACTTCGGACCTTCTGCTCTTTGAACCGCAGCTGCGCGTCATAGGACAGCTGCATGATCTGGCATCCGCCGCAGCGCTGCGCGATCGGGCAGGCGGGTTCGGTCCGGTCCCGGGACGCCTGCAGGATCTCCAGCACTTTGGCATATCCATATCCCTTTTTCAGACCGGTGATCACTGCCAGGACCTCATCTCCGATCACGGCATTCTTCACGAAGAATGTCATTCCGGAGCCCTCCCGGGCCGCAGCTCCGGCAGCAGCGCTGCCGCAGGCAGATCCATCGGAAGACTCATAATACTTTCCGATGCCTTCCCCGCCGACGCCCATATCCGTGATTTTCAGTCTGATCCTGTCGTTTTTCTTTAGTCCGCAGTTCAAATAGTCCTGTTTCCTGTCTTTCATGCAGTCTGATCCTTCTTTATCCTGCCGGTTGCCCGTCTAAACCTTTAATTCCCTGTAAATATCCCGCTTGCTGACGCCTCTGTCATCAGCGGCCTTTTTCATGGCGTCCTTTTCGCTCAGCCCCTGTTCCATATACAGGTCCACATGCTCGCGGATGCTGAGAGATTCCCATTTTGCCGCATCCATTGCCGCCGCATCCTCCTGGCTCATGCCCTGAAGGATGACCACCATTTCCCCCTTTGGGGGATTTTCTTCAAAATACGCGATTGCCCCGGAAATCGTAAAGGGCATCACTTCCTCATATTTCTTTGTCAGCTCCCGGCAGATGCGGATCTGCCGGTCTCCCAGAACCTCTCTCAGGTCCTCCAAAGTTTTCCGGATCCGGTGGGGCGCCTCATATAATACGATCGTCCGGGTCTCCTGCGGCAGTCTGGCAAGGGCAGAGCGGCGCTCCTTCTTCTCCACCGGCAGAAATCCTTCAAATACAAATCTCCGGGAGGACAGTCCGCACATGGACAATGCAGTGATCACCGCGCTGGGACCCGGCAGAGAGGTCACTTTGATCCCGGCCTCCAATGCCTGCCGCACCAGTTCCTCCCCGGGATCCGAGATCCCCGGGGTCCCCGCATCCGTGATCAACGCGATGTTCAGTCCCTGTTTCAGCTGTGCCACCAGTTCCTCTGCCTTCTCATATTTATTATGCTCATGGTAGCTTGTAGTCCGGGTCCGGATCCCGTAATGTTCCAGCAGGATCCTGGAATGCCGGGTATCTTCACAGGCAATCAGTTCCACTTCTTCCAGACATCTGACCGCCCGGTAGGTGATATCCTCCAGGTTTCCGATCGGAGTTGCTACTAAATACAATGTTCCCATCTTATACCTCCGGTTTTCTAATAATAGTACAGTTCCAGTACTTCGGATGTATATTTGTTTTTCTCCTGATAGATGACCAAAGGCCTTTCCACTTTCAGAAACGGATTGCCGCCCTTTGCGGATTCGATCAGCACCATTGCGGCTTCGGAATCTGCAAAGGAATGAACCATCCTGAGGCGTTTCGGCTCCAGGCGGAACCTCCGGAGCGTTTCCAGGATCTCCGCCAGACGCTCCGGCCGGTGAACAAGATAGAACCGGCCGCCGGATTTCAGAAGAGCCGCCGCCTGGGAAACGACGTCTTCCAGGGTACACAGGATCTCATGCCTGGAGATCGCCTTGGAGCTGCCGGGATTGGTGAGTCCCCCGCCCGCTTTCATATAAGGCGGATTGGAGGTGACCACATCGAACGTCCCCCGGCCCAGGATCTGTGCCGCCTCCCGGAGATCTCCCCGGATCATGCAGATCTCGGATTCCAGTCCGTTCAGACACACCGACCGCTGCGCCATGTCCTGCATTTCCTCCTGGATCTCCAGCCCTATGATCTTCGGTCCGCCGCCTTCCTTCCGGCTGCAGCCCGGCCCTGGATTTCCCAGCCTGCCATGCAGCAGCAGCGGAATGATCCCGGTTCCGGTTCCCAGATCCGCGATCTTCAGATCCGTCGTATCCCTGCCTGCAGGAAGCCCGTCCTCCCTGTCCTCGCCGCGGTTTGCCCAGGCCCGGCCGGATTCTCCTTCCCAGACAAATCCAGACAAAAGTACCGCATCCATTCCAAAGCAGAACCGTCTGCTGTTTTGGATGATGCGGTATCCGTTTCGTTCCAGGTCGTCAATTCTTTCGTTATCTTTTAAATTGACATTCCCGTCCATGGTGCTACTCCTGTTCCAGCGCCTTCAGGGCTTTCATCTCCTCATCTGAGATCTTCTCATTCTGGCGGTTGTTGTTCTTCCGGCTCCTCTTCTGGAACTTCAGCTCATCCGGACCATACTCCCGGGCTTCCTTCTCATCATTATCCATCTGCACGATCACACGGATCTTCTGCTTCAGGATGTTGACAGAATCCACAACACAATGGTATCCGTCTTCGGTCGTTGCCGTATCTCCCGGCTTCGGAAGCTTCTTGTTGAGCTCTCTGTACACCTCTTCTTCATATTTGATACAGCACATCAGTCTTCCGCAGGAGCCCGAGATCTTGGAGGGATTCAGGGACAGATTCTGGTCCTTTGCCATACGGATCGATACCGGAATGAAATCCGTCTGCCAGGAATGGCAGCAGAAGGGCCGGCCGCAGATGCCATATCCGCCCATCGCCTTGGTCTCGTCCCGGACGCCGATCTGGCGAAGTTCAATGCGGGTATGGTACACATAGGCCAGATCCTTGACCAGTTCCCGGAAATCCACTCTGCCGTCCGCTGTGAAATAGAACAGGATCTTATTGCGGTCAAAGGTATATTCCACATCCACCAGTTTCATTTCCAGTCCGTGCTTCTCAATCTTCTCAAGACACACATTAAATGCGTCCTTTTCCTTTTTCTTGTTCTCTTCGAAGATCCGGTCGTCTTCCTTCGTTGCAAAACGGATCACCGGCTTCAGCGGGGCTACGATCTCATTGTCATTGACCTCTTTCACCGGCCCTGTGATATCGCCGTATTCCATGCCCCGGGCTGTTTCCACGATCGCATGCTGATGTCCGTCCACCTCCAGATCTCCCGGATCGAAATAATAGACTTTTCCTGTCTGCCTGAATTTGATTCCTAATACTCTGATCATTTATCTTAAATTCCTTCTGATTGTCAGCAGCAGCGTTTCATACGCCGCCTCCGCCTTTACACTTGCCTTCAGTCTCGCTTCTGTCTCATCAATCCCTGCAAGGATCCGGTTGAGACATTCATAGGATACCCGGGCCGCTGTATCCCGCAGGATGCTCCGGTCCGGAAAATACAGGGTCCCATCTGTTCCGATGCTTTTATAAACCAGGAGGTCCCGGAACCACAGACGCATCAGCTTAAGGATCCGGTCCCTCCGGAATCCTTCCAGTTCCTTTGACGCCTTATTGATCTGCAGGGCATCCATGGACAGGATCTGTTCCAGGATCTCCAGGGTCCGGGTACCCTCCTCATCCAGGAGATGGGCTGCCTCCTGCCTTCCCGGCACCTGTTCCATCCGGATCCGGATGCAGCGGCTCCGGATCGTCTGCAGAAATCCGTCCGCATTATCCGTCAGCAACAGGATGATCCCGTAGCCTGCCGGCTCTTCCATCGTCTTTAAAAGCGCATTCTGAGCGCTTTCGTTCATCAGCTGGGCGTCCCGGATGATGTAGATCTTGTAGGGTCCGTAATAGGGCTTGATCGCCAGATCCGCAACCACCTGCTCCCGGATCTCTCCTACGGAAAGAACCGTTTCCTTTTCGTGCCGCACATGGATCAGATCCGGATGATTGCCCGTAAATGTCTTGGCACAGGCAGAACAGGTTCCGCAGGGTACATGGCCGTTAAACAGCTCCTCGCCCGGACGGGCATTTCTGCAGAGCAGGGCCTGGGCCATACGTTCCGCAAACAACTCCTTCCCGGAATCCTCCGGGCCTTCAATAATATATGCATGGGACAGCTTTCCCCTCGCATATGCCTTCGAAATATAATTGATATTATTCCGGTTCCCGGCTAATCCCTGAATCTCTGCCATTTCTGATCACACTGGTTCACTGTCCCGGCATGTCCCCTTCATTTCCGGCCTGCGCTCAGGCACTGATATAGGCGTGCAGCTCCCGGCAGCATTCCTCCAGATCCTGATTGTTGAATCTGCGGAGGATGCCTGCCTCCTTCAGTTTCTCTTCACTGAAATCCTGTTCATCGACCAGAAATCTCCGGCACATCTCCGCATATCGCGGGATCTCCTGGCTTCGTTCCCGGTCAAGGGCTCTCTGCAGACGAAGCCCGTCTTCGATCTCGATGTACAGGGGCACCACCTGATCTGCCCCATAGTGATCCCGCAGCGGAAGGTATGATTCCAGCGTTCCGATATACAGATAATCTCCTGAACCCTGCCGGAAGCTGTCACTGTCCACGCTGAAATAACACCAGTCTCCATGGACCGTGTGATATACCCTCTTCTCGATCAGTTTTCCGGAGGCTTCGATCTCCTCCAGCTCCTCAGGGGACACAAAATAGTATTCTCTTCCGTCCTGCTCTCCCGACCGGATCGGCCTCGTGGTATATCCCACATAAGGTCTGAGGCCCAGCGACGGATCTTCGATCAGCCTTTTATATATTGAATCCTTCCCGGAAGCGCTTTTCCCGATGAGTATAAACAGCTTTCCCATGAACCTGTACCTGTCAGACCTGCCGGATTTCATGATAACAATTACCGTTTATGATACCATTATTCGGCGGTGGTTTCAATCATTACCCCGTTTCCATTCGGAATCACCGTTTCTCGTTTTCATCCGGATCCGCAGGACACAAATATTTCACAAAAGAATTAGCACTCACCGCTTGACAGTGCTAACAGTCTGTGCTATTTTACGTATAACAAATATGACACATGAAACAAAACAGACTGCTTCCCATTCAGAAGCAGCAATCGTATAAAGGAGGCAATACCATGTATTTAACAAGAAGAGATCCTATGTATAACTTTTTTAATGAGATGTTCAGATCCCCGTTTATGTCCGGGTCCAATGACACCGTCGGCACCACCAAGCTGATGAAAACAGATATTAAGGAATATGAGAACGGATACGCATTGGATGTGGATCTTCCGGGATTCTCCAAGGAGAACATCCAGGCTGAGCTGAAGGATGGCTACCTGACCATCACCGCATCCAGATCCGAGAACACGGAGAATAAGGATGACAACGGCAAAGTGCTCCGCAGAGAGAGATTCCAGGGAACCTGCAAGAGAAGCTTCTATGTCGGCGAATATCTGCATGAAGAGGATATCCACGCAGAATTCAAGGACGGCGTTCTGCAGCTGAATTTCCCGAAGGAGACCGCTCCCGAACCGGAACAGCCGAAGCTGATCACGATCCAGTAATATCCTTCCTGAACTTCCCCCTATAAAGGCCTGTAAAAAAGCTGCCGCATCCTGCATGGTGCGGCGGCTTTTTCAGTCTTTGATCGCTTTATTCATCCAGGTTCCTTTGAAATAGCGGTAATTGAAGAACCCGGATCTTACCAGCCAGTCGATAATGGTATGGGCCAGCCAGACTCCCATCACGCCCAGGCCGAAATATTTTCCGAGAATAAATGCCCCCAGCACCCGCCCCAGCCACATGGACAGCACACTGACCACCATGGTAAAGGTTGCGTCCCCGGCGCTTCTGAGAAAAGTCGGCGTCATAAACGCCGGAATCCAGATCAGCGCGGTGCTGGTTCCGTGGAGCAGTTCTATATTCCGGGCGAGAACGGAGGCTTCCGGCGCCACATTATAGATCCGCAGGATTCCGGGGAGACACAGAAACAGGATCCCGACCCAGACAGCTGTGGAGACATAGGTCCAGATCACCAGCTTTTTGTAATAATATCTCGCCTTGTCAAATGCTCCGGCGCCGATACACTGGCTGATCACCGTGGTGATCGCCAGATTGATGGCCATTCCCGGCATCACATTCAGCGTTGACAGGGTGCCGCCCACTGCGTTTGCCGTAATGCTGGCGGTTCCCATGGTGGAGATAAAACTGTACAGCACGATCTTTCCGAACTGGAACATCCCGTTCTCCACCCCGCCGGGGATTCCGATCCGGATAATGTTCCCGAGGATCCTCCGGTTGAACCGGAATTTCCGGAAATCGGACAGATGCAGCAGATATTTTTTGTTGAACAGCAATATCACAATGATCCCGGCGGCCACCCAGCGGGAAACCAGCGTCGGCACCGCAACTCCTTCGACTCCGCAGCCCATTCCAAAGATCATGACAGCATTGCCCGCCACATTGATCACGTTCATAATCAGAGAGATCTTCAGAGTCATGTCGGTCCGCTCCATGGCGCGGAACAGGGCGGTTCCCCCATTATAAAGCGCAATCCCCGGGATCGCTCCCATTACGATCAGATAATAGGTATTGGTCGCCGCCATGACATCTGCATCGATCTGCCCGAAGAGCTTCCCGATAATAAAGGATTTAAACAGATACAGCAGTCCTGTGATCAGCAGCGAGACCATCACCATCAGTCCCATCAGATGCTGCCCCGCCGATCTGGCGTCCTGCCTGCCGTTCCGGCCCAGATACTGGCCGCAGACAGCGGCTCCTCCTGCTGCCATGGCAGAGAAAATATAGACCATCAGCACACTGACGGAATCTACAAGAGATACGCCGGACACCGCCGCATCTCCCACCTGCGCCACCATGATCGAATCAGCAAGCCCCACCGCAAGGGACAGGAACTGCTCCAGAATGAGGGGCCAGATCAGCTTCACCAGCTGCCGGTTGGAAAAATCAATGTGTTTTACCGTATTCATACGCTGCGCCGCCGTTTCTTCCGGTTTTCGGGATGCGGATTCTGTTGAACCGTAACTGGTTTTTCATCGATCCCTATTTCCCGAAAATCTCCTTTAATACGCCCTTTTCATCACGGAATTCCTCGGTCCGCGCTTCCCTTCCGATCATGATAAAGGTCGTGATAACCGAAAGGACATCGGCTGCCGGCTGGGCAAACATCACGCCTTCAATCCCCCATAAGCCGGAGAAGATCAGGATAATCGGAATGAAATAGATCACCTGCCGGGTCAGGGACAGGAAAATACCCTTGAGGGGTTTCCCGATGGCGGTGAAGGTATTGGAGGTGATCGGCTGCACGAAAAAGATCCAGGTCATAAACAGATATCTCCGGAAATACAGTGTTCCGAACTGAATATAAAGTTCGTTGCCCTTGCCGAAAAGCTCCAGGATCTGCGTCGGAAAGATCTGGAAGACCAGAAATCCTGCGATGGCAATGATCAGTCCGAAGAGAAGTACCCGGATAAAACTTTCCTTGACCCTCCGGTAGTTTTTCGCGCCGTAATTGTAGCTGGCAATGGGCTGATTGCCCTGCCCCAGTCCGATGATGACCGAGAAGAAAATGGATCCCACCTTGGAAACGATCCCCGCCGCCGCGATCGGGATCTCCGGCCCGTAGATACTTTCGGCTCCGCAGGTATTCAGCGTATTATTAACAACGATCTGGACCACCATTAAAGACAGCTGGTTCAGCATCGGGGCCAGGCCCAGCTTGCAGTCCTTCCCGGCATATTTTGCTCTGGGAATCAGATGACGGAACCGCAGCCTGATCGTTTTGCATCTGGAAAGAAAATACAGGCACAGGATGCCGGACACGGCCTGCCCGATTACGGTGGCGATCGCAGCTCCCTTCATGCCCCAGCCCAGACCGGCGATAAACCAGGCGTCCAGGCCGATATTGATGATGCATCCGGTCAGATTGCAGGCCATGGTAAGATTTGGCCTTCCGTCTGCCCGCAGCAGATGTCCGGATCCGCCCCCCAGGATGGTAAACGGAAATCCGATCGCCAGGATCCGGGTATAATCCCTGGCATAGGGAAGCACGGTCTCCGGCGATCCGAAGATCCGGAGGACCGGATCCATGAAGATCTCGGTCAGAATCCCCATCACAACTCCGCTGATGATCAGGACCGAAATGGCATTTCCGAAATAATAGGTGGCTGTCTCACTGTCTCCTTCTCCCTGTTTCAGGTTGAAGGCCGAGGCGCCGCCGACGCCAAAACACAGTCCCAGCGCCAGACAGGCGTTGGTAAGGGGAAAGACGATATTGGTGGCGGCATTTCCCAGCGGGCCGATGATATTTCCGATAAAAAGCTGATCGACAATATTATAAAATGCGACGATCAGCATCGCAATGATACTGGGCACCGCGAAGCGGATGATCAGTTTGCTGATTTTTTCTGTACGCAGGGGATTATTCTGGACCATTGATGACTTACTGCTGCTCCTGTGATTATTTTGAAGTAACTATAACACGAAGCCGCCGGAAGTTCTACAGGCATTTCAGATTCGTTCGCTGACGGCTGCGGCTCCCAGGATCAGAACAGCGCCGATGATCCCCGGCAGCGTCAGGGTCTCATGAAGGATCAGGGCTGACAGCACCAGGGCGGCGATGGGATCGATATAACTGAAGATCGCGATGGTCTGGGCCCGGAGGCCGTCCATGCTCCCGAAATAAACCGCATAGGCCATTCCGGTATGCACGATCCCCACGACCAGGATCAGCAGGAGGGTGCGAAGCTCCAGTGAGATCCGGCTGAAATCTTCTGTCAGCAGAAGATAAGGGATCATGACGGCAGTGGCGGATATCAGCTGAATCACGGTTTTTTCATAGGCGTCGGTTTTTCCGATCCGTTTGTTGATCAGAATGACTGCGGCATAAAGTGCCGCAGCTCCCAGTCCCAGAAGGATCCCCTTCGGGCTTTCCTCCCGGGCAGCTCCTTCAAAAATCCCGGAAACCAGCACCATGCCCAGGACCGCGATCCCGGCGCAGAGAAGCTTCTTCCATGAGAACCGTTCCTTCAAAAGGACCGGCGCCAGCGCGATCACGATCACCGGCTGCATGTAGTAGCAGAGCGTGGCCACCGAAACAGAAGTATAATTGTATGCTTCAAAAAGCAGGATCCAGTTAAACCCCATCGCCGCCCCGGAAAGAATCAGCATCAGAAGGGCCTTTTTTCCGATCCCGTGACGGAGTTTTCCTCCCCGGATCTTTACGAACAGGCATAGAAACAGCGCCCCCATCAGGCCCCGGGAAAAGGCGATCATTCCTGAAGACCAGGGAATGAATTTCCGGAAAATTCCGATGGTTCCGAATACGATCATGGAGATGATCAGCATAAGCAGGGACTTTCTGTCGTTTCCCTGTGTTTGACGGTCTTTTGTTTTCATCGATCAGTTGTGCTCTTTCCGTTGTTTTTTGAAGACCGCCCGGAAGAGGATCCTTCCTCCGCTGTCCGTATCCGCCGTCAGGCGGGCATGATTTTTCTCCGCCATGGCCCGGGCAATGGATAATCCCAGTCCATGACCGCTGCTTTTATTTTCCGGATTTCTGGCGGGATCTCCTCTGTAAAACCGTTCAAACAGCATGTCCAGATGATCGGGATCCACATTCCGGTCCCAGGCATTGGCTGTCTGGAAAATAACCGTTTTCCCTTCTGCATACAGCTTCAGTTCAATGGGTTCTTCCGCCCGGGAATATTTGATCGCATTATCACAGAGAATCGAGATCAGCTGCTGCACCATGGAGGGATCTCCCTGCACCGTCAGGTGATCCTGTATCTCTGCTTTCAGCTGCTTCCCGCTCATCTGCGCGATGGGATCAAATCCGTCAATGCATTCATTTACCACATCCGACAGATCAAAATACTTAAGGTCAATGTCAAGGTCTTCCTCCTCGGTTTTGGAAAGGGAGACCAGATTTTCCACCAGTTTCCGCAGCCTGCGGACCTGCTTTTTCGTGCCGTCCACCCATTCGTTTTCTCCCAGATCCATTGTCAGGATATCCATGTTCGTGGCAATGGCAGACAGGGGCGTCTTCAGTTCGTGGCCTGCATTTGTAATGAACTGCTTCTGCTTCTCGATGTTGATCCGGACCGGTTCCACTGTCTTCCGGCTCATAAACAGGATAAATAAGAATCCCAGCACGATACCCGCCGCTCCCACCAGAACGGAGATCAGCAGCAGGGAATGCAGTGCTTTCAGATTGGTGGAACAGTCCAGGAAACAGATCGAGGTCATTCCATTTCTTCGTTCAAACATCAGGAATTTATATTCATCCGCATATCCGGTCTTCTGTCCGGTTCCGGCCACCTTTTCCGCCAGCTTCTGGGCTTCTTCAGAAGAGATAATTTCCTGCTGAAGCGTGAAATCCGTCATCTCCAGATTCTCATCCAGCGATACGATGAAATAGCGGTTCCCGTACTGGGTCATGGCGGATTCCCGGCGGGGGCCTAACATCATGCCGCCGGCGGGAGGATACGGCCGGTTCTGTACAATCTCTGAAATCACTCCGTCCAGTGTCCGCTCCGTCATATTCCAGTTCACGATATTGACCGCAGCGATCAGAACCACAACGATTACGGTCATGGCGACCATGGCCCAGATAATGAATTTCCGCCGTGCTTTGCTAAGCATCCTGTCCTCCCAGCATATAACCCGCGCCCCGGACCACCTTGATTTCGACTTTTGATCCGATCTTCTGCAGCTGCTTCCGGAGCATGGAGATATTCACCCAGACAACATTGATCTCTGTTTCGCTCTCCCAGCCCCAGATATGTTCCATAAACTGCTCCGCGGAAATAATGATCCCCGGCGAGCGCATAAACATTTCCATCATCTGAAACCCTTTGTTTCCCAGATTCACGAACTGATCGGCACACTGAAGCCGGAAACTGCCGCAGTCCAGCGACAGATCCTGAAAGTTGATCACATTCGGGGTAAAGCTTTCCGATCTGCGAAGGAGTGCCCTGAGCCTTGCCAGCAGTTCGCCTCCCGCAAACGGTTTGGGCAGATAGTCATCCGCTCCCGCATCGAGGCCGGTGATCCTGTCATCCACTTCCCCCATGGCGGTGAGCAGCATGACCGGGATCTTTACCCCGCTCTGGCGGGCTTTCCTGACCACCTCCCGGCCATCCATTCCCGGCATCATAATATCCAGGATCGCCGCGTCATAATCCCCGCCCTTCAGATAATCCAGTGCGTCTTTTCCATTATAAACCGCATCCACAGTGTAATTATTTCTCTGAAGCAGGACCGTAACCGCTCTCGACACATCCTTATCATCTTCCGCAAACAATATTTTCATGAGCTTTCTCCTTCCCTGCCGCAGTGTCTCCATCCCGGCCGCCGCTTTTCCCGGCTGCTACTTCTCCGGCTGCTTCTTCCCGGCTGTTTCTTCCCGGCTGTTTCTTCCCGGCAATCACTATAACATCTTCCATTCCTCCGGTCAAAATCCTCCGTCTATATTAACCCCCATGAACTTTAAACCAGCTTAAAACCCACCGATCGTGTCCGCCGGCAGTTCGTACTGCAATGCTGCCGTTCCCCGACAGATTTTACCGCAATGCTGCAAATTTTCGTCAGCCGCTGCCGAAAATCTCACGCATTGCTGCAATTTTTCGGCAAAAACCGGGGCTGTGGAGGGGCTCTGCCGAAAATCTCACGCATTGCTGCATTTTTTCGGCAAAATCCGGGCTGAGGAGAGGGTTCTGCCGAAAATCTCACGCATTGCTGCATTTTTTCGGCAGACATTGTCAGAAACTGCGAGCATTGCGGTGCCTGCCGCAGCCCTGCGCGAAAAAAGTCATGCGGAAATCCGAAAACTCGAATTCCGCATGACTTTGCAGACCTACATGCTAGCGGAAAAGCCGCGGTCCCTGGGATCACTCAGCATTAAATAATTCCGAAAGGACTTCCGCATGCTCTTCGAATGCCCGGAGGACGTATGCATCCCAGTGACGGGCATCGACCTGGGTATTTCCGAAAACATAATCTTCCTGTCCGTAGTCGATCACGTCAAATCCGGGGATTGCCTTGCTGACTCCTTTGGTCCGGTACACAGCCGCACCGGCCAGGCTGAAGGAAATGTGACTGAGATCCTCAGTGTTTACCCAGGAGGTAATGTCCGTGCCGGTGGGTGTCTGCGCTGTGCCGTTGGCAGTCTGGGGCTGCGCCGGCGCCATCGTCACTTCTGCTGCCCCTTCCACATGTCTGCCATACATCGTATCCACCCATAATGCGAAGGAATTACCCAGAGTCTCGGAGGGAACATGACCGCCGTTCCACTGCCATTCAATTAAGGCATCCGTTCCCGCATCCAGGAAGGCCAGTTCGAGATTCAAAGACGCGAACATGGACATATCGCCCTCGCTGGCGCCCATAACGATCCTGACCCAGGCCGGATCTTCGGTATCTTCCTCCCCAATATAATTCAGCGGGTTGTAAAGATCCACCTGATTGTTTCCGTATCTGTCTCCGGCTTCCACAGAAGCGATATCTTCCTGATAAGCCGTCAGCATCTGTTCAAAGGTATCATAATTTCCGGAATTGATATGGCTGCCGGAAGCCTGGGTGGTTCCCGCGTCCGGAGTCCCCACATCCATCGTATCGCCCACGCTGTTTTCTGCCACTTCGCCGTTGTCAAAACCGCGGTTTCCGGCCTGTCCGTCCGCGGATTCCCCGTCAGATTCTCCCTCCGGAGATTCCCCGTTTCCGGGACCTTCGGCAGACTCGCCACCCGGACCTCCTGCAGACTCACCGCCTCCGGGGCCGCTTGCGGACTCACCGCCTCCCGGGCCTCCGCCGGAACCGCCAGCAGATCCGCCGGCGCAGCGGCCTTCCAGGAATGCCAGCTGTTTGTCTTCCAATGTCATGGCTGCGACTTCATCATCCGTCAGCGCCGTTCCGTCTTCATGAAACCAGGTCCATCCGGATGCATAATCCAGATGATCCAGATACCACTGCAGATTCTCGGTAAATTCCGCAAGATAGAGGTTCAGATAGGTGCCGCCGTATCCGTTGGTCTGCGCATAGGCCTCTTCATCATAGTCTATGGTCAGAGCCACCGTCCCGCCGATCTGTCCGTCTCCATCCAGGTCAAATCCGACCGCTTCCTCTTCCACGCTCAGTTCCTGCGCATTGATATACTCCATGTAATCCTCTGCCAGATACGCTGCCAGTTGTTTCTGGAAGGAGGTTCCGAAATCATAGGTCTGATCCAGGTTGTATTCAAACGCCATAGTCAGATCCCCTTCCGCCAGAGAGGTGATCGCACTGTAGGCGATACAGCCCCATGCACCGTCGCTGAGTTCCACATAAGTCCCGTCAATATTGACGCAGGTATCATAGCTGCCGTCCGCGTTCCGGTAGACGCCCACCGCGCCTGCTTCAATCTCATAATCATAGAAATCCGGGTTATCGGAGGTTGCCGCGAACATGACCGCATGGGCTCCGCCGCCGGATCCGCCGGTGGAAATCAGATAAGAGACATTCCCGGGCAGATTTCCGAGAAGAATATTATATTTTACAAACCGGGCTGCGTTTTTCTGGTCCACCAGACAGCTCGGCGCGTCTCCGGTATAATACGTATTTCCCTGCGCATCGACAGCTGTGTCCTGTTTACCCCGGTTTCCGCAGGCCACATTGATATATCCTTGCCGGGCATAGGTGGATGCCGCCTTGCTGTTTTTCGCGGAACCATATCCCGCAGCGCCGGTATTCAGGATCACCGGAGCGGTCGCGGCGGTATAGGTCTGTCCGTTTTCACTGGTTACCTGTGCGTCATAGTCGATGACCAGAGTTCCGACAACGGTTCCGTCTGAAGCATCCGCCTCTCCGTCGCCATCGGTATCGATCCCTTTGACATACGCTCCGGGCACACAGACCGACACGCCCTGCTGTTCTTCAATTTCCGGGTTTGTAACCGCTGTGACCACCGATAACGTCCAGCAGTCTGCGCTGTCGGAATACGTCCATTCCGCGTTCATATTTTTCAGATTCAATGCCTCTTCAATGGCGGAATGATCCTCATGCTGTTCCTCCGGCAGCGCCTGCGGATCCTGCTCCGCAAGATCCTGCGCAGCTGCGGGAACGGCGAAAATCATGGAAAAAACCACCATCCACATAATCAGCTTCTTCATTTCGTTACTTCCTTTCCATTGCAGGCAGCCTGAGAACTGCCCGTATCCCTGTGACAGGCCTATCCTACCCTGTGAACCTTAAATCACATTAAAACCAGAGCGTTTCTCAGAATGAAATCGTAACGCCGTTTTCAAAGGTGATGGGCTCGGAGGGCTGTGTCTGGGGCTCGGAAGGCTGAGGCGCTGTCGGCTGAGATGCCGCAGGCTGAGACGCCGCAGCCGGAACCTGCTGATTCAGCCAGGCGATCGCCTCGTCCACCGTCATTTCCCCGCAGCCGTTCTGAGCGACAAAATTCATTGCAAAGTCCCCGCAGTTCTGGCTGTACATCAGAATCTCCGATACCTTCCCCTGCAATGTGGAAACCTCATAACTATAGTCTCCTTCCCCGATCCAGTTCTCATTCCGATAAAATTCGTTCGTTCCGTAATAAGTATATCTCTCCCTCAGCTGTTCTCTTTTCTCCAGCATTCCGCCTTCATTCAGATCGAACCGGCTGTAGGTGAAGCTGCCGCCGTCATCCCCCTGGTCCTCGAAAGCCCACAGAGTCTTGTCCTCATATGTTTTGAACAGATAATAATATGCGTATCCGCCAACCGCATTTGCCTTATCCCATCGGCCGGTATACAACACCCGGATCTGCCCGTTTTCCCAGGTCACAATATTCAGGGTCGGTATGACAATATTCTGTATGGAGCTGCCGGGAGCGGTGATAAACAGCAGTTCCGGAATCCCGTCTCCGTAAATATCACTGAGGCAGACAGCTCTGGTTCCCGTACCATGATAATCCTTCTGCCAGTTATAATCCCCGATTCCGGTCCGGTTCATCTCCAGCAGGTTGATATAGGCCTGCGCCCAGTTATCCGCAGGCTGCATTCCGGCCTGCGCCGGCTGGCCTGCGCTGTTCTGACCGGTCTGTCCGCCTCCGGCCTGCATGGACATTTTCCGGCTTTCATAGCCGCTGATCTCCTGGGAAGAGCTGTCCCTCAGATAGGTCAGGTTTGCCCATCCCCGGTGTCCCAGATTATCCGCGAATACCCAGGAGCCGTCCACTGCTTCCGCCCGGATCACGGTCCCGTCCATCATGGGACCGAAAGTGCTGCACTCCACCGTGGGGCGGGTCCTTAATTCCAGGCCTTCCCCTTCGGTATTATAGACCGTGTAATACCGGGGTGTGATAAATCCGTAGGTCGGCTCCGCCGTCGGATAATTTCCGACGATCTTTGTGTATCTCAGCGCTACCCAGCCGCTGCTTCCGTTCACTGTGGTATGGCCCCAGCCGCCGGACACCTGGTCAATATGAAGGCTGGTTCCTTCGGGGATCATGAAAATCCTGCCGGCATTGATATCCGGCGCACTCTTCAGCGCCAGCCCTTCATTTCCGGTAAAATATACCGTGACCTGATAATTATTCAGAGTTGCCGTTTCCTGGGCGGATACGGTCATGACGCCGGTCAGGCCCAGGAGCAAAATAAGGATCATAGCTGCAAATCGTTTCATATTATCCACCTCCTGAAATGAATTATAGCATAAACCTTACTGCTGCAGTAAAGCAATAAATCAAAACTTCTTGTGAATTATGCTCCGATATGCTTTAATATAGGAAATAATATTTTTCAAGGAGGGAATTATGAAGAAATTAGTATCTCTTTTCTCTGCAGCATTACTTGCCGGCGTCCTGATCGTTTCCATGGCTTCCGGAGCATTTGCTGCTGAAAACCTGACACTTGGTACCGGCGGAACAACCGGAACTTACTATGCTGTCGGCGGCGTTATGGCAACCGTCCTGAACCCGATCCTGACAGAGTCCCAGCTGACCGTTACCTCTACCGGTGCTTCTAAGGCAAATATTCAGGAGATCGAAGACGGATTTTCTGATATCGCAACCGTACAGAATGACGTTATGTACTACGCCTATACGGGAACTGACCTGTTCGAATCCGAAGGAGCTTATGATTCCTTCCGCGCAATCGCCGGTCTGTATGATGAGACAGTGCAGATCGTGACCTGCGACGCCTCCATCAAGACCGTTGCCGATCTGAAGGGAAGATCCGTATCCGTCGGTGATGCCGGATCCGGCGTGGAATTCAACGCTAAGCAGATCCTTGCAGCCTATGACCTGACCTTTGATGATATCAAGCCGGTCAATGCTTCCTTCGGCGACTCCGCAGAGAGCCTTAAGGACGGCAAGATCGACGCCGCTTTCGTCGTTGCCGGCGCTCCGACGACCGCCGTTGTAGACCTGGCTACCATGAAGGACGTTTACCTGGTACAGCTTGACGCAGAGCACATCTCCGCACTTCAGGCAGATTATGATTTCTATACCGAGACGATCATCCCGGCCGGCACCTACAAGGGTGTGGAAGAAGACGCCACCACCGTTTCCGTACGTGCAACTCTGATCTGCTACACCGAGCTTTCCGAAGACGTAATCTACGAACTGACCAAGGCTCTGTTCGAAAACAAAGACGCTCTGGCAGCAGGCCATGCCAAATTTGAACTGCTGAACCTGGACGATGCTGTAAAGGGTATTTCCGTACCGTTCCATCCGGGCGCTGTGAAATATTATGCAGAACAGGGAATTAACGTCGAGTAAATCTTCCCGCAAATGGATCCTTATCGTGGCAGCTGCTCTTGCAGTGACTGTAATTGCAGCTGCCGCTGTTTTTTTCTATCGGAACTTCGGCTGGTTCACGATCCGCAATCAGAAAACCGGCGAGCTGTATGCAAGATATCTTGTGCATGACAATGACGGCTTCAGCATCGGGTTCATCCATTCCGTCAATAAAAGTCCTCTGACTGATTTTTATGAATTTCACGATCATAAGATTTTTGTGGAGAAGACCATATATTACGGATTCGGCGCGGGGGTCCAGACCGAGATCGAAGAAGGCCAGACTCTTACCTATGGTGATGACGGAAGTATGATCGTTTCCGGATTTCATAAGGAGATCCCGGATCTGATCTATATCGTCGGAACGATCTCCGATCATACTCTCGTGATCAACGAAGGAGAAGAGATCAGTCTGACTCAGCTGTGCGGAAAGAACGCAATGGTCCGTTTTTCCTACGAGCCATTGTTCTGAGCCGCATGTGAATCGATACTAATTACGGGGGTTGTTATGAAAAAAAGAACGAAATCTGCTGCGATGGAAGAACCTGCAGCCGAAATTCTGAATGCATCATCCGCAGAAACCGGATCGATGCAGGATGTGGATGAGGTCATGAAGAAATATGACCGGGAATCCAATATCCGTCCCTGGGAAGGGGTTCCCGGAATGGTGGTCAAATGTCTGCTTGCGGCATTTGCCCTGTTTCTTATCTACATGAACCTGTTCGTGGTCTGGGATGAGCGGATCCGCAGAAGTCTGTTTCTGGGAATCGTTGTCTTGTTCGTGTTTATCCTATATCCCGCGTCCAAGAGGATCCGTCAGAAGGTAAACCGGATCCCGTTCTACGATGTGATCATCGGACTGGCAGGTGCATTCAGTTTTCTGTATTTCACCTTCAACAGCAAATCCATCATCGACCACGGAACCCGGATCAGCGACCTGGAAATCATTCTGGGCTGTATCGGGATCCTGGTTCTTGCGGAATGCTGCCGGAGGGTCACCGGTATCCCGATCCTGGTGGTGGCCGGGATTTTCGTGGCTTATGCCTTTTACATATTCCTTACCACCGGCCGGAATCCATCCTTTTCCCAGGCCCTGCAGAGGATCATCTATAATCTGTTCTATACCACCACAGGTGTGATCGGCACGCCGACCGGCGTGTGCAGTACGTATATTGTGCTGTTTATTATTTTCGGTGCCTTCCTGGAATCCACCGGGATTTCGGATTTCTTTATCCAGTGCGCCAACCGTGTGGCCGGCTCCGCATCCGGCGGTCCCGCCAAGGTAGCGGTCATCTCCAGCGCCCTGTGCGGCATGGTCTCCGGCTCCAGCGTCGGTAATACGGTTACCACCGGATCCGTCACCATCCCCATGATGAAAAAGACCGGCTACCCCGGCGAATTTGCAGGTGCTGTGGAAGCAGCCGCTTCCACCGGAGGACAGATCATGCCGCCGATTATGGGTGCCGCTGCATTCCTGATGGCGGAAATGGTAGGCGTCCCCTACTCCGACATCCTGGTCCGGGCGATCCTTCCCGCCATTCTTTATTTCATGGGCATCTTCCTGATGGTACATCTGCGGGCTAAGCGGCTGAGCCTTAAGGGTATTCCGAAGGAGCAGCTGCCCAGCGGCAGAAAATTACTTCCCAAGACCTATCTTCTGATCCCGCTGGTGGCCCTGATCGTAATGATCGTTTCCGGTTACACCATGAGCCGTGCCGCCATCATTGCCACCGCCTTATGTATCGTGGTCAGCATGTTTGACAAGGAACACCGCCTGACCCCGAAAAAATTCCTGAACGCCCTGGAAACCGGAGCCCGCAACACCCTGAGTATTGCGGTTGCCTGCGGCATCGCCGGTATCATCGCCGGTGTCGTCACCATGACCGGACTCGGGCAGGTCTTTATCTCTGCCATCGTCGGAATCTCCAACGGCCATCTGATCATTGCCCTGGCTCTGACCATGGTCTGCTGCATCATCCTGGGCATGGGCGTTCCCACCACTGCGACCTACATCATCATGGCCACCACCTGCGCGCCGATCCTGACCACCGGTATGGGACTGAACGTGCTGTGCGCCAATATGTTCGTATTCTACTTCGGAATCGTGGCGGATATTACGCCGCCGGTTGCTTTGGCTGCCTATGCCGGATCCGCCATTGCCAAGTCCAATCCCATGCGGACCGCGCTTAACGCGTCCAAGCTGGCAATTGCGGCATTTCTGATCCCGTATATCTTCTGTCTGAATCCCCAGATGCTCCTGATCGATACCACCGCCATCGGATTCACCATGATCGTAATCACCAGTTTCATCGGCATGTTTGCCATCGCTGCTGCCATTGAGGGTTATATGCTGGCTCCCCTGAACCCGGTCTTCCGGATCCTGCTGGCCGCCGCCGGTCTGGCCCTGATCTATCCGGGAACTCTGACCGATGTGATCGGAATTGCTGTTGTGGCCGCTATCTTTGCGTTTGAACTGATCCGGAAACGGCGGGCAAAGGCCGCCTGATCCCGGCAAGCCATTATTACCAAAAGGCGCCCGGTTTTTTCGTTAGGACAAACTGCCTGATAAATTGTATAATGAAAAAAAATATATGGAGATGGTATTATGAAGGTTTTATTTGCTACAAGTGAATGCGCACCATTCAGCAAATCCGGGGGGCTTGCTGATGTCGCCTTTTCTCTGCCTCCCGCATTAAAAGAGATCGGAATCGAGGTTGCCATCGTATCTCCTCTCTATAAATGTGTCAAAGACCGGTTCTTTGATCAGATCAGCTATGTCAGCAGCCGGGAAGTGCAGATGGGCTACCGGTGGTTCCATATCGACCTGTTTCTCGGAGAACTGGACGGCGTTCCGATCTGGTTCGTCGGCTGCGACGAGCTCTATGACCGGCCGACCCTTTACGGATATTATGATGACGCGGTCCGGTTTGCGGTCTTCTGCAAGGCGATCACAGATACACTGGGAGAGCTGAGTTTCCTTCCGGATATCCTGCACTGCAATGACTGGGAAACGGCACTGGCTGTCATGTATCTGAAGGACCGTCAGGCAGTGGACGGCACCTTTGCCCATATCAAGACGGTCTTTACCATTCATAATATTGCTTATCAGGGACAGTACGGCCGGGAGATCATGGGAACCCTGGGTCTGGATCCGGGCTGGTATGAAGGCGGTCTGGCCTATGTTTATGAAAACCGCGAAGATATCAACCTGATGAAATGTGCCATGCTGATGGCGGATGCGGTTTCCACGGTTTCTCCCAACTATGCCAGAGAACTTCACTATGAAGAATACGGCCACGGGCTACAGGGCGTTGTGGATATCGTTGACGGCAAGTTATACGGTATCCTGAACGGAATCAACATGAAGCGGTACGACCCCTCCATCGATCCGAATATCAGTGTCAACTTCACTCCCCAGGATATGATCGGCAAGGCTCTGTGCAAGCATACGATCCAGAAGATGTTCGGTCTGGACCAGGAAATCGAATGGCCTTTGCTGGCCAGCGTTGCAAGGCTTGTGGAGCAGAAGGGCATCGAACTGGTGAAGCAGGTTCTTCCGGGCCTGATGGATATGGGCTGCCAGCTGATCGTCTTCGGACAGGGAGAACAGCAGTATATTGATTATTTCAACTGGGCCAAGCAGAACTGGCCGGGCCAGGTGGGATTCTCCTCCGATTATTCTGAAGAGGTGGCCAATATGGTATTTGCCGGTGCGGATATGTACCTGATGCCCTCCCGGTTTGAACCCTGCGGTCTTTCCCAGATGATGGCCATGCGCTACGGGACGGTACCCATCGTTCATGAAACCGGCGGCCTGAAGGACAGCGTCCGCGGCTATAAGGAGTTTGACGGAATCGGAGACGGATTCTCCTTCATGGATTATTCCGCCAAGGGTCTGTATCTGGCAGTGATGCAGGCGGTCAAGCTGTTCTTCGGCGACGATGAGAAATTTATGGAAATCCGCAGACGCTGCATGACCAAGGACTTCTCCTGGAACAAGAGCGCCGGCACCTACCGGAATATGTACGAGAAGATCGTGGATTCCACAGGCAAAGTAGAGCTGTCCTTCGAGGAAGCCTTCTCTATCCTGAAGAACGCCTATATCGAGATGGACAAGACAAACCGCCAGCTGCATCCGGAGATCGTCCGGGAGGATTACCACCGCGCCTTCCAGATTACCATGCAGGGTTCCGCGGAAGGCACCTTCTATGTGGAATTCAAGGGCGGCAATATCACCATCGAACCCTACGCCTATGAGAATGCCGACGCCTACATCGAATGCAGTTTCGACAATCTGCTGGCTATGGCGGAAGGAAAAGTCATTTCCGATACGCTGTTCCTCTCCGACCAGCTGAAGATCACCGGCAATCTGGCCCGGGGATATGATATCCGCCAGGTGCTCTGCCCGGTCAGCGAAGTCGGCCTGCGGATCTTTGAGATCAATCGCCGCGCGAAGGAGATGGATCAGGCATAATCCCTGACAAACATAAAAAAAACGGATTGTTGCAGAAAACAACAATCCGTTTTTTATGTGTTAAATCAAGTGTTTTGCGGACAGCGAACTTTGCAGACAGCAAACTACAGCGCCATCTGGTAGATCTTAAGCATGTCTTCCTTATGCAGCACCTTTGCGGAGCCCTGGCTGCCTCCGGTGGCAAGGGCGCAGCGTTCCGCCATTTCCTCCACCTGCTCCGGCGTCGGATGGATGCCCAGCTCGCTCATATTCACCGGCATATCGATGGAATGATAAAATGCTTCCATGGCTTCGATGCCCTTCAGGGCGATCTCCTCATCGGTGCCCTCGTCCGTGACGCCCATGACATTTCTGGCGTACCGGACAAACCGGTCCAGGTCATCCCGGTACACGTAGCGGGCCCAGCTGGGCCAGATGGCAGCCAGACCGGCTCCATGGGTCACATCAAACATGCCGCCCATTTCATGCTCCAGCATATGGGAGGAGAAATCTCCGCCGTCATTGCCGCAGCCGGTCAGGCCGTTGTGGGCCAGGGAACTGGACCACATAACCTCTGCCCTCGCCTCGTAATTGGCGGGATCCGCATGAAGGATCCGGGCATTTTTCATCACAGTGCGGAGCAGTCCTTCCGCAATGGTATCCGTGATCTCCATATTTCCGCCCTGGGTAAAATACCGCTCCATCGTATGCATCATGATATCCACGCAGCCGCTCTGGGTCTGATAATCCGGCAGCGTCACCGTCAGTTCCGGATTCATGATGGCAAACTTCGGCCGGGACAGATCATCATCATAGGCACGTTTGTTGTTATCAGAGGCTCTGGTGATTACACAGCTGTTGCTCATCTCACTTCCGGCGGCGGCAATGGTCAGCACGCTGGCAACGGGAAGACACCCGTTTGCCTTCCGGGTATGTTCAAACAGTTCCCAGACATCCCTGTCCGGATCTGCCAGTCCGTAGGCAATTGCCTTGGAGGAGTCAATTACGGATCCTCCGCCGACAGCCAGAAGAAAATCCACCTTCTCCTTCCGGCAGAGTTCAATCCCTTCGTATACCAGTTCCAGATGGGGATTGGGTACTACGCCGCCCAGTTCCACATGGCCGATCCCTTCCTGATCCAGAGAAGCTTTGATCCGGTCCAGCAGACCGCTTCTTACAACGGATCCGCTGCCGTAATGGATCAGTACCTTCGTTCCCTGGTATTTCCGGACCATCCGGCCGGTTTCGTTTTCCGTTCCCTTCCCGAACAGAACCTCCGTCGGGGTATAATAGCTGAAGTTAAACATCGCAAGTCCCTCCTGTTCAGCAAATATAATCATGCATTCCCTGGATCATGTAGCAGCCGGCCACTGCGCCCTGGTCAACAACCCCAACACACTGGGCTGCATGGACAGCCGCCTTTCCGAAGACCGGCACCATATCCTTCGTGGCTTCGCATCCGGCTTTGGCAGCCTCATAGGCCGCATCCATCACGCTTTCCAGTGTCGCGCCGTCTCCTGCTGCCGCTTCCTTTGCCGCATTGGCTGCCGGAAGAATCGCATCATAGATGGTTCTCTGCCCGGCTTCGCATTTTCCGCGCTTCTGCACACCAGCCGCAAATCCCACCAGATACTCCGCCAACTCGTCTTTTCCGATCTGTGTCTTTCCTTTCAGGGCCTTTCCGCCTTCCATCACGCCGGTGGACATCAGAAATCCCATGGTGGAGGGAACCAGGGAGGACATCTTCATACCGGCCTTCATCAGAAGTTTTCCGATATCCCCTGCTGCCCCGTCACTTTCCGCCTGCAGCAGCTCCGGCAATGCACCGAATCCCTTGCTCATGGTAAGACCCAGGTCTCCGTCTCCAAGCCTTGCGTCCATTTCGCAAAGCTCTTCTTTCTTTTCCGCAAACAGTCCGCCGATCTTTCCGAAAAGCTCCGGCACCTGTTCAAATGTAATTCTTTCCATACAATTTCCTCCCCCCTATTTATTTCTGGCAGATAAACGGAGTCTGAACCGGATGATCCATATACCCCTTCAGCTCTTCATTCATTTTGCAGATGGAGATGGATGCTCCGGCCATTTCCATGGATGTTGCGTATTCCCCTACGATCGTTCTGTAGATCCCGATTCCCTTTGCAGAAAGGATCTCTCTGACATCATTGGACAGAATATACAGTTCTTCCAGGGAAGTGGCGCCCAGGCCGTTGATCAGGATGCTGACCTCTTCTCCCTCTGCCACCGGCATATCCTCCAGCAGCGTGTTCAGGGATTCCTCCGCGATCTCCCTGGAGGTCTTTAACGGTCCGTTCCAGATGCCCGGCTCTCCGTGAATGCCCATGCCCATGGCCATTTCATCTTCCCCGAGTTCGAAGTTCGGATGGCCGACTTCCGGAATGATGCAGGGGGTCAGGGCAAATCCCACAGTGCGGGTATTGTCCTTGGCAAGCTGTGCCGCAGCCAGTACGCTGTCCAGATCTCCGCCTTCATCGGCCTTTGCTCCGGCTGCCTTGAACATAAAATAGATTCCGGCCACGCCCCGGCGGGTATTCGGATCCTTGTGGGAATTGACATCATCCGCCCCTACGATGCTCTTGCAGACGATATCGTCCATGTCGCACAGATCCGTTGCCATATCAAAGGTCATGATATCTCCGGTATAATTGCCGTACAGATATAATACGCCGGCGCCTGATTCGACTTCCTTCGCAATATTATAGATCTGTTCCGGAGAGGGGGACTGAAATACACCGCCGACGCCGCATCCATCGATCAGGCCGTCTCCGACATATCCCAGAAACAGGGGAAGATGTCCGCTGCCGCCTCCGGTGATAATGGCAACCTTACCGTCTTTCTTTCTGGCGGTGCAGTAGCAGCGCAGGTCATCTTCTGCATATTTCACCATGTCCGGATGGGCTGCATAGATCCCTTTCAGCATATCATCCACATAAGCTTCCGGTGCATTCATAATCTTTTTCATGATCATTCCTCCTGGTATAGTTGTTCTGTGACAGGGGCTCCCCCTGTAATTAATTAACGTATGTTTTATTATTGTCTCTGTGCTTCGATCAGGACATAACGTCCGAAGAAGATGATGGTTGCCGCGATCAGCGCCACCCAGATCAGGATCGGGATATCCCCCGGAATCCGCTTGTTATATAAGGTCACCGTGAGATATCCGAAGCTCAGGACCGTTTCCAGCTCGATCAGCAGCGTGCAGATCTTCAGATACTTCCCGGATGTCTGTATGGTGGCGTCCCTGATGCTGAGGGGAAGTCTCCACATTTCAAGGGGAATCAGCCTGACCGCCAGACGGAACCCCAAAGCAATGATCCAGCAGACCACCGGAAGCAGGATCAGCAGCAGAGGCGCGGACATGGCATACCCCGGGGACAGCGCCACCAGCTCCCCGCGCTGTTTTACCGCTGCATAGACCGCGAACACCGTCAGTGCCGCCAGCAAAACCAGTGAAAGAACCGAAAGGATCTTCACCGGCAGGGGTGTGGGGATCTTCCGCTTCTCCCCCGTTGTCTTCGGTTTATGAAACAATGGTTTCTTTTTCTGGGCCATACTCTGTGATTTCCTCCTGCACCTTCTTGATCGCAAGATTTGTTTGCATTATAATCAGGCAAATACTTGAATAGAAAGGTGTGTGAAACGTATGTTAAAAGGTATTCCTCCGATGATTTCTCCGGACCTGCTCAAGATCCTGGCCGAAATGGGCCATGGAGATACGATCGTGATCGGTGACGCCAATTTCGCCGCAGCTTCCATGGCAAAGGACAGTAAGCTGATCCGATGCGACGGACTGAAGGCGACCGATCTTCTGGACGCGATCCTGACCCTGATGCCCCTGGATGATTTTGTGGATGATCCGGTGTTGATCATGGACAAGGAAGCCCGGCATGCCGATCTGGAATGCCCGGTCTGGGATGAATTCAAAACGATCGTTGCCAGACATGATCCCCGCGGTGCCGATGCCTGCGCCATGATCTCCAGAGGGAAATTCTACACCATGGCCAAAAACGCCTATGCGGTCATTGCCACCACGGAAACCGCCTTCTACGCGTGCGTCATTCTTCAGAAGGGCTGTCTATAAGAGCTTTCCGATCTCCTTCAGGACATCCCGTTCCACCGGAAGCCGCTGATTCCTGGGATAAGCGGTTTCCAGCTTTTCCTTCAGCTCTGTAAGTTTCTCCCGGGACAGCCTCGGAAGGTACGGGATCAGCCGGCCGATCATCGCCCGTTTCATCAGATCTGTCGTACTGTTGGAGCGGGGATCGATGGGAGTTGTAATCGTATCCGCCAGAACTGCACAGGCCTCCTGTGCAGTTGTTTCATCCGCATCCTCCAGAGCATAATCGAAGATCTCCAGGTGTTTCTGCACATCCTGAACAAACTTCTCACACAGCACATCCCGCTCAGTACGGATATGTCCTCCCGTGAGCCAGTTCATGGCGCTTAACGCCAGTTTGCTCTTTCCCTTTCTGCCGTTCTTCGATCCCATGGACCGGATGGCATCCGTGAAGTCCGAATAGATCTTCTCCAGATCCCCGGCAAGTGAGAGGGCTGTCATCTCTTCCTGCATGGTCACTTCCTCCGGTCTGTGTCCTCATCTGTAAACCGTCCGCTGCTTACCGGCGCCTTCTTTCCGTCAATGGAATAGCTGTCGATCACGCCGCAGATCGTCAGGTCAAAGATCCCGAAATCATCATTCTGCAGAAGATTTCCTGCCCCGCCGTCCGTATTGACGACAACAATATCTCCGACTCCGGCATCCACGCAGTCAAAGGCGATCATCCTGGGACCCTGGACCTGCCTGGTCTCCGGGTCAAAATACTCCACCAGCATGAGCTTATATCCGTAATAGCCCTTATCCTTGATCGTCGAGACCACATTTCCTACTACTTTTGCCAGACGCATATCAAACAAACTCCTCCGGGACGGCTGCCGGCAGCGGGCATTCTTCTGCCCGGCGCCTCACAGCTCCTCGTGATAGTCATCAATAAATCCAACGATCGAAACATCCACGGGAACCAGTCCCCTGCGGAAAATCCGGGCAGCCTCCTTCGAGCCGATCATATAAACATAATCGCCCGGCCCTGCCTGACCGGTCTGATCTGCAGCCACGATCAGGTCAGCTTCCTTCCCGTCTTCAATCTTTCGGACTACCAGCAGCGGTATATTTTCCAGCCCCGGATCCTTTACCGTAGCAACAACGCTGCCGGTGACAATTCCGGTATACATGGAATTATTCCTCTTCTGCTCTGTCGATGGATGGTAAGATATATTCCACATCAGCGTGCGGACGCGGGATCACATGCACTCCGTACAGTTCTCCGACACGTTTGGCTGCTGCTGCACCGGCATCAACGGCGGCTTTCACAGCACCGACATCTCCGCGGACCATCACTGTCACAAGTCCTGATCCGATCTGCTCTTTTCCGATCAGCTTCACATTGGCTGCCTTGACCATGGCATCTGCTGCCTCGATCGATCCGATAAGTCCACGAGTTTCAACCATTCCTAATGCTTCTTTCATGATCCATTTCTCCATTCATGATATATTTTTGTTTTGCCTTTATATTATGCAGATTTCTCTGCAAAACATCGTTGTTGTCTCTTTCCTGCCTCAGATGGCCCGCAGCATATCCGGATGCGGAGCCGGGATCACCACGCTCTGAGACATGAGTCCCTTTGTTTCCTCCAGCCCTTCGGCGGCCTTCACCGCTGCCTGGACGGCGGCCACTTCCCCGGTCAGGGTAATAAAGGATTTGCCTCCCAGCCCTCTTCCCAGACGGACCTCCAGAAGTTCGATCTGAGCCGCCTTGGCCGCGGCATCCGCCGCATAAACAGCCGCGCACAGGGAGTAGGTCTCCATCACCCCCAGGGCCTTCAGTTCCTCCGGTGAAGTACAGGCGCTGATGGCCGGAGCGACCTGTTCGTCCACATTGGGGATGACCAGACTGTCCACCAGATTGCCGCCGGCCACTTCCCTGCCGGCTTCCACAGACGCCTTTACCGCTGCAACCTCTCCGATGACCACAATATAGTATTTCCCCGCACAGACAGTCCCCGCGCTGATCAGCTCCACTTCGGAGGCCTTGAGCATCGCGTCACATGCTTCAAATCCCAGCGGGATACTCATGATTTCGTTCATTCCTATGGCGCCCATCTGATCACTTCCTTATCTCAATGTATTCCTCTGTTACCTTTACGACCGTTCCGGAAATCGATGCATGGATATGGGCTCCCATTCCCCGGGCCTTCGCGATAGGGTCTCCTTTATCGACCCGCATGCCTTCCTTCACCACCGGTTCATCCGGCGCGCCGATATGCATCTTCAGCGGGATCTTCACATGATCGCAGGATACATATCCCCCCAGGGGAGCATCCACATCATATTTTTTCAGATCCAGCCGCTGCAGAAGCCGCTCGGTCGGGACCCTCTTCTGTCCGATCCCCGGATCCGGAGCAAACCGGACCTCCTTCACCGGCTTTCTGCCGTCCTTCTGGAGGGAAGCCTTCGCCGCCTGCATGGCCTTGCCCGGCTTCATTCCGAAATTGCAGGCGTAATAGGTACAAAGCCCGCAGTCACAGCAGGAGAACACCCCGTTCACATCCCCCAGCAGCACTTCATTTCCTGAAGCGAGGGAGCGCATGGCCTTATGGGGCTGCACATTCAGACCCATAGCGTTTCTCGGACACAGCTGAGTACAGAAGCTGCACTGGGAACAGACCGCCCGGGCCATCTTGGCCTCTCTTGCGGGATCGAAGGTCTTCTTCCCCAGCAGCATATGGCCCTTCGGGATGGCCAGCAGGCCTCCGGTGGTCTTGGTCACCGGCTGGGACAGATCCTCTGTCACCGCTCCCATCAGGGGACCTCCGACAATATAGGTGCAGTCTCCTAAACTGCCTCCGGCTGCCTTCAGCAACAGGGAGAGGGGTGTCCCGACCGGGCAGGTCACCGTCACCGGATGGGCCACGGCCCCTGCGACGGTAACCATCTTATCCGTCACAGGCCGCTCCTCCAATGCATCCGCGATATTCATGACGGTGCTGACATTGCTGACCACACAGCCCACATCCAGAGGGATCCCTCCGGTGGGCACGGTCCGTCCGGTAATGCTGAAGACCAGATTCTGTTCATCTCCCGCCGGATAGAAGGACTCAGACAGGTACAGTTCAATGTCGGTTCCCTTCACCTGCTCCTTCAGGGCAGCCGCCGCTTTTTCGTAATGCTTCTTCAGCGCGATCACCGCCCGCGAAGCCTCCAGATGCTCTTTCAGGACCTGAACCGTCTTCACGATCCTTGCGGCATTCTGCTCCATGGTATGCCGGTCCGTCCGTAATAACGGCTCACACTCGATGCCGTTTACGATAAACACCTCTGCTTTGCAGTCCAGTTTTCTGTCTGTGGGGAATCCCGCGCCGCCTGCTCCGACGACTCCGGCATCCCGGATGAGTTCAATCAGTTCCATAGTCTTTTACTCAGATGATCCGAAATCCATCTTCCAGTACACAACGGCGGGCCCGGGTGAAGGACCGGGCGGAGGTCAGACCTTCTCCGGTCGGCGTCGCGATCGTCAGGGTCGCATAGCCCTCTCCGTTAAATCCCACTCCCGCAGTGGAGGGGCCGTTCTTGATAAAGATGGTGGTGTTGAGTGCCTTCGCTGCCTTTGTCATATTCAGGTAATTGGTGGAATGCATCAGTGCCGAATGCCAGCAGCCCCGTTCCGCTTCCACGGCACGGTCGATGGCCTGGTTCACACATTCGCATCTGACACATCCCAGAACCGGCATCAGCATTTCCGTGACCACAAAGGGGTGATCCTTGCCGACGTCGGCGATCACCAGCCGGGGCTTTCCGGAATAGGATACGCCGGACTGTTCCATGATATACGTGGCGTCCCGGCCCACGAAATCCCGGTTGATCACATATTTCCCGTCTTTGTTGATCAGAACCGTCTTTACGATCCGGTCAATATCTCCGCCTTTCACCAGCCATGCTCCGTTCTTCTGCATTTCCGAAAGCAGCTGATCAAAGACGCTGTTGACACAGAAACATTCCTTCTCAGCCACACACAGAACATTGTTGTCAAAGGAGGCTCCGTCCACAATATCTCTGGCAGCCTTCGGGATATCCGCCGTTTCGTCCACGATCACCGGCGGGTTGCCGGGTCCTGCGGCAATGACCTTCTTTCCGGTCTTCATGGCGACTCCGACCACCGCTTCCCCTCCGGTCACACTCAGCAGTTTGATCTTCGGATGATTCATGATCACTTCGCTGGTATGCATATCCGGAGAAGCCGGACAGCAGATCAGCCCCATGGGGCCCCCTGCCTTTACAATGGCTTCATTCAGGATACGCATAGCCTCCTGGGAGCATTTGGCTGCCGCGGGATGAGGATTGAACACCACCGCGTTTCCGGCAGCGATCATGCTGATGGAATTATTGACAACCGTTCCGGGCGGATTGGTGGAGGGGGTAATGGATCCGATGACGCCGAAGGGAGCCTGCTCCACCAGGGTCATTCCATGATCTCCCGTATACACCTTCGGGACGATGTCCTCGGTACCGGGCGTCTTATCCGCAACCAGCAGGATCTTGGCGATCTTATCGGGAACATTGCCGTATCCGGTCTCCTCATGGGCCATCGCCGCCAGTTTCTCCGCATTGTCTCTGGCAGCCTGGCGCATGGCCTGAATCAGCTTTTCCCGGTGTTCCATCGTAAGGGATACCAGTTCTCTCTGGGCTCTTATGGCAGCCTCCACGCATTCCTCCGCCGTCTCAAACATCCATCCGCTGCCGCCTGTGCCGCAGGTGCGGACGGATCCCGGAGCCGGATCCCTTTCTTCCAATGTTTTAATTGTCATCTGAACGATCTGTTCAATCTGTTCCCTGGAGAGCATCGTATTTCTCCTTCCCGATCAGGTGTCTGTCCTTATATCTTCTGTATTACTGTTTGCTGAAGATCCGCTTATTCCGCAGATCGATATAATCAATGATCGCTATGATCGACGTATCGGACGGCTTACCGTCTGTCAGCGCGGTATTCCTTGAGGACGAACCGGAGCAGATCATGACCACTTCGCCTTCGCCGGCTCCCACGGCATCAAATGCCACCAGGATATTGCCTTTTTCCTCAAATGTCTCAAGATCGATGGGCTTAACCAGCAGCATCTTCAGGCCCATGATCCGGTCTGATTTTGTGGTGCTGACAACGGTTCCAACCACTCTTGCTATCTGCATTTCCTTCCTCCTACTCTTCCTGTATCAGCTTCCGGTCCGGATGATGCGGATCCCGGTCTCTTCGATCCGTTCCCTGGCGGCCGGGGTGATCAGCGCATTCTGTGTGCAGAAGATCTCCTTCCGGTCATCCCGGAACGCCACATTCAGGTCCCCGGCGGTTACCAGCTCCAGGACCTCCTGTCCTGCCTCCGGCCGGACAGAGACCCCCGGTAAATCATCGGCCCGGTCGATCCGGATCTGCAAAAGCAGGGCCCTGTCTCTTGCCGCCGGCGTCACAAGGGCTTTCGGTGTGCAGACCACATGATCCGCATTCTTTGACGCCGCGAGATTGATATCCTGTTCCGTTACCAGCTCCAGGACCGGTTCTCCCTCCATGGTCTTTCTCTCCTCCCCGAACAGTTCGGTCTTATCCGTCTTAATCGTCCGGTTTCCGGTCAGACCGAAAAGCACCTTCTCCGAGATCCCGGCAGGATCAAAGGTACTTTCGGCTTTGGAGGTTTCTTCCTCTCCCGGAAGAAGGACCTCCACCAGATCCCCGTTCTTCAGAAGACAGGCATTGGCTTCATCCGTATCCACATGAAACTCCAGTTCGTGGCCCCTGCCCGTCCGGCAGATCACCCGGTCCAGAATCAGTGCCCTGGTTCCTCCGATCCGGACGGATACCACCTGCCCGTCATGAACCCGGAAGGCTCTGGCCTGTTCCTCGCTCAGATGCAGATGCCTGGCTGCCACAATGGTGCCTCTGGAAAGCGTCACCTCTCCGGAGGGCCCCAGCAGCCGGATCCCGGGAGTGTGATCCAGATGTCCTGACATCCTCACTTCCGCATTCTTCATTCCGATGGCGATCGCGTCCGTCATGGACAGCTCCACCTGGGTCTCGTCCCGGACAGGACCGATGATCCGGACCTTCTCCAAAGTTCCCTTCGGTCCCGCCACAGTGACCTGTTCCCGGGCAGCAAACTGTCCCGGCTGCACCAGATCCCGGATGGGATGGAGTTCATATCCGGGGCCGAACAGCGTATGAAGATCGGTTTTCGAAAGATGGACATGCCTCATAGAGATCCCTGCCGGAGCATAGCGCAGGCCTTCCCGCGCCATTTCCGAAAGGACCAGTCTGAGGATCCTGCCTTCATCCACTGCCATAGGTCTATCTGCCTCCCCGCTGTGCGATTACCTGACGCACAATCTGAATGATCTCTTCCATTTCCTGCTGATCCGGATGATGATTTCCGGAGCAGGAGCCGGTACACTGTCCGCCGCTGTGAGGACAGGATCCGGCCTGTCCGAAGCCCTGGCTTCCGGTCCGGACAGTGCTGAACTGACAGGTATCTTTCTCACTGCAGTCCCGGCATAAGGGCCTTCCGCCGGTGGTGATCCCGCTGTTGGTCCTGCGTTCGATCAGGCGGTCTACCTGATCACAGGTCAGTTCATTGGCCTGTCCGATGATATTGCTTGTATACATGCTGACGGTTGCGTAATATTCCACGGATTCCATTCTCATCCAGGCTTCCATGACAGAGCTGCCCCAGGTGAGAGCTCCGTGATTGGCCAGCAGACATCCGTTGTGGGTTTTGACAAAGGGAGCGATGGAGTCCGGAACCTCCTGGGTTCCCGGCATGGCATAGGGAGCCAGCGGGATCTCTCCGATCCCCATGACCGCCTCTGTCAGGATCGCCCGGTTCAGCGGGATCCCCGCGATTGCAAAGGACGTGGATACCGGGGGATGGGCATGCACCACCGCCATAACAGAGGGATTCTCCTTGTAGACCCTGAGATGCATTTTCATCTCGCTGGAGGGTTTCCAGGTCCCCCGGAGGACATTTCCGTCGAGATCCATCAGAACCAGCATTTCATCGGTCATATACCCCTTGGACACGCCGGTGGGCGTACACCAAAGGGTATGATCGCTGACCTTGCAGCTGATGTTGCCGTCGTTGGACGCCACAAAGTTCTTGGCGTACATCCTTCTTCCGACTTCGAGAATCTCCCGTTTCGCTTCGAGATCCGATGGAAAACCATCATCAAATACGTAACTCATCACTTGTTTCCTCTTGCAATTGGATGCTTGCTTTTTAAAAATGCTTGTGCTACGCTGATTTTGTACAGTTCTTCGTACAGGGGGGAGTTACAATGTTAGCAATCGCACGAAAGACTATTATCCGGGAACAGCTCCGGGAGCACAAAAGTGTGCGGATCACCGAGCTGGCCGAGCTTCTGAATGTCACCAACGAGACCATCCGAAGGGATCTCAGATCCATGGAGAAGGACGGCGATCTGATCCGAACCCACGGAGGTGCCTATATCCTGGACGGGGTCCAGAATGATCTGGATCTTTCCACCCGGCAGTTCCTCCGGACCGGCGAGAAGGAGATCATCTCGGAAAAATGCAGTTCCATCATTCAGAATGGAGACTATATCTTCCTCGATGCTTCTTCCACCGCCTGGTTCATTGCCAGGGCGATCATGCACCGCAAGGTCTCCGTTTTAACCGTTTCCCTGGAAATCATCAATCTTCTTTCCACTTCCTCCACGATCCGGCTTTTCGCCGTAGGCGGAGAATATTCTTCCTCCACAAAGAGCTTTACCGGCAACAGCGCCATCCAGAACCTGGAACATTACTACTTCGACAAGGCCTTTATCTCCTGCCGCAGTGTCAGCCTCGAAGCGGGTCTGACCGACACCAACGTGGATGATGCCATGCTGCACCGCCTCGCTCTGGCCCATGCCCATGAAAAATATCTGGCCATCGATAATTCCAAGCTGAACCGTGCCTCATTTGCAGGTATCGCTCCCGTGTCAGGTCTGGACGGGATCATCCTGGATCAGCCGTTTCCTGAGGACTGGGTCCGATACCTGAATGAGCACTCTGTACAGATCTACTGATCCTTTTTCTTATCAACGTATTTCTCCACCGGAAGGATCCCCATTTTCTCGAAGGATTCCTTAAAGGGCGCGTAGGCGATCCCTTTCTCTGTAATGATTCCGGTCACAAGGCTGTGGTCGGTAACATCGAACGCCGGATTGACAACGCCGACGCCCTCCGGCGCCATCCGCTCTTTGTACCACATTTCCGTGACTTCTTCCGGCTTTCTCTGTTCAATATGAATCTCGTCTCCCGATTCCATGGTCATATCGATGGTGGAAGACGGCGCGCACACATAGAAGGGGATCCCGTAATGTTTCGCAATGATCGCCACTCCGCTGGTCCCGATCTTATTGGCGAAATCGCCGTTGGCTGCCACCCGGTCGCATCCCACAAAGATAATACCGATTTTGCCGGATTTCATGGTATAGGAAGCCATGTTGTCGCACTGGACATACGTATCAATGCCTGCTGCCTGCATTTCATAGGCGCTCAGCCGGGCCCCCTGCAGCAAAGGTCTTGTCTCATCACAGTACACATGCAGATCCTTTTTAGGATCCCAGCCATGCTCCAGCGCGATATACATCGGCGCCAGGGCGGTGCCGTATTTGGCGGTGGCCAGTGTGCCTGCGTTGCAGTGGGTCATGATTCCCACGCCCTTCCCGATCTGTTCGAGAAGTTCAAATCCGTAAGCGCCGATATTCCTGCTGATCTGGATATCCTCCTCCCGGATCGCGTTCGCTTCATCCCGGAGACGGACCTTCATCTCTTCCACGCTCAGGCGGTCTTTCTCCGCCAGCAGTACACTGTGCATCCGGTTCAGGGCCCAGCTTAAATTGACTGCGGTGGGACGGGAGGAATTAATGTATTCCATGATCTTTGTGCATTCGGTGACAAATTCCGCCATATCCGTGGTGGTCAGCTGATCCGCCAGGACATAATAGGCGTATCCCCCGGTCACGCCGATGGCCGGAGCTCCCCGGACCCTCAGGGAATAAATGGCTTCCCAGATGTCTTCGGCGTTGTTGAGGGTCAGATATTTACAAACATTCGGTAATAAGGTCTGGTCAAGAATAATGATGTCTTTCTGATTCTCTGCCAGAACAACCGTATCAAGATTCAGAGCATTCTCCATGATCTGCCGGTCCTTTCAAAAATATGCCGGAACTGTATGAAATCCCGGGAGTTCTGCAGACGTTTCGTTTGACTCCTCTGCAGAACTTCCCGGAACCGATCAGTTCTTATGCATCTACTGTTTTCACTGCATCCTTCAGGGTATTCAGGAAGCATTTCCCGCAGTGCTTGTCAGCGCGGTTCATGATGTAGTCAATGGCTGCGGTGATGCAGATCCTTTCCGCGCGGGTCCGCTTCTGTTCATCCTGAATGGTGGTAAGATCCTTGACATTTGCCATTCCCACGGTACGCCGGATCAGCTCCAGACCGGTCACGGCGGAGGTGTCTGCCAGGATCGTGCTCAGATAATATTCCTTATAGCCCGGAGTCTTGCACATCGTATCCGTGACATGCTCATCGAAATATTTCCCCAGCTTGTCCATGGTCATATTGATGACATCCACGATCACCGACTCGGTCCATTTGCAGAAGTTAAGATCCTCTGAAACGTCTCCGTTGCACCATGCGAAAATAATATTGGCGATCACGTTGCCGATATCATATCCCATCGGTCCGTAGAAACAGAATTCGGGATCAAATACCATGGTGGATTCGTCGTTAATAAAGATCGATCCGGTATGAAGATCTCCGTGGATCAGGGACTGGGCATTGGTCATGAAGTCCATTTTCAGCTTGGCGACTTCCAGCTTCAGCGGATCGTTTTCGTAGAGATGCTCTTTCACGAACTCCGCATTCGGCGGGTAGACATTGTTTCTTCCCTGTTCATCATTGTAGGGCTCGGTATAGACCAGCGCTTCTGTGATATCGCAGAGCTGCGGATTGATGAAGCTCTTCTGCAGAGCTTTCTTCTCCTGATGGTCCATGACCACATCCGTGGTGCCCATCAGGACCTGGGCCATAAAGGTTGAGATCTGATCCGCAAATTTCGGATAGGTCTTATGCTCCAGCATTGCGGTCCGCATGATGGCGTGATCCGACAGATCCTGCATGCAGCAGGTGCTCATAACCGTATCATAGCAGTAGATCTCCGGCACATAACCGGGGGCGAGTTTTCCCTGCAGGATCAGGATTTCGGATTCCACACGGTTGCGGTCGGTATCGATGTGCATGTCTTCGGAAATCCGCAGCGACACGCCCGCCTGCTTTACGATCACACTGTGGCCTTTGGCGTCCTGTACTTTGAATACATAGTTTAAGTTGCCGTCACCGATCTCTTTGCAGGTCATGGTATCGGCATCCCATTCCTTCTGGGGTACCTTGAGTCTGGCATATTCAATGACGTCAGGCTCCTTCATCAGAAAGTATTTACTGAAATCAGCCATTTTTCAAAGACCTCCTTAGTCTTCCTTACTGGTTGCATAGGCTGCAACTAATGCCAGACAAAGAACCGCGCCTTTGACTGCAGGAAGGATGTAGTAAACAACACCGCACATGGTCATACCATTTTCCAGGACCGAGATCAGCAGGGCTCCGATGGCAGTCCCGATGGCGTTGTATTTCTCACGGCCGCCGATGCTTCGTCCGATAAATACGGCTGCCAGGGAGCTCATCAGGTAACTGTCAGATCCGTTGATCTGGGCTGCGGAGTTTCTGGAACAAACAACGATACCGCCGATGGCAATAAACAGTGCGGCGAACATACCGGCCATGAAACGCATTTTCTTGACATTGATACCGGACAGTTTGGCTGCGGTTTTATTGCCGCCCATTGCATACAGGTATCTGCCGTATTTGGTCCGCTCCAGAAGGATATAACAGATGGCCACGCAGATGACCATGATAATGATGATCCACGGGTCTTTACCAATTGCCTGTGTGGAGGGGGTCCAGCCGCTTGCCGGAGACAGATCGTCTCCCTTGAAGATCTTGGCCCAGCTGGCTGCTGTCATACCTGCGGATACGGCGCTGCCGCCGGTGTAGGCAAGACCGAGGCCCTGATGAACGAACTGCAGTGCGCAGGTTGCCAGCATATCCGGAACCTTGCAGACCAGGATCAGGAACATGGTAAGAAGATACATCACCATGGCAAATATAATGGTAAGAATGATACACAGCCACAGCGGCATTCCAAACCACAGGAAGAAGGATGCGAATACGTAAGCACAGAAGGTTCCCAGGGTACCGGCTGCCATATCAAATCCGTCCGGAGCCATGGATACCGTCGCTGCAAGTGCGAAGATCGTAACTGTTGACATGGAACGCAGGATGTTGATCAGGTTCGTGGTGGAGAAGAATGCCCCGCCTTTAATCATCGTAAAGACAATGACTGAAAGGACCAGGACCAGAACTGCCGCCCAGTTCACCAGGATCTTTCCTGCACTTTTTTTGGAAGTTGTCATTTTATAGTCCTCCGTTTTAAAATCAATTATTAACAAAAGCGATTATCTGGTCTCACGCGAATGCTTCCTGTACTTCACCGGTGGAGTACCGCATGATCTCTGTTTCATTTGTATTTTTCGTTTCCAGCTCTGCCGTGATCCTTCCATCGAACATGACATACATACGGTCCGTGATGGAAAGCAGCTCCGAGTTCTCGCAGGTTGCATAGATAACGCAGTTTCCGTCCTTGGCGATCTGATTGATCAGACGGAAGATCTCCTGCTTGGCGCCGACGTCAACGCCCTTGGTGGGCTCATCAAAGATGTAAACATCGCTGTCTGCTGCCAGCCATTTTCCAACCGCCACCTTCTGCTGGTTACCACCGGAAAGAAATGCCACCTTCTGCCGGATCGACGGTGTCGCGATCTGCAGCTCATCCACGAAATGCTTTGCATTCTTGGCAGTGGCGATTTCACTTACAAAGGACAGCTTGCAGAACCGGTTCAGGGATGCGGCTGCCAGGTTGAAATTAACCGTCTCGGCAACAAGAACTCCTTCTTTCCGGCGCTCCTCAGGTACAAGAGCGATCCGGTTCTTTACGGCATCTGCCGGAATCTTGATCTTCAGTTCTTTCCCATTATAGGAAATCTTTCCGGAAGACGTCTTATATGCGCCGAACAGGGTCTTGCACAGCTCCGTCTTCCCGCCGCCTACCAGGCCGGCAAGACCGACGATCTCACCCTTGCGCACATACATATTAATATTTTTAACTTTGCCTTCTTTTTCCGTAAGGTTTTCAACGACAAAGGCTTTTTCTCCGATTTCACATATTTCTTTCGGGAAGTTCTCCTCAAAGGATCTTCCCAGCATTTTATCTACGATTTCCTTGGAAGTGGTCTCCTGAGTGATCGGTGTGGTATCTACGATCATTCCGCCTCTCATGACGGTGTAGCTGTCGCAGATCCGGAGGACCTCATGAATCCGGTGCGTAATAAAAATGATGGCCATATTATGGGTCTCGCGGAGGTGCCTTACCACACGGAACAGTTCGTCGGTTTCCGAATCCGACAACGGAGCGGTGGGCTCGTCCAGGATCAGGAAATTACATTCATTCTGGATTGCTCTGGCAATCAGGACCATCTGCTTCTGCGCCAGGGAAAGGCTGCTGCAGATCCTTCTCACATCGATATCCACATTCAGCTGCTTCAGAACTTCCCTTGCCTCCCTGCGGATCCGGGTGTAGTTCATCAGGAGTTTTCCCTTCATGTTCATAACGATATCATTGAACATAACGTTTTCCGCCACGGTCAGGTTCGGTGCCAGAGCCATATCAACTTCCTGATACACGATCTGGATCCCCAGCTTTTTGGCATCCACCGGATGTCTCAGCTCCACCGGACTTCCGTTATAAAGAACCTCACCGGTATATGTCGGATTGGCTCCTGCCAGGACCTTCATCAACGTGGATTTTCCGGCGCCGTTGGCCCCCATCAACGCATGGATCACGCCTGTGCTGATCTTGAAATTAATATCAGAGAGTGCTTTTACCCCAGGAAATTCTATTGAAACGTTTTTGGTCTCAAGAGTAATTTTTTCCATTTAATAGTCCCTCCCGGTCAGGCAGTTGTCATGTGCCTGACGACTTTATATGTACAGAGGGCTGCATCCCCTGTACATCAGTTCTTTTAAGAAGAAAGGGCGTCAAAGTAAACCTCCGACGCCCTTTACACTTACTTTACTTTGTTAAATCAACTGTCTTGAACTTGTACTCTCTCATTGATTTATCCGGTATGGATTAATGACCAAGCAGTTCAACCATCCAGTCGCAAGTCGGCATCCAGGATGTATCGGAATAGGACTCTGCTGCTACCAGATCCAGATTCTCAATGGTGATGCCTTCCTGAGAAGTAACCTGCTCCTGAGTAACGATGGTGGAAGGAATCTCCATCCATGCGCCGATTTCCGGATAGTAGCAGGAAGCTGCTTCGATATCTTCATACTGATCTGCTAATTCAAGAGCCAGAACACGGCATGCAAATTCGCCGTTCAGGTTCCAGTTTGTGGTAGCGCAGGCTTTCCACTGGGAATCCGGCTCCTGCATGAACTGAATATCCTCGTTGCAGATATCAACGGAAACCATCGGGATCTGACGATTGTTCTCTCTCAGTGCCTGATATACGCCCTGTGCATATGCATCATAGCAGCACCAGATACCATCGATATCATCATCGGAGTATTTAGCCAGAGTAGCTGTGGTAACGTCACGCATGGAAGAAGTTGCCTGCTGATCGTTTGAAGGAGCAATTCTTTCAACGGTCACGATCTTGCCTTCGTCAACATACGGCTGATAGCCGACCTGACGACGATCGAACGGGCTGTTGTAGCCGGCACCCTGCTGAACCTGAAGAATGTTCAGAGGCTCACCTGCTGCGACCTTCTCAGCGTTCTCCGGAAGAGCCATGATAGCTTCAACCAGACCTGCTGCGAAGCCTGCATCCTGCTGGAAGAACTGGGTAACGCCATCGATCTTTGCTGTTTCGCCGTTTGCATCCTTGAACGGAGTATCGAAGGTAACGATCTTCAGATCCGGATACTGAGCAAGAATGTCAGAAATGTACTGCCAAGCATACTCCTGGCCGCCGTGGGAAAGCATCAGGCCGTCATAGCCGCCGGCTGCACACTGTGCAACGGTCTCCTGCCATGTCTCTGCATTGTCAGAGCAGAAGAAGGTATCAGCGGTCATACCCAGCTTCTCAGCGGTGGACTCGAAATTGTCAGACCACATCTGGAAAATGGTTGCCGGGGTCATGAGCATGATGTAAGCAATCTTCTTTCCTGCTACCGGTGACTCAACTGCTTCGCCTGCATTTGCTGCAACAGCTCCGCCTAAGATACCGATTGTCAGTACGCCTGCTAACAGCATAGCTGCAATTTTTCTTAACTTCATAAAACGAAACCTCCTTAAAAAATTAGTGTGAGAATTTGGTAATTATTGCCAAACTCTAAACTTTTACACCCTCGTTTTTAGCATATTTCGCCATCAAAGTAAAGGTGAATTTTTCCGCTTTTGTTCTATTTCATGTGTTTTTGTTGTTTTTATACAAAATTCTCCCTCCGCCATTATGCCTTTTTATTATTCGCCTTTCCGGCCGGCGGTTGCGGTAATGTGATTGAAGGATACGATAGGCCGAAGCAATTGTGACATCGGAATTTTCGTATTATAATAGGTGCGGTTTTATGTTTCAGGCACGGGGAGTATCCGTTACTTATATTAATAGGAAGAGAGGCTTTTAAGATGCGCCGGGAGAATCATGTGATCGATCTGCATATGCACAGCGTCCATTCTGACGGGACCTTCACTACGCAGGATCTGCTGAACATGCTGTGGGACAAGGATGTGGACATTTTCTCTTTTACGGATCATGACAGCATCGGCTGCTATCAGGATCTTGAACAGGGAAAGGCCCGGCTGTATTCCGGCGTCACGCTGATCCCCGGGGTGGAGCTGACCTGCCAGGTGGGCGGGGAGCTGCGGGATATGCTGGGCTACGGGATCGATGTTTCCGTGATCGCAGAGTATCTGGACCGCAAATACAGTCCGGAAAACCGGATCCGCAAGCAGCAGCTGGTCCTGGAGCGATTCAAGGAGATCTGCCGGAAGAAGCATCTGACCTTTGATGAAAGCATCACGGCCAATGAAGGAAAAAAGGCGGAAGGATATACGGTCATGTTCATGGAACTGAACCGCCATCCGGAAAATATTGCCAAGTATCCGTTCCTGAATGACGCGACCCGCCTGTACTGGGATCATTTTACGAATCCGGAAAGCGAATTCTTTGTGGACGAGACCTTCGATCTGCCTGATTTTGAAGAAGCGATCCGGGTCATCCATCAAGCCGGAGGAATGGCATTTGTGGCCCACCCCTATGTCTACGGACTGTCTGACAGGGATACGGAAGCCCTTGTCCGGTTTGCCGCCGACAAAGGGGCCGACGGCATGGAACTGAAGCACCAGTCGAACAGGGAAGGGCATGTGGAAAAACTCCGCCGGATCGCAGAGAAGTATCAGTTGTATCTGAGCGGCGGCACGGATTTCCACGGATACAACAAACCGGGAATCAAGCTGGTCACCGCCTACGGCAATATGCAAATGGACTTCCGGGATATGGAGCCCTGGTTCGGCCTGGTGAAAAAGGTCGAGGCATGAACCCCGGAAGCCGGTCCTTAGAAGTCAGCGGCGAGGACTTCCTCCAGTGTGGGGATGGATGCGGCTGCTCCCATCTTGCGGACCGCCAGAGAAGAGGCCTTGCAGGACAGCTCCATGGCTTCCTTCGGCTCCTTGCCGGAAGCGCTCAGGGCAGTGAAAAACCCGGAGAAGGTGTCGCCGGCCCCTGTGGTGTCCACTGCCTCGCAGGGGAAAGCCTTCTGCCTCAGGAATCCTTCCTCCGTCAGGATCATGGCGCCCTCTGATCCCAGGGTCAGGATAGTGCGGCACTGGGGCCATCTGGCTTTCAGATCCAGGCAGATCTGCTCCGGATCGTTCTTTCCGGTCATCTGCTCTCCCTCAACCTCATTGATGAACAGATCGTCCACGTACTGATAGATGTCCGATTCCGCCAGCTCCCTGGTCATCGGCGAAGGATTGAAGACCACTCTCAGGCCCTTCTCCTTGCAGCATTTCATGGCATAATCCACATTGGTGATCTCATTCTGGAACACAGCATAATCTCCGGCCTCAAAATGGGAAACGACCTCTTCAATATAGTCCTTATCCACCATGCCGTTGGTCCCGGGGCAAACGATAATGCAGTTCTGGGCAGTTCCTTCTTCAATCTGGATGATCGTATGACCGCTTTTATGTTCCGGATCCACCTTGAGAAGATCGGTGCAGACGCCGGCGTCCTCCAGACTCTTCTTCAGCATCTCCCCGTCATAGCCGATGATCCCCGCATGCAGAACATTGGCCCCCGCCTTTCTGAGGGCCACCGACTGATTCAGGCCCTTGCCTCCGCAGGTAACGATCAGCTCATGGGACGAGATCGTCTCTCCGGGAGCGACAATGTGATCCAGTTTATAGTTATAATCAATATTCAGTGATCCAAAAGATAAAATTTTCATACCCTCTCTCCTTTTTGCGGCTGTTTCCGTTCGCCGGATACCAATACTATAATACTTCCTGAAAAATGGTCAACTGTCTTTTCGCCCGTTGAATTTCTTTGCAACGTGGATCCCGAGGGACATGACGCTCCCCCGTTTGATGATCTCCGAGCCGAACCGGTCCTTCAGTTCATCCATGGTCCGGTCCAGCTTTTCGTCCCGTTCCCGGTCCTTTTTTCGGTCTTCTTCAAAGAAGGTCATCTGCCTTCCGTAATCTCCCCGGGACAGGTTGGTCAGGGAAATGCCCATGAGCCGCAGAGGCCTTTGGTCCTTCCACAGCTCTCCCAACAGTTCCCGGGCGATCTCATAGATCTCCCGGCTGGTATCCAAAGGCTCCTGCAGAGTTTTCTGATGGGAGCGGGTCTTAAAGTCCAGATACCGGATAGAGACCGATACGCCCATAGTCTTCGCTCCTTCGCTCCGCATATGCCGGGTGACACTGTCCGTCAGCGCCCGGAGGATCGTTTCGGCCACCTCCATGGTCGTCACATCCTCTTCCAGGGTAATCTCGTTGCTGTAGCCTTTGGCTTCCTCCGGGTGCTCTCTGACCGGAGAGTCATCGATGCCATTTGCATAGTTTCTCGCCTGGATGCTCATCTTCGTTCCGAGCAGCGCCGCCATCTCCGCCGGATCCGACCGGGCCAGCTGACCGATGGTGAAGATTCCCGCTTCCTCCAGCTTCTGCGCTGACGCCTTTCCGATAAACAGAAGATCCCGGACCGGCAGCGGCCACAGCTTTTCTTCGATCTCCTCCGGAAACAGTGTATGAACCTTGTCCGGCTTTTCAAAATCGCTGGCCATCTTGGCACAGAGCTTGTTGCGGCCGATCCCGACATTCACTGTAAACCCCAGTTCCTCCCGGATCCGGTCTTTGATCTCCCGGGCCAGGGCAATGGGATCCGGATAGATCCGTGACGTCCCGGTAAAGTCCAGAAAACACTCGTCAATCGAAAACTCCTCCACCACCGGGGCGTACCTGCGGCAGATCTCCTTAAAGTCCCTGGAGCATTTGGCGTATAATCGGAAATCCGACGGAACCACCAGCAGGGACGGGCACTTGCGCAGTGCCAGAGAAACCGGCTCCCCGGTCGTGACATGGTATTTCTTTGCGGGAATCGATTTGGCCACCACAATCCCGCGCCGGGATCCGGGATCGCCTCCGACACAGGAGGGGATCAGGCGGATGTCCGGTTCCCCGTTCTTTACTCTGCGGACTGCTTCCCAGGATAAAAACGCGCTATTCACATCAACATGAAAGATTAATCGTTCCATTTTCGTTGCATCGCGGCGGTTACAGATAATAAGACAACAGCAGATACTCCCGGGTGTCTTCCTCCTCCAGGCTGACCCCGCCAAGTTCCCGGATCTGATTCAGCCGGTACAGCAGGGAGTTGCGGTGCAGATGGAGCATCCTTGCTGTCCGGGCCATATTGCAGCTGCTTCTTAAGTACACATACAGGGTATGATACAGATCCCCGCCATTCTCCCGGTCATATTTTTTCAGACATTCCAGGGCCGGATGCTTCAGAACTTTGGGGACCGCGGTGGAGATGAAGGAGCGGATGCAGGGAAGCGCATAATCATTGCAGTAGTACAGCGCCCCATCCTCCCGGGGAATATATTTGTAGGTCAGGGAACACTGCTGATTATAATCCGACAGCTTATACACATCCGTAAATTCATAGCTGGCCACTGCGCACAGACGGCTGCTCCGAAGAAGGGGCAGCAGCGTTTCCTCTGTCCCGGAGACGCCGGTCTGATCCCGATTGATCAGGAGATAGATCACATCGCCGCCGTCAATGATATAACTATCGGAAAAGGCCTGCTCCAGCCGCTGCACCATCGCTCTTGCAATTTCCGCTTTGGTCTGAGGAATCTCGATCCGGATCAGCTGCTTTTGGTGTTCCTTCAGCCAGCCGGCCATCTGAAGCTTATGATCGATCTCCTCCCGGGAAATTGGCTGACCGTTGATCAGATCCCGGAACACCGCCGTCTCTTCCTGCATCTGGGAAGTTTTGCTGCTGCTTTCCGCCCAGCGCTCGATCATGTCCGCCAGTGTCTCGAACAGCTGCTCCTCTCCCCGGCTCAGGGTGTGGTCTGTTTCCAGAAGCAGCAGCCGCCCGATCCATCTTCTGTCGGAAAAAATGCTTCTATATAAAGAAGGATATTGGGATCCCTCCACAAGGTACCTCTGAGTTCCCTGGTAGCTCCTCTGCGTTTTCAGCACATCCCTCAGTTTCAGAAGAAAATCCATGGAATTGGTCCCGGTCTCCAGCAGAACATCCCATTCCGCATCCAGGGACCCCTTCGAATACCCGGAGGAGATCCCGATGATCTCGTTTCCGGAATTATACACCAGCAGCGGCTGTCCGAAGATCCGGTCGCTGAGGTCTACGATCTCCTGCACCGTGCAGCCCCTGCGGATCTGTGCCATCACGCCGTCCGCCCAGCCATTATAATAATCAAAGGCGTCAAAGATCTCGTTCAGCACTTCATCCTTATCATCCGTATTCAGAAGGATCATGTCCTCCCCCTGCACACAGATCACCCGCCCCGTCTCCCCGTTAATGAATTCCGAGGCATCCGCCAGATAGACATTCTGGCTCTCGATCTCTGTATTATTGGAAAGGATCCTGGCGCTTCTCAGGACCCGGTCCCCATGAAAGATCTTGGGCTCCGGATGATATTTTGCCAGCCAGTCCCTGAGCATCCACATGCTGAGCCGCATAAATTCTCCCCATTTCTGCTGTGCACTGTGCACAATCTCTTTGGGTTATAATATCTCACACTTCAGGCTGTTTGTCCATATTCCCGGGAATTATTCCACTGTAAAATATAAACAGAACAAATCAGTGATTTGCAGAACGAGGAGGTATGAAATGAACTCTTTTGAAAAATACGAAAAAATGTTGAGCCTGGAGCCCTATAAGGACAGAAGCGAGATGCCGGTCTTCCCGATGATGGTGGCCACCTACGGTTCTTTGGGCGATGTGTCCCAGAAGGACATCTGCGAAAGTCCCGACAACTGGATCCGGGCCATTGAAAATACGATTGCCAAGATCGGCAAACCGGATGTCTCCATGGCCATGTGCCCCAGGGACACCACCTTTGTTATGGGCCTTCCGGTCCGGCTTCCCGGACGGGAACTGGGAGACGACGACCTGTATCAGTTCGTGGAATCCCCCTATTTCGAGGATACCTCCGAATACGACCGTATCATGGGAATGAGCTGGGAATACTGGTACGGCGAGTATCTGATGAGAATTCAGAATCCGCCCTTCACCAATCCGCAGCAGATCGGCGAGCGTTACGGCATCCTGGGAGCCAACCTGGGCAAGACCATCGGTTATCTGATCAGCAAAGGAATCGTTCCCTGCTTTGAATCCGCCACCGGCCCGATCTTTGATACCCTGTCCATGATCCGGGGAATGGCTGATTTCACTTACGATCTGTATGATGAACCGGAAAAGATCCTGGCGATCATGGAAAAATATCAGCCCATCGAAGACGAGAAGACCATTGGCATGCTGAAAGCCAACGGCGGAAGAAAGCTGGGAATCTTCGCCATGAGATCCTCCTCCACCTTTATTTCCCCGACCATGTTTGAGGAAATGGTATGGCCGACTTTGAAGGCTTCCATTCTCCGCTACCACAGCGCCGGCCTTGTCAGCGTCCTGCATGCGGACTCCAACTGGCTGCCGATGCTGAAGTATTTCACAGAGCTTCCGAAAGGCAGTGTCCACATCGAGCTGGACGGCGAAACCGATATTGAGCAGGCCTATGAGATCCTCCGGGGCAGCCAGTCCCTGAGAGGCGACGTTCCCGCCACCATGCTGGCCTACGGAACGCCGGAGGAGGTCGCCGCTTACAGCGAGAAACTGGTACAGATGGGAATGAAGGGCGGTTTCATGCTGTCCTCCGGATGTGAAGTTCCTTTAAACTGCAAGCTGGAAAATGTCAAGGCCATGATGGATGTGATGAAATAATCCGGGCCGCCGTGATTCTTCAAAAACTACGCGGATACGAAATGGGCGCCGTAAAGCGCCTCAGAAAACGGGTGCTCCCGCCATTGCGGAGGCACCCGTTTCATATCTTATTGGTTTTTCTCTTACCGGATCAGTTCCTTACAGCTGAGGACCTGCGCTTACCAGCGCCTTGCCGGCCTCATTTCCTTCGTATTTTACAAAGTTCTTAATGAATCTGCCTGCAAGATCTTTGGCCTTCTCATCCCATTCGGACGCATCGGCATAGGTATCTCTCGGATCCAGGATGTTGGTGTCCACGCCCTCCAGTTCCGTCGGCACTTCCAGATTGAAGTACGGAATGGTCTTGGTGGGAGCGTTGTTGATGGCGCCGTTCAGGATGGCATCGATAATGCCTCTGGTGTCCTTGATGGAGATCCGCTTGCCGGTTCCGTTCCATCCGGTATTGACCAGATATGCCTTTGCTCCGTTGGCTTCCATTCTCTTGACCAGCTCCTCGGCGTATTTGGTGGGATGAAGCTCCAGGAACGCCTGTCCGAAGCATGCGGAGAAGGTCGGGGTCGGCTCGGTGATGCCACGCTCAGTTCCGGCCAGCTTGGCGGTAAATCCGGAGAGGAAATAGTATTTGGTCTGTTCCGGAGTCAGGATGGAAACCGGGGGAAGAACGCCGAAGGCATCTGCGGAAAGGAAGATCACATCCTTGGCTGCCGGTGCGGAAGAAACCGGACGCACGATCTTCTCAATATGCGTGATCGGGTAGGAGACACGGGTGTTCTCCGTCACGCTCTTGTCTGCGAAATCGATCCGTCCTTCGCTGTCCACGGTCACATTCTCCAGCAGCGCGTTTCTCTTGATCGCATTGTAAATATCCGGCTCGGATTCCTTGTCCAGGTTGATGACCTTGGCATAGCAGCCGCCTTCGAAGTTGAACACGCCCTTGTCATCCCAGCCATGCTCATCATCTCCGATCAGCAGTCTCTTGGGATCGGTGGAAAGAGTGGTCTTTCCGGTTCCGGAAAGGCCGAAGAAAATGGCGGTATTCTCGCCGTTCATGTCTGTATTGGCAGAGCAATGCATGGAGGCGATTCCCTTCAGCGGAAGGTAATAGTTCATCATGGAGAACATTCCCTTCTTCATCTCGCCGCCATACCAGGTGTTGATGATCACCTGCTCCCGGCTGGTGATATTGAAGGCCACGCAGGTCTCAGAGTTGAGCCCCAGTTTCTGATAGTCATCGACCTTTGCCTTGGAAGCGCAGTAAATAATGAAATCCGGTTCAAAATCCTTCAGTTCCTCTTCTGTCGGAACAATGAACATATTCTTTACGAAATGGGCCTGCCATGCAACCTCCATGATGAAACGGATTGCCATCCGGGTGTCCTTGTTGGCTCCGCAGAAAGCATCCATCACAAACAGCCGCTTGCCGGAAAGCTCATCCCTGGCAAGTCCCTTCACCGTCTCCCAGACTTCTTCACTCATGGGATGATTGTCATTGGGATATTCCGGTGTGGTCCACCAGACGGTATCTTTGGAATTCTCATCCATTACAATGTATTTATCTTTCGGAGAACGTCCGGTATAGATTCCGGTCATGACATTGATCGCATCCAGCTCCGTCAGTGTGCCGACCTCATATCCTTCCAGACCCGGCTTTGTCTCTTCTTCAAACAGTTCTTCAAAGGAAGGATTGTATACGATTTGTGTAGTTCCGGTAATTCCGTATTTGGTTAAGTCAATTTTACTCATATGCACCCTCGTTTCTCTTTATTTTACTTACTATTCGACGGCTCCATTATAATGCTACAGCACGGCAGTGTCAAAGGAAAGAATGCCCAAAATATCAGGCATTCCGGGCTTTTTCCTTAGGAGTTATTTGCTCCCCAGCAGCGATTGCACCAGATCCCGTTTTTCATAGAGGACACAGCCGCCCTTGTGATCATCCAGAAGATGTCCGCCTTCCCGGAGTTTCACAAACAGATTTGAGTTCAGCGCTTCCCTGAGGGAGGTCTCCCGGATATTGATATCCGAGAAGGGAGAGAAGGGACAGGGCTCTGCTCCTCCGTGGGAATTGATATGGAAAAACTCCCTTCCTGCCGCCATGCATCCGCCCATTTTCAGCTCGTCCCCCGGGAAGGACAGCAGCAGCAGATCCGGGTACTGCTCCCTTAATGCTTCCATGGCTTTGTCCAGATATTCCCGCTCCGGACCCCCCGGCGCCAGATCCTTTGCTTCCTCAGTCACCGGAACGAATTCGATGAACAGGATCATCTTGCACCCATGCTCCACCAGAAATTCCACGTAGGAAGGAGAAGTCACCTCCTGCAGATTCTCTGTGGTCACCGTAATGGAGGCTCCGAACAGGATCTGTTTCTCCCGGAAGGCCTTCATGTTATTCAGCACAACGTCGTACATGCCTTCCCCCCGCCTTTGATCCGTGGCATCCCTGCCGCCCTCGATGCTTAACACCGGCACCAGATTCCTGCAGGAATCGAACAGACTGAAATAGGCGTCATCTATGTAAGTTCCGTTGGTAAAGATCGGGAACAGGATCTCCTTCACCGTACTTGCCGCTTCGATGATGTCCCTGCGAAGGAGGGGTTCTCCCCCTGCCACCAGAATAAAGCTGATGCCCAGATCCCTGGCCTGGCAGAAAATGTCCAGCCACTCCTTTCCGGACAGCTGACAGACCGGTGCCTCATCCGTGGTGGTCTCGATGCAGCGGGAATAGCACCCGGCGCAATGCAGATTGCAGCTGCTGGTCACGCTGGCGATCAGAAATCCCGGAGCGTGGTCGCCTTCCTCCTCCAGCTGCATCCGCCGTTTTGAAGCCTTTTTGCTGGCTGCCGCGAATTTCACCATGAACGCGCTTTCCTTCGGGTTCTTCAGGGTGGCTTTCAGCGCGTCCGTCACGATTTTCTCGACCCCGTTTGCAATATGTTTCTGAAGATCAAAATTCTCTGTCATTGTCTGCCTCCTTTTACTGCTGAATGAGAATTTCTTCCAGCTTCTGTATATCTTCTTCTGTTGTGGACCAGCTGGTGGCAAACCGTACCACCGTATGATCCTCATCCGGTTTTTCCCACCAGGAGACTGCCACCTGCTCCTGCAGCCGTTCCAGTTCGGTATCCTTCAGAATAAGGAATTGCTGATTGGTGGGGGACTCCAGATAAAACCGGTATCCTTTCTCCCGGAAGATCCGTTTTAACTGCTCCGCCATCCGGATCGCATGGGCGCCGATCTCAAAATACAATCCGTCGGTAAATAAAGCGTCGAACTGCACCCCCGTTAGACGGCCCTTCGCCAGCAGCGCGCCCCGTTTTTTCACGGAGGTGATAAAATGCGCCGGCATATTTCCCTTCGTAAATACCACTGCCTCTCCGCACAGGGCGCCTACTTTGGTTCCGCCGATATAGAACACATCACAGATCCGGGCGATATCCGGCAATGTCAGGTCCGCAGCTGGGCTCATCAGTCCGTATCCCAGACGGGCGCCGTCCAGATAGAGCGGGATCTGGTATTTCCGGCAGACCGCCGCGATCTCTTCCAGCTCCTGCCTGCTGTACAGGGTTCCATATTCTGTAGGATAGGAGATGTAGACCATGCCGGGAAATACCATGTGCTCATAGTTGTCGTCGCTGTAGAATGTCTCCAGATAGGAGTTCAGTTCTGCCGCGCTGATCTTTCCGTCCTTCTGAGGAAGTCCCAGCACTTTATGGCCGGTGTATTCGATGGCGCCTGCCTCATGGACGCTGACATGACCTGTCACTGCAGCAACAACCCCTTCATAATCCTTCAGCATGGAGGAGATCACCACCGCGTTGGTCTGGGTGCCTCCCACCAGAAATTCCACCTGGGCCTCCGGACAGTCCAGGGCCTTCCGGATCTTCTCCTTCGCCTGTTCGCAGTAATGGTCTGTGCCATAGCCCGGCAGAGCTTCCAGATTCGTTTCACACAGACGTTCCAGCACTTTCGGATGCGCGCCTGCAATATAGTCACTTTCAAATGAAATCATATGGTTTCTCTCCTTTACATTCATCGGGAACGTGATAAAATTACCTCGCTATGAGTAAATCCTCTGTCCGGCAGGGATCCGACGGGACTCTGAACATGACCGAAGGCAGTACCAGCAAAATGATCATCCGGTTTGCTTTTCCCATTTTCCTGAGCCAGGTTTTTCAACAATTATATAATACGGCGGATACGTTTATCGTCGGCCGCTATCTCGGCACGGACGCCCTGGCGGCCGTCAGCTCCTCCGGGACACTGATCTTTATGCTGATCAGCTTTGTCATGGGCGCTTCCATGGGAGCGGGCGTCGTCATTTCCCGCTTTTTCGGCGCCAATGACCGGGAAAGTGTCAGCAAGGCGATCCATACAAATATCCTCGTGGGACTGATCGCTTCGGCGGTCATGACTGCCGTCGGCGTTTTATTTACCCCGGCCTTCCTCCGGTGGATGAACGTGGACGCGGAGGTCATGCCCCAGTCGGTGGAGTATTTCCGGTATTATTTCTGGGGTGTATCCACGATCATCATGTACAATGTGCTGAAGGGGATCATGAATGCGGTCGGCGACAGCAAGCGCCCTTTGTATTACCTGATCACGTCTTCCCTGCTGAATATTGCCCTTGATTATCTGTTTATCGGCGTATTCGGCTGGGGCGTCTGGTCTGCTGCCATTGCCACCGTGATCTCCCAGCTGGCAAGCTGCATTCTCTGCCTGATCCATCTGCTGAAAAAGGACCGCATCTATACCGTGAACCCGCGGAAACTGGCGATCCACCGGTATGTTCTGATCCTGATGCTGAAGTACGGCCTGCCTTCCGGGATCCAGAACAGTGTCATCGGCCTGGCCAATGTCTTTGTCCAGTCCCAGATCAATTCCTTCGGGATGATGGCCATGGCTGCCTTCGGAACCTACTCCAAGATCGAAGGATTCGCATTCCTTCCCATCATGAGCTTTACCATGTCGATCACGACTTTCGTCAGCCAGAATCTGGGAGCCCGCCTTCCGGACCGGGCCAGAAAAGGTGCGACCTTCGGGATCCTTACCACGGTCCTGCTGGCGGAGATCATCGGGGCTGCCATCTATCTGTTCGCCCCCTCCCTGATCCGCCTGTTCGACAGTACCCGGGAAGTGGTTGCCTTCGGCACCACCCAGGCCCATACGGAAGCGCTGTTCTACGGCCTGCTGGCGCTGGCCCATGCCATTGCCGCTGTCTGCAGAGGGGCGGGCAAGGCCTTCGTGCCGATGACGATCATGCTGTCTATCTGGTGTGTTCTGCGGATCGCCTATATCTATGCGGTCATGCACCTCTTCGGGGAGATCGGATATATTTACTGGGCCTATCCGCTTACCTGGGGCCTCAGCGATATCATCTACCTGATCTATTATCTGCGGTCAGACTGGGCGAAGGACTTTTAAAGGGCCTTCGTTCTTTAGCTGCAACTTTATCAGATAAGTTTTTCGTTGTAAATCAGAATTGTGCGGTGCTCACCCCTGCTCCAGCAGATGAAAGGTCAGGTGCAGATGCAGCAGTTCGTCCTTGTCTGCCAGGGTGGTCTGACCGATCTCGCAGATCCGTTTCAGGCGATAAATCATGGTGGAGCGGTGAATAAACAGTTCCTGGGCTGTCCGCAGGGTGTTCATCTGATTGTCCAGATAGCAGCGCAGGGTTTCCAGCAGTGATGTCCCGTTCTCTTCATCGTATTTTCTGATCTTGTAATAGACAGGGGAGTACAGCTCTTCTTTTTCAAATTCACTGGTTGCCATGCTGAAGATATAATTCAGAACGTAATCCCCAAAGCTGTGACGCCACTCGGAGGGGTTTTCCTTCTGTCCGATATCCAGAACGATCTGTGCCTGCCGGTAATATTTGCGGATCTTGTACAGATCCCGGCAGGGATTGCTGGTGCCCGCGCGGAAATTGTTTTCCCGGATAAATACAGCAAACTGCTGAAAGAAATCGGAGCTGCTCCTTTGCGAGACCGTCTGATTGACAACCATGACCAGATCATTCTCCGGCACAAAGGCCAGGCTCTCCGGGAATTCCTTCCGAAGTTCCCTGCAGTAATAAGCTCCGGTATTGTCTGAACGAAATCCCGGATCAAACTTCAGGCACAGAACACAATACTGATCCGAAGGCTGCCATCCCAGACTGCCCAGTTCCATATCCAGAGCCGCTTTATTGACAATATCTTTCCGGATCATGTCAGACAGCAGCCCTGCAAGAGGAGAGTGCTCCTGCCCCTGAACCTCCGCCATTTCCTCGAGAAGTTCCAGAATTTTCTCCTCCAGAATCCGCACCAGCGTCTCATCAGAAGGGCGGAAGGGCCGGATACATTCCGTCACTGCAATCCGGTAGGCAAAGACTCCGTCCAAATAAATATTCTTATTCATCGTCCGGAACGGAAGCACCTCGTCATCCAGGATCGTGATCTCCCGGCATTCCGACATACTGTGATAAGCGGCATTGGTGCGGAGCATACTCATGATGTCCGGGGAGACCGCTTCCGGATTGTAATGATCTGTAATCGACTGGTATCCGCCGAACTTGCGGTTCGTCCGGGTCATTGCCAGCAGATGAAAGGAAGAATTCATAAGACTGAGTCCGTTTTCAAGCACCGGATCCGTGATTTCCAGCAGATCCTGAAACACTTCCTGCAAAGGCCCCGAGGCGTGAAGCCCCTCCATCTGCCGCTCCCACCGGTCAAACATCCGAAAGATCCCATTGATCTCATTGCTCAGGGAAAAGATATCTGTTTCCGGATCCAGTTCCGCAAACTGTCCAAATAAATATCCTTGTTCCCGGACCCTTTCCGGAGCTGCTCCGATACTGAGCAGAGCGCAGCCAGGCACATACCGGAGAGACTCCGGAAGATCTGCTCCGAAAGATATATATAAAACGTCTGATTGAAGCTCCGCTCCCGCCCGATAAAATTCCGCTCTTTCCAGGCACATCTCACCGGAACTGCCGGAGAGATCTATCCTGCAGTCTTCGCATTTCAGCCGTTCTGTTATCATCTCCAACGAAATCTTCATTGCATCCTCCTTTATTCCTACAAAGTGTAGGAATAATCTGCTGATTTGTCAATAAGACTGTAGGATTTACAAACCGGATCCTTTCGATATAATAGTATTGTAAAATACGGATTATGGCAGTTTGCCAGCCGCAGAGTCAAAAAGAGGGGTGCTGCCGGATTTTGTCTTCCGCTCAGGAAACCGGGCGGAAGCGGATCCGGTCATTCACAGGAGGGATTTTATGTTAACAGTAAAAGAGAACTTACGCGAAACGATGAAAAAGGATGGCCATCCGGACCGTTTTGTCAATGGCTGGGAATTTGTGAACTGTCTGTTCCCCGCCAGTTACTATATGGGGGATTATCCGCTCAAACCCGGCGATCAGGGATACGATATGTATGGCGTATTCTGGGATTTTCCGGTGGGACAGATGGGGGCCTATCCGGTTCATGACGACGCCCACCGTCTGGTGAAGGATATCACCGAGTGGAGAGAGGTTGTGAAACGTCCCGTAGTTCCGGAAGCTCCGGAATACTGGGGAATGCTCAACGGGATCGCAGCCAGGACGGACCGGGAGAATCAGTACATTACCGCGCTTCATCCCCAGGGCGTTTTTGAACGTCTTCACAATCTGATGGGTATGGAAGATGCCATGGCCGCTTTCTATGAGGATCCGGACGAAGTTCAGGCACTCATTGATTTCATTGTCGATGTGGAACTGGAGTATGCCAAAGTCATGATCGAGCGGGTCGGAATCGAAGCGGTTCTTCATCATGACGACTGGGGAAGCCTGCAGACCACCTTTATGTCTCCGGCCATGTTTGATGAATTCATCACTCCGGCATACAAGAAGATCTACGGTTACTATAAGAAAAGCGGCGTACTGGTCATCCATCACAATGACGCGTACTCCGCAACCCTGGTTCCTTCCATGATCGAAATGGGAGTTGATATCTGGCAGGGCCCGACACCGACCAACAACATTCCGGAACTCATCGAGAAATACGGCGGTCAGATCACCTTCATGGGCGAGATCGAGACCAAACTTCTGGATCTTCCGGACTGGACAGAAGAACAGGTGGAAAAAGAAGTGGAACGTGCCTGCACCAAATGCGGATGCCACAGCTTCATCCCGTGCCTGACCGCAGGTACTCCGCTGACCGCATTCCCGGGCGTCGGCCAGGCGGTCAGCAAACAGATCGCTGTCATGAGCGAGAAAATGAAAGGCATCCTGTTCTAAGACCCGGCGTCTCCCCGGAAGGATTTTGCAGGAATGACTGCATCGCCGGAATGATCCTATTGCCGCAATACAAATTACCGCAGATCTCAAAGAGAAATCTGCGGTAATTTTTATAGAATCTTATTACATGAAGCTTCGTGCTCCGTACTTACGGATCGGAAACTCCTGCCGGATTATTTCCGGATTATTTTCCGGCTACTGCCACGAACTCGTCGTAGGTCATGGCTGTGCCGTTTTCCAGCATTCCGTTGAAGAACATGTCTCCCGGGAACTGGCTGTAATCATTGGCTTCAATGCAGGCCTGGAATTCAGGAAGCTGCTCTTCCGTCATGGAAGCATTCACTTCGAATTCAGCCATCAGCCACTGATTCATGTACTCCTTGTAAGCTGCCAGCATGTCATCATCAGATGCAGCCGGTGCTTCTGCTGCTGCGGGAGCTTCCACTGCTGCTTCCGGAGCTGCTTCTGCCGGAGACTCGCCTTCCGGAGATTCTGCAGGAGCTTCGCCTTCGGATTCGCCTTCACCGCTTTCGCCTTCTGCAGATTCGCCGCCGCCGGACTCTCCGCCTGAGCTGTCAGGCTCATCCAGTTCTACGAAATCCTTGCTGACGGTATAGCTGCCGTCTTCTTCCACGACCAGCCATCCCTGAAGTCCGAATGCCACATCGAGGATTGCAACGCCGCTGACCGGTTCTGCAGAACCAACATAGTAGAACAGGCCGTTGTCGATCATGATCTCGCTGTATTTTCCGGTTGCTTCGGTTCTGTAGTTCTCGCCGACAACCCATTCAGAGGTATCAACCTTGCCGCCTGCACCGCCGGAGGACATATCGCCCAGTTCGCCGGCTTCGATCTCGCCGGTATAAGCTTCGCCGTCAATGTACAGAGTTGCGCCTTCCGCTACGGTTACGGTACCTTCGTTTACAAGGCCTTTGATGTAGCTGTCGGAGGTAACATTCCAGGTTGCGCCTTCGGCTACCTGAACCATCACGTTCGGGCCAGCCATTACTTTGTTGATCACATGAGAGATGATGTAGTACTCATTCATGGTGAACTCAGTGATCTGGATGTAAGCTGCCTGAGCTTCATCTTCTACGATGTTGCCGTCAGCATCCATCAGAGCATACTTCACAGTGCATGCATCGCCGCCGTTCGGAGCAATGCCGTCGCCGTATCTTTCTGCCAGAGTATCCAGGAAAGCAACAGCGCCTTCATTGTAAGGAAGACCGTGAACTGCAGAGGTGGAGGAGATCGCACCGTCTAAGGTAACGTTCTTCTCGATGTTGACCATCAGTCCGCCTGCGGCTGTGCCTGCGCCGGTGCCGGTTCCGTTGTAAACATCGCCGGTGTAGGTCACTGCATTGCCTTCTGCGTCGGTGGTAAGAAGCAGAGTGGTGTTGTAAGCGCCGCCCTCAGCCGGAGCTACGAAACCTGCTTCGTTTGCATCTGCGAAACCGGAAGAGAATGTCGGCATTCCCCATGCTTCGCCGGTCCATTTTGCCAGACCCTGCTCACCGGTGGTATCTCCGCCTGCGCCGGATGTGCCGTATCCGTCATCGTCGTCCATCATCTGGAAGATGATTCCGCTCTTCGGATTCATTTCAGCACCGGATACCGTATAAGTAGAGTTCTGAGCTCCTCTTACGAGGATAACTGCTTCTTCTGTATTCCATACAGAACCTGCATCCAGGATGGTGTCAGCAGCACCCTGATGGTCCATAACACCAAATACAGAGGTAACAACGGTCGGCTGGCCCTCCCCTTCATAGGTGTAAAGCTCTTCGCCGGTCATTGCATTGGTCAGTACCAGTCCGTCATAGGAAGGTCCGTAATAGGTCGGGCCTGCGCCGGTCAGGATGGTTGCATAGGTGGTTCCGTCGATGGTTGCGCCATAGAAGTTCTCGATGGAGGAACCGATGTTGTAGGTACCGTAAGCGGATCCGTAGTTCTTCTCATATCCGAACAGAGCTGCGCCGCCGTTCATGGAAGTGGAGCTGTCGTTGCCGGTAGGATCTTCGCCGTCATATTCGGTAACCTTCAGAGTGGAGTTTAATACGTTCACAGTCGGCTGTGTGCAGTCGTCGGTGGAGATGACTGCCCATCCGCCGGATTCCATTGTGGAATCGATCAGGTTGTAAGAGCTGTATTTTCCTAATACGTTAGCTGCACGAACGCCGCCATAGATACCAAGGATCCACGGAGGAGAAATCATGTAAGCCTGAGCTGCTGTGGAAGCATATCCTTCATAAGCTTCGGTCAGCGGGTTGGAGCCCTTGGTCAGGATGTTGGAATTGATCACATATGCGTTTGCAAATGCATCAACAACCACGGCGTCACGTCCGAAACCGTCGGTTGTGATATCCACATTCTCCAGGGTCATGGTGGTGTTGGTTCCTTCAGCACCGGTTGCTACGAATACAACACCTGCGCCTGTGAAGTCGTTGGCGTTCTTGCCGTCAGACTCATCAGAGAATACAAATGTGGAATCGGAAACAACTGCTGCTGTATCTGCCTCGCCGCCGTTTACATACAGATAAGTTGTATTGGTAGCGCCGAGATCGTTGAGAGCATCTCCCAGTTCAGATGTAACATTGACATCAGAGATGGTAACTACGCCGTCAACTACTTCTGCCTGGTCTGCCAGAGAGCCGGTGACATCTTCGCCTTCCGCGTTTACACCGACATATAAGCTGGACTCAACGCCCTTGGTTGCCCATGCAGGGATCAGAGCGCCGACTACAGTCGGATCGCCGTCGATGCCTAAGGCTGCATCCGCTGCGAAGACGCTGCCTGCCATGAACACGGTCATGAGAGCAGCCATCAGAAGTGCAAAAATAGATCTGCTGATTTTCTTCATTTTTTCCCTCCTATATAATGTGTCTAACCTTATTACAGGTATGAGAATTATATCTTAATTTTGGATGGGAATTCAATAAGTCAGATGTTGCGTTTCATTTAAAACTCTGCCGGGCTCAAGGTCATCTTGAGCATAATTCCCGGCCGGGGTTTGTAAGAATTGCATAAAACTTAAACCAACCTTAATAAAAAATTCATGATTCTTTCTTATTTCCGGCTTCTGTGCTATACTCTCGCAGATTCTAAAAACGGCAGGGAAAGGAAGATCAGATGAATACAAACGATCGTATAAAACTCGGAATCCAGATGTTTAATTTTCTCCCCGGCGGAGACTGGGAACAGCTTTCTTCCCAGGAAGAGGTGGAAGAGCTGCTCTCACAGATCGCAGCCGCCGGATATGACGGCGTAGAGTGGTGCAATTTCCTGTTCCGGGAGGATTTCCCCGATCTTATTTCTATCAAGAAGAAAATGGACACGCTGGGACTTGAGACCGTCAGTCTGCATTTTCATCTGAATCCGTCGGAGCCGACGGAGGAAACCGCCCGCACCGCAGTCAAAAGATGCCGACTCCTCGGAACTGACAAACTGATCTTCGCTTATTCTCTTCCAACGATGTTCGGAATTGAACCGGACGGGGACGGACGTTACACTCCGGAACAGATCGACGACTGGGCCGTGCAGGCGGACCAGGTGCTGTCGGTACTGAAAAATGCCTGTGAAGGAACCGGTATCAACGTCCTGTATCACAACCATAAGCCGGAATTTCTCACCGGCACGCAGGGGCGGTATTTTATGGATCTGATCCATCCCCATGGCCTGGAGCCGGATGTGTACTGGGTCTCAAAGGGCCTTGACGGAAAGGTCTCTTCCGCCCTGGATTATATCCGCATCCGCCGGAAGGACGTGGCGCTCCTTCATGTGAAGGATGGTCTGAACGGGTCGGTGTTCACCGGAGAAATGTGCGGATGGGGAAAGGGAACCTTCCCTCTGCAGACGATCGTCGACTGCGCGAAGGAGCTGGATCTTGACTGGATCGTGATCGAAAACGACGCCCCGAAGAATTTCGGCACTTCCGGACTTGAAGATGCCCGGGAAAGCGCCGCCTACGCTGCCGCACAGATCAATTTCCGGAAATAACAGATCCGGTTGCGAATTCCCCGGGATCCTGCTATAGTACCTCCGTAAGCCCTTGTTTATGAACGAGGCTTCCGGTTATTCTTTGATTTCCTTAACCGGAGCCTCAACAGACTGGATTCGAATCCTTTCAGGATGGCATCATAGGTTCCGGCAAGATAAGTATTCCTGGGAAATGTTTCATTCCAGTTCTGCCGTACCTCTTCCGCAAAGGCCAGCGCCGGATCCCCGTATCTGTGCGCTGCGGGAGAAAAGTATAATGCTAATATCTGCTTATCCTGAAAAGACGCCTTCTTACGGTCTTTTCGGGGAAGCTCCTTCCAGCTGCGCTCCAGTTCCAGAACCATCCGGGCAGCAGCCTTTTCCCTGGAAGCCTGATCAGGCAGTTCCAGATCCAGCCTGTCAAATAAAGACCTGCACTGTTCTTCAAACTGCGGGAAAGATGCGGCATATTCGTCGTATTCAAACTTGTTCATGAGATTCCTGGAGTTTTGGATCAGTTGTGCAAATTCCATGGTGCGTTTCCTCCGGTATTGATGGAATTCATTATAGTATGCCGCCGGAAATGCTTCAATCAGAATCGTTAGGACCTGCTATGGAACACACCTTCTTTTCTATCATCGTGGCGGACGACGAAGCAGAGCTGAGAGAATCCATGTGCCGCATGATCAACTGGGAAGAGATCGGTTTCCGCCTGGTCGGAAAGGCGGAGAACGGTCTGGAAGCACTGCAGCTGACGGATCAGCTGCAGCCGGATCTTCTGCTGACCGATATCCGGATGCCCTTTATCTCCGGGACGGATCTAGCCTGTCAGGTCCGGAAGTGCAGCCGATGATCCAGATTGCCTTTCTGTCCGGATACGACGACTTCGAATATACCCGGAGCGCCATCGAAAACCAGGTAATCGCATACCTTCTGAAGCCCATCAGCCTGGCAGAGATCACCCGGGAGCTGAAAGAGATCCATAAAAAAATGGAGAAACGCCAGAATCAGCTGCAGCCGCCTCCGCTCCCCGTCAGCCGTCAGCTGGCCGTGGCTTCGCTGCTGCTGGATCAGTTCGCCGATTATCCGGAAGAGCAGTCCCCTGCCATGCTGCTTCAGGATTGCGGAATGCAGGTTCCATCTCCCTGTTCCTTCCTGGTTCTGGTCTCCGGCAGCCGGATTACGCAGCCCCAGTCTGCCCGGATCGTGGATACGGTTCTGGAAAAGTATTATCAGAGCTGCAGCTTTGTTTCCGGAGGACATATTTTCAGCCTGGTCCTGGATCCCGACGGTTTCCGGAATCTGGACCATATGCTGAACGAACTGTCCTATACCTGCCGGAAACAGATCCACTCCGGAGTATCCATCGGCGTCTCCGGCGTGTTCCGGGATCTCAGATCCTGTTTCCGGGCAGTACAGGAAGCCGCCGGCGCCCTTCCCTGGCCGGCAGCGGCGGAATCATCCACTCCCAGGACCTGAACCTTCCTTCCGGTCAGGAACCTTTTGTTCCCCTGGATTCCGATGCGGAAGGCATGGAATATCTGTGCCGGAAAGCCCTTAAGATTATCGAGACCGACTACCGGAATGAGGAACTGTCCCTGAACCAGGTCAGCCGGCAGCTTCATGTCAGCCCGAATTATCTGAGCGCCAATATGAAAAAATACACCGGGGATACCTTTATCAATCTCCTGATCCGCAAACGGATGGAAGCGGCGAAAGATCTGGTGCAGAACGGTTCCCTGCGGATTGCCGAGGTTGCCTTCCGCTGCGGATACAGCGACCAGCATTATTTCAGTTACTGTTTTAAAAAATACTACGGCATTTCTCCTGCAGGAATGAGGGCGAAAAAGGGATGAACCGGATCAGACGCCACACCCATCTGAATACCCTGCTGTTCTTCACCATCATCAGTATCGGCATCCTGATTCTGATCAGTTCCCTTCTGATGTTTTATCAGACCTATCAGCAGGTTCTCCTGCAAAATGCCCGGACCAATTCCCAAAGAACCATTTCCCAGGTCAGCAACACCGTCAACGGCTACCTGGAGGAGATTGATACAGTCATGGAAATCCTGCTTGCCAGCCTGAAGGAGGATCCGGATGCCCGGGAAAGCTTTTTCGATGTGTTTTTCCGGATCCGGCCGGATGTCATCGCTGTTTCCACCTATGCTCCTTCCGGTCAGATGCTGGAATGCTACAGTGCCGGAAGAATTCCCCGAAAGGATCAATCCGAAAACCTGTCCCTGGATCTTGCCGTGCTGTCGGTTTCCCCGGAGGGATATCTGTCCTCCCCTCATGTGGTAAATCTGTTCGACAGTTATTATCCCTGGGCCGTCACTCTGGTCCGGCGTCTTAGTGAAGATCCTGCTGCCGGCTGGATTTCCCTGGATATCAGCTGCAGCAACCTGTCGGATTACATCAATGAGACCGGCATCGGCCGGAGAGGCTACTGTTTTCTGATGGACCGAAACGGCAATATGGTTTACCATCCCCAGCAGCAGCTGATCTATTCCAGCCTGAAAACAGAAAATACGGCTCTGATCTCCGGCAATGAGGACGGAAGCTACACTGCCGACAATATCATCTATACCGTGCAGACCCTGGCGAATGAACAATGGCGGGTGGTGGGCGTCAGCTTTGCTGCCGATGTCATCTCCGACAGCCTGGTGGAGCTGGGACGGCTTCTCCTTCTGGCAGCCCTTTTGCTGCTTTGCATGGTGTTTATCATCAGCGCCATCCTGAGCCGGGTCCTGTCCCGTCCGATCCGGAACCTGGAACAGGCCATGCAGCGGTTTGAACAGGATACCGATCATTTTCTCCTGGTTCCCTATGAAAAGGGGATCTATGAGATCCGCAATCTCTACGATTCCTTTCAGCACATGACCCAGCGGGTGAAAGAACTGATGCAGACCGTCCGGGAGGAAGAAAACAATCTGCGGAGAACCGAATTAAAGGCGCTTCAGGCACAGATCAACCCCCACTTTCTGTATAATACGCTGGATTCCATTTCCTGGATGTGCGAGCAGGGAAAAAACGAAGAGGCGGTTCAAATGGTTACGGCCCTGGCCCGGCTGTTCCGGATCAGTATCAGCCGTGGACATGAGCTGATCCCAATCCGGAACGAACTGGAGCATGCCCGCAGTTATCTTCAGATTCAGTCCGTCCGCTATCAGGATCAGTTCACCTATACCTTCGATGTGGATGAGGAATGTCTCGATTATCTGTGCAACAAGATTACCCTTCAGCCTCTGATCGAAAACTCTTTATATCACGGGCTGAACGGTCTGGTGGATGACGGGGAGATCCGGATCTGTGTCAGAAGCGAAGGAGACCAGATCCTGATGTCGGTGGCCGACAACGGCTCCGGAATGTCAGAAGAACAGATCCGTTTCGTGATGAGCAAAGACCCGGGCGAAAGTAAAGGAATCGGACTGCGCAATGTCAGCGACCGGCTCCGCATCTTTTTCGGAAACCAGTACACCGTAACCATCCGCAGTATTCCCGACAAAGGCACCACTGTGACGGTACATCTGCCCAAAATCCTGGAGGAAACAGACTATGAAGCCACGAATTAACCGGATCTCCTTTCTGCTTTTCCTGCTGACTGGTCTGCTGCTTTTTCTGTCCGCCTGTGGGATGCGCCGCCCGGATTCCAATCAATATAAAGTTTTTCTGATTGCCAAATCCACACAGACCGAATTCTGGAAAAGTGTATTTGCCGGCGCCAACGCGGCCAAGACCGAATATAACATGGATCTTCACATTCTGGGCCCGGAAACAGAGGAAGACTACGAAGGACAGAATGCGCTCATACAGCAGGCGGTAAAAGAGGGGGCGGACGCCATCGTTTTTTCCGCCATCAGCTATACCAATAACGCCCCTTCCATTGACGAAGCCGCCCGGTCCGGCGTAAAGGTGATTGTCATCGACAGTGATGTGGATTCCTCCCTGGTAAGTGCCCGGATCGGAACCGATAATATTCAGGCCGGAAGGATGACGGCCTCCGCCGTGCTGGAGGTCTGTCCGGATCCGATGATCGTGGGGATCGTCAATTTCGCCCAGGTCAGTAAAAACGGCGAAGAGCGGGAGAAGGGACTAAGGGAGGAGCTGGAAAAGGATCCCCGGACCGGAAAGCTGCTGACCATCAATGTGATCACTGGGCAGGAAGAGGCCCTGCAGGAGACGATCCGGTTCCTGCAGGAACATCCTGAAATCAATACCCTTGTCGCGCTGAATGAGCCCCTTGCAGTGGGTGCTGCCCTTGCGGTGGATGATCTGGATCTGTCGGATTCTGTCCGGCTGGTTGCCTTTGATTCCAATCCGATCTGTATTGACAAGATGCGGGAGGGCGTTGTGTCTGCCCTGATCGTTCAGAATCCCTTCGCCATGGGTTATCTGGGAGTAGAAGCCGCCTGGAAACTGTTGGAAGGTCAGACCTTTAACCCGGACCGGCTGATCGATACCTCCACCACTATTATCACTCCGGAAACCATGTTTACGGAAGAAGGCCAGAAAGCGCTGTTCTTTTTTCAGTAATTGTATATATGTTACAAACAAATCCTGTGATTCTCTACATTTTCATTCAAAACGGATAAAAAAACGAACATTTTCCGTAAGTTATCTCATGGTAAACCTTCTTATTTTACTGTTATTATTTTCAGGAATATAACACCCGTTAGTTTCAAACATCAAAGGAGGTATTGACACATGAAGAAACTGTTCACTTTGCTTTTAGCCGCTGTGATGATCTTCACTCTTGTTCCGGCTGCATTTGCAGGCGAAGAAACTGCAAGTGATTCCAAAATTGCCGTGTTCTGGTATGCATTCAGTGATGCGTATCTGTCCACCGTCCGTGCTGCTCTGGATGCAGATCTGGACGAAGCAGGCATCGAATATCAGGATTATGACGGAAACAACAATCAGGGCACACAGCTTGAGCAGGTACAGACCGCTGTCACCAACGGCTACAATGTACTGGTCGTAAACCTGGTCACTTCCGGCAGTGCAGATGCTGCACAGCAGATCATGGAAGCAGCCGGAGGACTTCCGGTTATTTTCTTCAACCGTGCCATCGAAGGTGACGGCGAAGAAGGAAAAGTCCTTGGCGCCAATGACAACATCATGTTTATCGGGACAGACGCTCCGGAGGCCGGACATCTGCAGGGCAAGATGATCGGTGATTTCCTGGTTGAAAACTATGAATCCGTGGATCTCAACGGCGACGGATCCATCTCCTATGCAATGTTCATGGGCGATGCCGCCAACGTAGAGGCAATCTACCGTACACAGTATGGTGTGGAAGATGCCAATGCCGTTCTGGAGGGAGCCGGATATCCCGCACTTGTTTACTTCAACCCGAACATCACTCAGAATTATCAGCTTGACCCCAACGGTGCATGGTCTTCCAGCGCAGCCTTCGAATTCATGAGCACCAACCTTGCAGAGTACAGCGAAGCAAACGGCAATATGATCGAGCTCATCATCTGCAACAACGATGATATGGCTGCAGGTTCTGTATCCGCTCTTCAGAATGCCGGCTACAACCTGGGCAACGGCGAAAGCACCAAGATCCCGGTATTCGGCGTAGATGCTACACAGACCGCACAGGATCTGATCAATGCAGACCAGATGACCGGAACCGTAAAGCAGGATGCACAGGGTATGGCAGACGCCATCTGCGCAGCAGCCGCTTCCGTCGCACAGGGCGGCGCTATGGATGAGACAGCTGCTCAGATTGCAGATTCCGCAGACATCTACTCCATTGCAGAAGGATTTACCAATAAGATTTTCGTTGCTTATGCGCCGTTCTACGCAGAATAACGAACAGACTCTACAGGGCAGCCGGTTCCGGCTGCCCTTCTTATTGTTTTGTAAACCTGTAAACCGAATGCGTTTGCTTTCGTAAAGAAAAGGGGGACGAGAATATGGCAGAAGATATCCTCCTTCGTATGACGGATATCACAAAAACCTTTCCCGGCGTCAAGGCGCTGGACCATGTATCCCTGGAAGTGGAGGCCGGCAAAGTCCATGCGTTAATGGGGGAAAACGGCGCCGGCAAATCAACACTCATGAAATGTCTGTTCGGCATCTATTCAAAGGATGAAGGACATATTTACTTTGAGGGCAAAGAGATCAATTTCAAAAACAGCAAGGAAGCTCTGCAGAACGGGGTGGCGATGGTCCATCAGGAATTGAATCAGGCTCTCAAGCGTTCCGTTATGGATAATATCTGGCTTGGCCGTTATCCCACAGCCGGCGGTATCATGGTAAACGAGAAGAAGATGTACAAAGATACCATGGCTGTATTTGAAGAACTGGATGTCAAGATCGATCCCCGCAGGATCATGAGCACCATGCCGGTTTCTCAAAGGCAGATGGCGGAAATTGCCAAGGCGGTTTCATATAATTCAAAGCTGATCGTTTTTGACGAACCGACTTCGTCCCTGACGGAGGAGGAAGTGGAGCATCTGTTCCGCATTATTAATATGCTCAAGGAGCGGGGCGTGGGAATCATCTATATTTCCCATAAGATGGGGGAAATCAAGCGGATCTCCGATACCATTACCGTCATGCGGGACGGTACCCATGTGATCACCAGTCCCGCCGAGGAGATGGAAACCTCGGATATTATCCGCTATATGGTAGGCCGCGAACTGTCCAACCAGTTTCCTCCCAAGACCAATACGCTGGGCGGCGTCTCCCTGGAAGTGGAGAACTTAAGCGCACAGTACAGTCTTTTGAAGGATGTCAGCTTCAAAGCCTATGAGGGCGAGATCCTGGGACTTGCCGGTCTGGATGGAAGCGGACGGACGGAAACTCTGGAAAATATTTTCGGCAACGCAACCCGCAAAAGCGGCACAATTAAACTGCGCGGAAAAGTCTGCAAAAACCGTAATCCCAGAGAGTCCATCAGGAACGGATTTGCCCTTCTGACCGAGGAGCGGCGGGCAACCGGCATTTTTGCCATCGAAAACATCCGCGAGAATACGGTGATCTCCTCTTTGAAAAAGCACCAGCATTTCGGCCTTCTCAGCAACCGCTCCATGAAAAAAGATACTCAGTGGTCCATTGACGCCATGCACACCAAAACCCCTTCCCAGGAAACCAAGATCCGCAGCCTTTCCGGCGGAAATCAGCAGAAGGTGATTATCGGAAGGTGGCTTTTAACGGATCCGGAAGTCCTTTTGCTGGACGAGCCGACCCGGGGAATCGATGTGGGGGCAAAATATGAGATCTATCAGCTGATTCTGGATCTGGCAAACCGGGGAAAAACGGTCATCATGGTCTCCTCGGAAATGCCGGAGCTTCTGGGGATCTGCGACCGGATTCTGGTCATGTCCGGCGGACAACTGGCGGGAGAAGTCCGCGCCGCGGAGACGTCCCAGGAAGAGATCATGACGCTGGCTACGAAATATGTGTAAGGGAGGATGGGATTCATGGCAAACTCTAATTTTTTCAGCAGAAAACGGCAGGAATATCAATCGCTGGACGGACGCGACCGCAGAAGATTCTGGACGGACGGTCTGTTAAATAACGCGCTGTATATTCTGATGGCGCTGTTTATTATCTTTACGGCGATTTCCAACAAGAATTTTATCAGCCCCAGCTCGATTGTAAATATCATCGTTCTGGCGGCAGTCTCTCTCCCCATGGCTCTGGGAATCGGCGGATGTATTGTCCTGACCGGAACAGACCTTTCCGGAGGACGTGTCTTTGGCCTGACGGCCGCCATGGCGGCTGCTTTCCTGCAGAACCGGATGGCAACCAAACTGATCTTTGAACACCTTCCGGACACTTCCGGCGGATGGATCATCGTTGTACTGCTGCTGGTCATGGCGGTCGGTGCGGTGATCGGTCTTGTGAACGGTTTCTTTGTGGCCAAATTCAGCCTGCATCCATTCATCGTGACTCTGGCAACGCAGCTGATCACCTACGGAATCATTCTGATGTTCTTCCAGATCAACGGGAACGGCGGCGGCCCCATCAGCAATGTGGCCCAGGAATTCAAGGATGCCATCGCAGGGCCCGCGCTCCGGATCGAAGCATGGAATGTCTCGATCCCCTGGTATGTATTCTTTGCCATTATTTTAGTAATCATCATGTGGTTTGTATGGAATAAGACCCGCTTCGGAAAGAATATGTTTGCCGTCGGTTCCAACATGGAAGCAGCCAAAGTCTCCGGCGTTAATGTGTTCCTGACCACGATGATGGTTCATACACTGGCAGGTGCCCTTTACGGATTTGCCGGTTTTATAGAAGCTGCAAGACTGGGTTCCATTACCGCTTCAACGGGTCTCAACAATGAATGCGACGCCATTGCAGCCTGCGTGATCGGCGGCGTTTCCTTCGTCGGCGGCACCGGAAACATCGGCGGAATTGTTGTGGGCGTTTTCGTCCTTCGAATCATTTTCGTCGCCCTGAATATGCTGGGAATCAACTCCGATCTGCAGTATATCATCAAAGGTGCGATTATACTGGCGGCATGCTCCATGGATATGCGAAAATACCTGGTCCGCAAATAATCTCCGGTCTACCGTTCCAGCTTCATATCTCCGTCCTTCACCCAGCCCAGCCGGCGGCAGAGCGCGTTGATCAGCGGAGCGATCACTGCCGGGAGCACGATGCAGATCAGCGCCAGTCCGATCCAGTGAAGGGCAGTGGGGGAAATGGCCTGGGCGCCCTTCGCGAGGGCGGCTTCATCCGGGGACATCCAGCCGGTCCAGACTCCGATGGGGCCGCACAGACCGCAGGTTCCCATGCCGGAATTGATCGGCGCCCCGTTCATCTCCAGTTTAAACAGGCAGGTGGCGATGGGCCCGGTAATCGCGGAAGTCACGATCGGTGCAATCCAGATCCGGGGATTGCGCACAATATTGCCCATCTGCAGCATGGAGGTTCCGATTCCCTGGGAGATCAGTCCTCCCCACCGGTTTTCCCGGAAAGAGATCACGGCGAATCCCACCATCTGGGCACAGCAGCCCGCCACCGCGGCGCCTCCCGCCAGACCGGTGAGGCCTAATGCCGCGCAGATCGCGGCAGAGGAGATCGGAAGGGTCAGGGCGATTCCCACCAGAACGCTGACCACGATTCCCATCAGGAAGGGCTGCATCTTTGTGGCGCTGTCGATCAGATTGCCGAAGGCCGACGCCGCGATCCCGATGGGCGGCGCGATCAGTTTGGCCAGAGCAACTCCCACCAGAATGGTGACTCCCGGAGTGACAAGAAGATCCACCTTTGTCTCCTTGCTGACCGCCTTCCCGCATTCCGCCGCGATGATGGCCACCACCAGCACAGCCAGGGGGCCTCCCGCGCCTCCTTCCGCATTCGCGGACCATCCTACGGCCGCAAGGGAAAACAGCACCATAGGATCCGCCTTCAGCGCATAACCGATGGCAACTGCCATGGCGGGGCCGCTGACGGCCATGGCGTAAGATCCGATGTCTGCCAGGAAAGCAGCTCCTGCCTGCTGACCGATCGTCCGCAGGATCGTTCCGATCAGAAGGGAACAGAAAAGGCCCTGTGCCATTGCACCCAGGGCATCCACAAAATACCGCTTCGCAGAGATCTCAATGTTTTTCCGCTTCAGAAATGCCTTTACCTGATTCAATTCCGGTCCTCCTGTCTGCATTTTTATTTTTGCGCATTATACATGAATGCAGCAGCAGATGCGACAGAAGTTCATTTTTTAACAATGTTCCGGACAGCCCTTCATCAGCCAGGAAAATCCCTTCGCGGTCCGAAGCTCCGGTTCCCTGAAATGATTTCCCTGGTTCCATTCCAGTCTGCAGGGCATGCTGCTTCGCTGCAGATTCCCATAAATCTCCCGGATCGCGTCACCCACCTGTGCCATGACCGGATTGCGGGTTTTCTCCTCCTTATCCCCAAGACTCAGGTAAACTGCCTTCGTTTTTAATGGATGGGAACTCACATAATCCCGGAAAGAAGGGAACCATACCGACGGAGAAGCAGCTGCCGCCCCTGCAAACAGATCGGTCCGGAATACTGCCCAGAGCGCAAACAGTCCCGCAAGAGAGTATCCGCCGATAAAGAAGGTCCTTTGCTGTCCGCCTTCCGGTTCCGGAAGGGAGGGAATCAGTTCCCTTTTCAGATATTCCAGCGTATTTTCCGCCCCGTCTCCGAAGGGTTCCTTTCCGAAAACCGGCGGTGCCGCCCAGGGCGAAAGATCCCCATTCCAGTTGTCGACCCCGATGGCCGCCAGCAGAAAATCCTCTCTTCCCGTCAGCCGCCGGATATGTTCGACCTCCTGTTCCATGACGGACAGATCGGGGTCATCCGCCATTTGAATTAATACTGTATTTGCTTTCGGATTGCCATAATAACAGGGGTTCATTGTTTTACCTTTCCCTTGGTTCTGCTTCGGATACGCGGGGTCAATTTCCGCATCTCAGAACCATGTCATCTGCTCATACCGGTCCCCCTCCCGCAGCGTCATCCCGAGATTCCAGCAGATGATTCCTTTCACACCTGCGTCAATACACCATCCAAGAATGGTTTCCAGGTTTTCCTCCGTATCCGTCAGGAACGGAAGGATCGGGGTCATCCACACAACCGTCGGAATCCCTGCCTTCTGAAACTCCTTCAGAGTCTCATATCTGCGCCGGGACGTGCAGACATTCGGTTCCAGTTTCCGGCTTAATTCTTCATCGGCAATGGTCAGGGACATCTGGACAACGGCTTTGGCTTTGCGGTTGATCTCCGCGAGAAGATCCAGATCCCGGAGGACGCGGTCGGATTTGGTGAGCACCGCGGCCCCAAATTCGTACCGGCCGATCAGTTCCAGACAGCGCCTTACAATCCTCAGTTCCATTTCACAGGGCTGATAGGGGTCACACATCGATCCGGTGCCGATCATGATCTTCTTTCTTTTTGACCGGAGGATCCTTTCCAGGAGCTCCGGGGCATTTTCCTTGACCTCAATATCCTCAAACAGATGGGTGAACTGATAACAGCGGCTGCGGGAATCACAATAAACGCAGCCGTGCACACAGCCGCGGTATACATTCATTCCGTTCTCCCTGGTAAGGAGGGACTTCGCCTGTACAAAGTGCATTTTCATCCTCCGGACTCTCCGGCTTCCCTGCATCGCCTGCGGCCTTATTTTACCTTTTTTCAGCCTGTTTGTATACCGGAGGGCTCAACCCTTCTTCCGACGCCATGTTTGAAACGCTGGAGAAATACGGAACATATTGATTACTACTTATAAGTTTTTCTTATTTTTACCCCTGCTTTTTCTATTAGACAATTCGGATTTTCCGGTTTATTATAAGCACATCTTCAGAAACATATTTATAAACCTTTGTAATTGAAACCATCATTGTTCAGGAGGTAATTATTATGAGAAAGCTTATCAATGTATTAACAAGTGTGTGGAGCCCGAAGAATATCTACGAATAAGATTCATCGTATATTGTGAAAGCCGGAGGCGCGAAAAGCATCTCCGGCTTTTTTTGTACAGAATCCGCTTCGCATTCCCCATAAAGCCTTCACGAAAACCGTTCCTTCAGAAACTGCTTCATCCGCTGCAGGGCGGGGTTTTCATTTTCCTCTAGGCAGATTGCTGCGTACTTTACCCGGATATCCGGCTCATAGGGGATAGTAACGATCCGTCGGCTGTTGCTGACAGGCAGTGAAACATAAGAGGGCAGGATGGAAATCCCCATGTTCACGGTGATCATCAGAAGGATGGTTTCGACATCTTCTATCTTATCTACGATATTCGGGACATGACCGGTCTGAAGGAAGCTATCAAGGATCATCGTATCCTCTCCTATTTTGCTGTCCGGCGTACAGCACAGGATCAGATTCTCCTGCAGCAGGTCTGTCTTTGTCAGATGGTGCCTGCCGGCGAGCGGATGCTTGCCGGGAAGAATCGCCATCAGAGACACCTGCTCAATATCCTGCACAAAGCAGCCTTTATAAAAGGATGGATCAAAAACCGGCGAAAAGATCAGATCCAGCTCGCCGGCCTTCAACCGGTCCAGCAAAACAGAAGGACTGTTGGATTTAAAATGGATCTGAATGCCCGGATAACTGTCCCGGAAGTCCTGCAGGCTGCTGCCAAGAATGATTTCCGCATAATTGGAGAACCCGATCTCAATCCCTCCGGTCATCCCTTCCGAAACGGTCCTGGCATGAGCAAATGCATTCTCCAGATCATCCAGAACCTGCCGCCCTTCCATCTGAAAAATCTGTCCGGCCGGCGTCAGTTCTACTTTTTTCTTTGTCCTCCGAAGCAGTTTGACACCCATCAGTTCCTCTAAAGACTGAATCTGCTGGGTTACCGCAGTCTGGGAAACATACAGTTTCTCCGCCGCCCGGGTAAAACTCAGCTCCTGCGCCACGGCAAGAAAATACTCTATTTGCTTTGTGTTCATCGTCTTCCCTCCGCGATGAAGATCTCTTCGCGAACATGCTTTAAACTAAATATTGTAATCAAAGAGCCGTAAACAGATCCCTTACTATCTGGATTTTAACACAAGGATCCCAGTCCATCCACTTTTTCATTTGACCCAATACTTTACGATGTCTGACCCTGGATTCAGGGAATGGCTGCAATAAAAAAGAAGCCCTTTCTGACTTCCTTTTCTGTGCCCGGCGAAGAAGCCGCCCCTTCCGGGATGATTGTCAGAATTACGTCGGCAGCCGTCCAGCCATTATTATTTATACAGGCAAAGTCGGTCTCCAATCGAAGAGAAGTCATGCGGAAAATGAAAACTTGAAAAAACGCATGACATTCCGTCTGGAAAAGTCATGCGGAAAATGAAAACTTCGAAAAACGCATGACATTTCGACAGAAAAAGTCATGCGGAAAATGGAAACTTGAAAAAACGCATGACATTCCGTCTGGAAAAGTCATGCGGAAAATGAAAACTTCGAAAAACGCATGACATTTC
>JAFUBX010000027.1 GCA_017459985.1 Parasporobacterium sp.
CTTCCGTGTGGTTATCAACTGGAACGACCCTTATGTGATGGAGTCCCTGGACCATCCGGTCCGCTACGCGCAGATCGAGAGGAAGATGTTCCCGTCAGGATGGAGGTACTACGTGGTACTGTATCTTGAAGGGGATGCCCCCGTCAGGCATACTTCCACCGATGCCGTGGCAGGGCTTGACCCCGGCGTCTCCACTGCGGCGGCCGTCTTTGATGAAGCCTGCGTCCTTGAAGAGCTCGCGCCGGACTGTAAAGGATATAACCGGAAGATCACCCGTCTTTCCAGACAGATCGAGCGTTCCGTAAGAATGCACAACCCTGATAATTATGATGAAGACGGCAGGGTTAGGAAAGGGCATCACAGGTGGAGGATCACCGGCACCTGCCGGAGGCGGAAACGCCTGTTGAAGACAGTCTTCCGCCAAAAGGCTGCCTATACAAAGCAGTCCCATGAGGAACTCGCGGGACGCCTCGTAGAGAGGGCCAACGTGTTTATCACGGAGGAAATGGACTTCCGGACACTCCAGAAGAGGGCAAAAAGGCCTCCCAAACGACAGGACAACACATCCGTCATCGTAAAGAATGATGGGACACGGCAGTCTGTCAGGAAATTCAAAAAGAAGAAACGCTTCGGTTCTTCCATAAGGGACAGGGCACCGGCCATGTTCCTGGCGATCCTGAAGCGTAAATGCCTGCTCCAGGGAGGCGATGTCATCACAGCAGATACGAAGGTGGTGAGGGCTTCCCAGTACGACCACGTAACGGACAGTTATAAGAAAGTCCCGCTGAGCTGCCGTATGAAAACGGTCGGCGGGCACAGGGTGCAGAGGGACCTGTACAGCGGATTCCTCCTGAAGCATGTTTCAAAGGACAACCGGACCATAGACAGGGCCGGCTGCAATTCAGGATTTGAAGCCTTCCTGCAGTCGCAGGAACAGTGTATAAACGATATAAGAGCATCCGGGGCGGGATATCCCGCCTGCTTTGGATTTTGACACAGGATAAAACGGAAACATAACAAGACCGGACGCAGACATCCGTCCGACGGAAAAGCGAAAGTGCCCTGCGGCGAAGCTGCAGGATCCACCAGAGCTGATGCCCGTGAACAGAGGAGACGCTATATCCCAAGGGCCATGGCAGTGGCGTAAACCGCAGGCCGGAAGCGACCGAAGGTGATGCTCTTCGCAGGAATAAGCGATGCCTTTTTCCTGCTATTGGAATCCCACGGTTTTAACCGTGGGAGGATGTCAACATTGAAGGTCGCCTGTGGGCAGAGGGAGGTCCGATGAAAACAAGGTGGTACAAAAACGCCGTGGTCTACCAGATCTATCCGTTCAGTTTTATGGACTCGGACAATGATGGCTGGGGCGACATTAATGGCATTATATCTAAACTGGATTATATCCAGGAACTGGGCGCGACAGCGATCTGGTTTTCCCCGCTGTACAAGTCACCGGATTACGATTACGGTTATGATGTCAGCGACTATAAGGCCATTGATGAGAAGTTCGGCACGATGGAAGATTTCGACCGATTGCTTGCGGAGTGCCATAAGCGGGACTTGAAGGTTATCATGGACATGGTCATCAACCATACCTCCACCGAGCATCCTTGGTTTAAGGAAGCGATTGCATCTCCCGATTCCCCATACAGGGATTACTACATCATTCGGAAAGGAAGAACGAAAGAAGGAAAGATCCTGCCTCCGAGCAACTGGGAATCGACTTTTACCGGTTCGGCATGGGAGAGGATCGGCGACAGCGAGGATTTCTACCTACACCTTTTCTGCAGGGAACAGGCAGACCTTAACTGGGAGAACCCTAAAGTCAGGAACGAGATTATCGACATCCTCAATTTCTGGCTGGACAAAGGCGTGGACGGCTTCCGCTTCGATGTATTCAACATGTTCTCAAAGGTCTACCCGATCAGGGACGATGATTCTAAGGATTCCTTCCAGAAAGGTGCACCTTATTATGTGGACGGGCCGCGCATGCATGAGTTCCTGAAGGAGCTGAATGAGAAGTCCTTTTCCCTTTATGACATTTTCACGGTTGGTGAATCCTTCCATCCCTCCGCAGAGGACGCACGGAAATATGTGCGGGAGAGCAGCGGCGAGCTGGACGCGATCTTCAGCTTTGGTCATCTTGATTCGGACAACATCGGCGGCAAGAAGTTCTTCCCGAAACCGTTCGACCTGCTTCAGTTCAAGAAGGGGTTCTTTGATCCGCAGAGAGCGGCATACGGCGAGGGATGGAATACGCTGGTCCTTGAGAACCACGACAATCCCCGCTGCGTGAACCGCTTCTCGATCGATGTGAAAAACTTCCGCTACGAAGCCGCTACGATGCTGGCGACAGTGACATATATGGGATACGGCACGCCGTTCATATACATGGGACAGGAAGTCGGGCTCACCAACTGCGATTTTAAGAACATGGATGAGATGAAGGATCCGGTCAGCCATTTTGTCTATGACCTGATGACGTCCATGGGCATGCCGAAGTGGCTCGCTTTCTTCTTTATCAGATACGGAGCCAGGGACCATTCCCGCGTGCCGGTCGCATGGGATGATTCGGTAAACGGCGGCTTCAACGAGGGGCATGCACCGTGGCAGTGTGTGAATCCCCTGTATTCGGAGATCAATGTGAAGAAGGACCTTGAGAGCGGGAAGTCGGTTTACCGTTTCTACCAGAAGCTCCTCCGGCTCAGGAAGTCGAGAAAAGCAGCTGTTTTTGGGGAGGTGCGGGAATTCGACCACAAAAACCGCAGGATCATTGCTTACAGCAGGACGTATCAGGGCAGGAGGCTGTTTGTCTGTGCCAACTTCAGCAAGCACACGACGGTCTATAGGCTTCCGGATGTAGTAAAGGACTACAGGATCGCTCTCAACAATTACGAAGCGCTTGGCCGGAAAGGTCGGAAAGTGAAACTGAGACCTTACCAGGCCGTTGTATTGAGGTTTTAGGCTGGACGCTCAGCCGGAGCAGTAGATTCCTTCCATAACGGAAAAAGTGCAGCATCTGTCGCAGATCATATCATGGCGACAGGTGCTGTTTTAATGCTTATTTCCGGCATTTCATTTTTTGGCGCTTTGTTTACTTATAAAAAAGCAATTCTTCTATCTCCTTTATGTAAGCAGAAAACAGGAGTCGTTAATATGGCTCCAAGCCAAAAAAGGAGGAAACAAATGGAAAGAGAACAGTTTTACGAGGAGATGAAGAAAGCTCTTATGGAGCTCAAACCGGAAGGGATGGAGGTCACTTTCATTAAGGTCGATAAGCAGAACAGGATGGGGTTGCACGGATGTACGCTTTCGATGCCGGATGCTGCGGCAGCACCCACATTCTATCTGGAAGATCTTTATGAAGCGTACCTGAACGGCACTGCTGTTGAGGATATCGCCGAGGGGGTGATCGAATTCGCGAAGGAGAACAACAGGGCCGTGATCCCCAACGGGATCGACGTCGTTGATTATGAGAGCGCTAGAAAGCACCTCGGGCTGATGGTCATCGGGGCAGAAGAGAACAGGGAGTACTTGGAAACGCTTGTCCATGAGGTCATCGAAGGACTGGCACTTGTACCGATCGTTTTTATCGATGATGAGAGCAGTACCGGGTGCATCAAGATCAAGAAGGAGCTTCTTATGGCCTGGGAGGTAACAGCCCAGGAGGTGATGGAAGAGGCAAAACAGAATTCTGCGAGGGTCATGCCGCCCACGTTCCAGCTGATGAGTGACATCCTCAGGGAGAATTCCAATCTGGACCTGGATGGCCTCTGCGTGCCGGAAGAAGCCGAGCTGTTTGTTGTGAGCAACAGGTACTTTGTGTGCGGTGCTTCCGTCGCGTTCTACCCCGGGTTTCTTGAAAGCATCGGGAAGGCGCTCGGAACGGACTTTTACATCCTGCCCAGCTCGATCAATGAGCTGATCCTTCTCAGGGACCTTGGGCAGAACCCTTTGGAGTTGTTGCAGATCGTAAAGACCGTGAACAGGACCCAGCTGCAGCCGGAAGAAGTGCTGGCAGACGCCGTGTTCTATTACAGCAGGAGCGGCGGTTTCCGCAAGATCCTGCCGATGGAAGCAATTCTGGAGTAGGGAGCAGAGATCCGTCAGTTCGTGTTTGTAGATGAGTAAGCTCTAAAAGAGATCCCGAGCCGATAGCGGCCCGGGATCTTTGCGTTTTCTGGAGTAGAAAAATATTATGGCTTATTTCACGGAATGCTTTGCTGGGCGAAAAAGTGGACAGCTTCGGGACAGCGGAGAAATTGACTATAAGCGGGCGGGTGGTTTTGGTAAAATGGAGAAAAGAAAAGTGGGAGGGAAGATCACATAACATGTTTACTGTTGAAATGATCGCACCGTGCGGCTTGGACTGCAGCTTGAGAGCCTACGCACGGAAGAAGGTCATCCCATGCCCCGGCTGTAGCGGACCGAATGAGAATAACAGGGGAGAACAATATGGGAAAGAAGGCTAAAAGAGTGCCGGTTAACCTGGATGCCGGGGATGTTGCGGAACTTCAGCCCGATGAAATAAGCGTTATTCTCAGAGCAGCGGATGAACTGATCGGAAAGGGAGGAAGAACGCTTCTTTCTAAAATACTGAAGGGCTCGAAGGAGAAAAGAGTATTGGAACTGGGACTCGACCAATGCCCATCATATGGGTACTATCATGATCTGAAGATGGATGAAATCGGGCAAAGGGTGGACTGGATGATCAGAAAGGATTACCTCCGAGTCGAATATGACTACCGTCTTCCGGTTATCATTTATTCGCCGGCCGGGTGGGAGATCGAGAAAAGACAGTATGCAGAAGAGCTGTATCAGGCTTTCTGCAACGCAGCAGAGACAGGTGACGAAGCGATCATAGAGAAGCTTAAGGAAGACACAAACCGGCAGGTCGTTTTGATCCTTCTTGAACTAATAGAGGAGCGCGGTGATCCAACTCTGATTCCCTTTCTGGAAAAGTGGAGAGAGATAGAAGTTAAAAAGCTGAAAAGCAGGATAGGAGGCATCATCAAAGCTATTTCGGAAAGGCAGATTACCCAATAACGACCGAAGCACAGAGCGAACCGAAATGAGGGGAACTATGAAAAAGAGAAAATCATTAAATATCCTGTTTATCGGCAACAGCCACACCTACTACAACGATATGCCTCTCATGGTCCAGTGGAGGGCTATCGAGTGCGGCTACGATTGCCGGGTTACTATGATCGCTCACGGAGGGTGGTTTCTGGCACAGCATGCGGAGGAGCCGGATGTAAGGTTTAACATCCTTTATGGGGGATACGATTATGTTGTCCTGCAGGAACATGCACATCCGTTTGGCCCTGTGGAGAAGTTCCGCGATGCAGCGGTTCGCCTGAACAGATGGATCCGTGAGGCTGGAAGCACTCCTGTCATATATGATATTTGGGCAAAGAAATCGGAGCCGGAAAAGCAGGAAGAAATGAATGAGGCGCACAGGATGGTCGCCGGCGAGATCGATGCGCTGCTGGCTGGGGTTGGAGAACACTGGTGGGGCTATCAGAAAAGCTGGCCGGAACTGGAGATGTATGCTGATGACGGAGCCCATGCGTCTGCTGCTGGATCTGATTTCGCGGCCAAATATATCTGGGAGATGATCTTTACCGATCTCAGAAGAAGGAGATAAGACCGTAACCGTTTTCTTGGGGAAAGATTATGCAGAACCGAGCAGGATGGATGTACTGCACAGGCAGGAGGAATCATGAGATCTTTCTCTTCAGACCGTGAAAAACACCACTATTTTAACAGTCTCAGTGAAGAACAGAAATATGAAGCCTTCTGCGACATCCTGTTCGATTCGGAGCATGTTGTGTTTCTTGGCGGCGCTGGTGTTTCTACGGAGAGTGGAATCCCCGATTTCAGGAGCAAGAATGGACTCTATAAAAAGAGAGGGAAGATATTTGGGAGATTTAAGCCGGAATATCTGCTCAGCCATGAGTGCCTGAAGACACAGCCGGAAGTCTTTTTTGATTACTACCGAAAGAACCTGGATGCACGCGGAGCGATACCGAATGAAGCGCACAGGATCCTTGCGGAAATGGAAAGCTCCAGGAGGCTGGATGGTGTGATCACGCAGAATATAGACGGTCTTCACCAGAAGGCAGGCAGTAAGAACGTGCAGGAGATCCACGGGACAATATGGAAGAACCATTGTGTATCCTGTGGAGAACAGTTCGATGAGAATTTCGTTTTTGACAGTCCGGATCCTGTTCCGCGCTGCCCCAAGTGCGGGAAGACCGTGCGGCCTGATGTTACCCTATACGGAGAATACCTGCCGCAGCCGGCCTATTCAAACGCAATTGACATGATCGGGAGCGCCGACTGCCTGATAATAGGCGGGACATCGCTGGAAGTCGGTTCGGCTGCACAGCTGGCGCATATGTTTCATGGAAATCATCTCGTGATTATCAACAAGGGCAAAACGAGAATGGAAGGGGCGGCAGACCTTGTATTCCATGACAGCATCAGCAAGGTCCTGGAAAAGATACGGTGATCGGCAACAATCGTTTCCTATATATAAGTATAGGAAGAATAAGGAATAGGGTATGGAAAAGGAAAGACTGCAGGATGTCGTCATACTAAGGCCGTTGGACCCGTCAGATATCGACCTTATGATGGAACTCGTGAATGACCAGAGAGTCACAAGATATCTGCCCGGAATGATAACAGACCGGAAGATGAT
>JAFUBX010000073.1 GCA_017459985.1 Parasporobacterium sp.
GAGGCCCTGCTTTTCCCAGAGATCATACGGCACATGGTCGCGCCGCACCCGCAGCTTAAGCGTCTCCCTCGGAAGCCAGAAATGCGGCAGAACGATATAGTTTTCTCCTTCTGCCTCCGGCGGGAACACCATCACAAAAGCCGTGATGTCAGACGTACTGGATAAGTCCAGTCCCGCATAACAGTCACGGCCTTTCAGTTTCTCCATATCAATCGGGATATCTCCCTTGTCATACACATGCTCGGGAATCCATGCCACTAAGCTCCCGACCCACTGGTCAAGCCGGAGCTGACGGAACACATTTTCTTCTGCCGGATTTTCCAGCGCATCCTTATAGGCAGCCCGGACACGGTCGATCTTTATCGTGTATCCCAGTGAAGGGTTGGCTTTATACCAGTTCGCCTCATCGTTCCAGTCCGCGTCATCCGGCAGGCCATAGACCACCGGGTAAAAGGACGGATCGATCTTTTTCCCCTGCAGGATATCGAGAGCCTTCATATGCACTTCGTAGCAGATCGATTCCCGGTCGGTTCCGGCAGTCGTAATCAGAAAGTACAGAGGTTGTTCTCTCGCGTCACCGGAGCCCTTGGTCAAAACATCGTACAGCTGCCGGTTGGGCTGCGAGTGCAGCTCGTCAAATACCAGGCCCGATACATTCAGGCCGTGCTTGGTACCGACTTCCGCCGACAGCACCTGATAATATCCGGCGTTCTGATAGTTGACGATGCGCTTTCCCGCAGCCATGATCTTGGAGCGTTTAACAAGCGCCGGTGTCATATCCACCATCTGCCGAGCCACATCGAAAACAATGCTGGCCTGCTGCCGGTCTGCCGCCGCGCCATATACTTCCGCCGACGGCTCATTATCCGCATACAGGAGGTAGAGCGCCACCGCTGCTGCCAGCTCGCTGTTATGCGTCGGAACCATCGATCTTCCGGCAAGATACTGGTGCGAAAGACTGTCAACCTGAATACACTGCATTTGTACCGGATGATCGATCGGTTCGATATTTTCCAGATAATGAAAATTGGATCGTGTCTGCTTCATCCGAATCCGCTGTCGAACCGCTTTTCTTACAAGCCTTGTGGTTGGCTGATCAGAAAATGTCGTAAAACGGATCACATACAGGATCTCTCCCGTCGGCCATCCGCATCTGGTTGATGGCTCTGCCTTTACAGCGTTTTTGATTCCGAGCGACCAGAGAAGCTCTCTGACGGTTTCCGCAAGTTCTCTTATGGTGGTCACATATATGCTCTGTCCTTTTCGCTCTCCGACGCACCCATCGGAATCCATGAGGCCCTGCAGCAGCGCCCATCTCTGTTCCTCCGATGCTCTCAGGTACTCAGCCCGGATTGCCTTATCCCGAAAGGACTTTAAAAGGATGGGCTTCAGTTCCGTATAATTCAGAACTTCGCTCCCACCGCACTTCTGCGGATAACGATTGTGAAGCTGATAAGGTATGAATGAGATAATATCCTCCACATCTTCATCCCTTACTGTGATCTCCGGCTTCATGGCGTTTCCATTCCCAAGCCAATACCCATAAAGATACGGATCAACTGGAAGATCGGTATCTGGAATTTTCAGCGGAGCAGCTACCGGGATTCTAATAAGAGAGCGCCGTGCTTCTTTCGGATCATCCCTATGACGGTCTCTGAATGCTTGTGTCCTTCGAAATATTTCTCCCGTCGTCCACAGCACAGAGCGCGGTTTCCCATAAATATAATCGCAGTTCCACAAATGTCGTTCCCCGGCAATAATACTGCTCCCATCACGAAATGTCAGTTTATAAGCCTGCTCGGTATCATCCACTTCACTCTTAGCCACCACATGGCAGGGGTTGCCATTCTCGTCAAAAACGGTATCGCCCACCTTCAGATCCCCCATTGCCGTAAAGCCAGCAGGCGTCGGGATTGGTGTGTCCAATGCTAATTGCTTTCCATTCTTCTTTGGTATCTCCACATAGGCCGTCCGGAACTGCCGGTGACCGTTCTCATCGACGATCCCAAACATATCCCGGATGATCTGCTCCTGCCATGGCAGAAGCCAGAAACGCTTCCCGGCCCAGCGGCCTTTTGTATGCTTCAGGTTCTCAATAAACCGGACAGCACGGTTAGCGCGATCCTCATCGTAATGGGAAGTCGGCAGCATGAACTTCGTCGGTGTGTAATCGGTAAGGCGCGGATACCCGGAAGGTCTATTCTCGTCCATCAAACACCACCCCCAACCAGGGCACAGCTTCTTTCGTCACTTTTCGGGAAATTTAAGGCTGCAAATTCTCCAAAATACAATCTTGCTGCTTTATCATATGCTTTTGCTGCTTCTGTTGCTGATGAAAACAAACCAAGATAGTGTCTGTTTCCGTGCTCACAGATTCTGGCATGGAATCCATTTGACTTTTTATCAGGGTATATTCCTTTATATCCGGTAGAATTTCGATTTGAAATTCGGTAATTCCAGTGATTCTGCACCGGCGTCGCAACGCGAAGATTTGACCGCCGATTGTCAAAAGGATCGCCATTTATATGATCGACCACGGTATTCTCATCCGCTCCCATTAGAACACGACTAATGAGATTTCTTTTTCTGTTCATTGTCACATACCCACGCTCACTTACAGTACAGACTTTATGCATAAAAAACGGCAGGTCGCATCCGTCAAAGATAAACGATCTACCGTTTGAGCAAAAGTATCTGTAATATGATTTTTCCGGTTTTATGTGCGATGGTAATGTGCTATTGTTACCCATTCAGAATATCCTCCATCTCATCCTTTGCCCCGGTTCCTTCTGTAGTTGCCACGATCCGACTCCGGGATGCCGGTGTGAGGCCGAATTGCTCACAGAAGCGGTTCATGATCTTCAGATATGTCTGTGCGATCGATACCTGGGGAACAGTCTGCCAATATCCGCTCGGCGTCTTTACGATCGTGCCGTGCTGGGTGATGAATTCCTCTGCTTCTTTCCAGCGTGCATATGCCTGACAGTACCCGGCAAAGGATGCCATATCGACTTCCGTCAGGATACCGATCTGCTCCATCTGCTTAGAAAGCCTGCGCCATTCCTTTTTCGCTTCCGGCTCCAGCCACTTCGGACAGGAGGGTGCTTTCTTCTTCGGTTTGGGCTCATTCTCATTCAGTTTTCTCTTTCCCGGATTGCCTTCCAGCTCTTTGATTGCTGTTGGCGTCGGTTTCCGTCCCCTTGTCGCCATGGGAATCTCCTCCTTCCTCTTCTATCGGGATCAGCCAGCTCTCATCTGGCACAAATGCGTCATACGGGAGCGTGCGCCGATCGATCACATAGTTCTTTCCCATTCATACGACCCCCTTTGACGCAACAAAAAAGAGCCCTGCGGCCCTGTCATGATCTTCTATCCGTACGAGAGAAAGCCCCGGCGGGCTTCCTTTCGGTCATTTTCTGTTTCGTTTGTTTTTACTGCTGCATCGCCCAAGCCATCGCGTGGCCGTCATCCGTGAAGGCTACCTCGCTTGCCGCCTTCAGGCCAATGGTTCCTTCGCAGGAAAGGTCGTCGTCAAGGTGCTCGTAAACCGCTGCGAAGTAGCTGGGCTTGTTCTTTCCGTTGTAGTAATATCCGGCGAGGAGTACCTTGTCTCCAAAGTTCAGGACTTTGCTCCAGCGGGTCTCCAGATCCTCGGCTGTGGTCTGGTTCGGCAGTCTGTAGGTTCTCATTGCTTCGTTAATCGTCATGGTCTTGTCCTCCGTTTTCTTGGGTGTTTTCCCTTTCGGTACTGTATATATCACTCTAAACCGGAGATATAGCAAGTGGTATCTGCCAAATAATCTGCACAATATTCACCGCCGGAAACTGTGTATTTTACAGCCGCTCGATCCGGCAGGTCATGCCGTCCACATCGATGATCTGATAGGTATGTCCCCTCCATTGGATCTCCCGGATGCGTACACCGGTGTAGGCATTACTCTGCTGCCGGTCGCTGATCACGGTGCCGTGTTTTTTCATCCAGTCTGCAAGGTTTGTCATAAGGCGCGACTCCCTCTCCATCTTCTCTGCGATGTTCATGCCGCCCTCCTTCAAAATGCCTTTGCAATCCAGCGCCCGTGCTTGCGGCTCTTGGAAAAAAGGTATGTGGTTCCGTCGACTTCCAGGTAACGCTCGTTTACCATGCAGACCTTGTGGCCTTTACTTTCCATGTGGCGGTATGCCTTCTCGGCCAGTTTCTGTACGCTGATCCCAAATCCGTATCCGTCGATGAAGTTCTGCAGTTCAGTCATGTCCTTGCCCTCCGTTTTCTTAGGTGTTTTCCCTTTCGGTAGTGTATTAATCACTCTAAACGGGAGATATAGCAAGTGATATCTGAGAATAATGTGCACAATTATTCGGAGGTACTTTTGGTGCACATATACGACCAAAAGAGCCGTATCCGGCTCCTCTGGCTTTGGGAATCAGCCCTCCCCGGTCAGTATGAAATGCGCGTATTCCTTCGGATGCTCCTCCAAAAAAACGACCAGCTCGAAATAATCCCGCTCATAGGCCATCCTCTGCACCACCGGCAGGTCGAACATGTTTGTCTCGCCTGTGGCGCGGATCTCAAGGATCTGTTCCTTCACTCTCTCAGGCATCCGGATCACCCACCTTCCGCACGCGGTCTTGCTGCCAGACAACATTCAGGCCGGAACCGTTGTCCCACTTCATAAGAAGGCTTCCGGTATCATCGACGTCAAGCACCGTGCCCTTGGTTCCGACCGGCGGGGCCTGCGGGTCGTCCATGGCCAGAAGCTCCACCCGTGTGCCTGCCGGGTACATCCGGCGGATCTGCTCCACCGTCTCTTTATTCAGAAATCTCATCGTCTTCACCCTCCTCTGCAGCATCGCCGGTTTCCGGCTCGGTCGTTTCCGCCACAGTTGTTTTTGCGGCAGCCTTCTTTTCCTTCAGCTTTGCGTAGAAGGCGTCGGCGTCCACCTGATTCTTAAAAGCGGCGTGCCCGGAAAGGTGCTCCATCAGGATGGCCCGGGTCTGCTTGTGATCCGCGCCGATGAAGCCCAGCCGCAGGAGGAATGTCCGGAAGGTGTATTTTTCGCTCTCGGTGGCCTTTTCCTTTGCCGTCACGCGCCTCGCTTCCTTGGCCATCTTTACGAGGGCCGTCAGGAATCCGGTGTAGGCTGTGATCTGCTCCGGCGTCGGCATCTCGTTCCACCAGGGGAAGGAAACCTTCTCATCATCGATTTCCGTCTCAAGGCTGTCCGCCTGCAGGGCCTTTTTGATCAGCGTCTGTTTCGAGGCGATCAGGGCCGTCAGGTTAGCCAGCGCGTTCTCGGTGAAATCCGCCCTCGGGAAGGAAATGGTCAGCCCTTCGATTTCCGCATCGTCTGTGGAATCTCCGGCAGTCTCGGCAGCATCTTCCGTCTCAGGATCCTCTTCCGCCTGCGTGGTAAAGCCTGCTGCAGCAAGGGCCGCCGTGATCTTTCCGATCAGATCCGCGTCCGTCCGGTCGTCCCAGAGAAGCTCGCCGATCTTCGTGACCTTCATGCTGTCGATCATGTAGGCACATTCGGGCATCCTTGTGTAAACCGCCTGCACGCCTGCCTCCCGGCTGATGATCGCTACCATCTGCTTCCTGTCCTCGCCTGTTACCTTGTAGTTCGCTTTCATAGTGTACCTCCTTGTTTTTATGGCCCGAAGGCCGGTTTTCTTTGGGTAGTGTATTAATCACTCTGAAGCGGACAGATAGCAAGTCAATTCTGCAGAATTTGTGCACAAATCTTCCGGGCCGCAATTGTTCATTCAGGCAGAAGAAAACGCCCCGCAAACCGACAGGTCTGCAAAGCGTTTGCAACGTTCTATCACATCTTCCCTGATCCATCCCGGCGGCTCCGGGACATCGTTGTATCTGCCGTACTCCCCGAACATGCACTCCATGCCAACGTTCCGGGCCTGCACAGCTTCCTCGAAATCATCATAGTACCCGAGATGGATTTCCTGCTGGGATACCTTAATCCGGGCACGGTATTTTTCATTTCGCGGATAAAAATCTACGCCGGATACGCCGCTGCTGTTGTTGCGCTGCAGGCTGTGGTTGATCTGGTTCTGCTGATGCGTCACGACCCGCAGGTTTTTTGACCGGTTGTCCAGCGTATCGAGACTGATATGATCCACCTCGTATCCCGGCGGACAGTCACAGAGCACCTTGTGCAGGTAATTGCCGTGCCGGTCAATGAGGTACAGCTTCCTGTGCCCCGGCTTTCGGTAATTCCGGTACCATTTCGTATCCCGGATGCGGTCAAACCGGTTTTTATCAAACAGAAACCGAGTTCCGTCCGGCAGCGTGCCGATCCCGGTGTTCCCTTCAAAGCGGTAACTGACATTACTCACTGCCACCACCGCCTTCCGGCTCGAAGGAAGCGACCTCCTCAAACTTCAGTTTCTGGCCATCACGGATCACATAGACATCATCGTATCGGCCATCCTTAAAAGCGATATACCTCTTCGCTGCGACATCCACATACTTCTCTTCCAGCTCCACACCGAAACATACCCGGCCTGTCTGTTCGCAGGCGATCAGCGTTGAAGCGCTTCCGAGGAACCCATCCAGCACTACGCCATTTTCCATCGTGGAAAGATTGACCAGATAGGCCAGAAGCTGTACCGGTTTGCTGGACGGGTGCCCGAAGCCGTCCTTCTCGGAATCTTTGATCCCGTCGAACTCGAACACCGCCTTCTGCTTCTGATCCCCATACCATTTATGCTTGCCGTCCTTGCGCCAACCGAAGATGATCGGTTCCATGTTGAATTTCCAGTCCGTCCGCATGAACGGCGCTCTTGGCTTCTTCCAGACCAGCTGTGCCCCGACACGGAAACCGGCATCCTCAAAAGCGTCATAGAAAATGCGGCTCTTCATGGTTGCATAGAACTCATAAAAAGACGCATCACCTGCCATCGCGTTTTTGAAGTTGGAAAAGACCTTCATGAGGAACTCATAGGCTTCCTTATCATTCAGGTTGTCATTGGCGATCTTGCCGGACTTGTTCTGGAGATTGACAAAGTACGGGGCATCCGTCAGCACCAGATTGACCTTCCGGTCGCCGAGCAGCTTTTCATAGGTCACCGGATCGGTACTGTCGCCGCAGATCACAGTGTGTCTGCCGATGTGCCAGATATCCCCGGGCCTTGAGAACGCAGGCTGCTTCAGCTCCGACCCCACATCGAAGTCATCTTCCTTTATGTTCTTGTCGTATGCCTGCGACATGACGTCGTTATATTGTTCTTCATCGATGCTGGCCTTCCCCAGGTCGAAATCCGCTTCCTTTAAGGAATCCAGAACATCGGCCAGCTTCTTAACATCCCACTCACCATTTACATTGTTCATGGTGATGTTGAGCGCTTTTTCATGCTCCAGATCGTAGGAGACGACGACACATTTCGCGCCGACCCTCCCCAGATCCATCATGACCTGCATGCGCTGGTGGCCGGAGATCACCGTATTGTTGTTGGCGACATTGACGATGATCGGATCGACATACCCGAAGGTCTGTATCGAAGTCTTGAGTTTTTCATATTCCTTGTCGCCGGGTTTCAATTTCTTTCTCGGGTTATAGGATGCGGGATTCAGTTCATCGAAGCGGAAGAACTGCATATCCAGATCCTCCAGATCGGTAAAGGTATCCTGCGTCTGGATTGCTAATTCATCATTCTGCATAAGTATCTCCTTTCAGCGTCCGGCCCCGGTTGGCACAGGCCCGGCTGCAATATCTTCTCTGCCTTTTGTTTTCATGCTGGGCAAAAAACGTCCGGCCACAGACCGGGCAGACCTGCTCATGGTAGGAATCCCACTGTTCCGGTTTCGGATGGGCCTTCCAGTACCTACGCCTGCAGGGATCGGAGCAGAATTTCCGGGGCCTGCCGGTTTCCTTCTGCTGGATCTGTGTCCCGCACACCGGGCAGAACCGCTGCACGCATCCGGCGATGAATTCATCCATGTCCACTTTTTCAAATTCGACCACCGGATACGCCCCCTTTCATGTGGCAATGAAAGCCCTATGGATTTTGCGATTTTCTGTAAAAAAGGCATGAAAAAAGCGGAGGCATTTTCGTCCCCGCATGGCTTGCTTTCTCTGTCGTTTCAAATGTCCTCCCGGACACATAAAAAGGCGTAAAATCTGCCGATTTCCCGTGGAATCACAGGTGTTTTCACAGTTTTACGCCCTTTGATCTGAAGAGGAGGATCTTGGAAATATCTATGTTTTGTTACCGTATGGGACAGCCTTACCCCCGCCCTATGAATTTCGCGGAAATGCACGCGAGAGGGGGCGGCGGTCTGTGGGGGCTGGCCTTTTAGAGATTCATACCCGGCCCCCGGGGCTGCGCTTTGACTTTCGTCCCGCATGGAATCAGTAATGGTAGGTCGGATGGCTGTCTTCCCGACCGGTCTTTTTGTCATGACAGCTCTTACAAAGGCCGCACCAGTTGCTCCGATCCCAGAAGAGAACCGGATCTCCCCGGTGCGGTTTGATATGGTCGACCACGGTTGCCTTGACGTAGCGTCCGTCCTTCAGGCATTCCTCACAGAGCCTGTGCTCCGGCATGGATAAAAAGCGTTTGCTCTCCCGCTGCCACGCCGCACCATAGCCACGGCTGCTGGCCGAGCGCGTCGCTTCCGGGTGGAGCTTCTTATGCTCCTCGCAGTACTTCTGCCCATATGGGATAAGGGCTGGACAGCCCGGGTGCCTGCAGGGGACGTTGACACGGGACGGCATCACATCTCCCAGGGAAGGCCCTGCTTCCCGAAGTGCCCGTAACTGCTGACCTTGTTGTAGTCAACGGAGAGCAGATCCAGATCCCTTATAATGCCCTTTGGTGTCAGATCATAGTTTTCCCTGACGTAGCGGTTTATGAATTCCGGGTTCTGGTATTCCGTGCCGAAACAGTCGATATACACAGCTACCGGCTGCAGGACGCCAATGGCATAAGCCAGCTGCACCTCACACTTATCTGCATACCCGGAGAGCACGATATCCCGCGCAATCTTCCGAGCCATGTAGGCAGCCGAGCGGTCAACCTTCGTCGGGTCTTTTCCGGACAGCGCACCGCCGCCGATATGCCCAATCCCGCCATAGGTATCACAGGCCAGCTTCCTGCCGGTAACCCCGCAGTCCGCATACGGCCCGCCGATCACAAACCTGCCGGTCGGATTGACCAGCTTTTCAAAATCAGTATTCAAAACATACTCGGATGCGGCAAGCACCATGATTGACTCAATGATATGCCTAAAATCCGCCACCTCCACATCCGGGCTATGCTGCACGCTGCAGAGGAAGGTCGTGATCCTGCCGGTGTCGTAATCAAAGGATACCTGGGCCTTGGCATCGGCCCGGAACATCCTGCTCGGATGGTTACGCAGGATCTGCAAAAAGCGCGTCGCCACCATGAATGGGATCGGCATCAGCTCCGGCGTCTCGTTTGTAGCAAAACCGTACATGATGCCCTGATCACCGGCTCCGCCCTTGTCCACGCCGAGTGCGATATCCGCCGACTGCTCCTTTACCAGAATCCCAATGTCCGGGCCTGCATAAAGGACGGGATTTCCGCAGCCCATCCGTTCCCAGCCGATCTTCGTAAAGACGCTGTCCACAAGAGCCCGGTAATCCGGCTTATGGGTGCTGGTCAGCTCCCCGGCAATGATCACATGGTTATCTTTGATCAGACATTCAATGGCAACTCTCGATTTCGGATCGTGCTTCAGGCAGTCCGTCACA
>JAFUBX010000028.1 GCA_017459985.1 Parasporobacterium sp.
GCTGCTTGCTTTTTTCCCTTTTTACGATTACCATTCATTTTAGATACCTCTCGTATTGTTTGAATTTTACCAACTGGCAGGTCAGTAATAATTCAACTGTACTTGAGGTATTTTCTTTTTTCAAGGTGCTTGTCTTTTACCGTTTATAGTATACAGGAAGCTGTTTTCCGGATCAGCGCAGGGATAGTAATTGGCAATTATTTCGCTGATCACCCAAAGACCTTCAGACTACGCATATTCCTGTACGTGTAATCAGGCATTATTTTCGATAAGAGGATACATTTAAAGACAGCTGTCTCCGCAACTTGCGGCTTTCAGAAAATAACGGATACAAAAGCCACCGGCATCTGGATCAGGCGATTCACTCAAGGTGTACTTCAGCGGACGACGGATACAGAGTAAGAGAGGAAGGTCGGGTATGAAGTTTCCAGGCTTTTTCTGAAATTACCTTCCGGATTTCCGGTGATTTGCTGGAAAACGGAAGGCTGCATATGGAATTTATAAGCTTTTTCAGAATTTACCTTCCGAAGAATATTTTCCTGCATCGCCAGATAGCGGCACCTATGGTGCAGAAGTTCCAAAAATTGCAGCAATGCGTGAGATTTCCGACAGAACTTGACGAAAAGCTCACGCATTGCGATAGAATCTTCTGAAAACCTGTTTCAGAGCCGGATATAGTGGCTCCTACTGCAAGGACCGGCAAGTGCATGCTGATGCCGGCACGCCCGCTTAGGCTGATCTGCAGACTCTTTATTTGACAGTCACAGAGGTGATATGAGGATTGGCCCCGTTATACCAGTAAAGGAATCCTTCCGCGTCGATCACATCGCCGACATTCAGACCTTTCACTGCCTTGTAAACTTCGGTATCGGCTCCGCAGAGATTAGACTCAACGGTAAAGGTGTAGGTGGTTCCGTTCAGGGAAACATTAAAGTAAAGATCATCCCCCTGGGTACCGGATCCATCGTAATTGTAGAGGAATGCGGCTTCATTGCCGTCAGCATCCTGGGAAGCTTCCACCGTCAGACCGGCAAAGGATACCTTCTGATTCATGAGGTTGACCAGTTCCTCGGTTCCCAGTAATGCCGTGGCATCGATTGTAGAAGCAACGTAGGTGTCGCCGTCATCCATGATTTCAAATGCGGCGTCCGCGATCTCGATCTCACCGGACCATTCGGATTTGTAACCGGTCACATGAATCTTCGTTCCGGGGACCAGATTCTGTGCGTCTTCTTCAGAGCAGGCCAGATTGTAGATAAAATAGCCGCCGTCTCTGTCTGCTGCATAAACAGACATGGCTCCGTCGTACCAGTTCTGGGTTGCCTGTACATACAGATCCAGGCTGACTTCTGCATCCACTTCAGCACTCTGGAAATCCGCATAGGACATGCTTCCTTCCACAAACACCACATTTTCTTCCAGGGATTCCAGAACCTTGGAAAGGAGAACATTGTACTTCGCAATGGTCACCCAGGCTTCTCCGCTGATCTCCTTAAATTCTTCCACGGTATAAACTCCGGTGAGTCCGTTGGCATCAATCATGCCGCTGACATAGGAATCCAGTTCTTCATCGGTGATCTCAATGCCTTTGTCTTTGGCGATCTTATCGATGAGAAGGATCGTATTCAGGTCGTTCATCGCATACTGATTGCAATAATCATCGGCAGACGCAAATCCGCTGATCTGAGCGATCATATCCGCATCATATCCTTCCAGTCCGCTGGCTGCATACATGCTGACATAATACTCCAGGGATTCCAGATTATATGCTTTCAGAAGCTCAAAAAGGTCTTCCGGATAGGTTACCACATGGATCTTAGGACCGATGGCGGAGAAAATGGCATCATAGAGTTTGTTGCGGTACAGATAATCCCGGGTATACTCTCTCAGCTCTTCCACCGTCTGAAGCTGGGTATCCAGCTGGGCTGCAGAGAACTCCTGCACAAATTCATCCGTCAGTTCGGGGATTGTCGTAACCGTCTTATAATTCAAAGTAATCGTAAAGATTGCATTTTTACCGGCCAGTTCTTCTGTATATTCTTCCGGGAAGGTCACATTGATATCAAAGGTTTCCCCGTATGCATGGCCGATCACCTGCTCTTCAAATCCGGGAATAAACATGCCGGAACCGAGCGTGATCTCATATCCCTGTGCGGTTCCGCCGGCGAAGGGTTCTTCCTCTCCTTCCAGAACGCCGGAGAAATCAATATTGGCCGCATCGCCTTCTTCTGCCGTACCTTCTGCGATCTGCTCAGAAACCGCCGAATAATTCAGCATGCTGTTAATGTAGCTGTCGATTTCCTCGTCGGTGACCTGAACGGCATTTTCGGGGATCTCTATCACGGAATAATCATCGACTTCCACTTCTCCTTCTGCGCTCAGATTTACTTCGGCAGCAACAGCGGCACTATCCCCGAGGGAATCGGCAAGATCATCCGCTGTCTCCTCCGGTACTTCCACTGCGTCTTCTTCCAAAACTTCCGCAGTCTCCTGTGCTGCTGTCTCCGCAGTCTCTTCTGCAGCCTCTGCGATCTCCTCCGGTGCGATCTCTCCGCTTTCTTCCGCGAAGGTTAAGGATCCGATCAGCAGCACTGACAAAAGCAGGGATAATAATAAAGCAATCGTTTTCTTCATACTTGTTTTACCTCTTTTCTGATCTCGGCATTCATAAAATGCCATCTTTATGTCCTGTGAATTTTACAGGAAATCCCGGGAAACTACAATAACAAGCCACTTTATTTAACTAAATTTTCACATTACCGGAAAATGCACAAAAAACACCTGATTCAAAAGAAAAAGCCGCCGGAGGAAGAACCCCGTCGGCAGCTTTTTGTTAAGAATCATTGCTTTGTATAAGCTTTGGATCTTATGATCCGGTGCGGCGTCAGTATTTATACACGCCCTACGATAATGCAGGAGTTCTGGCCGCCAAAGCCCAGGGCGTTGGACATGGCTGCCCGGATGGTCTGGCCCTCCAGACGATCCTTCGGCACATTCACGGCACATTCCGGATCCGCTTCGGAAAATCCCACATTGGGCGGAATGATTCCGGTTTCCATGATCTTCACGCAGGCGATCAGCTCGGTGATTCCGCCGGCGCCCATCATATGTCCCGTGATTCCTTTGGTGGAGCTGATCAGGACCGGCCGCTCGCCGAATACCATCCGGACCGCATTGGATTCCGCGATATCACCCATCTTTGTTGCAGTTCCGTGGGCATTGATGTAATCGATTTCATCCGCGCTGATCCCGGCATCCGCAAGCGCCAGTTTCATGCAGTCCGCAGCACCGCTGCCACTGGGATCCGGAGAAACCGGATTGAAAGCATCCGTGTTGTTGGCGCATCCAAGCAGGCGGGCAATCACTCTGGCGCCTCTGGCCGTCGCGGTATCTTCACTTTCCAGAACCAAAGCTCCTCCGCCCTCTCCCAGAACAAATCCGTTGCGGTCCTTATCGAAGGGACGGCTTTCCCCGGTTTTGGACAGGGCGCCTGTTTTGGTCAGGCTCTGGATCAATGGCTTGCAGATAGCGGCTTCACCCGCCATCACGATCATGGCATCCGCTGCACCGGAACGGATCAGCATGGAAGCGATGGTTATGGCATCGCCTCCGGAAGAACAGGCAGTACTTACGGTCAGGCTGGGGCCTTTGATCTTATGATTAATGGAAAACTGGGCGGCCGCTATATTTCCCATGGCTTTCGTCAGGAACTTGGGGCCGGCAGCCTTCTGATTCAGAGCCAGCTGCTGATTGGTCTCTCCGATAATGCAGATCCCGCTCAAAGCGCTTCCCATCACGATCCCGACCCGGCTGCTGTCGGTATTAAGACCGCTCTGCGCCACCGCCTCCAGGGCGGAAACATATGCATACTGCATATAGGGTTCCAGATCCTGCACCAGCTTCATGGACAGGAACTCCTTCGGGTTAAAATCCTTCACCTGACCGGCACGTCTGACCGTCAGATCCGAGACATCCAGTCCACGGATCTCATCGATCCCGCAGGCGCCCTCCGTCAGGGAGTTCCAGTAAGCAGAGACTCCGATCCCGACGGGCGTCACGGCACCCATGCCGGTGATGACAATCTTTCTTTTCTCCATCCGGTTCATACACCTGCCTTTCTGAATGCAATGCAGGCATTGTGACCGCCGAAGCCGAGGGAGGAGGATATGGCCACATCGAACTCGCTCTTTACGGCCTTTAACGGGGTATAGTTCAGGTCACATTCCGGATCCGGCTGTGTCAGGCCGATGGTCGGAGGAGCAATTCCCTCTGTCAGGGCCAGCACGGAGATCACAGCCTCCGCAGCACCGGCAGCACCCAGCATATGGCCGGTCATGGATTTGGTGGAGCTGATCAGGATCTTTCCTGCCCGATCTTCTCCGAGGGCTTTCTTTACCGCGATGGTCTCGGCCTTGTCATTCATCGGCGTACCGGTTCCATGGGCATTGTAGTACACCTTGTCGGTATCCAGGCCCGTTTCCTGCCATGCCAGCTCAATGGCTTTGGCACCACCTTCCGCTTCCGGATGGGGAGCTGTCATATGATAAGCGTCACAGGTGGCGCCGTATCCGCATAATTCCGCGTAAATATGAGCACCTCTCGCTACGGCATGTTCATATTCTTCCAGCACCAGGACGCCGGCGCCTTCTCCCATAACAAATCCGCTTCTGCGGATATCAAACGGAAGGGAGGCGGCCAGAGGATCCTCTGAGAAGCTCAGTGCCTGCATTGTGGAAAATCCGGCAGCAGCCAGGGCATTGACGGTGGCTTCCGCTCCGCCTGTAATCATGGCGTCGGCATATCCGTGGCGGATCAGCCGCATGGCCTCTCCGATGGCATTGGTCCCGGATGCGCAGGCGGTCACAGCCGGCATTGCCGGTCCCTTGCACTGATAACGGATCGCAATCATTCCGGAGGCAATATTGGCAATCATCATGGGAATAAAGAAGGGAGAAACCCTTCTCGGTCCCTTCTCCGTCAGCTTGGTATGTTCCTTCATGAAGGTGTCGATCCCGCCGATCCCGGTGCCGATATAAACGCCGATCCGGGTCTCGTCCACGGTTCCGATGATCTTGCTTTCCTCCACAGCCTGAATCGCTGCTCCGATTGCAAACTGGGTATAAATATCGCTGTGCAGCACATCCATTTTATCCATGAACTGCCTGGCGTCAAAATCATGAACTTCTCCGGCCACCTTGACCTTATAATCCGTCGTATCGAACTTCGTGATGGGGCCGATCCCGCAAACGCCGTTCTTGATGTTCTCCCAGAAAACCGGAACTTCATTTCCGAGAGGGCTTACAATGCCCATCCCTGTTACAACCACTCTTCTCATGCTTTCCTCCTTAATTAGAGATCATCCCGGATCTCCTTCACAAAGGCATGCTCCGGGATGTTCCTTATTCATCAATCGTTTCGAAACAGCCGATTCTGCGGAACCGCTGATATCTCTGTTCCAGCAGATCGGGCAGTTCAAGGCCCGCCAGAATCTCATATTCCGAGATCAGCTGATTCTTCAGGGATTCATAGAATGTCTCCTCCCCGAGGGTCTCCTCCGGGATCACCTTCTCAATCAGTCCGTTCGACAGACTGTCCTGTGCTGTCAGCTTCAAATTCTCCGCCGCTTCCGCCGCCTTCGCGGAATCCTTCCACAAAATGCTGGCGCATCCCTCCGGTGAAATCACGGAATAAATTGCATTTTCCAGCATCCAGACCCGGTCTGCAACACACAGCGCCAGAGCTCCGCCGCTTCCGCCTTCGCCAATCACGATGGAGATCACGGGAACCTTCAATGTCATCATTTCCATCAGGTTCTCAGCGATCGCCTGTCCCTGTCCCCGTTCTTCGGCACCGATCCCGCAGTAGGCGCCGGAGGTATCCACCAGACAAAGAAGCGGACGGTGGAACTTCTCCGCCTGCTTCATCAGCCTCAGGGCTTTGCGGTAACCCTCCGGATTGGGAGATCCGAAGGAATGCTGCATCCGTTCCTTGGTATTGCGGCCCTTCTCAATGCCCACCACCGTGATGGGACGGCCGTTCAGCCTGGCGATCCCGCCGACAATGGCTCCGTCATCGGAAAATCTTCTGTCTCCGTGCAGTTCTATAAAATCCGTCAGCAGATGGTCGATATAATCAACTGCCGTCGGCCGTTTGTTGCTTCTGGCAATCTTCACTTTCTCGTATGCTGTATTACTGCTCATCTTCCTCACCTGTAGTATGTAATTTCAACAGTTCGGCGATCATATTCTTCTGGATATTCCGGGGCGCGATCGCGTCCACAAACCCATGATCCAGCAGGAATTCGGCGGTCTGGAATCCCCTCGGAAGCGTCTTCCGGGTAGTCTGCTCAATGACCCTGGCACCGGCAAATCCCACCGTAGCTCCGGGCTCCGCCAGGATCACGTCTCCTTCCATGGCAAAGCTGGCGGTTACGCCGCCGGTGGTCGGATCTGTCAGCACAACAAGATAGAACAGTCCCAGATCACTGTGCCGTTTCACCGCTCCGCTGGTCTTGGCCATCTGCATCAGGGAAAACAATCCTTCCTGCATTCTGGCTCCGCCGGATACCGTAAACCCCACCACCGGAAGCTTATGTTCACTGGCATACTCGAAGGTCCTTGTGATCCGCTCCCCGACGGCGGTTCCCATGCTGCCCATCATGAAATACTGCTCCATGACAAAAATACAGCACTCCACTCCGCCGATCCGTACCGTTCCGCAGATGACGGCTTCGTCCTCTTTGCTGGAGATCCGCGTCATCTCCAGCTTTTTCTGATATCCCGGGAACTGAATCGGATCCCTGGTGCTGACATCCGAAAACATCTCGGAGAAGGTATCTTCGTCCGCAATGAAGGCGATCCGCTGCAGCGCGCTCATCCGGAAATGAAATCCGCAGGTGCAGGTATTGTCATTGGCCCATAAACGGCTTAAGGGAATGGAAAGATGACAGTTGGGACAGACCTTTTCCGGCTCGCTGGCATCCTCCTGGACCGGAAGCGAACTTCTTCCTCCCGTCTCCAGTTCATTTCTGGAATGGAACAGGAATTTCAAAAATGTCGCCATTTACTCACCTTCCTTCCATAAATGTGAGATCGTAATCTCCGGACGCGAACCTGGGATCGGTGATGATATTCAGCTGTTCCAGAATATTTGTCTCCACTCCGTTGAAAATGATTTCACACAGAGCCGAACGCATCTTCCGGACGGCTTCTTCCCGGGTGCTGGCATAGGCAATCAGTTTGCCGATCATGGAATCATAGAAGGGGCTTACCATAGTCCCGGGGATCACTCCGCCGTCAAACCTTAAGAACGGGCCTCCCGGAATATGACAGGCCTGCAGCCTTCCCGGCGCCAGCGCATTGATCCGGCATTCGATGGAGGAGCCGTTCAGGTTGATATCTTCCTGTTTGAAGGGAAGCGTCACGCCGGCGGCGGTCCGGATCTGCCATTTCACCATATCGATCCGGGTCAGGGCCTCGGTAACGCAGTGCTCCACCTGCAGCCTCACATTCATCTCCATGAACCAGAAATTCCCCTGGGTATCCATCAGAAACTCTAACGTTCCGACTCCGGAATATCCCATCTTCTTTACCGCATCCGTCACATCCCGGATCAGAGCCTGTCTTTGAATGTCATTGACGCCGGGAGACGGAGATTCCTCGATCAGCTTCTGATGACGGCGCTGAATGGAACAGTCTCTTTCCCCGAGACAGATCACATTCCCGGCCTCATCGCCGATGATCTGCATCTCTATATGACGGGCCGGATAAATATACTTTTCCAGATATAAACTGCCGTCCCCGAAGGCTGCCTCGCTTTCGGACACCGCAAGGGGATACTCCCGCTTCAGATCCTCTTCACTCTCGATGAGACGGATTCCTCTTCCGCCGCCTCCGAAGCAGGCCTTCAGCATCACCGGATATCCGATCCGTTCCGCACACTCCAGGGCTTCTTCCAGGGAGGCCAGCGCATCCGTACCCGGGATCGGGTGCAGATTCGTATTCTCCATCATTTTCTTGATTTCGGCTTTATCACTGACCCGTTCCATTACCTCCGGATCCGGTCCGATAAATACGATCCCGAACTTTTTGCATAACTGCGCAAAATGGGGATTCTCCGATAAAAATCCGTATCCCGGATGAATGGCCTGTGCCTTGGAGATCTGTGCCGCGCTGATGATCCGCTCTTCGTTCAGATAACTGTCAGAGGCCGCTGCCTTTCCGATGCAGTAGCTTTCATCCGCCAGCTGTACATGCAGGGCATCCCGGTCCGCTTCCGAATATACGGAAACTGTTGAGATTCCCATCTCCTTACAGGCCCTTATGATCCGAACCGCGATCTCGCCGCGGTTTGCGATCAGGATTTTTGAAAACATACTTTATTCTCCGTAATAGCAAAAGAAAATTCTGCTTTAACACACAACCGATCACCGACATATCCGGACCCTTCCGCAAAGAAGAAGGGGAATTTGCTCCTTGTAATGCGGCACCTGGTCTCAAACACATCTCCCGGATAAACCGGGGATTTGAACCGGACATTATTGAGTCCTGTATACATCGGCATCTTTCCCGCCGTCATCTGATCCTTTAAAAGTATGCAGGTGGACTGCGCCAGAATCTCACACAGGATCACGCCGGGAACCACGGGAGCTCCGGGAAAATGTCCCTTCAGGAAGAACGCATCCTCCGGGATCTTATAATAACCGTGCGCAATATCCTCTTCCTGAACCACTTCATCCAGAAGAAGCATATTGTCTCTGTGGGGCAGGATCTCCTTAATCTCTTCTATCTTCATATCATTCCCCCATCAGGAACAGGACTGTACCGTATTCCACTGTATCTCCGTTCTTCACGCAGATTTCCTGAATCACGCCGTCCTGCTCTGCTGTCACTTCATTCATCAGCTTCATAGCTTCAATAATGCATAAGGTATCGCCCTTCTTCACCCGGTCTCCCACCTTGACAAAGGGATCTGCATTTTCCGCCGGAGCCTGATAGAAGACGCCGACCATCGGTGAACGGACCTCCTCATATCCGGAGGAAGCAGTTTCCGTCTCCTTCGCGGCCTCCTGTGCCGGATGAGGAATCGGAACAGGCAGAACCGGAGGCGCGGAAGCCATCCGCTCCAGCCGGATCTTCCGGTTCTCCTCTTCGATCTCCAGTCCCGTAAGATCCAGCTCCTTCATTAACTCCGCATAGTTGCGGATGATCTCTTCATTCATACTTTATGTACTCCTCACTTCACTGTAATCACATGGCCATTCCGCCGTCCACCCGTATGACATCTCCGGTAATATAGTCCGCGCATACGAGGAACGCAACTGCATCCGCCACGTCTTCCGGCCTTCCGGCCCGTTTCAGCGGAATCGCTGACAGGATGGACTCATTATCCTGAGCCAGATCCTTCGTCATATCCGTACTGATAAAGCCGGGGGCCACCGCGTTGCAGGTAATATTTTTGGATGCCAGCTCCCGGGCAACCGATTTGGTCAGTCCCACGATCCCTGCCTTGGAGGCGGAGTAATTGATCTGCCCCGGATTGCCGGTCAGCCCGGACACAGAGCTGATATTGACGATTCTGCCGTATTTCCCTTTCATAAAGATTCCGCAGGTATGACGGATCATATTAAAGGCACCCTTCAGATTGGTATCGATCACTTCATCGAAGGCGGATTCCTTCATCATCGCGATCAGACCGTCCCGGGTGATCCCGGCGTTATTTACAAGGATCCCGATATTTTCAAAGTCGGCGCGGATCTTCTGCACCACTTCCTTTGTCTGCTCAAAATCCGCCACATTGCACTGATATGCCCTGGCCTTTACCTTATAGGTCTCTTCACATTTTCTGCAGACCTGCTCCGCCAGCTCCGTGCTTCCCGCATAGATCACCGCGATATCCGCTCCCAAAGAAGCCAGCTTTTCCGATACGGCAGCCCCGATGCCCCGGGATCCGCCGGTAATAATCGCTGTATGTCCTTTTAACATCTCTCACCTCACAAGCGCTTCCAGGTCTTCCGGAACCGCAACATTATACAGTTTCACGTCCCCGTTAATCCGCTTGATCAGTCCGGTCAGGGTCTTTCCGGGCCCGATTTCCACAAAGGTATCCGCGCCCTCTGCGATCATATTGCGGATGATCACTTCCCACTGGACCGGATGATCAATCTGGGAAACCAGGGTATCCCGGATCTCCTTTGTATAAGGGTTCGCAGTACAGTTGGAATAAACCGGAACCGAAGGCTCTGAAAGGGTGATCCCGTCCAGAACCGCTCCGAATCCTTCTGCTGCCGTCTTCATATAGGGAGAATGGAAGGCTCCGCTGACTTTCAGAAAACGGGCACGTCCTCCGGCATCCTTGACCCGGTCGGCAAAGACCAGCATCTCCTGTGCGTCTCCGGAAACGGAGGTCTGTCCCGGGCAGTTGAAATTGACCGGATAGACATGTTCAAATTCACTGCAGATCGTCCGGATCTCATCATTGGACAGCTTAATGATCGCTGCCATGGAGGTCTCATGGGCGAGGGATGCCTCCTGCATCAGCTCTCCCCTCTTCATCACCGCCTGCAGGCCGTCCTCCAGGGACATGACGCCTGCATAGGTCAGGGCCGAAAGCTCTCCCAGGGAAAATCCCGCGGTCATATCCGCCTGAATCCCGGCTTCCCGGAGGGCTGCCGCGATCGCCATCTCTACCGTAAACAGACAGGGCTGCGTATTACGGGTTTCCTGAAGTTCTTCTTCCGTTCCGTCAAAGCACATCCGGCTGGTCCCGGGCCTTATGTGGTCCGCTGCGTCAAATACCGCTCTTGCGGCCTCGGAAGACTCATAGAATCCCTTGCCCATGCCGGGGGCCTGTGCCCCCTGTCCTGCAAATACAAATACTATTTTACCCATTTTGATGCCCCCAGAAGAATCGGTTCCGCTTCTTCACAAACTTCTCTGATAATCTCTGCCGCCGGCTGCTCTTTATGAACCATAGCTGCGATCTGTCCGGACAAGAAGGTTCCTTCCTTCAGATTGCCGTCCACCACGGCCTTTCTCAGGGTTCCGACGCCCATCTGCTCCAGCACCTCGTCCGGAGTATCGCTGTATTCCAGTTTGGAATAATCTCTTGCAAACTGGGTGCGCAGACTTCTGACCGGATGGCCCAGCCTCTTTCCGGTTACCATGGTGCACAGATCCGTTGCTTTCAGGATCTTTTCTTTATAAACCGGATGGATGGTACATTCATAAGCGCTTAAGAACCGGGTTCCCATCTGGACTCCGCAGGCTCCCAGCATCAGTGCTGCGGCAAATCCTCTGCCGTCTGCGATCCCGCCGGCTGCGATCACAGGCAGATCCGTGGCATCCACGATCTGGGGAACCAGAACCATGGTGGTCAGTTCTCCTACATGTCCGCCGCTTTCTCCACCCTCAGCGATCAGGGCCGTCGCTCCTACCCGGGTCATCAGCTTCGCCATGGCGACGGATGCAACTACAGGAATCACCTTGATCCCGGCATTATGAAAGCTTTCCATATATTTGGCAGGATTGCCGGCGCCGGTGGTCACCACGGCCACCTTTTCCTCACATACCAGGGCTGCCACATCATCGACGAAGGGACTCTGAAGCATGATATTGACTCCGAAGGGTTTGTCAGTCAGGGAGTGGGCAATCCTGATCTGCTCTTTTAATAAATCCGCCGGCATATTGCCTCCGGCAATGATCCCGAGCCCTCCGCCGTTGGAAACGGCTGCTGCAAGCTTTCCGTCAGCGACCCAGGCCATACCGCCCTGAAATACAGGATATTCAATCCCTAAAATATCGCAAATAACTGATTTAATCATCTCTTCCTCCGTCCTGTTTCGACCCGCAAACACAAGAGTGAAATAAAATTCACTCTTGTTCTCATGCCATTATTAAAAAATACCGAGTCCCTGATCAGCCGATCTTGCGCTCAATAAAATCGCACAGCTCGCCGACGGTCGTAACCTTCTCATCCAGTTCGATCTCTGCGCCGAGTTTATCTTCCAGATCCATCAGCATTTCCACAGTATCCAGGGAATCAATCCCGAGATCGGAAAACAGAGTCTCTCTCTTGATGTCAGCAACATCACATTCGTTTCTTTCTGCGATCAGTTCCGCAATTGTTTCAAAAATCATAATAATCCTCCTGCTATTGTTATATTGCACCTTGAGTTCAAGGCATATTTTATAAAGAATAAATCAACCGGATCTTTCTGTCAACTACACCTGCGCATCTTCGTCATGATCTTCTTCATTTTCTTTCTCCGGCCCTTCCGGCGGAAGTTCCTCCTGTGTCAGAGGGTCTTCCACTTTGTGTCCGCAGGTCGTGCAGAACTTGGATCCGGGAATAATCATGGCACCGCACTCCATACAGAACAGCCGTCTCGGAGCCTCTTCGGAAATATCCTCCGGTTCCTTCTCCACCCGTACTCTGGCGCCGCACTCCGGGCAGAAGGCGGATCCGCTGGGCACATCCGCACCGCACTGTTCGCATTTGGTAATGCCCTGCAATTCCTTGATGGCTTCCTTGTATTCCTCTATCCTTGCCTGTGCTTCCTTTATGCTTCCGATCAGTTCTGCGAATTCCTCTTCAAAGTCCTCACTGTGGGCTGCAAAATATTCCTTTCCGATCTGTTCAAATACCCGCGTCATGGATTTTTCTTCATCGGAGATCATTCGACTGTATTTGGCAACATTGGCAACATCCTTCCCTTTCTGGATCGTAGAGTTGGTGAAGTCGGAAAAACCTTTACTTAAATTGTCTAAAAATCCCATATTGCCCTCCTGTTCTAATCCTTCGGATCTGGATCCGAACTACTATAAAACTACAGGAGAAGTATACACGTTCCCCTGTTTTATATCAAGTGAATGAAGGTGATCTCATTTTTAACTTTTTTAGGTACATTTTAGTTTGATCTGTTATTCTGAAGTAAATTGGGAGGTCTGTATGAAAATTCTGAAATTCCGTCTTTCTGCTGTTTTGCTGTTTACGCTTCTCGTATTCTGTGTTCCGGCTTTTTCGTTTGCTTCCGACAGCGGCCAGCCCGGGGACAGCCGTGAAGAAGAAAGCCGCGGAGACTCTTCCGCCCAGGCAGCCGTTCTGGTCCCGGACTCCGAAGGCTCTTATTACCAGCTTCTTCCGGATCGTCCCGGGGGGTCTTCCGTCACCTGTCTGATCCTTCTTCCGGAAGAGAAGGATCCGGAGGAATTCATGGAACAGACCGAATGGGGATTTTTCTCCCTGATGGACGGAATTGATCTGTATCTTCTCCGGACAGACTGGACCGACCGGGAATCGGCAGTCTCCTATTATGAATCCGTCTGCCGGCAGATCCTGCAAACGTCCGGAGAAACCCCTGTATTTCTTTTGGGGTACGAAGGAGCGGCGAATTTTGCGGTCTGGGAAGCGGCACTTCATACCGACCGGTATACCGGTCTCATCTCTTTAGGCGGAGAGGGTCTTTCCCAGGATATTCTGGACGGAGAAGAATTTGCAGAGAACAAAAGCCCATTAAGTGTGTACTTCATGGCATCCTCTAAAACCAGTGATCTGACCCATACTCTGGCCTATTGGAAAACCCGTAACCGGATCAGCGGTTCCGCTCTGCAATCCTATTATACGAGATTTGCGGATGAACTGTATCTGCCGGTCACTTCCACCGCCGGCAAGATCAGAACTTCCCAGCAGCATATGGGTATGGTGGTCTTCAGCAGAGAATCTGAACTCTATACCCAGGAAATCTGCGCGAACCTCACCAGAAACTTTCTCACGGTGGTTTTAAAAGACCGGATCTGTTTCCGGGATTCGGTCACCGGAGGAGAAGTTTTCGGGATTCCGGATATTCATTTTTCTTATAACCGGCTTCAGCTGGAGGGACAGCAGCGGGATTACTGGATCTATGTCCCGGACTCCTATTACAGAGGAACCGATCCGGCGAAGCTGATCCTGTGTCTTCACGGCAATGGCGGAAACGGCCAGGATATGATTATCCGGACCGGTTGGCATGAAACCGCCGCGAAGGAGAACTGCATTATACTCTATCCTTCTTCCCTGTACCTGAGCGGCACCCAGCATTACTGGCAGAATTCTTCCGAGGAACTGGAGTTTCTCCGCTATCTGGTGGAATCTGTCTGCAGCAGCTACCGGATCGACCGGTCCCGGATGTATGTAACGGGGTTTTCCAACGGAGCCGGAATGGCGCAGAATCTCGCAGTCCGCTGTTCGGATCTGTTTGCCGCCGCTGCGGTCAGCGCACCTGTTTACTTCGATGAAGAATACTATGGCCCTGTGGAGGGAGCGATCCATGAAGTGGCGATTCTGTTCTCCTACGGGACAGAGGATCCCTATCTCAGCTATTATCATATGACCGCGGATATTGATGACACCCCGGCGATCCGTCATCTGGAATACTGGAGAGCGCTCTACGGATTTGCGCAGGAGTTCTATCAGTGTGAGAAGAAAGGAAAGTTCACGATCTACACCTTCCGGAGCCAGAATTTTCTGCCGATCTGCCAGTGGATCAAGGTGGACGGCAAAAAGCATGAATACCCGAAGGAGGAAGTGGAGATCTATTATAATTTTCTGAAGAATTATTCGAAGGCAGAAAACGGGGACCTGTATTATCTGGATATGCAGGTCACCTCCCGGAAGCCGGATTAAACATCGGAAATATCCACATCCGGGGCAATCATACACTGATATTCCGGAAAATGAATCCGCATCTCTTCATATAAAGTCTTAAGTCCCTGTTCTGCGGGGATATCAAAACTCAGGACCACATCATAGCGCATGGTTTTCTTTTCGGTGTCCACATAAAATCCATGCATCTGCAGGGCCCAGTCGTAGGAAAGTACGATCTCCTGCACCTTGTTCCGGATCCGGACCGCCTCCTCATCGCTGGTATTATAGGAATATACGCCGATCCCGGTCAGAAACACGCCGGTTTCCTGATACACCCGGGCTTCGAGCCGGCGGGTCAGCGCATCCAGTTCGGAAACCCGCATGGTATCCGGCACCTCAATATGCACAGACCCGTATTGTTTTCCCGGACCGTAATCATTGAGCATCAGGTCATAGGCACCCTTAACCTCCGGCTCTTCATTAATCAGCGCTTTGATCTGTGCGGTCACTTCGGAATCTGCCCGGTGTCCCAGAATATCGTCCAGAGTCTCCCGCATCATTTCGATACCGGATTTGATGATAAAGGCGGAAATCACAAGACCCACATAGGCTTCCAGGGATACATGAAAGATCAGAAAGATCAGGGCGCAGACCAGAACAGACAGCGAGAGGATCGCGTCAAACCGGGCGTCCGATCCGGAGGCCTTTAATGCGCCGGAATTCACCTTCTCCCCCTGCTTTTTGACATAGGTTCCCAGAACCAGCTTCACAGCCACCGCCACCGCAATGATGATCAGGGAAATCACAGAATAATCCGGCGTATCCGGTGTGATGATCTTCTTGACGGATTCCACCGCAGAGGTAATGCCGGCATACAACACGATGGCAGCCACGATCATGGCGCTCAGATATTCAACTCTCCCATGTCCCAGGGGGTGTTTGCGGTCGGGTCTTCGATTCGCCAGTTTGGCGCCGATGATCGTAATCACGGAAGACAATGCATCCGACAGATTATTGACGGCGTCCAGCGTTACTGCAATGGAGCTGGAAACCACCCCGATCACGGCTTTGAATGCCGCCAGAAACAGATTGGCAATGATGCCGATGACACTGGTTCTTATGACGATTTTATTTCTGTCCATGGTTTCGTTCTGCATGCTTCTTCATCCTGGCCTTTCCCGATTCCGGTTTTCTGATGGAAACCCTTCAATATTTGAGAGCGATTATAGCAGGGAATTATTCCTTCTTCAAGCTTGCATCCCGTCTGTGAATTTGTTATAATCTGTCACGACTTTAGCGGATGTGGCGGAATGGCAGACGCATCAGACTCAAAATCTGACGGTGGTAACATCGTGTGGGTTCAAGTCCCACCATCCGCATCGGGAAGCCGCCCCCTCTTTCAGGAGGCGGCTTTTGCGTTTGATCCGAAGCAGAAAGGAGATTCATTTTATGAACGATGTATTGAATGTCATCCAGAAAAGAAAAAGTGTCAGAAATTACAGCGCAGATCCGGTCTCTTCCGATGATCTGAAAGCCATTGTGAACGCAGCGATCTGGGCTCCCAATGCCATGAACAAACAGGCCTGGCATTTTACCTGTGTCACCGATCCGGCACTGATCGGGAAAATGAGCGAAGCCTGCCGCAAAGGTCTGGAAGGAAGCGGAGTTCCCTTCCTGCAGGAACGGGCAAAAAGTCCGGATTTCCATGCGTTTTTCCATGCTCCGGCCGTGATCGTGGTCTCCATCGCGGAAGATAAATTCACCGCATTTGACGCCGGAAGCGCCAGCGCCACATTGTGCCTGGCCGCAAAGGCCCTGGGATACGGAACCTGCATCACCGCCTCCACCGAATTTATGTTGGCCGGAGATCCTGCATTACGGGAGGAACTGGAGTTCCCGGAGAATTACAAATTCATCTGCGCCATCACCCTGGGCAGGGAGATCGATGGTCCCGATGATCATGTCCGGGAGAGAAAGGAAGATGTGATTTCCTATAAATAAAGTCTTTTCAAGATATAAACCGCAATGAAAAAGAGCTGCCGCATGGATAAAATGCAGCAGCTCTGTTCTTTTTTCGTAACTATTTAGCGTAATTGGTCACTCTGGATTCCCGTATAATATTCACTTTGATCTGTCCCGGATATTCCAGTTCATCTTCGATCCGTTTGCAGATATCCCGTCCCATGATAACCATATCGGCATCACTGATCTTGTCCGGTACTACCATGACACGGACCTCCCGGCCGGCCTGAATTGCGAAGGATTTCTCTACTCCCTTGTACTCGTTGCAGATGTCCTCCAATTGTTTAAGTCTGTTTGTGTAGGTGTCTAGGTTCTCTCTTCTCGCACCGGGACGGGCTGCACTGATGGCATCCGCCGCCTGTACGATACATGCGATCAGAGACTCCGGCTCCACATCCCCGTGATGGGCAGCCACCGCATTGATCACTGTCGCATTTTCTTTGTATTTTCTGCACAGATCCACACCAATCTGGATATGGGATCCCTCGATCTCGTGATCGATGGCCTTTCCGATATCATGCAGTAGTCCGGCTCTTTTGGCAAGACGCACGTCGCAGCCCAGCTCGCCTGCCAGAAGTCCTGACAGGATCGCCACTTCGATGGAATGCTTGAGGGCATTCTGTCCGTAGCTGGTACGATAACGCATCTTACCGAGAAGCTTGATCAGTTCCGGATGCAGGCTGTGCACGCCAACCTCGAGGATGGCTGCCTCGCCTTCTTCCTTGATGATCTTATCGACTTCCTTCTGTGCTTTCTCGACGGTTTCTTCGATCCTTGCCGGATGGATCCGGCCGTCCACGATCAGTTTTTCCAGAGCGATTCTGGCAACCTCCCGTCTCACAGGATCAAATCCTGACAGGATCACCGCCTCCGGTGTATCATCAATGATCAGATCCACGCCGGTGATGGTTTCGAGAGCCCGGATATTCCGGCCCTCCCTGCCGATGATGCGGCCTTTCATCTCATCGTTCGGCAGCTGTACGACGGACACTGTGGATTCGGATACATGGTCTGCGGCAGACCGCTGAATGGCATTGACAATGTATTCTTTGGCTTTATTGTCTGCTTCTTCCTTGGCCCTGGCTTCCAGTTCCTTGATCATCCTGGCAGTGTCGATCTTAACGTCTTCTTCTACACTCTTAAACAATAATTCTTTTGCCTGGTCGGAGGTGAGTCCGGAAATTCTTTCCAGTTCCTTTGTGCGCTGTTCGTTAACAATCTTGAGTTCCTCACGCTCTTTATCGAGCGCTGCTTCCTTTTGGGTCAGAGTGTTCTGCAGTTTGTCCAGCTTATCGTTCTTGCGGTCTACAGATTCCTCTTTCTGAAGAACTCGTTTCTCGTATTTCTGTAATTCATTGCGTCTGTCTCTTGTTTCTTTTTCCAATTCATTTTTGGCTTTAATAGATTCTTCCTTGATCTCCAGAGAAGCTTCTTTCTTCTTGCTTTCCGCAGTCTTCAAGGCATCGTCAATAATCGTTCTGGCTCTATCTTCAGCACTTCCAACTTTTTCGTTGTACTCTTGAATGGTTTTCTTTTTGGAAATAGACCAAAAAATGACAGCTCCGATGCAGAATGTAATTACAGCTATGATAATAGCTAACCAAATCGGCATACGAGGAGCACCTCCTTATTAAGTTTTCATTGTACAAATTACAACGAATTATTGTAATTGTTTTTATGCAAATTGTCAATAATTACCTGATTTTCAAACCGGCTGATTGGAATCCTGGCCTTTGACGGTCACGTCATGAGCTCCGCCTTCCACGATACTGGTGGCGGAAACCAGAGTCAGTTTGGCTTTCTGCTGCAGTTCCGGAATGGAAAGGGCTCCGCAGTTGCACATGGTGGAACGCACCTTGTTCAGGGACAGTTCCACATTATCCTTTAAAGATCCGGCATAGGGAACATAGGAATCCACGCCTTCCACGAAGGACAGTCTGGCGTCTCCGCCCAGGTCATAGCGCTGCCAGTTCCGGGCCCTTGCGGAACCTTCGCCCCAGTACTCCTTATAATAAGTACCGTTCAGGCTGACCTTGTTGGAGGGGCTTTCATCGAACCGGGCAAAATACCGTCCCAGCATCATAAAGTCCGCACCCATGGCCAGGGCCAGGGTCATATGATGATCGTAAACAATTCCACCGTCGGAACACACCGGAACATAGACTCCGGTCTCTTCATAATACCGGTTTCTCTCCGCGCAGACATCGATCAGAGCGCTGGCCTGTCCCCGTCCGATTCCCTTCGTCTCCCGGGTAATACAGATGGAGCCGCCGCCAATTCCGACCTTGATGAAATCAGCTCCGCAATCCGCCAGGAAACGGAATCCGTCCGCATCCACCACATTGCCGGCGCCGACCTTAACAGAATCCCCGTAACGGTCACGGATCCAGGCAAGGGTCCGTTTCTGCCATTCGGAAAATCCCTCGGAGGAGTCGATACACAGCACGTCCGCGCCGGCTTCCAGAAGGGCCGGAACCCTCTGCTCATAGTCTCTGGTATTGATACCGGCACCTACCACATACCGTTTTTCCTTATCCAGCAGTTCATTGGGATTCTGCTTGTGGGTATCATAGTCCTTCCGGAATACCATATAGCAGAGTCTTCCCTCATCATTCACGATCGGCAGGGAATTCAGTTTATGATCCCAGATAATATCATTGGCTTCTTTTAATGTTGTGTTTTCCGGCGCGGTGACCAGCTTCTCCAGCGGAGTCATGAATTCTCTGACTTTCAGATCGGTGCTCATACGGCTGATCCGGTAATCCCGGCTGGTTACAATACCCACCAGTTTCCCCTCTGCCGTGCCGTCATCGGTGATGGCGATGGTGGAATGTCCTGTTCTCTTAGTCAGGGCAATGACGTCAGCCAGCGTATGCTCCGGGGAAAGATTGGAATCGCTTTCCACAAATCCTGCCCGGTGGGTCTTGGCTCTTTTTACCATGGCGGCCTCGTCTTCGATGGACTGACTGCCGTAAATAAAGGAGACGCCGCCCTCCGTCGCCAGGGCAACCGCCAGACGGTCTCCGGATACCGCCTGCATGATAGCGGAAACCAGCGGGATATTCATCATGATCGCCGGTTCTTCCCCTTTCCGGTACTTGACCAGGGGCGTCTTCAGCGACACATTCGCCGGAATACACTCACTGGATGAATAGCCGGGAATCAGCAGATACTCATTAAATGTACGTGATGGTTCATCAATAAAAATGGCCATAAATTCCTCCCATATGTTATGATTGTTTTTTCCATGCTCCGGTAATGACCGGAAGGATCATACCTCCGACCGCATTCCCGACAATGATCAGCCAAATATACCCGAAAGCCTTAAGGGAAACGATTCCTGATGCAGCGAAATAGAACATATCCGCGATGGAATGCTCAAATCCGCATAATATAAAAACCGGGATACAGAACACGATCCCCGCGATCGTTTTCTTATCCCTGTAAATACTTACTGCCAGATACATCAGTATCCCGCAGAAGATTCCTCTGACAAGCGCAGAGCCAAAGGACTGTTCCAGTTTGGCACTGCAGATGGTGAAGGCTGCCTCTTTCACAGCCGGAAGTGCTGCGCGGATCACAAATCCGCACACCACAGTGGCGGCCGCATTTCCGAGGAGTCCGAGAAGGAGGACGGAAAACGCCTCCTTATCATGTTTTTCCGGGATAAACCCGATCTTTCCCGTAAACAGGGAATAACCTTTATAGCAGATACAAAGCAGCGCCACCGAGAATAACAGGGCGCCGATATACCGGATATCGCAGGACAAAAAGATGGTTCCTCCGATGGAGATCAGAATGCCTGCGGCAATTCCGGATATGAATAAACTGATCATAAACACCTCTTCTTTCTGCTTTGTTTTCAGAGCTTCCCGGTTTTATCAGGAACCATAGATGATCGTATGAAGTCTTTGTGCCGCTTCGTCCAGATCGTAAATATAGACCCATTCTCCGTTTTCGTCGATCCCGCCCCAGAGATTGGTCTCATATTCCTTATCCGGGATCGTATAGGTTTCCAGGGTCACAGAACCAAGATCCATGCCCCGGACCAGATTCAGCAGCTCCAGATAGGTCAGGGAGGTTTCCACACATCCCATGAACTCCCGGATCATGGAAGGATACTGAGTCAGCGGTACTTGTTTCATCTTGTCCAGGATCGCCTGCAGAACCGTCTGCTGACGGGATGCTCTGTAGTAATCCGAATCGATCTTACGTACACGGGCATACAGCATGGCCTGTTCGCCGTTCATATGATTCATCCCCTCGGACACTTCATTGCCCGGAGTCACATACTGATTGATAAACCAGGCTTCATCCGAAGTCACTTCCACATCGACGCCGTCCAGGAAATCCACGATGGTCTCGATCCCGGCAAAATCCACGGTGATGTAATCGGTAATATTCAGCTTGAAATTCTGGTTCAGGGTTTTGATCGCCAGCGGAGCGCCGCCGTATTTATAGGCCGCATTGATCTTCTGGGGACTGTGTCCTTCGATCGGCGCCTTGGTATCCCTCAGGATATTGGTCAGCTTCACCACGCTGCTGTTCGGGTCAATGGAAACAATGATGTTGGCATCACTGCGGTTCTTATCTCCGTAGGATGCCTGCTCATCCGTGGAATCGATTCCGAAGACCACCAGATTCGTGATCTCTTCCAGTTTCTGGATCAGTTCCTCGGAGACTTCCGTTCCGGCCTCCTCATCTCCCTCCTGCTGGTACAGCCACTGGGCAACATCCGTCACCGCCAGATCCGTATCGTCCAGTTCCACAGAGCTTCTGCCTCCGGTGGTATAGCAAAGAAGGATCGTCGCGGCCAGCAGAAGCGCAAGGATCACATCGATCACGATCAGAAGGATCGTTTTCCATTTTTTCCGTTTCGGTCTGGCTTTCGGTTTCGGCGCTGCTGCCAAAGCCGCTTCCGGGGCCGGATCAGACTCTTTTGCCGGCTTCGTTTCCGGGGCCTTCTCGGTGATGTACGCCGCCAGATCGATCTCTTCCGGCAGACTATTTTCCGGAGCGATACTCTCTGCTCCGGTGTTTTCCGGGGCGGTGCTTTCTGACCCGGTGCTCTCCGGGGCGGTGCTTTCTGCCCCAGGGCTTTCCGAAAGTGCGCTGTCCGCGCCGTTGCTCTCCGGAGTCATCTGCTCTATCTTCGTGTTTTCCGTGTTTGTCCCATCCATAGATTATTCCTGCGGCTCCTGTACCGGCTGTTCATTTGCAATGATGTCCTGGAATCTGACAGCTGCCTGGTTCAGATCCATGAACCAGACCCACTCTCCGTGTTCGTCGATCCCTCCGGAAACGCCATAGTCCAGATCCGCATCCGGGAAATGGTTGTTGATGACTTCATACTCACTGTAGGGAATGGAACAAAGGGTCAGGATGCTTCCCGGAGTCAGGGAGGTTGCCTCTACGATACTCAGGAAGGAGGTCATCATCTGGGAAAATTCCGTCAGGCTCATTTCAGTCACTTTGTTCAGCAGGTAAGCCAGCACGCCCCGTTGTCTCGCGGATCTCTGAACATCGGAATCGATCTTCCGGATCCGGCAGTATTCCAGGGTCTCATAGCCATCCAGATGTCTGGGGCCCGCTTCAAAATCCTCTGCCGGGATCAGGGAATCCTCATTCAGGTACTCCGCCTCCGCCGCTGTCAGTTCGACTTCCGTTCCTCCGAGAAGCCACACGATCTGGGCAAACTGATCAAAATTCACCGTAATATAATCCTTCAGGTTCAGACCGAAGTTCTGATTCAGGGTCTGAAGGGCCAGATCCGGTCCGCCGTAACGGTATGCGGCATTGATTTTCTGGGGTTCATGACCTTCGATCGCGGCCTTGATGTCCCGCAGAACGGAAGTGAATTTCAGCTGTTTATGGGCATTGTCCACCGTAATGACGATGATGCTGTCGGTCCGGTTGGTATCCAGTCCGTCATTATCACCGCTGAGTCCGAACAGGACCACATTGATCTGATCCGGCAGATTCTGTTTCACGGCAGGTTCTTCAGCAGATACCGCCATGGCCAGCAGCAGTGTCAATGTGAGAGTCAGGACGATAATTTTACGGATTACTGATTGTTTCATTTGGAATCCTCCTTATTTACTCAGATCATACGGAGTGATCTGGTAGACATAGTAATTCAGCCAGTTAGTGTATAAGGTGTTGGCATGGGCCCGCCAGGTCAGCACCGGGCGGTTCTCCGGATTGTTCTCCGGATAATAGTTGACCGGGATCTGGGGATTCATTCCCTTCTTCATATCCCGTTTGTATTCATAATCCAGGGTATTACGGTCATATTCCGGATGCCCCATGACGAAAATCTTGCGGCCCTCCTCTGCCATGGCCAGGAACAGTCCTGCTTCCTCGGAATCTCCCAGGACGGTGATCTCCTTATGCCGCGAGACCTCCCGGAGGCTGGTCTCCGTATGCCGGGAATGGGGAGCCAGAAAGATATCATCAAATCCCCGAACCAGAGGGGTCTTCCTGTGATGAACCTTGTGAGAATAGATCCCGGACAGCTTCTGGTTCAGGAGTCTTTTGCGGATCCCGTAAAAGTGATAAAATGCCGCCTGGGCAGCCCAGCACAGAAAGATCGTGGAGGTCACATGGGTAACAGACCAGTCCATGATGCTGACGATCTCCTCCCAGAAATCCACTTCCTCAAACTCCAGCATTTCCACGGGCGCTCCGGTGATGATCAGCCCGTCGAATCTGCGGTCTTTGATGTCCTCAAACTTCAGATAGAACTGGTTCAGATGGGACATGGGCGTATTCTTGCTGATATGATGCGGGGCGACAAAATACAAGTTCACCTGCAGAGGGGTGTTGGAAAGGCTGCGCAGCATCTGGATCTCGGTATCTTCCTTCAGGGGCATCAGATTGACCAGGACGATCTCCAGGGGACGGATATTCTGCTTGATAGCCCTTGTTTCATCCATAATAAAAATATTTTCTTTTTCAATCACTGCTCTTGCAGGAAGATCCTTCTGAACCTTAATCGGCATTTACGCTACCTCCGATCATTTGTTTCCGGTTTTCACAAAAACCGGGATATTAATTTGTTTATTTTACCATAGAAATCGAATTTGTACATAGATTATTCCGGAATCATCCTCCGGTACTCTTCCTCCGTGATGATCGGGATGCCCAGCTGTTTTGCCTTCTGGTTCTTGGAAGATCCGGAGAGAATATCATTGTTGATGAGATAGGACGTTTTGGAAGAAACGCTTCCTGCCACCTTTCCGCCCAGGCTCTCGATCTCCGCTTTCAGCGCGTCCCGGTTTTCATAATGCTCCAGGGATCCGGTAATCACAAAGGTCAGGCCTTGAAGGGTCTGCCGGGGTTCCTCCCGGGACTGATCGGTAAAGGTCAGCTCCTTTAACAGCTCCTCAAGTTCCCTCTGATGCTCCGGATCTGCAAAATACTGCGTGATCTCCTCCGCCAGAACCTGACCGATCCCGTCGATCTGCATCAGCTCCTCCGTGTCCGCATTGCAAAGCTTTGCAAGGTCATTTTGAAAATACCGGCAGATCACCCTGGCATTGGCCTGTCCGATGCCGGTAATCCCCAGGGCATTCACCAGTCTCCAGCACTGCGTATTGCGGGAGGCATTGACGGAAGCGATGAGATTGTCATAGGATTTTTCTCCGAACCCGGCAAGGGCTTTGATTTCCTCCTGATACCGTTCCAGACGGTAAATATCAGAGAATTCCCGGATAAATCCCCGGTCAATGAATTTCACCAGGGTTTCCTCCGAGATCCCGTCAATATTCATGGCATTGCGGCTGACGAAATCCACAAACAGCTTGATCTTCTTGGCCGGACATTCCGGATTGGGACAGATCAGGGTCCTCACTCCGTTCTCGTCCCGGATCGCTGTGGGTCCCTGACAGGCCGGACAGGTTTTCGGAACGGGAAGATCATTTCTCCCCGTCAGATTCTCCGCAATCTGGGGGATGATCATATTGGCTTTATAGACCGTAATGGTATCTCCGATGCCAAGACGCAGACCTTCGATGATGCTGAGATTGTGAAGGCTGGCCCGGGTGACGGTGGTTCCTTCCAGTTCCACCGGTTCAAAGACCGCCACGGGATTAATCAGACCGGTCCGGGAGGGGGACCATTCCACCTCCGTCAGGGTAGTCTCGGCGATCTCGTCCTGCCATTTGAAGGCAATGGCGTTTCTCGGGAATTTGGCGGTCCTTCCCAGGCTCTCCCCATAGGCGATATCATCCATCAGAAGTACCAGTCCGTCCGATGGAATGTCATAAGTCAGGATCCTGCGGGAATAGGATTCCACGGCTTCCTGCACCGTTTCAGAGGTCACCATCTGATAAGGAACCACCTCAAATCCGAGGCTCTGAAGCCAGAGAAACTTCTGCTCGTTGGAATTTAGAAAGTCCGGTGCTTCCTGCGGATTGTCTGTCTGTACCGACACCAGGGAAAAGACGACATAATTGACGCTTCTGGCTGCTGTGACCGAGGGGTCCAGCACCCGGACGGAACCGGAACAAAGGTTCCGGGGATTTTTGTATTTGGCGTCGGTGTCGGGAAGCTCCTGATTGATCCGTTCGAAATCCGAATATTTGATTACGGCTTCTCCCCGCAGCACCAGTTTTCCGGTAAACGGGATCGTGAGCGGAAGGTTCTGAAAGGTCCGGGCGTTGGCAGTCACGACTTCCCCGATCTCGCCGTTTCCCCGGGTCACCGCTTTCTGAAGCATTCCGTTCTCATAGGTGGTCACGATGGTAAGTCCGTCCAGTTTCCAGGACAGGATTCCTTCCTGATCCCCCAGAAATGCCGCCAGGGCGGAAACTTCCTTGGTCTTATCCAGGGACAGAGCCGGCGTCTCATGGGCTTCCTTGACCAGGGATTCCGCCGCTTCGTATCCCACCTTCTGCGTCGGAGATCCCGCCATGACGATCCCGGTTTCCTCTTCCAGGGACACCAGCTCATCATAAAGCGCGTCATATTCATAATTGGACATCAGCTCCCGGTCCTGGGAATAATAGGCTTTGGACGCTTTGTCCAGAAGCTCTGCCAGTTCTTTCATCCGGGCGGTTTTATCACTCGTCATGTTTAAGTCTCCTGTTCCTGTTAATCCTTAATTCCAGTTCGCGGATCTCTTCGTCCGTCAGGGTACGGAATTCTCCCTCCGGCAGATCCCCCAGAAGCACATTCATGATCCGGATCCGCTTCAGGGAAAGAACCTGATATCCCAGGGCCTGACACATCCGGCGGATCTGCCGGTTGAGTCCCTGGGTCAGGATGATCCGAAAGCTTCGTTCTCCTGTCTGTTCCACCTCACAGGGTCTTGTCTGTGCTTTCCGGGTTCCGTCTTTCATCAAAATCTCCACGCCTTCCCGCATCTTCTGCAGAAATGCCCCGGTAATCCTGCGGTCCACGGACACCAGGTATTCTTTTTCATGATAATTGGAACCCCTCAGGATCTGGTCCGACAGCTCTCCCCGGTTCGTCAGAAGGATGAGACCTGAGGAGTTTTTATCCAGCCGGCCCACGGGGAAAATGCGGACTTTATAATGGATGAAGTCAATGATATTGTTCCTGACATTTGAGGCGGTGGTACATTCCACGCCCACGGGTTTGTGAAAGGCCAGGATTACTTTTTCTGTCTCTGAAGTCACCGGTTTCCCATCGCAAAAGACCTGCTGTCCCGGCAGGACTTTTTGTCCCAGGACAGCGGTCTTTCCGTCGATCCGGATCCGGCCCTCCTGAATCCGGCGGTCCGCTTCCCGGCGGGAACAGACCCCGGCGTCGCTAAGATATTTATTCAGTCTGACTTCTTCCCTGACTGTTTCCGCGCGGTTTGCTGTATCATTACAGGGCTCTTTCCAGGAAGGCTCATTCATGTGCTTCTTCCTCCTGAAAATTCCGGATCAGAAGGACCCGTCCCTTCCCAACCGTGACCTTTGCCGTTCTGCCGGGCAGGACTTCATTGCTGACCCCATACTGAAATTCACAGTCGATCCTCTCGTGGGGAAGAAAACAGTATTTTGCATCCTCAATCCGGATCTCTTCGGCCAGCCCGGTCAGATTCAGCAGGGAAAAGGTGGAAAACCGATCCTCGATAAAGCCCGGCCCGGATGAGACGATTTCCATCTCGGAATAATCATCCACAATCTTTCCCTTCTTTCCCTCCCCATCCAGCATCAGAAGGATGGAAAGATTGGCCAGGGAATGATCCAGCCGGTTTCCAATCACCCCCAGCAGCAAAAATTCCTCAAACCCCATTTTCAGGCCCTGACGGGTGCCAAACCGGGTGTCTGTATCGTATTTTTCCGGAGGAATCACCACGGCAGGCGCAGAATGGACGCCATCATAACAGTACCGGATCCTTGTTTCCTTCACGTTCTGATAATTGGACAGGTCAAAGAGGGGCACCCGGCGGATGCTGTTTAGTTCTTCCGGGGTTTGCTCAGAAGATAGATCCCTGGTTTCCGGAGAAGTCTCCGATCCCGCGCCGGCATGGGCTGCCTCTTTCTGAATCCGGGGATCCTCCCAGGAATCAAAATCCCCAACGATCAGGTCCGGCGCTTTCTGCAGCGCGGGGAGATGTTTCAGGCCGCTGTCGCAGTATATGAGATAATCATCGTCTTTCAGATAAGGAAGGACCCGGTCATACCGGTTGATCGGGGCCCCTCCGATAATCACACATCGTTTCATACAGGTTTTCTTACAGAATCAGTATTTATGGGATTTATCAGTATTTCATGAACTTCGGCAACAGCTTGTAGACCAGATTCAGGGGCGGAAACTCATAACGGTGTTTGATCGCCCTGAGTTCTTTCCGGATCGGAATCCCCTGGGGACAGTGCTGCTCGCATTTCCCGCACTGAATACAGTTGGAGACGCCGGAATAATTGGTCCGAAGAACGGTACACATGACATATTCCTTAAGTCCCACATACAGGTTATTGGATTTACTGTTATTGTAGGCTGAAAAGCATCCCGGGATATCCACTCCCTTCGGGCACGGCATGCAGTAACGGCATCCGGTACAGGGAACCTTGATCTTACGGTTAATGATATTCACCACATCCCGGTAAATCTGAAACTCCTCTTCCGTCAGCTCTCCGGGCCTGATACTGTCTGCGGTCTCCAGATTTTCCCGGACCATTTCCAGGGAATTCATTCCGGAAAGAATGCAGGTGACCTCCGGCTGATTATAGAGCCATCGGAATCCCCAGGCTGCCGCAGTCCGTCTGACCGGATACTCTTCCAAAAGCTTGAGCGCCTCTGCCGGCAGTTTATTGGCCAGCCGACCTCCCCTCAATGGCTCCATGATTATCACCGGGAGCCCTTTTCCGGAAGCATAGTGCAGTCCCTTCACTCCGGCCTGGGCATACTCGTCCTGATAATTATACTGGATCTGGCAGAACTCCCAGTCATAGGCATCGATCAGTCTGCAGAACATCTCTGTGCCGCCATGGTAGGAAAACCCGATCTGCCGGATCTGCCCCGACGCTTTCTTCTCCCGGATCCAGTCACAGATTCCCAGGTCACACAAACGTTTCCAGGAATCGGCATCCGTCAGCATATGGATCAGATAATAATCCACATGATCGGTCCGCAGCCTGCTCAGCTCTTCATTGAAAAACCGGTCCAGGTCTTCCCGTTTTTTCACCATGTAATGGGGGAGCTTGGTTGTGATGGACACCTGTTCCCTCGCCTTCAGATCCTCCAGGACCTGGCCTACCAGCGCTTCGCTTCCCGGATAAATATAGGCGGTATCAAAATAATTGACCCCTCCGTCAAGAGCTGCTTTGATCTCCGACTTTGCTTTATCGTAATCGATTTTTCCACCGCTGGTGGTAAAGCGCATACATCCGAACCCCAGAACAGAGATCTCGTTGCCATATTTGTCTTTTCGGTACTGCATGTCTTTCTCCTTTCAGATGTTATTTCAGATGACGGATTTCGTTTTCCATTTCCCGGATTTAAACCGGATATAGGCGATCAGGAATCCGATAGTCCACCCGATGGGCTGGGACCACCAGATATAGACCGGTGAATGGAAGATCCCCGTCAGCACATAGGCGAAGGCGATCCGGATACTGAAATTCCCCAGCAGGGAAATCATGGTGGGCATGACATCCCCTGTTCCCCGCAATACGCCGCAGGTGTTATTCATAAATCCCATGATGATGTAGAAGACGCAGACGATCCTTACATACTCCGCGCCATGGGCCACCGCTTCCGGATTGGCGGAAGCATCCATGAACAATCCGACGATGGGATTGCATAAGAGATACATCACAACGGCCAGTGAAATACTGACCACGGCTGTCATCACCAGGGCGGTGCGGAACCCCTTTACAACCCGGTCGTACTGTCTGGCACCCATATTCTGGGCCGCGAAGGTGGAGACCGCATTTCCGATCTGCACCATCGGAACGATGGCGAGACCATCGATCTTGGAAGCTGCGGTATATCCGGACATAACGGATTCGCCGAAGCTGTTGACCAGGGCCTGCACCGCTACAATTCCCACAGACAGGATCGTCTGTGTGATCATGGTGGGAACCGCCACACGGGCGATCTTCAGCAGCATGGCAGGATCAAAAAGTCTTGTCTTTTCCGGATCCTCCAGGTCCTCCGGACATTCTTTCTTCAGATATCTTAAAAGCGCCACAAAACTCAGGATCGCAGCCAGATACTGGGAAACAATGGTCGCGATGGCGGCTCCCGCCACGCCCCAGTGAAATCCCAGGATAAACCACAGATCCAGCCCAATGTTCAGGGTGGCGGATCCCGCCAGAAAATACAGCGGCACCTTGCTCTTTCCCAGCGCATTGAAGATGGAGTTTGAAATGTTATAAAGGAACAGCCCCGGAAATCCAATGATATAAATAATATAATAGGTCCTGGCATCCTCAAACAAGGCTTCCGGCGTATTCATCAGACGGGTTACCGCATCGCAGGTCAGAAGTCCGATCAGAAGAAACAGAAGGCTGAGTCCCAGCATGGCGGTTACCGAGGTGTTGATGGCAGTGCGCATCCGGGTATACCGCTCCGCTCCGAACAGCTGTGAGATGACAACGGAACATCCGATTCCCAGTCCCAGGGCAATCGATACATAGACCCAGCAGATGGAAACAGAGCTTCCCACCGCTCCCAGGGGGCCGGCTCCCAGGGTCCGTCCTACGATCATGGTATCCGCCAGGGAATAAATCTGCTGGAACAACTGCCCCAGGATCATGGGGATGGCAAATAATATCAGGCTTTTCGTCGGATTGCCGACGATCATATCTTTGTTCATAAGCTACTCTTTCGGTTGTCGGTTAATATTGCCTGTTTCATATTTTCTGAGTATTCATTGCTCCGGAATCAACTGTGCCTGGATCTCGTCTTCGGATGCCTTCATGGCCTCCAGCGTCATGGTCAGCAGCTTGTCCAGATCCCATCCCAGCATCTCTGCCCCCTGGGCGATCACCTCCCGGGAACACCCGGCAGCAAATCGCTTATCCTTGTATTTCTTTTTCAGGGATTTCAGTTCCATATCTTTTGTACTTTTCGAAGGGCGCATCAGTGCTGCCGCCCAGATAAGACCTGTCAATTCATCGGAGGCAAACAGCACCTTTTCCATCTCATGTTCCGGCGCCACCGGAACGCAGATCCCGTAGCCATGACTGACAACACTGTGGATGATGTTCTCGGATACGCCGCCTTCCCGCAGCAGTTCCGGAGCCTTGACGCAATGCTCTTCCGGATAGAGTTCAAAATCAATATCATGAAGCAGTCCGACGATCCCCCAGTACTGCGCCTCCTCTTCATAGCCCAGTTCCTTCGCATACCATTTCATGACTGCTTCCACCGTGACCGCATGCTGAATATGAAACGGATCTTTATTATATTTTGTCAGTAATTCGTAAGCCTGTTCCCTTGTAATCTGCTCCATCGCAAGTCCCTTCCTTTGTCTGATCTTTTTCATTATAGATAAAGTATCATGAAAGCCGATGCCTTCATGATACTGCATTGATGTCTTATATCTTCTTCTATCCGGGAGGAAAAGTCAAGGAATATTCCGTATTTCCTCTGTTTTTATCACAGATTGTTAAGGACAATTATTTCGGCCGATCAGAATGAATCTGTATCATGTAATATTTTGGTTTTGTATATTTACATGATGATTTTCAACTTCCAATCATGTAAATATGCTACTGTTCAAAATATGCATGATAGAATCTGCTGATTTTTCATGTATAAATCGAATTTCCCATTCTATACATGATCATTTTCCGAATTTCATCATGCGAAAACCAGAAAACCTATAATTAACATGATGATACTCTGAATTTCATCATGTAAAAACCAGAAGATTGAAATAATACATGACAACCTTCTGGATTTTATCATGTAAAAAATGAGAAATCAGAATAATACATGACTGCAGCCGCAGTTCAATCCAGTTGCAGTTCGTCCCAGTCGATCTTATCTTCTCTGTAATAGTAGATGTCGTCCCGCCCGGAAATGGCCCGGAGGACCTTGCAGGGATTGCCGACGGCGACCACATTGTCCGGAATATCCCGTGTCACAATACTGCCGGCGCCGATCACAGAGTTCACACCGATATGAACTCCCGGAAGGATCGTAACTCCGGATCCGATCCAGGCATTCTCGCCAATATATACATCCCGGTTAAACTGATACTCTCTGGTTCGCAGAACAGGATTCACAGGATGGGATGCTGTCACGATCGTCACATTCGGGCCAAACATCACATGATCTCCGACATAAATGTGGCCGTCATCCACTAGGGTCAGATTATAGTTGGCGTAGATGCCGTTCCCGAAATGGGCATGACGGCCTCCCCAGTTTGCCCGGAATGGAAGCTCGATGTAACATCCGTCCCCACACTGTGCAAAAACCTGTTTCATATACCTGGTCTTTGCTTCCAGGTCCGACGGCTTCAGCTGATTAAATTCCCATAATCCGTCCAGAAACTGTCTTTGTTCTTCCAGAATTTCCGGATCTCCCGGATCATAAATCAGCCCCTTCTTCATTCGCTCATACTGCGTCATTACAAACCTCCTGATCGTGCTGTTTCATGAAATAACCGCCGGCGGGATAATCTGCCGGCGGTGTGCTTTTGGGATCCGGATTATTCGATCACAACTTTCCGGGTCATGTTGCCCTCCAACGGGACCGGAATATAGGCGGTGCGGGTGCATACGGTGAGATGCACCTCGTGCTCCCCTTTGGAAAGCCCGCCTTCCTTCAGGACCCGGACGGTACCCGGCGTTCCGTATTCCCACTTGATGGTGCTGACAGTGGTCATTTCGTCCAGAGTAAACCAGTCGTAGGGATCCACCGCAAACCGGATGTTCGCCGGATCTTCCTTGACGCCATCCACTTCAACAGCCAGAAAGTTAACCATGGAAAGAGGGATTCCCCGGTAGTAAGTAATATGGGTCTGCATTTCGTAGCCGATGATCTTTCCATCTTCTTCTACATTTTTGCAGGTACCTTCAATAAACACATTATTATCAAACATCTCCGTTCCTCCTTCTCAGCCTTCGACTTCTTTGATGAGTCTTTGTACCAGTTTCTGATGAGCGGTGACCTGCTCGACCTCCGGGATCGGAGTATCCGGCAGCTGCCAGCGGTTTCCTTCGTATTCGGTGGAAACGTATTTCTGGTAACCGGCTTTGTGAAGATACTCCAGCACTTCCCTGTAATCGATGCTGTACTCCACTCCTTCTTCCGTCATCTCATACAGTTTGAAGTGGAAATGATTGATATACTTCTCCAGACCATCCATGATGGACAGCGGACGGTTCTCATATCCTTCCAGATTCTGGGCGTAGAATGCATCAGCGCCGCTCCTGATCAGGGACGCCAGTTTCGGATCCATTTCTCCGCCGTTCTTATTACGCAGCTCGAAGAAGTCTGTACCGGAAGCAAATACATCATCCGCATATTTTGCGATATCCGGATTCAGCCCCATCAGCTTCGTGCAGTAATCCCGAACAATTCTCGGCTGTTTTCTCACAAACAGGGAGGTATCCGGAACGATTCCGACATAAGGGGAATTCAGCCGCAGCATCTCATTGATGTACTCATCTGTCTTCGGGCAGCCAAATCCCAGGCCGCCATGGATCTCGATATTCAGAGACACATTGTTCTTCTCCGCGGTCTCCAGGCAGGGCTCCAGGATCCAGGCCGGGACAAAGGATACCAGACGGATACAGTCAAATCCCAGCCGATGGGCCATGACGATCTCCTGTTTGATCAGATCAGCACATTCCCGTTTTGTCAATGTCCGGTTGATATAAAGATTGGTATTCAGGAAAATGTCGTCGCAGGCCAGTCCGGGATGATATTTTGCCATAAGAGAATCCCAGCAGGCATAGGTCTCCTCCGACGGAGTCGGTGTGCCGTGCAGCATCTGGTCCGGCAGCAGTTCAATGCCGTCTGCGCCAAGATTCATAACAAATTTGATGATGTCCTCCAGATTCATTTTACCCTGAAGGAACTGGTATTGTAAGCTGTAAAGACTTACGCTTGATTTGATTCCCATAGTTTTCCTCCAATTATGACAGCAGCATGCCGACGCCGCCGTAAATTCCGGCCAGATTGCCGAGTTTTGCCAGTTTGATCTTCGTCTTTCTGGACGCATGGAATGCATATTCCTTATAGTACTTCTTGATGCTGTCCGTCAGGATCTTTCCGGATTTGGACATGCCGCCTCCGAGAACGAAGACTTCCGGATTGATCACACAGGAGATCGTGGCCAGGGCTCTGCCCAGGATCCGCCCGACTTCATCCACCATATGAAGAGCGACCTCGTCTCCTTCTTTGGCTGCGTCAAAGATCACTTTGGAATTCAGCTCCGGCAGATCTCTCAGAACCGTTTTAGCCTTCGGGTGCTCCTTCAGGTAATCTCTGGTGATCCGGGTAAATCCGTTGGCAGAAGCATACTGCTCAAGACAGCCCTTCTTTCCGCAGCCGCAGGTCTCGGTCTCCCCTTCCTTCGTCGGGATATGGCCGATCTCTCCGGCAGCCCCGTTGAACCCGGGAATGATCTTTCCGTCCACGATCACGCCGCCGCCGACGCCGGTTCCCAGGGTCACCATGACCACGTCTTTAAATCCTTTGCCGCCGCCCTGCCACATCTCACCCATGGCAGCCACATTGGCATCATTTCCGGTAATGACCTTCAGTTTCGTCAGGTCCTGCAGGATCCGGGTGGCGTTGATCACGCCCCAGCCGAGGTTGACGCACTTAAAGACGGTGCCGTCACTTCCCACCGGGCCGGGAACGCCCATTCCGATTCCCTCCACATCCTTTTTGGAAATTCCTTTTTCTTTTAATTTTGCGGAAATGGTTTTGCTGATGTCAGGAAGGATTGCCTCGCCGCCGTTGGCGGTAACCGTGGGGATCTCCCAGGTATCCAGAAGCTTTCCGGTTGTCTCAAACAGCCCCATTTTGACCGTTGTTCCGCCCACATCTGCACCAAATGCATATTTTTTCATAATGTTCTTTCCTCAATAATCACACAATGATCATTCTTCTGCTGTTCACATGATGCCCGAACTCCGGCATAAAGATCATGCTTTCTGTATCCGGATTCAGTGCCTCTTCATTTTGCATAATCGGAGGCATATAGGAGGATGTAAAGCAGAATCCGTAGCTTAAATCATGGTATCCCTGGGCCAGGCCGCCGGGCTTTTTCACCTTGATCACTGCCGGAGTCAGCACCGACCAGTGGGTCTTGAAATCATCCTTCATTTCCTCTGCGGTAAAATCCTGTCCGTTGATATTCCAGATCACATGTTCCTTCGTAATCTGTTCTCCGTCGATAGTGACGGTTCCGGTCCGAAGCTGTGACAGAAAGACTCCGCGGTAATAAGGAAGACGTACTTTAAACTGGAAGCCGGTGACTTCTCCATTCTCAACAATATTCCGAAATCCGACGGATTGAATTACCTGTTTTTCCATTTGTCTCCTCCTTAATCGCCCAGCAGACGTTTCATCATAATGTGCTGCTTTCTGAGCATCTGCGTCACTTCATAGCCATCGTCATACTTGTCGGCGCCTTCGTATTCGCTCAGAAGATATCCGTTCCAGCCGTTGTCCTGCAGTACCTTAATGATCTGCGGATACGGGATCGTGGTCTCTTCAAAGTCGTCGCTCATATTGATGAACTTGGCATGGCAGCAATGGATATAAGGAAGAAGAGGGATCAGATCTTCCGGATCATTGGCTTTGAATGCGGGATCGACCCATTCCCCTTCGCTGAAGCGGGTACGGAAAACGGAAAAATCGATATTCAGTCCGAAGTTCCGGGTTCCGGTTTCTTTGATAAAATCGACAAACGCTTTCACCATCTCCGATTTCAGATTGGTGGGAGTATGGATCTCAGGAAGCATCTTAATGCCGAATTTTTCTGCCACCGGAAGGGCGCCCTTGATAATCTCTCTCCAGTTCAGCACCGGTTCCAATGCCTCATTGATGACCGGCATTTTGGTCCGCATGCAGGAAAATCCCAGGCGGGCAGCCAGACGGATGTCCCGGGTCAGCATTTCCACCGCTTCCTCGGTGGTCAGATCCCGGTAGGCCAGTACATGGGAATCGATCCAGTTGCCGTATTCCACCGGTTCGATCTCATACTTGTCGCAAAGGCGGAACCACTTCTCAACCCATTCGTCCGTGGGATACGGATAATTCTCAATATGGGTATTGGCCAGGATTTCAATGCCGTGGGCTCCCATATCATGAATGTCTTCGAAGCAGTCTTCCAGCGTCTTGGTCAGCCCGAATTCTGCGGAATAGCTGTATAATGCGACTCCGCGTTTTGGGCCTTTCTTATCGTAATGGTACATAGTGCCTCCTAAATTAACTATTCTTCAAATGCAATGGCCCTTCCGGTCCTGCCGGATTCGCGCACCGCATCCATCAGAGCAAAGACTCTGCGGCATTCCGGGATCTGAACCAGGAACTCCTCTTCTCCCCAGTATGCCTTCCGGTAATTCTCAAAATACATGTCATGCGTCGTCCCCGCAACCGGCAATTCCTCTGTCACCAGCGTTCCCTCCGGCGGAGGTCCGAAGGATCTTGTGGGGCCTGCAGCCGTCATGGTCCGGGATCCGCCCACATTCTTAAGAAGCTCTGTCTTTCTGACGATCTTTCCTTCCGGCCAGAATCCGTCTTCATAGGCGCTTCCTTTGTTTCCGGACATCATCCAGTGACGCTCGAACCAGTGTTCCTTATCCGCCAGAAAATAGGTTCCCAGTTCAATCTCCGCAAGCACATTATTGTCAAACTTCATCAGGATCTTGAAATAGTCATCCACTTCCACATTGATCACGTTGCGGATATCGGCATATACGGAAACGACCTTGTGCCCCTTCATCATCCAGAGAATCTGATCAATCAGATGCACGCCCCAGTCCAGGAGCATACCGCCGCCCTGGTCGATGTAAACATGCCAGTCATGCATGTTTCCGTTGTGGCCGTACAGACTGCTCTTAATGGAATACACATCCCCCAGTGTCCCGGAATCATAGACATTCTTCATGGTCCGGAAATCCGGATCGAAGCGTCTCTGATGATGGATCGTAAATTTCACGCCGTATTCCTGTGTCACCCGGATCATATCATCGATCTCTTCCAGGCTCATGGCGATAGGCTTCTCGCAGATCACGTCCTTGCCGGCTCTGGCGGCCTGGCAGACCAGATCATGATGATAGATATTATTGGCCGCGATCAGCACCACATCCACTTCCGGATCCGCCATCAGTTCCTCGTTGCTGGAATACCGCTTCAGTCCTTCTGTCACGTCCTCCAGCTGCTTCGGATCAATATCCGCGAATCCGATCAGCCGGAACCCCGGCGTTTTCAGGAGCATCGTCTCATGCTCATGCCCCATAAATCCATGTCCGATAATGGCAATGTTAATATCTCTCATGGCCTTTTCCTCTTATGAAACAAAATTCCTCAGGTATCCAACGCTCTGAATAATGGATTTTTTAACCTTCTCCACGGAGCCTTCATAGGCCTTGTCTTCGATCTCGATGCAGGTGTATCCGTCATAGCCGATATCTGTCAGTGCGGAAACATACTTACCCCAGTCTACATCGCCGAGACCCGGAAGCTTCGGAGACATAAACTGCAGCGGATAACCCATGATGCCCACTTCCTGCAGCTTGTCCTTATAAATCTTGATGTCTTTGTAATGAACATGGAAGATCTTATCCCTGAACTCATAGATCGGTTTGATATAATCGATCATCTGCCATACAAAATGGGAGGGATCGTAGTTGATTCCGAAATTCGGGCTGTCCAGGATCTCGAAGACCTTTTTCCAGTTTGCCGGTGTGGTCATAATGTTCTGTCCGCCCGGCCACTCGTCTTTGGTAAAGAGCATCGGGCAGTTTTCGATGGCGATCTTCACGCCGGCTTCTTCCGCATGTTTAATGATCGGAGGCCAGATCTCCTTTACCAGTTCCAGGTTCTCTTCAATATTCTTCTTGCTGTCTCTTCCGATGAACGTTGTGACCATATTGACATCCAGTTTTGCAGATGCATCAATCAGTTTATGAAGATGCTCCACAGCTGCCGGTCCCTTAACAGGATCCAGCGGATTCGGATAAAATGCCAGGGAGGAGATCTCTACTCCGTTCTTGGCACAGCACTGTTTGATCTTGCTGATCCTTACATCATCCAGATTATCAACATCGATATGGCTGACACCTGCGTATCTTCTTTCTGCTTTTCCTGCCGGCCAGCAGGCAACTTCGAGGCATTCAATTCCATATTCACCGGCAAATTCACATACTTCCTCAAAATTCATCGTATCAAGAATTGCAGTTACTAATCCTAATTTCACAGTCATACCTCCATTTAATTATGTTCATTGCTCTCATCATCCCAAACCAGGATGAACGATCAGAAAAGTTCATCACTGGTTTGGGAATCATGTCTTTCGTTACAGTTTAATCTCGCGGCCTTCAGCTGCGGATTTGTAGATGGCATCCAGGATCTGGGTTACGACAAATGCCTGCTGCGGAAGGACACAGGGATCTGTGTCATTGATGATGCACTCCAGCCACTGCTTGCACTCGATATCTTTCGGCTCGGAGGAACCACCCTCGAAGAAGGCGATGGAGCCTGCCTCAGACAGAGACTGCTCGACCAGATTGCCGTGGTAGGTGCCGTTGACGATCAGATTGTACTCCCGTCCGGTTGCGTTACCGCCTGCCATTTCGCCGACGATCTCTGCGCCGCCCTTGGTACCGCACAGGGTGCAGGCTGCTTCTCTGGAATCCTTCATATTGATAGCCCATGCTGCCTCAAGGAAGATGGTAGCGCCGTTTTCGAATTTGATGAATCCGAATGCGGAATCTTCCACTTCGAAGGTCTCCGGATCCCAGGGTCCGAACATATTGCCCTGGGCTGCCAGTTCGCTGTGGCCTAATTTTTCAAATACGGAACCCATAACGGATACCGGTTTGTAGTTGTTCATGCACCATAAGGTGATGTCCAGCGCGTGGGTACCGATATCAATCAGCGGACCGCCGCCCTGTTTGGACTTATCCGGGAAAACGCCCCATGTCGGAACTGCTCTTCTTCTGATAGCGTGGGATTTTGCGAAATAGATCTCGCCGAATTCGTCTGCCTCGCAGGCTTTATGAAGCAGCTGAGTATCCTGACGGAAGCGGTTCTGATATCCGATAGTGAACTTCTTGCCGGATTTCTTCCAGGCATCCATCATCTTCTGGGCAGACTCGGTGTTGTGAGCCATTGGCTTCTCGCACATAACATGTTTGCCAGCCTCAAAGGCGTCGCAGGTGATCGGGCAATGGGCCACGTTCGGTGTGCAGACATGAACCACATCGATGCTCTCATCCTTCAGAAGCTCTTTGTAATCGGTATAATATTTTGCGCCTTCTGCGCCGTACTGCTCGCAGGCTTTCTTTGCGCGTTCTTCAATAATGTCGCAGAATGCGACCATTTCACACAGATCCTTCTGTGCGGCCAGTGCCGGGAAATGTTTCTGATTTGCGATACCGCCGCATCCGATAACTGCTACTCTTAATTTTGCCATAATAATATCTCCTATATAAAATTTCTGCTTGTTTTTTACCTTCTTTGGGAGTCCCCTTCAGGAGAGCTCCGGATGACTTCGGATGATCAGGCTGCCTGTGCAGTCCCGTCATCCAGTTTCTTCTGATTTACAGCTGCCTGTTCGTTCCTGGAGCTGATCTTTCTGTTCAGGAACAGGGTGAAGGCCACGGAGGCCAGAAGAACAATACCCTTGATCAGCTGAGTCAGACCGGAATCGGCGCCTGCCAGGGTCAGACCGTTGGTCAGGATGATGATGGTAAATGCACCGATGATGATCTTGTACAGCTGGGATTTCATACCGCCGTTAACCGGAATTCCGCCGATGAACATGGCCATCATGACGTTCATTTCGAAGGAAACGCCGACCTTGTTGTCCACCGCGCCGATCCGGACTGCATTGAACACTGCAGCGAAGGCACACAGCGCACCGGAAATGATGAATGCGATGATCTTGATCTTCGCCACATTAATGCCGACGTGCCGCATCGCGACTTCGTTTTCTCCGATGCCCTTCAGATAAACGCCGTAAGGTGTATAGTTATAAACAAACAATACAATCAGGAACAGGACAATCAGGACAACGATCTTGAAAACGGTATTGTTGAGGAAAGAAAGGGAGGCCGGAGGCACTGCCGGGGAGGCCGCAAAGAACAGGTTGTTCAGCGCCTTGAACGCAATCATGATGGCCAGTGACATCATGAAGGTGTTCGCACGGAACTTGGCATTCAGGGTTCCCAGAAGGGCGCCGGACGCAATACCGATCGCGAGGGCGGCCGGGAATACCAGCCAGGGGCTTGCGCCGCCTGCCACACAGGCAAATCCGCCTGCCAGACCCAGTAATGCTCCGTGGGTAATATCGGTTCCGCCCATGGTGGTGGCAAATACCATACCGAAGCCGGCAACGATAATCGCGAAGCCCTGGTTAAACATACTTTCCAGGTTGGATACACTTAAGATCTTATCAAAACCGTCAATAATACCAAAGATAATCAGCATGAATGCCAGGATCAGAAATGGTATGACAGTTAACCATGGGAAATTCTTTTTTGTCTTCATTACAGCATCACCTCGATTATCTTATCTTCAATAAAGTCTGTCGTTCTGCTGAGCATTCCGGCCATTTCATGGTCCTTCATAACCAGCAGCCTGTCAGACATACCCATTGCTTCCGGAAGCTCGTCAGAGATCAGAATAATCGCGATTCCTTTCTCCTTCATCTGCTTCATAACTCCGTAAATATAGGCTTTTACGCCGATATCCACGCCTCGGGTCGGGCAGTCCAGAATGACATATTCCAGATCCTGCACCAGCCAGCGGCTTAAGTTGACCTTCTGTTTGTTACCGCCGGACAGGCTCTTCACCACCTGACCGAGACCGGAGGATTTGATTTCGAAATCCACAGAAGCCTTGTTTGCCAGTTTGTTGACCCTTGCAGGACTCAGGAATTTCAGCGGTCCCTGGGTCAGCAGTCTGACATTGGGAACGGAAATATTCTGTCCGATACTTGCGTCCAGCATCAGGCCGTCGGCGTCCCTGTCCTTGGAAAGATAGGCGCCATTGGTCCGGATCATATCCTTGGGTCCCTTCAGCTGCATATTATGGGGAACGCAGGTAATGGTTCCCTTGCGATGCTCGGAAAGTCCGAACAGAGCCGGTCCTACCGAATGGATGCCGCCGTCGGAAAGACCTCAGACACCCAGGATCTCTCCTTTATGAAGTTCGAAGGAAATATCCTTCAGCTCTCCGGGAACTGTCAGATGCTCCACCTTCAGAACCACATCATCCTGATAGTTTTCTTCCTGATCTGCACGGTAGTAATCTCCGGAAACCTCACGGCCGATCATCAGACGTTTCAGTTCGTCCATGTCATATTCCGAAGTCGGACGGGTATCAATGATCTGTCCGTCACGCAGAACGCTGATGTGAGTACAGATTTCCATCATTTCCTCCAGGTCGTGGGTCACCATCAGGATGGTTCCTCCCACCTCTTCGGAGGTAAAATGCTCAATGAATTTGTAGAGCATTTTCCGGTTGTCATGGGAAAGGGCCTGAGAGATCTCATCCAGGATCAGGAATTTCGGATCGATGGAGAGCGCTCTTGCGAGCTCCAGTACCTTCCGGTTCTCAATCGACATATTTCCTGCTACTCCGTTCAGGGATACCTTGGTCAGATTCCATTTCTCGAAGGTTGCTTCAGCTTCCTTTTTCATGCCGGCCAGGCTTACCAGAGGACCGGATTTGAAGTTGCCGGTTCTTCCCAGGAACATGTTGGTTACCGGATCCAGAGATCCCACCACGCCCAGTTCCTGAAGCACCATGGCGACCTTATGATTATTTGCGTCCACCGGATTTGCGGGTGCGTATTCCTGTCCGTTCAGGTACATCTTACCGCTGGTGGGTTTCTGGATTCCGCAGATCATGGAAGCCAGGGTGGATTTGCCGGAACCGTTCTCGCCGGCCAGACCCAGGACGGCACCTCTGGGGATCTCCAGATTCAGATCATTATTTGCTTTCGTGGCACCAAAGAATTTGCAGAGATGTTCTGTCTTTAATACGATATCTGCCATTATTTTGCCACCCCCTTATAATTGAGACGTGCCAGCACGCCGCAGATGATAACCACTGCACCGAGAATAACTTCCTGCAATGTTCCTGCCTGGACGCCCATAATGGTGAGGAAGTTAAACAGTGAGCTGACGAAGATACCGGCTCCGAAGGCTCCGACAGGCTCGCTGACCCAGGCGCTGAGCGAATTGGCGATCAGGGTAACTGCCAGTGCCTTAAAAATCGTGGAAAGGCTGGCAAGACCCGACGATGCGGAGATAGAACCTGCCTTACTGATGTTCAGGATGGCGGATGCGCCTACGATCAATGCGCCGATCACGGCAGCAATGACCAGGGCTTTTCTGCGGTTAATACCGACTGCGGAAGAGACGCCCGGATCCCCGCCGATGGCCTTCAGGTTGATACCGATGGAAGTGCGGTTGTACAGAAGATACACGATCACAAAAATGACGACCATGATGATAACATTCACCGGCCATCTTCCCAGTACACGCAAATCATCTCCCAGCGTGATAACGGCAGAACCGGCGGTTTTGCTTCTGGCCTGTGTCCACATGACCATGATTGCCTCAAAGATCAGTCCTGATCCGAGGCCGGCGATCCAGCCGGGGATCTTCAGAATCTCGGAACAGAAGACCACCACCAGTTCGCAGATCACGATCACGATGAACGGAGCAATGATCAGTCCGACATACCCCAGACCGGCATCCATAGCCAGGATTGCGCCGATGTTGGCGCCCAGGATGACCTGTGCACCAATGGATAAGTCAACCAGTCCGGTTCCGAAAATAAACATCATGCCCCAGGCAACAACCGTCGGGAATACGGCCTGCGGAAGAATATTCTTGGTGATATTCTTCATGCTCAGCATGTTGCTTCCGGTGATCAGATTCATGATCTCGATTAAAACAATTAGTAATACAAGCAACAAAAGCTGTTTAAACAGCGGCTTGCTTGTAAATCCCTGTTTTGTTGCTGTTTTTGTCATAATATCCTCCCAGAATGATCCGGGGATGGGCCGTTGCGGCAATGTCCCCGGACGGGTTCACGAGAATGTATTGCATCCTCTTCCCTTAAAAATCGGCGGCACTCGTTTTTCGAGGCCGCCGAGTGAATTAATCAAGTACGATATAAGATATCCCAGTCTGATTATTCGCTGATGCCGTGTGCTGCTGCACGCTCATCAATGCTGTATGCATACAGAGCTTCTTTAAATTCATCAAAGGTGCCGTTGACCAGAGCTTCGGTCTCTTCCTGAGAGTAAGGAGTTGCATTCAGGAATACATCCTGGTAGAGCTCAAACTTCTCAGCCGGTACTTCGAACGGAGCAACATCATCGATATACGGGATGTTTCCGTCTGCATCCAGCATCTGGTTGCCATGCAGATATGCTTCCAGCAGAACTGCTGCATAGTAGCCGCATACCCAGAAGTCACCGTTGATCATCTGGATCTTGCCCTGTGCTTCATAGTCAAGAGCCTGCTTGTCAAGTCCGGAGGTAAGAACCGGGATGTCTTCTTCTGCATTGTTCAGAGCGTTAACAGCTGCAATACCGAAATCGGAACCGGTGCCATAGATGAAATCGGGCTCATTCACGATCAGGGAGTTCTCGATCTTTGTGGTACCGTCATCAATGTTTTCACAGTTCAGAACGTCCAGGATCTCTCCGCCTGCTGCTTCGAATTTTGCCTGGAATGCTTCCAGTCTCGGGGTGTCGGTCGGGTCGCCGATGGTAGCGGTTGCAACCAGAACGGTCTTGTAGCCCTGCTCGATGGCGTAATCCGCAATTGCTTCGCCGTAAATTGCGTTAGCAGGTCCGATTGCGCCGACATAGTACGGATTCTCGCTCAGAGTCTTGTGCATCTCCGGATCCGGAACTTTGTCGTTGAATACGAACGGAACTTCATATTTTGCGCAGATCTCTGCAACAGTCGGATACAGATCCGGAACCGGCAGCCAGATCAGGATGCCATCGCAGCCTGCGTTGCACATATTCTCAACGTCAGCGATGATCTGCTCGATCTGGAAGTTGTCGTTGGTTCCCATCGGAGTGTCGCCCATGTAAGCGATCGCATAATCCGAGTTGTTAGCCAGAGACAGAAGTGCGTAGGAGCCGGCGCCAAAATAGTTGTAGCCGACCTTGAAGCCGCCTTCTGCTTCCTCTGCTGCTGCGATGCCTGCGAATGCAGTTACTAACATCACACAAGCAACGATGATAGCAAGTACTCTTTTTTTCATTGTTTTTCCTCCTAATTTGCTAAGTGTTGTGTATCAACATTTACCTGTCGCAATCATAGTATCTGTTTTTTCCGGGAAAATCTTTTAAAAACCTTTCAAAAATTTTGCTGATTTTTCCAAATTCCATGGGTTCTGTTTTTCCGCGGATCTTTTTTCTGAAAAAAATGCAATGTCAACCTCTAATTTTTTCAATTCCGTATAAAGAAGCACAAAAACCCCCGGAAGGGCGGATTCCGGGGACTGTTTCGAAGTAAATGACGCAGCCTGTCATGGGCCATCGTGCCTTTTTACTTATAAATATGCAATAAGAGCATTTCGTGGGGCTGCATCTGTGCCTCCAGATAGATCATGCCCTTTTCCGCGACCCGGTGCTCCATCCGGATCCGGGGGACACAGATATTCTTCATATACTGAATGTCATTGCTGCGCATTTCCGGCTCATATCCCAGACGTTTCCATTCATCTATGACGCTGCCGGATTCCTGATTCACCACATGACGCTTGATGACATACTCCTGTCCGGCTTCCAGACCATGAACCATGAACCGGATCTGCAGAAAATCCTGATCCTGGAACATCGTATTGACATTATAGACATTGACAGTGTTTTCTTCTTCATATTTATAATCATATTTGAGATTTTTATGATTATAACAGAGGATGTAGATATTATTGGGACTGTTCTGCACGGCCAGATATCCGGGTCCCTGCCCGATCAGATCCGTCCCCAGCTTGGACAGAAAATACAGGGCAAAATATGTAGGCTTCGGAATTCCGTCCTTGCTCATGAGTCCGGATCCGCCATGGAGAATCCCGGCCGGCGCATAATGCAGGGACAGCCGGTCCGTGGCGACCCAGAAGCACACCATATCCGCATATCCCTGGAACAAATTGGCCACCCGCAGCACATTGGTCCCCCGGTTCAGATGGTCGTTCATGGAATTACGGTTGGACAGGATCGTCGTGGTTTCCGTGACATACAGAGGACGCTTCGGCGCGTGGCATTCCTCCAGCATCCGGTTTGCCTGATGAATCTGCTTATTCAGAAAATCCGGATCCATACTGCGGTCATGGGAATAGCCGGTGGTCTCATCCGTGTTGTTCATGTACGGAAAAATATGGATCGAATAAAAATCAGGCCAGATCCCGATGGACTTCCAGACATCAAAATGGGACTGCAGACTGATCTTTTTTCCGTCAAAGACCCAGTCCGGACCGCCCACCATGGCATCCCGGCAATGGGATTTGATAATCTTGTAGGAAGCCTGAAAGACATCTTTATAGATATTTCCGGAATAATAAGCCTCCCCGGTGCCGTAATAATCCAGCCCGCTTTCCACGGAATAATCGCCGAATTCGAAGATCCAGCGGGAGACCTCTTCATACCCGTAACGGAACACCACATGCTCCATAAGCTTGTCGAGAAAATAGCTCCACTGCTCCAGGGACTGAAATCCCATGCTGTCTTCCTTCCGGAAGAAGAGTTTGCGCCCGTTCTTGATCAGACATTCCGGATGATCCGTCATATCCAGAAACGGATGCAGATGGATCGAGACCAGAAAATCCAGTGCAATATCGATCTGCTCAAAGCTCAGGGTCTTCTCCTGCGGGCTGACTGCCACCATACATCTGGGAGAGAAAATATTCCACATACGGATATAGGACAGGCCCAGCTGTTCCGCCATCTGCCGGATCTGACTCTGCACAGAGGAATTGGTCAGCTGATAGAAGGCTCCCAGACTGACGGTCTGGGTCGCAATGGGATGGAACTGTTTCCCGGAGCCGGGCTTAAGATCGATCAGGGGTGTCTCCCGTACCTGGGGGCCTAAGGCCGCCTTCTCCTTTAAATACTCCTTCACATGGGATTCTTCCTCGGTGGTCAGTCCTTCCTCCTCCCGGTCCACATTGCTGCGGACACTTTTCTTATACTGGGACGGGGTGGTTCCATAGATTTCCTTAAAGACCCGGTTAAAGGATGACGGGGTGGAAAACCCGTTATCCACCGCGATCTCCGTCACGGATTTATTGGTATTCAAAAGGTCATCGATGGCATGATGCAGCCGGATCTGGTTGATATAATCCGGAAATTTGGCCCCGGTGGTTTTTTTGAAGAGCCTGGACATGGTGGACAGGGAAACAAACATCCTGTCCGCCAGATCCGCCAGGTTCAGGGGTTCATTATAATTGTTGTTAATAAAGCTGATAATCTCCTGGAGCTGGGAATCCTGGGAAGCCTCCGGAAGATCGGACCCTGTGGTCCTGCAGATCCGGTAATTATGGGTCAGCAGGTTGATGAGTTTCGCGTACTGCTCCATCATCCGGAAGCGCTCGGCCGGGATATCCTGCACCTTCAGACGGATCAGTTCCCGGGTGGTATTCTTCAGTTCCTCGTATCCGGGATCCTTTTTTGAAATAATATTGCACCAGAAGGCAATATAATCTTCTTCAAACAGCTGGGATATCATGTCATAAGAGATATAAAACCGGCAGACCATGGATTCTTCATCCACATAAATGAAATGTTTTCTGTTGCTGTTGATCAGCAGGAACTCTTCTGTTTCTACGCGGAATTCATTATTTTCAATCATGACATGAATATGTCCGTCAATAATAAAGATGAGTTCGATATCCCGGTGAAAATGCTCGGTCTCATTTTTTCCATGGAAGATCTCGCATTTGAATTGTTTCAGACTATTTTTTTCACTCATGGCAGCTTGTGATTGATAAAATTGCAAAACATTTTTTTATTTTTTGCATTATATCAAATCTGATTTCCGCTCACAATCTCTGATATATCTAAAAAGGCGGCTGTAAATTTAGTTAAATTTCATCCTGTTTCGTCCGGCATCAAAGATCAGAAAATCCCGGATGACCGCAATCATCCGGGATCCATTTCTGATTTATCGGAATTCTTATTTTACCAGCGCAGCTCCGAGGGCTTTGCATGCCTCAATGGCATCCTGGTCCGGGGCATCATTTGCCAGCACACTGTCGGTCACCAGGGAGATTCCCGATTTTTCACAGTCCTCTTCCCAGTTTCTCATCCATTCTCCGTCCCCCCATCCGTAGGATCCGAAGAGTGCCACTTTCTTTCCGGCCAGGCTCCCTTTGATGGAGTCATACATCGGTTCGAATTCACTTTCCTCCAGAACTTCCGCTCCCATAGCCGGGCATCCCATGGCGATCGCATCATAGGAAGAAATTTCGGAAGCATTTACCTGATCCGGAGTGAGAATGACTGTATCAGCACCGGCTGAGTTCATCCCCGCGAGGACTGCCTCTGCCATTGCCTGTGTATTTCCCGTTCCGCTCCAATAAATAACTGCTGCTTTCATTGTTCGTATCATTCCTTTCTTTTGTTATGATTCCGGTTCAGTCATTGACTGCCAGCTGATCCATACAGGATCCTTTCTGCCAGAGCCGGCAATAGGTCTCGGTACATTTTCTGTACCGGGAGAACATTTTTCTTGCCCGGTCCACGTCACTGTAGACCTTCCAGATCCCGGAACATTTGTAGTTGCATGCCCGGTTATCGATGAATCCTTTCACGTCCTCCGGAGGATAGCTCAGGAACAGGCCGATTTCATGGGGAAAATCCCCGTCTTCTTTCAGACGTCGGATCAGTTTTGCCACACAGCGTTCCGGCATCGCCCATGGATATCCTTCTTCCTCCAGGACCTTTTTCGCCAGGTCATCCTCCAGATCCTTCCGAAGTCCCTTGGGCCGGTACAGATACAGAAGGACCCGTTTCCGGTCATACCGAAGCGGGATCAGGCACAGACCTCGGGAGACATAATTCCGGTTAAACGCCTTGATCTCCTTTTTCAGTTCCTCTTTATCCCCGTACTCACAGGAGAACAGACTCCCGGTTTTAATTCCGGCCAGGGTCGGCGCACATTGCCGGATCACAGTTTCCTCAGACATCGTTTAAACTCTCCGTAACACTTTCTGATCTGCCGGACGATACAGCGGATCGATGATTTTTCGGTGATTTATCAGTGATTTGCTGCATATTTGTCCAGAATCCCCTTCAGGGCAGCCAGGGAGCTGGTGTGGCATCGTTCGATGATCGTATCCACACCCTTCAGCTCTGCCATGGCGCCTTTCACCATTTTGTGGGACATGGTGTTTGTGAAGAAAATGGTCAGGTCCGGTCTGCCGAGTTTATTTCTGAGTCCGCCGGTACTTTTGGTTATCACCTTGCTCTGACATTTGTAGCTCTCGCAAAGCTCCATGTACCGCCGCTCCATCCGTTCATTTCCGCCTAAGATCACAATACTCACTTGTTTTCCTCCGATGCTGTAATGAGTGTTCGCTTATGGTTACTTGTAGTTAGCTCTAGCTAACTGTAAACACATTCTAACAAATCATTTGAAAAAATGCAACATAAAATAAATATTATATTTTATAGAAGTGAATTTAGATGGCCAGACGTTGCATAGAGGTAACTAATTTCAGGCATATGATAGGGTCTGCAACACATTTTTGCGGTTACGCCTGAAGTTCATCGGAAAGAAATGCCTCGATGCGATGGGCGTCCCGGATTCCTTTCTGGTACAGACGGTTCATGACTTCTTTGTCCCGGGTCAGGGTCTTCATGCCCTCAATCTCATCCGGAGCAACGATCAGTACTTTCCCTTGCTGCTCCAGTGCCATGGCGGCGTCCAGTTCCGTGTTATAGGTATGCGCACGCTCAGACATTACCCGGGCGGCATTTGGATATTTGCGTCTCAGGACTCTGGCGGCGAACCGGTCCTTCTCCGGATCCCTGCGGAAATCCTTCGGACGGGTAAGAATCAGTACGACCCGGTCGCAGCCAAGATCCAAGGCCCGCTGTACCGGGATCGGATCCGACAGCCCGCCGTCAAAATACGGGATCCCGTCGATCAGATAGGCGGTGTTGGCCACCGGGACGCAGCTGGAGGCTTTGACAGCTCCGTAATCATCCTGTTTCATTTCGGTTTTGTCGAAATAGCGGGGCCTTCCGGTAACAGCGTTGGTGGCCACGATCTGAAATTCTGCCGGATTGGACAGAATTGCAGGAAAATCCAGCGGATATTCCCCGTCTGAATTGGAAAGAGTCCCGTAACCATAGTCAAGATTGACATAATTGCGGGTCTTCAGCCAGTTGCCGGCGCTGATGTATGCCTTCCGGAATGCATATTCGATGTAGAACTGATAATTCCGGCCCTTCTGTCCGGCAAAAAAGGAAGAAAGATTGGCGCTTCCCGCAGAAACGCCAATCCCCAGGTCAAATGATATGCCATGTGCCAGGCAGCAGTCCAGAACTCCCGCCCCATAAATATCGCGCATACCGCCGCCCACATCCACGATGCCTGTTTTCATATCTTACCGCTCCGGTTCCTGCAGTGTTCCGGATCATCGACGATCCTGATCTTCTCAGCATCTTTCGGACCACTGCGCTTTCTTAAATGCTTACAGTTTCTCCAGAATGCCTTTGTTCAGGGCAACATAATGGGCCAGCTGTTCCGTACAGTCCACATCCGAATAGAAATGATGGCCTTCGAACTCGCTGGCGATATAGCCCTTGTATCCGTATTCCGCGAATTTCGGGATCAGCTCCTCATAGGGAATGCAGGGGTCATGCTCGTCATTGTCCAGATAATAGAATTTGCCGTGGATATAGAAAATGCAGTCGATCAGATCCCGGAACTGTTCGATCCTGGCCGGATGATTGAATTTGCCGAACATCTCTTCCGCATAATGCTTCTCGATGGGAGTGAAGTCCCCGGACTCAAGGGCAACCAGGTCTCCTCCCTGCGCATGAAGTTCTACGATCCGGTCCAGGGCTTCCTTCCGGCATCCAAACTCCTCTGCCTGCCGCAGATACAGGGCATGGGGCATATACTGGAAAATGGAAAAGTCCGGAACGAATCCCAGATATCCCTTTCCTTCTCCTTTCATGATCTCAAAATACTCCTTCCATACCGGGACATCCGGATGATGCGGCCAATGCATTTCAATGGTCAGCTTCATATCCAGCTCTTTGCAGAACGGAATCATTTTCCGGAAAATCGCAGGCGAGATCGCGTGCTGCGTCCGTACCATGGGAAACCCTGCCTTTTTGGCATAGATCAGATCGTTGACGGTACATTGAATGATCTCCGCCTCGGTCAGATCCCGGTCAGTTCTGGTTCCCATGTCAATATACGCGGACCAGCACACCGGCTCCAGATCATATTTCTCCAGCAGACCCCGGAAGGAGAACAGCCACTCATCCGACGGAAACGGATAATCCGGAACCATCTGGGCAGCGACGATCTCCACGCCCTTATACCCCATTTCATGCACTGCCTTCAGGCAGCCTTCCAGATCCAGCTCTTCATGGATAAACTGGGTTGATAAACTATATAATGATACACCGATTTTTATATTCTGGTTCATATTGTTTCTCCATTGATCAATTGTGCCATGGCAGCTATTCTGCCACGAGCGTTTCCGTCCGGTCACTCTCCAAAGTCAGATATGAACCGAAATACCCTGTGTAAGGAACTCTGTGTTTCATATACACCCGCAGTGTGTGCTCTCCCTTTGCGATTCCGCCGGGCAGCATGACACGGATCGTTGCCGGTTTGTTGACATACCAGTATTCCCGGAACAGCTCCGGAAGCTCCTCCAGCGTAAACTGCTTGTCATTCAGTCCGAAAAATGTATTGACCGCGTCCAGACGTTCTCCGTCCATTTCAAAAAACAGATCCTCAATGCAGCTCAGATAGCACCCGCGGTAGGACGGATATTTGATCTGAAATTCATACCCCACCGTTACTCCGGCAACTACATAGTTTCTGATTGGTTTCCTGCATATCAGGATCTCGTTGTATGCTACAAAATCCATATGTCTTTTCTCCTTTCGAACGGTTCAGACTTTTCACATCTTAACATGTTCCCTCTTTCGATACAATCCTCCGTTTTATTGTTGTAATATATTTTGCATTTTTTCGTTGAAATGTGAAATCAGATTGTGCTATGATGATTCCATCAGGATTCAGGTACTGATGGAATTGAGATCCGGCCGCCGGCAGCAGATGCGTGCGGCCGGGCAGAACACAGATCGGAGGACCCCATATGACAGACCGATTCGGACAACGACTGAAAGAAGCCCGCCGGAGCAAGGGACTTTCCCAGAAGGAGCTGGCGGATCAGATGCAGGTGACCCGGAATACCGTCATCAACTGGGAGCGGGATAAGAGCCGTCCGGATTACCGGATCCTCCCGGCCCTTTGCAGGATTCTGGAGACAGATCCTGCCGCTCTTCTGGGGGTCGCGAAGGCGGATTCCCTGTCCGCCCTGGAATCCCGGGTAGTTAAGAATCTTCGCAGCCTGAGCGGCACTGGCCGCAGGATGGCGGACCGGATGATCGCGGCGATGCTGGAGGAGGAGCTGCTGGCCAGGGACAAGGTGCTGAAGGAGGAGTATGCCCTGTTTCAGATGGAACCCGGTTCGGCCGCCGCCGGCGACGGCTGCCTGATCCCGGAGATCCCGCCGGTCTTTGTGTTTCGCCGCAGAAACGACCGAAACCGGCACGCGGACGCCATTGTCCGGGTGAAGGGACACAGCATGGAGCCCGTCTACCGGGACGGCGATGAAGTGTATCTTGCCTACAGTTCCTCCGCCTGGCCCGGGGAGGATGTGGTCTGCGCGACGGCGGAAGGGGCTGTTCTCAAACGGCTCGGAAATGACCACACGCTGTATTCCATCAATCCTGACCTGCCCTATCACGGGCAGAATGAAGACAGTCCGGTGAAGATCCTGGGACGGGTCCTTGGTATCGTCAGTTCCTCGGATTGTCCCCGGCCGGACGAAATCGACCTGCTGGAAGAACTGTTTGCACAGGAGATCCGAAACGCCACATGAACCGATCCTTTCTTGCAATTGATATGAAAAGCTTCTATGCCTCTGTGGAATGTGTTTCCCGGGGGCTTGATCCTCTGACGGCCAATCTGCTGGTGGCTGATACCAGCCGCTCTGACAAGACGATCTGTCTCGCAGTCTCCCCTGCCCTGAAGGCCATCGGCGTTCCGGCGAGGCCCCGGCTGTTCGAGGCCAGGCAGGCGATCCGCCGCTACGAATCGCTGCATCATACCAAGGTGAACTATATTACAGCGGTTCCCCGGATGGCCGAATACATCCGGGTCTCCGCGAAGATCTATTCGGTTTATCTTCGCCATGTTGCCCCGGAGGATGTCCATGTCTACTCCATTGATGAGAGCTTCATCGACTGCACGGAATACCTTCATTTCTATGAAGAGGAAGCCCGCAGGAGCCGCCAAAGTCCCTCCCACGTCATGGCGATGCATATCATCCGGGACGTTCTGAAGGAGACGGGGATCACCGCCACTGCGGGGATCGGCACCAATCTGTATCTGGCCAAGGTCTGTATGGACATCATCGCCAAGAAAGCCCCTGCGGACAGGGACGGTGTCAGAATCGCCGAACTGGACGAAGACAGCTATAAGTTTCTTCTGTGGGATCATAAGAAGCTGACAGATTTCTGGATGATCGGCCGCGGCAAGGCCCGGAGGCTTCAGGCCGCCGGGATGTATACCATGGGAGATGTGGCCCAGCGGAGTCAGTGGAATGAAGAATGGTTCTACAAAACCTTCGGCATTGACGGGGAGCTGATCGTAGATCACGCCTGGGGCGTCGAGCCGGTTACCATCCGGGAGATCCGGCAGTTCCGTCCCGTGAGCCGCAGTCTTTCCTCCGGCCAGGTCCTTCCCCGGCCCTATTCCTTCGAAGAAGCCCGGCTGATCATGAAGGAAATGATCGAGAATCTCTGTATGGATCTGGTGGCCCGCAATCAGATCTCCGACACCTTCAGCTGGTGGGTGGGCTATGACTATACCAGCCTGACAGAGGTGCCCTCCTACCAGGGCCCCCTGGCCATTGATTTTTACGGAAGGCTTCATCCCGCCCACAGCGGCGGAACCGTCCGCACCCCGGAGCGGACCAGTTCCTTTCCGCAGATCCTGCAAAAGCTTCTCCCCCAGTTTGACGCCAAAACCGATCACAGCCTGCTCTTCCGCCGCCTCTATGTCTGCGCAGACAAAACGGCGGACAACGATCTTTATTACCAACTGAGCTTTTTTACTGACCAGCGGCAGCAGGAGAAGGAGCGCAGGCTTCGGCTCGCCATGCTGCAGATCCGGCGGCGCTTCGGCCCGAACGCGATATTTAAGGGAATGAATCTGCTGAAGGGCGGAACTGCCCTGGAACGAAGCCGCCAGATCGGCGGCCACAAGGCATGAAAAATGGCGCGGCCTGTTGGTTTTCCGACAGCCTAACCACCAACAGCCTCCGGCAGCTTCTGCCGCAATGCTGCATTTTTTTTGCATTGTTGGCAGCCTCTGCCGCAATGCTGCATTTTTTGGCGCTTCTATATCCTGATGGGTGATCATCGTCCGCAATCTACGCCGGAAATCTCTTTTAATTGCCTCCGGATATCTCATATATTCCGAATGCCTCATTTAAGGATAGAGAATATCCTCTATTTGAAAATTCAAAAAGTTGAGATATCGTTAGATATCCTCAAAATGTCAGCTTGCCCCGATTGAGGATAAAAACCATCCGCAGATATCCAAGGCCCCGGATCTGAGAATATTGTCGGCTGTCTCATTTTACGAAGAACCTCCGTATGAGGATATTTGATATCCTCAGAACAACCGATTTTTGTAATAGCGGAGATTCGGATCAAGCTGTTTGCAACTGCCACTGTCTGGCGTATATTTTGGAAGGTAAATTCAGCAAAAGCTTATAAACTCCATATGCTGCCTTCCGTTTTCCGGGCAAATCACCGGAAATCCGGAAGGTAAATTCTGAAAAAAGCCTGAAAATCCATATCCGACCTTCCGCCGTCCACACGGGCAGAAGCATTTGCCACAGCGAATTCCGGATTTGAGAGCATGCGGATGCTTTTTTCAGAAATACAAATACAGGAATTTGTGCAGTCCGAAGGCCTTGGGGTGATCAGCGTAATAATTGCCAATTACTATCCCTGCGCTGATCCGGAAAACAGGGATAGTAATTGGCAGTTTTTTTATATACAGTCCGAATTGCGAGGTAAAAGAGGGCCCGGACTGGACTAGATATGAAATTATTGGGAAATCATATCCCTGTTTTCGCAAAAATGACAGGGATAGTAAATGACGATTATTTTCAGGATGGACCAAATGGCTTGATGGAAGCTAGTATAGATGAAGTCAACGGCGGCATAGGAATGCTTCAAACACGAAAAAGCAGAGCTGCTGAAGTGAACACAGCCCGATCGCTTTTTATTGTTCTGTGATTTCAGAATCCGTGCAGGATTTCAATACAGAAGGTCATTCGAAGCCGTACACACCGTTTTCGGTAATATCAAGATCCCGGATCTCTATTTTTCCGGTATCCGGATTCCTGACCTCTTTTTTCAGGATAAGACCCGTGAAGGTGTCTGCTGCCTTTTTTCTTCACCGATCAGGATCTCCACATCCACCTGAATGCTTTTTTCGACAGAACTTAGGGTAAATACGTAGAAGTCGATCCTGTCCTCGAACGGAATATCATCGGCATTGGGATCTTCTTCCACAGTGAACCAGTCAGACGTGATTTCTTTCAGATCGATTTCCAACATAACATCGTCCCGTTGGAAGACCACCGTGCTGATTCCTTCCCGCAGCCATTGCTATCATTGTAAGCGCCATTGCCGGATAATACAAAAAGAGTAGCTGAATTCAGCTACCCTTCAATCATTCCATAAAATCGGAACGCCTCCATCACCATGGCCTCTTTGTTTGCTCGCCGTTCAGGTGTCTGGTATTTGCCCGAGGCTTGACTGTCGTTATAATCGGTCTGTGCAAAACCGACCGCTTTCTTACACCGTGATATTAGTCACGGTTTCGCCATAGGTTTCTTTGACCCATGACCTAATCATGCCATATGTCGCACATTTCGGCTCGCCCAAACGAACCGAAATATACACATATGTGCCGTTCACTGTAATTTGACGTGGGTTCGTCAACTTACACTCAAATGGAGATGAGGGGAATCGAACCCCTGTCCGAAATTCTGTCCCCAGGACTTTCTTCCACTATAGTCATTGAAATTTTGATTCCCTCACACAGATCCCCAATGACAGACTTCTGCGCAAGGTAGCTTCATGAATGTTCTGCAGCTGCAAAGCTTAGGCTGCAGAGTTCCCCGCAAAGATGACGCCGGGACAGACGGCAGCGGGCCTCCGTCCGCCGACGAGCTGCTGTAATTAAGCAGCTAAAGCTAATTTATTATCTTTAGCGTTTAGATTTAATTGGATCTTTTAAGGTAGTGACCCGCTACCAGTGGCTTATCCTGCTTCTAAAACCCCGTCGAAACCTGTACATCCCCTTTCTGAATCATTCCCAGAGAAATAAATCATGCTCTGAGATTGAATCATGTCCTAAGAAGTAATTGTGTCCTTAGAATGAATCCTGTTATAAAAATTAAATCATGCCCTGAGGTTACGGACTTTGTAGTCCCTTTCCGCTTCCCGTTTCTGATCCTTCTTGGCAATGTCCTGACGCTTGTCGTAGAGTTTCTTGCCCTTGCACAGGCCCACCTCTACTTTGCAGAGACTTCCCTTGAAATACACCTGCAGCGGGATCAGGGTCATGCCCTGTTCCATGATCTTCTGGTTCAGCTTGCGGATCTCGGACCGGTGCAGAAGGAGCTTACGGGTACGTAAAGGATCCCGGTTAAAGATGTTGCCCTTTTCGTAAGGGGAAATATTCATACCGTAGATCACGGCTTCCCCGTCCCGGATCCGGATGAAGGATTCCTTGATGCTGCATTTGCCCATACGCAGAGACTTGACTTCGGTTCCGACGAGCTCGATGCCGGCCTCATAGGTCTCCTCCACGAAATAATCATGGTAGGCTTTCTTATTATTGGCAACTAACTTAAATAACTCTTTTCCCATGGGCTGAAAAAAACACTCTCTCACGAGAGTGTTTTATCTTTCTTATTTTACAAGTGCTCCTATATTCAGGAGGATTGCTAAAACAAAGAATACAATTCCCGCTATCGTCGTGATCCGCTCCAGCTTGCCTTCCTTGGATCTGGATTTGTTCTTGGCCCAGTAGGTCTCAGAAGAACCTGCAAGAGAACTGGAAAGACCTGCGCTCTTGCCTTGCTGAAGAACAATGGCCACGATCAGGATCACACTTATGATAGAAATGATGATGGTTGCGATTGTGTAAATCAAAACGATTACCTCCTAAACATAAATCAACAGATGCTATACTAACACAAAGCCATTTGCTTGGCAAGCAGTATTTTCAATCAGATCGCTCTTTTATCAGCCTTTAATCAGCAGGCTGTGGCCGGTCATCTCCGCGGGCTGTTCAAGGCCCAGAAGTTCCAAAAGTGTCGGGGCAATGTCACAGAGCCTTCCGTCCTCCATGAGGCGGTATTCCTCCGGCGCATTGATCAGGATAAACGGAACCGGATTGGTGGTGTGGGCGGTCCAGGGCTCGCCGGTCTCATAATCGATGAGTTCCTCCGCATTGCCGTGATCGGCGCAGAGGAAGATCACGCCGTCCACCTCTTTAATGGCTTCCACAGCTCTTCCGACCATCACGTCCACGGTTTCGATGGCTTTGATCACCGCATCCATCACGCCGGTATGTCCGACCATATCCGGATTGGCAAAATTGATGATGATCACGTCATATTCCCCGGAGCGGATCTTTTCCACCAGAGTATCGCACACCGCCGGGGCGCTCATCTCCGGTTGCAGATCGTAGGTTGCCACCTTCGGGGACGGGATCAGGAACCGATCCTCCCCTGCATTCGGCGTTTCTACGCCGCCGTTGAAGAAGAAGGTGACATGGGCGTATTTCTCGGTCTCGGCGATACGGGCCTGCCGGAGGCCGCATTTGGCCAGATATTCTCCCAGGGTGTTTTCGATCTCCTCCTCTTTGAACACCACGGATTTATTGGGGATCGTGCCGTCATATTCCGTGAAGCACACATATTTGGTGCAGATCCTCGGGCCCCGGTCAAATCCGTCAAACTCCTCCATGCAGAAGGTCCGGGAGATCTCCCGCGCCCGGTCGGGACGGAAATTGAAGAATATAATGGAATCCTGGTCCTTCACCACCGCCAGTGGTTTGTCATCCGGCGTGCAGATCACCGTCGGCTCAATGAATTCATCCGTCACATCCCGGTCATAGGAATGCTGCATGGCCTCCACGGGATCCGTCTCATGAATGCCTTCCCCTCTGGTCAGTGCGAAATATGCTCTGGAGACCCGCTCCCAGCGGTTGTCCCGGTCCATGGCGTAGTATCTTCCCGTAATGGACGCGATCTTTCCGGTTTCCCGGCCCATCACCTCCACCAGTTCCCGGATATAACCGATCCCGGAGGTCGGAGAGGTATCCCGGCCGTCCATGAAGGCATGCACGTAGACCCGGTCCAGCCCCTTCTGCTTACACAATTTCAGAAGGGCGTATAAATGCCGGATATCGCTGTGAACGCCGCCGTCGGACATCAGACCGTAAATATGAAGGTCCGATCCGTGGGTCAGGCAGTTGTCAATGGCAGCCAACAGTTCCGGCTTTTCAAAGAAATCCCCGTCCTCGATGGATTTTGTGATACGGGTCAGATCCTGATAGACCACCCTTCCGGCGCCCATATTCAGATGGCCCACCTCCGAGTTGCCCATCTGTCCGTCCGGCAGACCTACGGCCAGTCCGGAGGCGTAACCCTTTACAAAGGGGTATTCCTTCATCAGCCGCTCCATCACTGGGCGGTTGGCCTTCGTGATCGCATTTCCCTCATAATCCTTTCCCAGTCCGTATCCATCCAGTATCATAAGTACAACGGGTTTCTTCATTCTGCTTTCCTCCATCTCTTTGATTTTATCTCATTTTCCGTCCCAGATGCTCGACAAAGCTCATCTTGTCCAGCCTCAGGTTCAGAAGCTTTTTATCTGATTTAACAACCCGGACCACATCCTCATTTTCCAGAACGATCTCGTTGTTTCCGTCAAAGGAAATGGCCTTGATCTGATTTCCTTCCTCCTCCTTTTCCCGGACGATCACGTCGATCTGGGCGTCCGCGGAAAACACCACACTCCGGGAATTCAGGGAATGTTCGCAGACCGGCGTGGTGATGATGACCTCCGAAACCGGATGCGCCACAGGACCGCCGGCGGACAGGTTGTATCCGGTGGAACCGGTGGGAGTGCAGATAATGTATCCGTCCGCACTGTAGGAATTCAGGAACCGGGAATTGATCATCACATCAAAATTGATGATCTTCATGCTGCCCAGACGGTTCAGGACAATATCATTGACCGCAATGTCCCGGATCAGCTCTTCCCCATTCCGCAGGATCCTTCCTTCCAGAATCATCCGTTCCTCGATATGGTACTCTCCCTGCCGGATATGACGGAACTCTTCGGCAAATCCGTCCAGATCCATTTCGGTCAGATAGCCCAAAGTCCCGATATTGACTCCCACGATCGGGATCCGCAGATCCACCAGATCCTTCGCGGTATGCAGGAAGGATCCGTCTCCGCCCAGAGAAATGATCAGCTCCGTCCCTTCCGGGATACTCTCCGGCTCCACCCGTCCGTAGAGTCCGGAACTGTCCTTTCCCTTAAACAGGCAGGCGGTGACTTCCCCCTGGCTGGCTTCTATAATCTGACGGATCCGTCCGGTCAGCTCTCCGGTGGGGTCTTTGGTTGAATTGGTAACTAATGCAATCTGTTTCATCATGTTTTGTAATCCGATTAATCAAGACTCTCATGGGCGGCCGCCACCACTTCGCGGATCTTCCGGGCCGCACTCTCCTGCCATGTCTGCTCCGGATCCTCCGGAGCCGGCGCTGTGCCATCCTGCAGCTGTTTTGGACCGTCCGCTGCCGTTTCAGATCCCTCCCGTTTCACATGGATCAGATATTCGATATTGCCCTCCGGCCCCTTGACCGGCGAATACTCCAGTCCCTGTACCGAAAGTCCCTGGGACAGGACGAATCTCCAGATCTTTTCGATGACCTCTTCATGGACCGCCGGATCCCGGACGACGCCCTTCTTTCCCACCTTTTCCTTGCCGGCTTCAAACTGGGGCTTGATCAGCATTACCAGCTCCTTCTGGTCATCCAGCACTGAAAGGGCGGCAGGGATCACCAGTGTCAGAGAGATGAAGGACACGTCCACACTGGCAAATCCGATCCGGTCCGGAACCAGCTGCGGATCCAGATAACGGACGTTGGTCTTCTCCATCACCACCACCCGGGGGTCATTGCGGAGTTTATAATGCAGCAGTCCCTTTCCCACATCCACACAATATACCCGGGAAGCACCGTTCTGCAGCATGCAGTCCGTAAATCCTCCGGTGGAGGATCCGATATCCATGCAGATCTTTCCTTCCAGACTAATGGGGAAACACTGCATGGCCTTTTCCAGCTTCAGTCCGCCCCGGCTGACGTAGCGCAGGGTCTCTCCCCGGATTTCCACCAAGGTGTCCTCCGGGAACATGGAACCGGCCTTCAGTTCCTTCTGTCCGTTCACATAGACCGTGCCGCTCATGATCTCCGCCTGGGCCCGGGATCTGGTCATTTCAGGATATTGTTCCGTCAGCAGAACATCTAATCGTTTCTTCACAGCAGTTCCTTTTCCAGTCTCTCACAGATCGAATCCACATCGATCCGGCATTCCCGTTTCTGGATCGACACCTCGCCCTGCTCCACATACAGATTCGGGATGGCGATGGGAATCACCCGCACATCCGCGGAAACATTGTTGATATGCCGCAGAACCTCCATGCCGTACCCACCGCTGATCACATTCTCTTCCATGGTGATGATATATTTGTGGGAGACCAGCAGATCATCGATCAGCTTCTCATCAAAGGGTTTGACGAACCGGGCATTGATCAATGTCACATTCAGCCCCTTCTCCTTCAGCCGGTGCCGCACCAGGATCGCGGTATTGATCATGGTTCCGACGGAGATGATCGCGATATCCTTCTCCAGGAAAATCCCCTCGCTCTTTCCGAACACAAAGGGTTCCCTGAATTCTGTGGCCACATCATCGGCGCTGCCCCTGGGATAACGGATCGCCAATGGGGCATTGAAATCCGCCGCGAACCGGATCGCATCCTGCAGTTCGATGCTGTTCTTCGGAGCAATGATATTCATATTTGGGATCAGATTCAGATAGGAAATATCAAAAATTCCCTGATGAGTTTCCCCGTCCTGTCCCACAAGACCCGCCCGGTCAATGCAGAAGACCACCGGAAGATTCTGGATACAGACATCATGCATGACTTCGTCAAAGGCCCGCTGCAGAAAGGAGGAATAAATCGCCACAAAGGGCTTATATCCCGCTGCAGCCAGCCCGGCGGCAAAGGTCACCGCATGCTCCTCTGCGATCCCTACATCGAAGAACCGGTCCGGGAACCGGTCCCGGAACTGACTCAGTCCTGTCCCGTCCGGCATGGCCGCTGTAATGGCCACCACCTTCGGATCCGTTTCTCCCACCTGAATCAGAGCCTGGGAGAAATGCTGGGTATAACTCATCTTCGGACTCTTCCGAAGCACCTCACCGGTGGCGGGATCGAAGGGTCCGATGCCATGGAACTTCTCCGGGTCCTTCTCCGCCGGCTTGTAGCCCTTTCCCTTCTTGGTCTTGACGTGGATCACCACCGGATGATCCATGTTTTTGGCTTCATTGATGATCTTGACCAGGGATTCCGTATCATGCCCGTCGAAGGGGCCCAGATAGGTGATCCCGATATTTTCAAAGAACATTCCCGGAATGATCAGCTGTTTCAGGGAGCTCTTGGTCTTCTTGATCTGGCGGATCAGCTTCTCCCCGATTACCGGAACCTTGCTCAGCTTGCCCGCGACACCGGTCTTCATATCGTTGTAAAGCTCCCCGGCCCGCATCCCGGACAGGTAGGAGGACAGTCCCCCCACGTTCTTCGCGATGGACATATTATTGTCATTCAGGATGATAATGAAATTGCGCTTCAGATTGGACGCGTAATTCAAAGCCTCCAATGCCAGTCCCCCGGTCAGGGAACCGTCTCCGATCACCGCGATCACGGTACGGTCATTGCCCTCCAGCTGGCTGGCCATGGCAAGACCCAGTCCTGCGGATAAGGAGGTGGAGGAATGGCCGGTATTAAAGGCGTCATATTCAGACTCCCTCCTCTTCGGAAAGCCGCTCAGTCCGCCGTATTCCCGCAGGTGATCAAACTGATCTGCCCGCCCGGTCAGCATCTTGTAAACATAGGACTGATGTCCCACATCCCAGATAATCTTGTCCTCCGGCAGATTGGTACACTGAAGAAGCGCCAGAGTCAGCTCCACGGCCCCCAGATTTGACGCCAGATGGCCGCCGCTTTTTCCCACCTTCAGCACCAGGAATTTACGGATCTCCTTGGCAAGGGTAGCCAGCTGCTCCTTCGACAGGCCCTTGACATCCTCCGGTGATTTAATTGATTCTAATAATGGAAATTCCATAATGTATCCGATTTATTTTTCCCTGTTGATCAGCAGTTCGATCAGTTCCCGGAGGAACGGATTGCGGCATCTCAGACTGTCAAAGATCTGAAGAGCCCTGTCGGTATACGCCTGCACTGCCTCATCTGCCTTTTCCAGACCATAGAGGGAAACATAGGTCTGCTTCTGATTTTTCTCATCGCTTCCGACGGGTTTTCCGAGCACGTCCTTGTCCCCCGTCACATCCAGGATATCATCCCGGATCTGAAATGCCATGCCGATATCTCCCGCCATCTGCTCCACCAGATCGATCTCCAGATCTGAGGCTCCCGCCAGGATCGCGCCGGTCATCATAGACGCCTGCAGAAGGGCGGATGTTTTATTTCTGTAAATATAGTTAAGGCACTCTTCATCCACAGAAAAGTCCGGATGCTGATCCGCGTAAACATCAAGATACTGGCCGCCCACCATGCCGTACATGCCGGCTTTGGCGGAAAGCACCCGGGCTGCGCTGATGCCGCCCATATAATCGTCCGGTTCCTCGCTGCCTTCAATGGCGTCGAATATGATCTCATAGGCCCGGTTCAGGAGCGCATCCCCGGCAAGGATCCCGGGAGCCTCTCCGTATCTGGCATGGGTCGTCAGCTGCCCCCTGCGGTATTCGTCATTATCCATGGCCGGCAGATCATCATGGATCAGGGAGTAGGTGTGGATAAACTCGATGGCAGCCATAAAGGCAAACAAAATCTCCGGCTCTTCCCTGCCGTTAGCAAACATCCGGTAGGTCTCCAGCATGAACATGGGCCGAAGCCGCTTGCCGCCGGCCTTGACACTGTATTCCATCGCTTCCGCCAGTTCCTGATTGTATGCATCCTCCCGGGGAAGATAATCATAGATCAGGTCATTGATCTCTTCCACATGATCGGTCAGTACTTTTTTATCCATCACGCCTCCTTCTCCGCCGGTTCCTGAGGCTGCGCTGAAGGAGCGTCAGGACTCTTCTTCTCCGAGAGATTGGCGACCTTGGCCAGTATGCCGTTTACGAAGGACCCGGAATTGTCCGTCCCGTAGTTTTTGGCCAGCTCCACCGCATCATTGATGGCCGCGCCCAGCGGAACTTTCTCGTCATACATAATCTCATAATATGCAAGACGAAGTGCCGTCAGGTCCGCGTGATTCATCCGCCTCACCTTCCAGCCCACGCTGATCCGGTCCAGGGCTTCATCGATCTCCGGGATCTTTTCGCATACGTTCAGCACCCGCTCGGAAACAAACTGTTTCTCCCGGTCATTGAACTCTTCTTCATCTGCGAAAAAGCTCTTGATCTGTCCGGGCATTTCCGCAAGGTCGTAATAATCCGCCCGGAACAGGATGATAAATGCAGCTTCCCTAAGCTCTGTCTTTCTTGTAATCTTCATTTCCGTACCTTTCATAACAAAAGGGTGCCTTAAAGACACCCTCCATATCGATCATTTATGGTATGGCTCATGTCTGGCAATTTTAAAGGATCTGTAAATTTGTTCCAATAATATGATTCTCATAAGCTGATGGGGAAATGTCATGTCGGAAAAACTCAGTTTCAGATCCGCCCGATCCGATACTTCCGGTGACAGTCCCACCGATCCTCCGATAACAAACGTAATATCCGGTCTCCCTGTTGTCCGCAGTTCCTCCAGGTGTCCGGCAAATGCTTCCGAGGTCATCCTCTTTCCTTTGATTTCCAGTGTGATCACATACTCTCTGTCAGATAAATTATCAAGGATCTTTCTGCCTTCTTTTTCTTTCACCTGTCTGATGAGGCTTTCCGGCGCGCCCTCCGGGCATTTCTCATCCGGAATCTGGATCATCTCCAGCCTGGTATAGGGCCCGAGACGTTTGATGTATTCCTGTGCCGCTTCGGTTAAATAGGATTCCTTCAGTTTCCCGACGGCAATGATCCGGGTTACCATGTCACGTAATAATTGCTGTTGTCCACATCAATCCCGTAGACTCCGCCGTAGTTGACGCCGACGCCCCGGTAGATGGAATGGTCAAAGGCTCCGTTGGACGTGTAGAAATCCACCCGGATAATATAATAAGTGTATCCGCCGATGTCGTAAACGCCCTCATGACTGAGCTGCGCGTATCCGTCGTTGGTGTACAGATCATAATCGATGATAAATCCGTCCCACAAAAGCTCATCCCTGACACTGTTTAAGGCTTCGCTGCTGCTGACCCAGTAGTTATACTCCAGCGTATAGGTGTTGGAGGTGACCATACTGGAAACCCCGTCTTTGATGCACATCGCGGAGAAGGTCCCCGTTCCCGGCCGCATCTTTACCGGTCCCGTATACATTGCGGATCCGGAATTCGGAACGGTGCCGTCATAGGTATAATAAATGGCAGCGCCTTCCGGCGAGGAGACTACGATATCCGTATCGGAGGAATACTCTCCCGAGATCGGCGTCACGGATGGTGCAGACAGCACGACTTCCGCTGTAGTCACCGGTTCCGGCACCGTCGTTGTCACGACCTCCGCGATCCTGGCGGCATCGGCTTCATTGTACTCCAGGAAGAATTCCATATTGATCTCGCCGGTCTTCTCTGAATTCTCATCATAGGAAGCGGCGCGGAAATGCACGTTCGGATAGGTATTCGGCACATCCATCGCGGCCACTTCAAAGGGACCGGAGTAAATCCTGGAATTGAAATTCGGTTCTGTTCCATCCAGGGTATAGAAGATATTTCCCTGGATCTGGCTGGACAGGGTCACTGTCACCGGCGCTTCATAGGTCTCGCCGGCAGTCAGGCTGCTGCTCAGGGTCGGCTGATTCTGCACGGAATCCACCCCGGTCTGATTCTCCTGATTGTTGTTGAACACGCCCAGGATGGCCATGACACCCACGGCCGCCGCCACAATGATCACAAAGATAATCAGCACCGTAATGATCCGGGCCGTGGTCTGGTCCTTCTTCTTATAAAGACGTCTCCTTACAGGCCTTGCATTCTCCCGGCGCCGCCCAGCGGAACGTTCCCGTTCCTCTTCTTCATAGGGCTCCTCCGGATCATAGTCATCGGAATCATAGAGATCGTCCGCAAAAATACTGTCGGACCCGTAGATATTCCGGGTCTTTGCCATGGATTCCCCGTTCCGTCCGTAGTCGTCATAGTCCGGATCGTCGGTTCCGTCTTCTTCCTCATAGATCTCGTCCGGATCCGCCGGCTCATAGTCCTGCTGCGGATTCTCATCATTAAAAAACCGGTCCACCTTATTGGCGATCTCGGCCTGTATATATTCATAATCGGCCGTCACCTTCATCGGTGCCCCGCAAACAGGACAAAACGCTCTGTCGTTATCAACTTCCAGTCCGCATTCTCTACATCGCATGTTGTTTCCTCACAGGGGGATATTCTGGATTATTGTAGCAAATCATCGGCTCTTTTTAAACCTTATTCCGCAAAATCACCGGATTTCGTCACTGACCCGGATCCGGTAAAGGCTCGTGCACCGTTTCCGCTGCCCTTTCTTTACCAGGCAGGAAGGAAATTCCGGGAAATTCGGCGCGCAGGGATACATCTGCGGCTCCACCGCCACGCCGGCGCTGTTGCCGGAATAGATCTGGACCGAAGGCTCGCTGGTGCGGATCTCCAGAGTGATCCCCCGTCCCGGCGCATGCAGCACCACATCCGGCTGTTCCGGAATCCTTAACGGAGCCTGCGGATCAAATTCCGTATCCCGGTTCAGGATAAAGCAGTGATCAAAGCATCCTGAATCCGGACAGGACAGTTCCACATCCTTGCCCTCCCGAAGATCCATGACCTCCGGATCTTCCACGCTGAGGATCCGTCCGGTGGGGATCACGGCGCTGTCCGTCTCCAGATACCGGTCCGCGTTGACCTGTACCGTCTGTCCCGCCCCCAGGTGAAAATAGCTGTGGTTGGTCAGATTCATGACGGTATCCTGATCAGGTACGGCTTCATAATCCATATGAAGCACGTTCTCATCATCCAGCACATAGGTCACCTTCACATCCACGCCGCCGGGAAATCCGTCTTCCCCGTCAGGACTGTGATAGGTAAATACGATCCCTTTGGAAGATTCCTCCAGGGTCTTTGCCGGAAGCGGGGCTGCGTCAAAGATCTTTTTGCACCAGACTCCATGCAGGTGATTCGGCCCGTCATTGGGCGTCAGGCGGATCCTCTGATCCCCCAGCAAAAACTCGGAATCCTTGATCCGGTTGGCAAACCGTCCGACAAATGCGCCAAAACAGCAGGTATCTGCCTCATACTCCGCCACACTGTCCAGTCCGTGGACAATATTGACGTAGGAATCATCCGCCTTGGGCACCCAGAACTGCCGCAGTATGCAGCCGAAGTCCAAAAATTCAACGCGTATACCGTTGATATTTTCAATGATATACGCGTTAACAGTTCTCCCATCCGATGTTTTGCCGAATTCGTAACTGTTCATAGATTCTCCTTTAATCAGCTCTTTTAAATCAGTTCCCTTAAATCAGTTCCCTGACTTTCTCCATCAGGGCGTCAATTCCGGAAGGATTCTTGCCGCCGGCCTGGGCCATATTGGGACGTCCGCCGCCCCCGCCGCCAATCAGCGGTGCGATGGCCTTTACGATATTGCCGGCATGCACACCCTGGCTGACCGCGCCGTCCGTGGCTGTTACGATCAGATTGACCTTGCCGTCCGATTCGGAGACCAGAACCACCAGGCCTTCTCCAATCTGGTTCTTGATGGAATCTCCCAGATCCCGCAGCTGATTCATATCCACGTTGGAGAGCTTCTGTGTCACCAGCTTCACGCCGTGGATCTCCTGTACCTCGATATCTCCCAGGGACTGTTTGGCAGCTTCCTGTTTCATCTTCTCGATCTCTGCCTGCAGCTCCCTGATCTGGGCCTGCAGATCCCCGATCCTGGCGGTCAGGGTCTGGGGCGTGGCCTTGGCCTTTGCGGCTGCTTCGTTCAGGATCGTTTCCAGACCCTGATAATAATCCAGCACTGCCTGGCCGGTGATGGCCTCGATTCTGCGGACGCCGGACGCTACGGATCCTTCGGAAATGATCTTGAAGGGACCGATGGCCTCGGTGTTGCTGACATGGGTACCGCCGCACAGCTCGATGGAATAATCACCCATATTGACGACCCGGACCTTATCACCGTATTTCTCGCCGAACAGGGCCATAGCACCTGTTTTTCTGGCATCCTCCAGGGACATGACATCCGTCCTGACCGGAAGTGACTGGGCGATCTTCTCATTCACAATGGATTCCACTTTCCGGATCTCCGGGGTGGAAAGTCCGGTAAAATGCGTAAAGTCGAACCTGAGTCTCTGGGCATTGACGCTGGATCCGGCCTGTTCCACATGTTCTCCCAGCACCTCTCTCAGGGCTGCCTGAAGCAGATGGGTGGCGCTGTGGTTCCTTGCGATCATGGCCCGTTCCTGATCTTTAACTTCCAGATGGACCGGATCTCCCAGCACAAACTGGCCTTTGGTCACAACGCCGATATGGCCCACCACGCCGTTGGCCAGACCGATCACATCCTTCACTTCAAAGACTGCCGTTTGTGTAGTGATCACACCGTGATCTGCCTCCTGGCCTCCCTTGGTGGCGTAGAAGGGGGTCTTCTCCACGATCAGCGTTCCCACATCGCCTTCCGCCAGGGTTTCCACCACGGATTCTTCCGTGGTCAGCGCTGTGATCACGGATTCTCCCTTAAGCGTTTCATATCCGGTAAATTCCGTGGTCAGCTCAGACGGCAGCTGTTCATACACCGTGGCATCCGCACCCATGTAATTGGTGGTCTTTCGGGCTTTCCGGGCGGTCTCCCGCTGCTTCTGCATTTCCTGGTTGAATCCTTCTTCATCCACGGTCATTCCGTGCTCCTCCAGCACATCGCCGGTCAGATCCAGCGGGAATCCGTAGGTGTCATACAGTTTGAAGGCGTCGCTTCCGGACAGAACTGTAAGATTCTGTTCTTTGCAGGCCGAGAGCATTTCGTCCAGTTTCTTCATGCCCTGGTCCAGCGTCTTGTAGAATTTGTCTTCCTCGTTGGTCAGGGTATTCAATATCATGGCCTTTTTGTCTTCCAGCTCCGGATAGGCGTCTTTGGAGCATTCGATCACGGTCTCTGCCAGCACCGGCATGAAATGATCCGGGATCTGAAGCATCCGGATATGACGGGCTGCCCGGCGGATCAGACGCCGCAGCACATAGCCCCTGCCTTCGTTGGAGGCGTTGATGCCATCGGAGATCATGAAGGTGGCGGAACGGATGTGGTCTGTAATCAGACGAACCGAGATATCCTTCTTCTCATCGGTATGATACTCGATTCCGGCTGCCTCGCAGACCTTGTCCCGGATGGCGCAGATGGTATCCACGTCAAAAATGGAATCCACGTTCTGGGAGACAACTGCCAGACGTTCCAGTCCCATGCCGGTATCTATATTCTTGGTCTCCAGCTCGGTATAGCCTCCCTTGCCGTCTCCGTCGAACTGGGTAAAGACGTCATTCCAGACCTCCATGTACCGGTCGCAGTCACAGCCGACGGTGCAGGTGGGCTTGCCGCAGCCGTATTTCTCGCCGCGGTCATAATACACTTCGGAACAGGGGCCGCAGGGACCTGCGCCGTGCTCCCAGAAATTGTCTTCCTTGCCGAAGCGGAAAATCCGCTCCTGCGGAATGCCAATCACCTTGTTCCAGATATCAAAGGCCTCGTCATCGTCCAGATAAACAGAGGGATAAAGCCGGTCCGGTTCCAGGCCCACATGCTCCGTCAGGAACTCCCAGGTCCATTTCAGGGCATCCAGTTTGAAATAATCCCCGAAGGAGAAGTTGCCCAGCATCTCAAAGAAGGTGCCGTGACGGGCGGTCTTTCCCACATTCTCAATGTCGCCGGTACGGATACATTTCTGGCAGGTGGTGACCCGTTTGCGGGGCGGGATCTCCTGCCCGGTAAAATACGGTTTCAGCGGAGCCATTCCTGCATTGATCAGCAGCAGACTCTTATCATTATGCGGAACCAGGGAAAAGCTTTTCATGACCAGATGGTCCTTGCTTTCAAAAAAGTTCAGGAACATGGTCCGCAGTTCATTTACTCCATATGACTTGTGCATGGTTTGATTGCCTCCAAAATTATTTCAGGATCAGTTTTACGGATTTTTTCTTGCCCTTGCGAAGGACCAGCGCGCCGTCTGTCAGCGGATAATCCGTCAGTTTGCTCTTAATGTCGGTGACCTTGTCATCTCCGATCAGGACTCCGCCGCCGTCGATCAGGCGCCGTCCTTCGGAACGGGTCGCAGCAAGTCCGGCGTCCACCAGTGCCTGGATCACGTCGGCGGCCTCAAAGCTGTCCTTCTCATATTCATAGGTCGGCATATGCTCGCTCATGCCGGATCCGGCAAATACTTCCCGGGCGGCCTTCTGGGCCTTCCCGGCTTCTTCCTCGCCGTGAACGATCTTGGTGATCTCATAAGCCAGTACTTCCTTGGCCTTGTTGATCTCGGCGCCTTCCAGAGCGCCCAGTCTCCGGACTTCGTCCATCGGAAGGAAGGTCAGAAGTCCGAGGCACTGCTCCACCTTGACGTCCTCGATATTTCTCCAGTACTGATAGAACTCGTAGGGAGAGGTCTTCAGCGGATCCAGCCATAAAGCTCCCTTGACGGTCTTGCCCATCTTGGTGCCGTCTGAAGTGGTCAGCAGTGTGAAGGTCAGGCCGTATGCGGGCTTCTGCTCTTTCCGGCGGATCAGCTCCACGCCGCCGATGATATTGCTCCACTGATCGTCGCCGCCCATTTCCAGAACCACATCATCCATCTGGTTCAGCTTCAGGAAATCATAGGACTGCATGATCATATAGTTGAACTCAAAGAAGGTCAGTCCCCGTTCCATTCTCTGCTTATAGCACTCGGCTGCCAGCATCCGGTTTACGGAGAAATGCACGCCCACTTCTCTTAAGAATTCCACATAATTAAGACTTAAAAGCCAGTCCGCGTTATTTTCAAAGATCATCTTGCCTTCGGACGTATCCAGAAAGCGGCTGATCTGCTCTTTGAAACATTCCACATTGTGGTCGATGGTCTCCTTGGTCATCATCTTCCGCATATCACTCTTGCCGGAGGGATCTCCCACCATGGTGGTGCCGCCTCCCATTAAGGCTACCGGAACATGGCCGGCCTTCTGCATATGCATCATGGCCATAATCGTAAGGAAATGCCCCGCTGTCAGGGAATCTGCCGTTGCGTCAAACCCGATATAGAATTTGATCTTCTCTTTTCCGAGAAGCTCCCGGAGCTCCTCCGGATGGGTACACTGGGCAATAAATCCTCTTTCTTCCAGTATGTCATATACATTTGCCGACATTTTCATAATCCTCCTAAACCAAATCTTTTATTGCAAGCAAAGCTTATTGTACTTAAATTAAATGGTTTTTCCTGTACGGGCAGCCTTATTGTCTTATCAGGCCTTATTGTTCGAATAAATCCTTTACGTCCGGGTGCTCGATATGATACCGGTCGTTCATCCAGTTCATGATCGACTTCCGGGTAATAATCCCGATAAAATTATAATCATCATCCACCACAGGCACAAAGTTCTGATCCAATGCCACCGTGACAATCTCCTCCATGGTGGTGATCCCGCCATTAACCGGTTTGTACTCCCGGATCCGTTTTACATTGCGGACCGGAAAATCCGCCGACTCCTTGACGGAAAGGTCAAAGTTTTCTTTAATGCAGCCCAGCAGGTCGCTGGTCGTGATCGTTCCCACATACCGCCCCTTCTTGTTGATCAGCGGCAGTGCGAAAAAGTTGTGTCTGTCAAATATCTGCATCGCCTTAAACAAAGATGCGTCGTCATACACGAAGTCCACCTCACTTTTAGGCGTGAGAAAAAAAAGTATGTTCAATGAATTACCTCCTTCTGAAATGCAATTAAAGCCCCCAACTTTATTGCATCGATTTATTATATTATATAACCCGTTTTTTCACAACGATAAAATCTTATGAATTGGAAATGAAAATCCCGTGAAAGGATAGTGAAAAACGCATGAAGCAGGTCAGTGCGCCTGGATATAATGAAGCACCGCCCGGGCGAAGGAATCCATTCGTTTCTGTGCGGATCCGCAGGCTTCGTCCTCCGTGCTGTTCAAGCTGTCCAGCAGGGCGTCCCAGTCGGCGAAGGGAATCTTTCCGCAGTCTTCCAGATAGAACTCCGGATCAGAAATATGCGAGATATGCGGGATAAAACGGCCTTCCTTTTTCAGGAAGCAGTTTTTCCGGGTTGCCCGCACTTTGCGGGATCTGTCCAGAAACTGGGCCAGGTCTTTATGAATCACCCGATCCTCAGCCGGAAGGTAATAATAGTCCGCTACATTTTCCAGGGGAACCCGTCCGGTCGTTTCCTGAATTGGCAGCAGGATCTGCAGATTATCTCCGGTCAGCCGTACAACGATCCCCGGTGTTTCACAAAGCTTCCCGTCTTCTTCCGCCGTAAGACAGAGGCTTATGGATTTCATTTTTATCCGGAAGGTCCGGGTGACTGAACGGGGAACCCTGTGAAGCAGACGGTATGACAGAACCGCGGTTCCGGAAGTCTCCTCCAGATGATCGAATTGAACATTCGTCTGAAAGAGATCGCCGTAGGCGAGGGCCGGCAGGATCTTCAGCATTCCCAGCAGATCATCATGATTATGCAGCAGAAGAAGGGCTTCTTTCTGCGGATCCCAGGTCTTTTCATAATCATAGTAAACAGGGATCAGAAGGCCGCCCTGCAGCTGATCCTCCCGGCTGACTCCCAGAAAGACCTCCAGCGACTTCTGGGACAGACTGTTTAAACCCAGGAGGTTACGGGCGGAACGGACATATTTGTAAATGTCAAAGCTCTCGAATCCGGACAGATCCGAATCCGTTTCGTAGTATTCGCATTTATACTGGAGATACGGGATGTCGAACCCGTCCCCGTTGAAATGCAGCAGAACCCGATAGTCTTTGGCAAAATCCAGAAACTGTTCCAGCGCCTCCGCCTCATCCCGGACATTTTCCGTCAGATACTGGCGGTAATGAAAGGCGCCCTCTTCATAATAAGCGCAGCCGATCAGATACAGCTGGGTCGTCTCCTTTTTCAGGCCCGTCGTTTCTATATCAAAAAGAAGCATTTCTTCCAGAGGACAAATGCTTCTCAGATCATATTCCGGTATAAAATCAAACTGTCCGGTAATTACCTTCATACAGATTCCATTTCCTGCAGCTTGCGCAGCGCTTATCTCCTGCAGCAGTGCCGTTTACATTTCCTTCAGCTCATCCACGATGGCGGAGAATTTCATGGCATTGGAGGCTTTGACCAGAATGGAATCGCCCGGCTCCAGAATGTCCGGAAGCGCGTCGATGCACTCGTCCTTGTTCTGGAACAGCTCCACCTGATTGTCGGTGCTCATCCGGGCAGCCATATAGGTCTTTTCGCTGTGGCTTCCGACGCAGATGATCACATCCACACCGGCTTTGGCTGCGTATTTTCCGACCCGGAAATGCAGCTTGTCGGACATCTCGCCCAGTTCCTTCATATCCCCCAGGATCGCCACCTTTCTTCCCGGCATCTTAAGGAGCATGTCAATGGAAGATTCCATGGACTTCGGGGAGGCATTGTAGCAGTCATCCAGGATCATGAAGTTCTCTGTTTTAATGATGTTGCCTCTGCCGTCAGCATTTTTCACGCCGGCCAGGGCGGCTTTGATCTGCATCGGAGAGATTCCCATCTTGAGACCCACATCCGCGGCTGCCAGGGCATTGTAAATATTCTGGACGCCGGGAACCGGAAGCGTGATATGAATCGACATCTTGCCGCCGCCGTCCCGCATGATCATATCAAATTCGGTGCCTTCCAGGCCCTTGTCCACCACCTTTTCCGCACTCAGGGCACAGCCCGGATCCATTCCGAAGAAGGAGGGCTTGATCCCTCTGGCGCTCAGAATCGTGGAAAGCTTGTCATCATCGCCGTTCAGCACGATCTCGCAGGAGGAATCCATATAGTTGAAGATCTCGGATTTGGCCTGCAGGATCCCCTCCCGGGTGCCGAAAAATTCCAGATGGCTCTCTCCGATATTGGTGATGACCGCGATATTCGGCCTTGCCATCCGGGCCAGCTCATCCATTTCTCCGTGATCCGAGATTCCCATCTCGATGACCGCCACCTCGGCGCGCTCGTCAATGCCGAAGATCGTAAAGGGAACGCCCCACTGGTTGTTGAAATTTCCCTTTGTCTTATGAACTCTGTATTTCTTAGAAAGGACCGCTGCAATAAATTCCTTGGTGCTGGTCTTTCCGACACTTCCCGTGACGCCCACCACCTTCACGCCGGTCACCCTGCGGTAGTATTCGGCAATCTGCTGAGTTGCCTGCAGCACCGATTCCACCAGAAGATAGGGCCCCGTCAGTTCCGGAAGCCTGCGCTCGCTGATCACAGCCAGCGCACCGTTATCGATCACCTGCTGCGCAAACCTGTGTCCGTCGGTATGTTCCCCTTTAATGCACAGGAACACACTGTTGTCGGAGACCTTCCGGCTGTCGCTGATGATGGCGGAGACTTCCTCGTCCATCACGTCCCGGGCATTATAAAGCTTGCCGCCGGTCACTTCCTGCATGATTCTTAATGTCATGTTTTTCATGTCTTATCCCCTGAAACCCTTTCTGTTGATACGATCCGATTCTTTCAGAATAATATTATTTTCTTAAGGAAATATCAATTATTTTCTCACACAGTTCCGGATAGCTGATCCCGACGGCGGCTGCCTCCTGGGGTACGAGGGAGGTATCCGTCATGCCCGGAAGGGAATTGGCCTCCAGTGCATAAAGCCTTCCGTCTTTGGTCAGCAGATAGTCGATGCGGTAATACACAGACAATCCGACCAGTTCCCCGAACCGCACGGAGATCTCCGACATCCGGGCAAGGGCCTCCGGATCAATGGGTGCCGGACAGACCTCCCGGGTCTTTCCGCTGTATTTGTTGGTGTAATCATACCAGGCGCCTTCGTCCGGACAGATCTCCACCGGCGGCAGGGCCTTTCCGTCCAGGACACCCTGGGTCAGTTCCCGTCCTTCAATAAATTCCTCCATAAGAATGGTATCGTCATACTGAAAACATTGCTCCAGCGCCCCTTCGAAATCCTTTTCGTCCCGGATAATCATGACTCCGACGGAGGAACCGCCGTTGCTGGGTTTTAAGATAAAGGGAACCTTGATCCGGATAGGATCCGGCAGCGGCTCTCCTCTTCTCAGTATGATTCCGTCCGGCATCAGGATATGGGGTGCAACGATTTTCTTGGTCTCCTCCTTGCTCATGGCAATGGCGGAACCGGCCGGATCCGATCCGGTATAGGGGATCTTCTCTGCCTCAAAGGCAGACTGTACCTTGCCGTCCTCGCCATTCTCCCCGTGCAGGCCGATAAATACGACATCCGCCTTCCGGCACAGGTCCAGAACCCCGGGACCGAACAGACCCGTTTCCCGGATCCGTTCCGGTGTGATCAAGTGGTTTTTCGTTCGCAATTCATCCGCAGTCCGGGCGAAATCCTGATCCTCCTCAAAGGACATCTCCCGGTCAGTGCCGAAAAACACATCCACCATCAGGACCTGATGCCCCCGGCTCTTCAGAGCTGTGGCCACCTTGGTCGAAGATCTGAGGGAAATCTCCCGCTCGGAACTGACGCCTCCGCATAATACAACGATTTTCATATTTTAAAACCTGCTTTCATACATAATATAAAACTGCTGCCGTAAGCCTGCGCTTCGCAGCGGAAACGCCGGAACTCACCGCTTTTCCGGTAAATTGTCCGGCCCGCTCTCCGGCAGCGCAGTTCAGCATAGCATACTTTCCTGCAATATGCAAAAATCCTACAAAAGGATCGTATTTCGGGAGGATTCGCACTGCTGCTGAAGCGCATCCTTCTCCCACTGTGTCAGGGGAAGGGATCCGGACAGTATCCGATCCACCGCCTCCGCCGCTTCGGAGGCGATCTGTCCGTCCCGGTACAGATCAAAATTCGCGAAGGACAATGCGCCGCTTTGCTTCACGCCCATAAGTTCCCCGGGGCCCCGCATTTCCAAATCCTTCGCAGCGATCTCAAACCCATTGTTGGAAGATTTCAGGATCCCGAGGCGCTCCATGGCCTCCGGGGACCGGTTGTTGGAAACGAAAATGCAGTAGCTCTGATCCGCTCCCCTTCCGACCCGGCCCCGCAGCTGATGCAGGGTGGCCAGTCCGAACCGGTTGGCGTCCTCCACCATCATGACCGTGGCATTGGGCACATCCACGCCGACTTCCACCACGGTGGTGGAAACCAGCACATCGATCTCTCCATTGGAAAACTTCGTCATGATCTCATTCTTTTTTGCCGGGGGCATGGGACCGGTGAGTTTGCCGATCCGGATCGAAGGATCCAGAGCCTGCCGCAGCATTTCCGTATAATCCTCCACATTGGCCGCATCCAGTCCCTCCGAGTATTCCACCAGGGGACAGATGATATAGGCCTGATGGCCTGCCTTCACCTGATTAGTAATGAACCGATAGGCATTTTCGTGGAAAGAATCATCCACCACCGCATTTTTGATGGGAAGTCTTCTGGCCGGAAGCTCATCGATCACGCTGACATCCATATCCCCATACAGGATCAGGGCCAGCGTCCGGGGAATCGGTGTGGCACTCATGACGATCATATGGGGCGTACTGCCGCCCTTCGCCGCCAGGGCTTCCCGCTGCCGGATCCCGAACCTGTGCTGCTCATCGGTGACCACTAAAGCCAGGTTGGAGAAATGCACCTTTTCCTGGATCAGGGCATGGGTGCCGATGAGGATGTCGATCCGCCCGTCTTCCAATGCATTATAGACCGCCTTTTTCTCCAGGGCCGTCATGGACCCCGTCAGAAGGGCGGCATTCAGACCGGTCTTCTGTTCCCGGAACAGCTTTTGAATGGTCTCATAATGCTGGGCAGCCAGCACCTCCGTCGGCGCCATAAGGGCAGTCTGATATCCCGCAAAGGCCGCATCCATCAGGGACGCCAAAGCCACCAGGGTCTTGCCGGATCCCACGTCCCCCTGGATCAGACGGCTCGTCACATGGCCGGAGTCCAGATCCGTCTGAAGCTCTTTGATCACCTTCTTCTGGGCATCGGTCAGTTCAAAGGGCAGCCCCTTCAGGAAGGCCCTGGTCCGCGGATCCGCCGGAATCCGCAGCGTTGTCTGCTCCTTTGTATGGGTCCCGGACCGTTTCATCAGATAGATGAACAGGAAGATCTCTTCAAAGGACATGCGCTGAACCGCCTTTTGGTAAGCCTCCTTATCCTCCGGGAAATGCAGATTCCGGACCGCGCTGCTGCGCAGCATCAGGCCGTATTCCCGCCGGACAGACTCCGGGATGAAATCCTGTTCGTCGATCCGGGCAAACGCCTCCGTCTGAAGCGCCTGCCGGACGCATTTGGTGATCAGCTGATTGGAGACGCCTTTGGTCAGGGGATAAATGGGCTGGAGATTGCCCTCCAGAAGATCGTATTCCGCCAGGGAATAGAGCCTTGGCTGATCGATCTGCCGTGCCTGGTATTTGCGGCTGACCCGGCCCCGCAGGACATAGGGGACCCCGGTTTTTACGGTATTTTTGATAAAGGGTGCATTGAACCACACCACCCGGACCGAACCGCCCGCCTCATCCTGGAACACGCCCTGGGAAATGCTGAGTTTCTTCACACGCCGTTCGGTGATCTCCTGGGTGAACACGCCCCGGATCGTGGCGAAGGTTTTGTATCCGATCTCGCCGATGGTCAGGGGCGGATAGAAGACCTCGTAATCCCTGGGAAACAAAAACAGGAGATCCATAACATCATGGATCCCTGCCTTTTCCAGCAATTCTTCTGTTTTCTTTCCGATTCCCTTTAACTGTGTCAGCTGCATCGTTACTCCACAGAAATAATATAACGGTAGACGCTTTGTCCTCCCCAGGCGACCTCAATGTCCGCCTCCGGCAGGTCCTCCTGCACCAGATCCGCCACCTTCCGGGCATCCTCTTCGGAGCCGTCCGCGCCGTAATAGATGGTGATCAGCTCCGTATCCTCCTCTGCCATTGCCCGGATCAGGCCGCAGGCGGTCAGGTCCGGATCTTCCGAAACGGCCAGGATCTCCTTGCCGCAGATGCCCATATAATCCCCCTCCCGGATCTTCGTATCCGAAATGGTGGTGGAACGGATCGCGTAGGTCACTTCCCCGCATTTCACCTGCTGTCCGGCTTCTTCCATCAGATGGGCGTTCTCTTCCGGGCTCCCGGATGGATCATATCCGATCATGGCGCTGATCCCTTCGCAGATATTCCGGGTAGGAACCACATAGACCTTCTTATCCTGACAGATGGAGGCTGCCTGGCTGGCCGCTAAGATGACGTTGCTGTTATTCGGAAGCAGGATCACGCTGCGGGCGGGAACGCTGCGGATGGCCTCCAGGAAATCCTCCGTGCTGGGGTTCATGGTCTGGCCTCCCTCAATGATCCGGTCCACCTGAAGTCCCCGGAACACTTCCGCAATGCCCTCGCCGGTACAGACAGCCACAAATCCCAGTTCATTGACAGGTTCGGCGCTGCCGGAGACCAAGGATTCCGACTGCTGCGCCCGTTCCGCTTCCCGGATCACCTTCTCGTGATGCTCGTACCGCATATTGTCGATCTTGAGACTGGTCAGCTGTCCGTAGGCAAGGCCCCGTTCGATGACCTGTCCCGGGTGGTTGGTATGGACATGCACCTTGACGATCCGGTCCATGCTGACGCATACCAGAGAATCCCCGACGGAGGATAAAAATTCCTTGAACCGCTCCTCTTCCTGACCGGACATCGGCTTCTCCAGCTCGATGATAAACTCCGTACAATAGACAAACCGGATCTCGGAGGTGGTCAGCTGGGATGTATCTACTCGGACCCCAGGCACATCCGGTTTCCCGGAAGTCACTGGTTCCGGAGCCGACTCTGTGAAAGACAAATCCATTTCCTTCTCCAGGAACGCATCAAAGGCTCCCCGCAGAAATTCCACCAGGCCCTGTCCGCCGGAATCCACCACGCCGGCTTCCTTCAGCACCGGCAGCAGTTCCGGGGTATGCTGCAGCACATCCCGGGCATAGGTCAGGATCCGGGAAAAATATTCCTCTAAAGACAGCTCTCCGAAGGAAAGCTCATAGGCCTTGGCCGCCACCTCCCGGGCGACGGTCAGGATGGTGCCCTCCTGGGGCTTCATCACGGCTTTGTAGGCGGCGCCCACCGCCTGATCGCAGGCCTGGGCGATCCGGCTGCGGTCAAGAATCCCGGCCCCTTCGATCCCCTTGGAAAATCCCCGGCAAAGCTGGGACATGATCACGCCGGAATTGCCCCGGGCGCCCCTTAAGGTACCGGAGGCGATCCTGGCTGCCACCTCATCCATGGTGGCCTCCTCCGGAAGTTCCGAAAGTTCCCTGACCGCATTCATCAGCGTCAGGGTCATGTTGGTCCCCGTGTCTCCGTCCGGCACGGGAAATACATTCAGTTCGTTGATAATGTCTTTGCTGTTGTCGAGATACCTGGTCCCTCCCAGAAACATCCGCTTCAGTTTCCGGGAATCAATATAATCGTTCATGTTCATTCCTGAGAAGCTCCCGGATGGACTTTGAAGTCCGGGCTCCCGGAGCATTTGGCAGGATGCGGGGCATCCTGAAAACCATGGATTCTGTTGTGCTGCTGATCTGCAGTTTCCTGCCGTGCATCAACAGCGTTAATTTTATCAAATTATGCTTGCAATTACTATAGCAATCTGTTAAAATACATCCCGTGCGTGAAACACGTAGTAACTCTGTAAAGGAGGTGCAAAAGCAATGGCAAAATGTGATATTTGTGGCAAGGGCGTGCATTTCGGTAATGCTGTCAGCCATTCCCACAGAAGATCAAATAAAATCTGGAAGTCCAACATTAAGTCTGTCAGGATCAAAACTGCAGGCGGCAACAAGACTGTACATGTATGTACTTCCTGCTTAAGAAGCGGCAAAGTCGAAAGAGCTTAATTCCGATATTCTTAATTCCGATATGAAAGAGGTCTGAAGGCCTCTTTTTTATTATGCTCTTCCCGTCTTCTCTCTCATCGGAGCAGATGTCTCTCACCGAAGCAGAGGTCTCTCACCGAAGCAAATGGAGCTTCCTGAGGATCGGGATGGCTCTTCGGCCTCCCGGGATCATCATCAGTTTCTTCGCCGTCAGGATCCGCATGACAAATAAAAGGATCACATAAACGATCACGGCGAAAATAATGGTAATGACCACATCGAAGGAATGCCCGCTCACCCGGTTCAGCAGTTCCTGGAAAAAGAACGCCAGGACGCCCATAATGATGGAGGCTTCCACCGGTTTTATAAAAGTATTGCGGATTTCCTGCCGGTAGCGGAGATATTTCTTCAGGGATCTGGCGTTTAAGATACACATCAGAAGCGCAAAGACCATATCCGCAATGATCCACCCGAATACATCCATATCAAACAGCCACAAAAGAAGCGCCAGCAAAGCGCAGTTCACCGCCAGAGAGATCGCGGAATGGAACACCGGGATCCGCATTTTATCGATGCCCTGCAGAATGGAATTGGTGATGGTGGACAGGCAGTAAAATACCACAGTCAGGCACCCCACCGACAGCATCAGCGCGATCTTGTCCGGATCCTCACTTGAGGGGAACAGCAGATTGATGATGGGTCTGGATAAAAATCCGATACCTGCCGCGCAGGGAAATGCCACCAGTGTAATCAGCTGGATCGCCGAGCGGACTTTGCTGATGACGTCCCGGCGGCTCCGTCTGGCCTTCGAGGTCACGATGGAGGGGATCAGGGCGGATGCCAGCGCGCTGGAAAGGGCGATGGGGATATTGACGATCAGCCAGTATTTTCCGGAATACATGCCGATCAGGCTGTCCCGGACATCCGGACTCATGCCTTTGGCCACCATGATATTGCTGAAAATAAACTTATCCACAACGGAGCTCAGGTTATAAATCGCGGTATTCAGTATGACAGGAACAATGGTCATGATCAGGATCAGGATGATCTCGGAGGTGCTCTCTTCCTCCGACGCATCCTGTTTCAGGAGATACCGGTTCTTTTTATTATAGCGTACCATCCAGAAAATCAGGATCAGCATGGCCAGAAATGCGCCCGCCACGGTTCCCATGGTGCCTCCGGCGGCCCCAAAGGCTTCCGGAGCATTGGAATAATCATATCCTCCGCCGGCGGCGACGGTGCTTCCGTATCCGAACAAAGCTCCCGCAGCCACCACACTGACGATGGCATTCAGGATCTGCTCGGCAATGTTGGAAACGGCTGTGGGCACCATATTGCCAAGGCCCTGGAAATATCCTCTCAGGACACCGAGAACTGCAAGAATGATCAGGGCGAAGGCCAAAACCTTCAGCGCTACAGCGCTCTGGGGTACCTTCATCACGGTCCCGGCGAAGAAATCTGCCAGCAGGAAGGTGATCAGAAAGGCACAGATCCCCACGATGCCCGCAAAGATCAGGGCGTTGACCAGGATCTTTCTGCTGCGCCTATACTGCCCGAGGGCGACTCTGGCGGAAACCATTTTGGAAACGGCCAGGGGAAGACTGTAGGACGACAAAAGCAGCAGGATCTGATAAATATCAAATGCCACGCTGTAATAACCGATCCCTTTGTCACCGATAATATTGGTCAATGGGATCCTGTATACGACGCCGATCAGTCTGACAATGATGGAAGAGATTCCCAGGATCGCGCCCTGCACCATGAAGTTCCGTTTTGCTGTTTTCTGATTCATATCCTGCCGGATCCGCAGATCTGTTACCGGGAGATCCCGATCAGTTCCATAATCCGTTTCTGCTCCTCTTCCATGATTTTCTCATCGTTTTTCGTCATGTGGTCATAGCCCGTCAGATGCAGCATGCTGTGGACCACCAGAAAGGCCAGCTCTCTTCGGGGGCTGTGGCCGTATTCCTCTGCCTGGGAAAGGATCTTTTCCCCGCAGATCACAATGTCTCCGAGAATATCTCCTTCGGAATGGGGATTGACTTCCTCATCGAACATCCCCGGCGTTTCGAATTCAAAATACGGGAAGGACAGCACGTCCGTGACCTTATCGATCTCCCGGGTGTCCCGGTTGATCTCCCGGATCTCTTCCGGGGTTACGATCATCACATTCACATCCAGATCCGTGGGGATCTGTTTGTCTTCCATGACGGCCTGCACAGCCTTCTGAATGGTTACTTTATAATGAAAATCGAATCTGCACTTTGCCTTGTTTTCAATATAGATCGACATGATTTCTCCTGATTCTGATTTGTTCCGGCGGATGCCTCACCGGCCTGTTTCCGGGGCTGCCCTGTTATTTCCCTGAGGCTCTTTTGGGATCATTTCCGCGGGGCTCTGTCCTGTTATTTCCCTGAGGCTCTTTTGGGATCATTTCCGCAGGGCTCTGTCCTTCGGACCGGATCCTGCTGCGTGTTTCTTCTCATACTCTTCATAGGCCTGTACGATCTTCTGCACCACCGGATGACGCACCACATCCTGACTGGTCAGATTGATGATCGCGATCTCATCCTCCACGGATTCCAGAACCCGGATCGCCACATCCAGTCCGGAGACCTGCCCGGCCGGAAGGTCCTTCTGGGTCCGGTCGCCGGTGACCACCACCTTGGATCCGAATCCGATTCTGGTCAGAAACATCTTCATCTGCGCAGGGGTGGTATTCTGAGCTTCATCCAGAATAATAAAGGCATTATCCAGGGTCCGGCCCCTCATGTATGCCAGCGGCGCCACTTCGATCAGGCCCTTTTCGCAGTTGGACAAATAACTTTCCGCCCCCATGATCTGATAGATCGCGTCATACAGCGGCCGCAGATAGGGATCCACTTTCTGCTGCAGGTCTCCCGGCAAAAACCCGAGATTTTCCCCTGCCTCAATTGCCGGTCTGGTCAGGATGATGCGGCTGACATCTCCCTGTTTGAAGGCATCGATCGCCATGGCCATGGCGAGATAGGTCTTTCCGGTTCCCGCAGGACCCAGTCCGAACACGATCATGTTGTCACGGATCGCGTCGACATATGTCTTTTGATTAAAGGTTTTGGGTTTGATGGGTTTGCCGTTCACGGTCCGGCAGATGATGTCGCTGTCCAGCTCCGCCACGGTGTGCTCGCTTCCTTCTTTGACAAGCGAAAGGGCGTAATCCACATTCTGGGCGGTGATCGGACTGCCCTTTCCTGCGACCTGGGCCAGGTCCTTTATGACCTTTTCCGCCTTCTTCGCCTGCGGACCGGAGCCAATGATCCGGATCGTTCCGTCTCTGGCAAGGATTTTCACATAAAGAGATTTCTCGATCTTCTTGATATTCTCATCAAGATTTCCAAATACTTCCTTGATCGTATCTACTGACAGATCCACGATGGTTTCTATTTCGCTCAAGTTCATTCCCCTTGGATGTTTATTGTCGTACCAACATTGCGGATTATATCATCCGGCCGGTTTTAATACAACAGAATAAGTGCAGATGTTGTGATTGGTTGTTGTAGTTGCAGTCCTCGAAGGGCAACAAAAAAGGCAATCTTCCGATTGCCTTCAGATACTGCCTGATTAGTTATATTTACGCTTACGAGCAGCTTCAGACTTTTTCTTGCGTCTTACGCTCGGCTTCTCGTAATGCTCACGTTTGCGAATCTCCTGCTGAATGCCTGCCTTCGCGCAATTTCTCTTAAAACGTCTGAGAGCGCTGTCGATGGATTCGCCTTCTTTAACGATAACATTTGACATAAGCTAAAAACTAACCTCCCTCCAATCGTGGATTCTCCGCTTACGCGCATGAAGCTATTATAGCATAATTTGTCCGTTCGTCAACCAGAAAATACTGGGTTTTCCCGGGATTTCCGAGGAAAAATGCATCGGTCATCCGGGAATCTCCGACCTTCCGGTGACTTGGAAGGTCGGGTATGGAGTTTACAGGTTTTTTCTGAATTTACCTTCCGGATTTTCAACGATTTACCTGGCAAACGGAAGGTCAGGTATGGAGTTTACAGGGTTTTTCCGAATTTACCTTCCGGATTTTCAACGATTTACCTGGAAAACGGAAGGTCAGGTATGGAGTTTACAGGTTTTTTCCGAATTTACCTTCCGGACAGTATTCCCCTCCCTGTGTCACCTTGAGCGCTTCGGTTGCAAATAGCACAGCCTGATCTTATACTCTGAGGATCACCGGAAATATATCCACTCTTTAGTTTTCATATTGGGGATGTTATTACTGCCACGCGTTTTTGATATGAAGTACCTCGTCGGCGTCAATCAGGATCGCATCAAATCTGCAGAATGCATCCATACGGATCTTCTGCTCCGCCATATACCACTGGGCGACCCGCCGGATCTTCTGCTGCTTCTGCCGGGAAATAGCATACTCTGCGCCGCCGTATTCCGTGCTGCTCCGATATTTGACCTCCACAAAGACCAGTTCCTCCCGGTCCTTTGCAATAATGTCAATTTCGCCGATCCGGACCCGGTAATTGCGTGCCAGAATCTGCATCCCTTCATTTTCCAGTCTTTCGCAGGCCAGATCTTCATAGGACGCGCCAATGCTCCGTTTATTCATTTATTCTTTCTTCTTTCATGATTTTGTTCAACGGGTTGAAATACACGAGTCGCAGGGCATCCGCATTACCTGAAAAGTTTGTGTATGTCTCTCTGTAGTATTGTTGTTACTCCCATGAAAGCAGATTAATGAGTCATCCTCATATTCAGGAGATTTTCTCACGAAATGCCCCTGAAATGCTGCTTTCGTGAGAAACCCGGGAACATTTCTCACGAAATACTCCTGAAATGCTGCTTTCGTGAGAAAACCGGGAGTAATTCTCACGAATTGCCCCTAAAATGCTGTTTCCGTGAGAAACCCGGGAACATTTCTCACGAAATGTCCCTAAAATGCTGCTTTCGTGAGAAAACCAGGAACATTTCTCACGAAATGCTCCTGAAATGCTGCTTTCGTGAGAAAAGTGCGGTGTTCCAATGCCTCTGTTCGTTTCTCATGGGATTATAGCTATTTCATTGAGGAGACTTCAGTGGATGAAGCTGCGGCGATGGATGCTGAGCATGCCGTATTGGCGGATTGCTTCGCGGTGGGCCGCGGTTCCGTATCCTTTATGGGAGGCAAATCCGTACTGCGGGTACAGTTTGTCGTATTCGTACATGATATGATCTCTGGTGACTTTGGCGATGATGCTGCCGGCCGCGATGCTGACGCTTTTGGCGTCTCCCTTGATGATACCGGTTTGCGGGATCCGGATGTCCGGGATATGGACAGCGTCTGCCAGGATATAGTCCGGCACGATCGCCGCGGATTCCGATGACTCGTTATCTTTGAATTTCTCCGGCACAACCGCTGCGGAACTCTCTGACGCTTCCCCGCCGGAGCTTGCGGAATCCGGAAGTTCAAATAAGACGAGCCTGCGAACCAGATCGTGAACATCAATGCTGCCATCCTCATGGCGGGCGGCTTTATCTGTCAGAAAAGCGGTATTTCTCAGATTGGCAATCGCCATACGCATGGCGCGGTAGGTGGCCTGCAGAATATTGATCTGATCGATCGTCCCTGCGCCGGAATAGCCGATTCCAACGGCGATCGCTTTCTGCAGGATCTCAATATAAAGGGACTCCCGCCGTTTCTCGGAAAGTTTTTTGGAGTCGTTGAGATACAGGATCTCTTTCTCCGGATCCGAAAGATTCAGAATCACGGCACCGGCAACCACCGGCCCTGCGAAGGGTCCCCGGCCTGCTTCATCGATTCCGCAGATCAGCACCCCGGCACCGCCTTGCTGTAATCCGGCAGAGCTTTGCTGTACCCCGGCACCGCCTTGCTGTAATCCGGCAGAGCTTTGCTGTACCCCGGATCCGCCTTGCTGCAATCCGGCAGCGCTTTGCTGCGCGCAGATTTCCCGCTCAAAGGACTGCATCTGAAAGGTTCGTTCTTTCTCCGCCTCCAGCCTGGCGGCTTTTCTGGCGAGAGCTTCTTCTTTCCTGGTCATGATTTCCTCCATGAGTGGGTCCCGGTCTTCTCTACCGGTTCCGTTATCTGATATGCAGCTGCCGGAGTTACTTCCGGCGGCAGGGTCCCGGCGTTCTTACCCGACCTGCTCTGTCTCGTCCTCCACATCCGCCAGGTTGACGGAGATCAGGGTGGAAACACCCCGCTCCTGCATGGTGATACCGTAGAGACGGTCGGCCGCTTCCATAGTCCCCTTGCGGTGAGTGATCACGATAAACTGGGTGTCTTTGGTCAACTTATGCAGATAGTTCGCGTAACGGATGATATTGGAATCGTCCAGCGCGGCCTCGATCTCGTCCAGGATACAGAAGGGGGAAGGCTTCAGGTTCTGGATCGCGAATAACAGGGCGATGGCGGTGAGGGCCTTCTCGCCTCCGGAAAGCTGCATCATATTCTGCAGCTTCTTGCCCGGCGGCTGGGCGATGACCGTGATCCCGGCCTCCAGCACATCCACATCCTCTTCCAGCTCGATGGTTCCGAATCCGCCGCCGAACATTTCCTTGAAGACCCGGGAGAACTCGGAGCGGATTTTGCGGAATTCGGTATTGAACTGGCTGCGCATTTCCCGGTCCAGATCCCGGATAATGCGGACCAGATCCTTCTCTGCCTTTACCAGATCCTCATGCTGGGAGGACAGGAACTCATAACGTTCCCGGACTTCCTTGTATTCTTCGATGGCACCCACATTGATGGTGCCCAGCGAGCGGATACTGCTCTTCAGTTCCGCGATCCTTTCCCGCATGACTTTCGCGTCCTGCAGTTCCTCATCCCTGAGGTCCAGGGCGTTGTTGTAGGTCAGCTGATACTCTTCCCAGATGTAATTGGATTTGCTCTCGAACCGTTCCTCCAGCTTCTCCCGCAGGGAGGTCAGGCGGAACAGTTCCTTATCCAGATTGGTGGTGCGCTGGGCAAATGCTTCCCTCTGCTCGATGAAATCCTTATGGGTCAGGGAGTTTTCTTCCTTCTGCTTTTCCAGATCTGCCAGGGAGGTTTCCTGCAGCGCGATTTCTTCATCCGCACGGGTAATGGAGACTCGGATCTCCTCGATCTCCTTCTGCTTGCCGATGATCACGGAATCCAGGTTCTCGTGGCTGGTATTCAGTTCCTCCAGCTCTGACTGCAAGCGGGAGATCACCTGATCGGATCTTGCGGCAGATTCGCTCAGGAAATTGATCTGCTCCGAGATCCGGGAGGTTTCCACCTTCATGGTCTGGGCCAGAAGCATTTCCCTGCTTTCCAGCTCTTTATTTTCCTCCAACTCCGTCTCCAGACGAAGGATCTCCTCCTTGACGGAATCATTCTGCTGCTCATTCTCTTCCAGCATTTCATGGATGGAGGAATTCTCATCGGTGATCGTACCGGTCTGCTCTTCGATGGACCGGCTCTCCTGATCGGCGTCCTTCACCCGGCCTTCCAGTTCCTCTTCCCGGCGGATCGCCGCCTGCAGATTGACCTGCACCGTATTATGATAAATCCGGTGCTCGGAAAGCTCACTGCGCAGAAGCTCGATGGCGGAAGTCAGATCCCTGCGGCCTGACACCGCTTCCTCCAGAGAATGGGAGATTTCCTTTTCCTGCTGCGAGGCCTGGCGGATCATCTTTTCCAGATCCTCCATTTCCCGGCGCCGGCCCAGCAGATTGGATTTGTTCTTAAATGCACCGCCGGTAAGGGATCCGCCCCTGTTTAAAAGCTCCCCTTCCAACGTCACGATGATCAGGGAATATTTATATTTCCGGGCAATTACCAGTGCGTGGTCAATGGTATCTGCCACAACGATCTTGCCCAGCAGATACTCGGCGACCCCTTTATATCTGTCTTCCACCTGCACCAGGGAGCTGGCCAGTCCCAGAACACCTTCCTCCTCCAGCGCTTCGCTCTGGCGGAATTCGCCCCGGCCGGTCACTGCCTTCAGAGGCAGGAAGGTCGCCCGTCCCAGTTTGTTCTTTTTCAGATATTCAATGACCTCCTTGGCGGTGGCTTCCGTGTCCGTGACCACATTCTGAATGCTGCCGCCGAGAGCTGTTTCAATGGCGGTTTCGTACTTTTTCTCGGTCCGGATGATATCCGCCACAACGCCGTGAATTCCGGGGGTCTTGTCCTTCAGCTTCATGATCTCCCGGATGGTATTTCCGTAGCCTTCATAGCGTTCTGTGATGTTGCGCAGACTCTCCAGCGCGGCCTGGCCCTTCATGCGCTTTTCCCTCGTTAAGGAAAGCTCCCTTTCCAGGGTCCGGATCCGCTCTTCCGCCTCCTTCTGGGCTTTTAGCTGCTCCTGTACCTTCTCTTCCGCTTCCCGGACCTGTCCGGCCGCTTCCTCCAGGGCTTCCTGCAGCGTCTTCGTTTCCTGCTCCCGGTCCGCCTTATCTGAAGAGAACTTCTGAAGATTTGCGCTCAGTTCCTCCCGGCGCCGCTTCATCTCCTCCATCCGGGTGTTGAGGCGTTCCATCCGGGCATTTAACCGGCCCTTCTCCGCCACGAGCTCAATCAGCTGTTCCTTGCGGGATTCAATCTGCTGCCGCAGATGCTCCCCCTTTTCCTGAATATCCAGAACCAGACTGTCCTTCCGTCCGGAATCGGTGACTGCTTTGGACAGCTTCTTCTGGGTCTCTTCTTTGTCAGTCAGGAGCTGTTCTTTCTCCCTGCGGCTGGCATCGATCTGTTCCTGCAGGGACTCGACCCGCTCCAGATAGGTACTCTCCGCCTCCCCGGCGGAACGGATCTGCTCGGAAAGCACATTGATCCGGCCCTTCAGATTCTCCCGGATGATATTGCTCCGGGAAATCTCCGTGCGCACCCGGCTGATCTTCTCCTCCATCAGGGTCAGTTCCTCACTGAGGCGCTGGTATTCCTTCCGGGTCTCTTCAAATTCGGCAGCGGCGGCTTCCAGTTCCTTCCGGGTGATCTCCTCCTTGCGCTGGGTATCCCGGATCCGGGTCCTGATGTCTCCGTTTTCAAACAAAAACAGATTGATATCGTATTTCTTCAAATCATTTTTATAGACGACAAACTGCTCCGCCGCCTCGCTCTGGCGTTTCAGCGGACCCACCTGACGTTTCAGTTCATTTAAAATATCGCTGACCCGGGCCAGATTCTGCCGCTCGTTCTCCAGTTTGCGCAGAGCCAGGGTCTTGCGTTTTTTGAATTTGACGATGCCGACGGCCTCATCGAAGATCTCCCGGCGTTCCTCCGGTTTTCCCTGCAGGATCTTGTCGATCTGCCCCTGTCCGATGATGGAATAGCCTTCCTTGCCGATACCGGTATCATAGAACATCTCCTGCACATCCCGCAGCCGGCACACGGATCCGTTGATCATGTATTCACTTTCTCCGGAACGGTAAACCCGGCGGGAGATGGTGACCTCATTAAAATCCACCTTCAGCTTGTGGTCCGAATTGTCCAGGGTAATGGCCACAAAGGCATAGCTCTGGGGTCTTCGGGTGGAGGTGCCGGCAAAAATGACATCCTCCATCTTAGAGCCCCGCAGCTGCTTGATCTTCTGCTCGCCGAGAACCCAGCGGACCGCGTCCGCCACATTGCTCTTGCCGGACCCGTTCGGACCCACGATCCCCGTGATCCCCTCCGGAAATTCGAAGATGATCTTATTGGCAAAGCTCTTAAATCCGTGTATTTCAATACTTTTCAGGTACATAGATGTTTTTCTCTTTCCTAAAACGTCATTTTAACGATTCTATCCGCTGATCCATCAGTTCGATAAATGCCGTCTGCATATCCTCCGGCAGCCAGGAATCCCTGCAAAGAGTATGATAGCGATCCTGCATTTTTATTACCTTCGCGATGAGATTATCGGCCGCTTTTTCATTGATCCCGCTGGTATGGGCAAATTTCAGAAAATCATTTTTATGAAGATTCCGTTTTTTTCCATTTATCGTAAGCGCAGTCTGTTCCTGATCCTCCGGAAGGATCAGATTGACCGGAAGAAGATCATACGCAGGCGACAGACCATATTGTCGGCTTCCGGAAACGGTTTCGAACAGGGAAAAGTTTTTCAGGTGCATATCAGAATTTCCGGTCACAAAGGAAAAAACCAGCCGCAGATATAATTCTGAAAGATCCAGTCCGGGGTTCCGGGAATAACGAAGAACGATCTTTGCACACCGTTCGTAGGAACCGTGATATTTATCCGCTGTGAGTTTCCCGTCAAGCTGACAGAAATCTTCCATCGCAATTTTTTGTACAGACTGTTTCTTCTTTCCAGTGATGCTGCGGTCGATTCGTCTGGTAATATAGGAAAATGATTTCTGATCCTCTGATCGCAGCAGCCCAAAGGGCACAACCCTGATTCCTGTCTTCTCTGCCATACGCATCACCAGATGTTCCGCTTCAGGCAGTGAAGGATAATCTTCTGACTGTGGTTTTAAAATATATCCATTCGGATAATCCACAACGGTAAGGCGGGGCAATCCGCTGGATTCCAGATGCAGAGACAGTTTTTTCTGAACTCCGGGGATCGTATAGCCTCTGCCGGCTGCTTCTGTTACAATCCGGTTTAATCCCTCGTCCGAAATATCCAGTTCCGGTAATTCCTCCGTTGCGAAAAATTTCCGTATACAGCTTTTGTGCCAGAGATTTGTCTGCTCTGAAGCAGATTCTTTCAGAGGACGTCCGCAGCATAAGCAGTTCATTTTGGTTCCTCCCTGATACTCACGGCTCCGATACAATCTCTGCACGCTGCAAGCAGCAGCCCAAATCTGTCCTGCAGATTGATTTTCCAGTTTTTTGAAACGATGAGGAGCATCCACCCCTCCGGGATAAGTCCATCAAAAAAAGGGAACAGTATATTTGAACGATACTCCTCCTGCGTTTTCGGTAATGTCAGACTGACGGCCGGGGCATCCGGATCTGCAAAATACTCCTTCGTATACGAAAAGCAATATCCTTCTTCCGTTTCTTTTAATACTCCGGCATACCGATCATAAACATAGACGAATGCGGTTCTGTATTCTGATTCCATCATTGATCCTTCGTGCATCCGGGAACAGCCTGCATCCCGAACATCGCCAGTGCCTGATTGACCTTGTCCATACGCACGGTTTCCTTCCCTTGTTCCAAATCCCGGACAAAGCGCAATCCCAGCCCGGCACGAAGAGCAAACTCTTCCTGCGTCATTCCGGATTCTCTTCTTTTCGATTTAATAAAAACAGCGATCGGATTCATATCAAAACATTATACCCGAAATGGTATATTGTCAATCAAATCTGCGTTATTATACCCTTTAAGGTATACTATTCATTCAAATCGACATTTTATATCCTTCCGGGTATACTTATCTAAAACGTCATCAGTGCCCCTTCTTCACCCGGAGGCGGTTCAGGGCACGGGAAAGGGCTACCTGGGACTGGCGGTATTCCAGTCCGCTCATCCTGCGGCGCAGCCGGGCGCGGGCCCGTTCCGCAGCCTCCCGGGCACGGTTTTCGTCGATTTCATTCGGCCGTTCCGCGGAATATGCCAGGATGGTGACCTCGCCATTTTTGATCTCCAGCAGGCCGTCCGACACCGCGTAGATCTCCTGTCTTTCGCCGGTATCAAAGGTCAGCTCTCCGTTCACCAGAGCCGCCACCATATTGGCGTGATCCGCCAGGATCCCGGCGGATCCGTCACTCAGGGGGACCTTCAGACTGACGCAGGGGCCTTCGTATTCTTTTTCATCCGCGCACAGAAAGCGCAGGGTAAATGTCTTCATAATCTCTTAATCGGCCGGTTCATTCCGTCTGCTTCAGTGTTTCTGCCTTTTTCACCACATCGTCGATGGGGCCCACATTGAAGAAGGCCGCCTCCGGATACTCGTCCATCTCTCCGCTGAGGATCATCCGAAATCCCCGGATCGTCTCCGCAAGGGGCACATAGACCCCGGGAACGCCGGTGAATTTCTCCGCCACATGGAAGGGCTGGGACAGGAATCGTTGGATCTTCCGGGCCCTGTTGACAGTCAGTCTGTCCTCTTCGCTGAGTTCATCGATCCCGAGGATCGCGATGATATCCTGCAGTTCCGCATACCGCTGCAGAATCGACTGGATCAGTCGGGCGGTCTGGTAATGTTCCTCGCCCAGGATGTCGGCCTCCAGGATCCGGGACGTGGATTCCAGGGGATCCACCGCGGGGTAAATGCCCTGCTCCGCAATCTTTCGCGACAGGACCGTGGTAGCGTCCAGATGGGAGAAGGTCGTGGCGGGAGCCGGGTCGGTCAGATCGTCCGCCGGCACGTACACGGCCTGGACGGAGGTAATGGATCCGGACCTGGTGGAGGTGATCCTCTCCTCCAGCTGCCCCATTTCGGAAGCCAGAGTGGGCTGGTAGCCCACCGCGGAGGGCATCCGCCCCAACAGGGTTGAAACCTCGGATCCTGCCTGCACAAACCGGAAAATATTATCGATAAACAGCAGGATGTCTTTATTTTCATGATCCCGGAAATATTCCGCCATGGTAAGGCCTGTCAAGGCCACCCGCATACGGACTCCCGGAGCTTCATTCATCTGACCGAAGACCAGGGCGGTTTTTTCGAAGACCCCGCTGGCCTTCATCTCATTCCACAGGTCGTTGCCTTCCCGGGAACGCTCTCCGACGCCGGTGAAGATCGAGTATCCGCCATGCTCCATGGCGATATTGTGGATCAGTTCCTGAATCAGGACGGTCTTGCCCACGCCCGCGCCGCCGAACAGGCCGATCTTGCCGCCCCGGGCATAGGGCTCCAGCATATCAATGACCTTAATGCCGGTCTCCAGGATCTGTACGGAGGGACTTTGCTGGTCAAAGGCCGGCGCCTTGCGGTGAATCGGCCAGCGGGGGTTCTCCTCCGGGATCTGCTCTCCGCCGTCGATGGTCTCTCCCAGCACGTTGAAGATCCTTCCCAGGGTACAGCTGCCCACTGGGACCCGGATCATCGATCCGGCGGCGACGACCTCCATGCCCCGTTTCAGACCTTCTCCGCCGGACAGAAGAATACAGCGGACTCTGCCTTTGCCCACATGCAGGGCGACTTCCATTACCCTGGTCTCCTCTCCGACCTGCACGGTCAGGGCTTCCTTGATTCCCGGTAAATGCGCATCCGAAAACTGCACTTCCACCACAGATCCGGATACCTGTACGATCTTACCTGTCATTTGTTCTCTGCCTCACTGATTCTTTTCTCGTTTGCCGGCTTTGACGCTGGCGGAGATCTCGGTGATCTCCTGGGTAATGCTGCCCTGCCGCAGACGGTTGTACTGAACCGTCAGAGTGCTGATCAAGTCGTCCGCATTCTTGTTGGCGGCATCCATGGCTATCATCCGGTCGTTCTGCTCGCAGCAGAAGGAATACACCATGATGGAATAGATCACGCCGATGCAGTACACCGGGATGCATTTTTCCATCACTTCCATGGGGGACGGGACGTACTCGAATTCCACCTCTTCCTCCTCCAGGGATTCCGTAAAATGGCTGATCTTAAAGGGCAGCAGCCGGTAGGTCACGGCCTCGGAGGCCAGGGCGTTCCTGAAATCTGTATAGATCACATACACACTGTCGATCTCGCCCCGGTCGTACCGGTCCATGATATTGCCCGCCATCATCCGGGCCTGATACAAGGACGGTTCGATATCCGCGAAGTTGAAATGCTCGTCCACAGGAATATGATGGGAAGCGAAATAATGCTTGCCGTATTCTCCCATGACAAACAGAACATAGTCTGGATGCCGTCCCATGATCCGCAGGGCTTCCTTGATCACGTCCTGATTATAGGCGCCTGCCAGGCCTTTGTCCGCCGTCATCACCAGGATGCCGGTCCTGCCCTCGTAGACCACCGGGTCGTCATCATAGACCAGATAGCGGCTGTCCTTCACATCGATCTTCCGGACAATATTGCCGATCTGCTCCCGCAGCTTTGCAAAGAAGGGTCTGATATCCTCCAGGCTCTTCCGGGCCTTTCTCAGCTTGGTGGAGGAGATCAGATACATGGCATTGGTGATCTTCTTCGTGTCCTTTATGCTGTTTATTCGGTTTGCGATTGCTTTTGTGTCAGCCATTCTTCCTTTGCGGCAAATGCCTGGGCAATAATCTGTTCCTTATCTTCTGCCGTCAGATCCCCGGTTTCATCGATCCGGCTGCAGATGTCCGGATGAAGCTGTCTGAAATCCCCGGTGATACGGGTCAGAAACCGGGGGATCTCCTCCGGCTCAATGCCCTCCAGGGTGTGGGCCAGAGCCGCGGACAGGATAATCACCTTATCCACATGGGCATAGGGATGATTCAGGTTCTGCCGGAGCATCCGCATCAGCCCCTGGCCATAGGCCAATTGCCTTCTGGTTTCGTCATCCAGATCGCTGGCGAACTGGGTAAATACTTCCATCTCCCGGTATTGCGCCAGATCCAGACGCAGCGTGCCGCCCGCCTTCTTGACCGCTTTGGTCTGGGCATCGCCGCCCACACGGGAAACGGAAAGTCCCACATTAACAGCGGGCCGCTGACCCGCGAAAAACAGGCTGCTCTCCAGAAAGATCTGTCCGTCGGTGATGGAAATGATATTGGTGGGAATATAGGCGGAGACATCCCCTGCCTGGGTCTCCACGATGGGAAGAGCGGTAATGCTGCCGCCTCCCAGCTCCGGACTCAGCCTTGCGCTTCGTTCCAGCAGTCTGGAATGAAGATAAAACACATCTCCCGGGTAAGCTTCCCGTCCGGGGGGCCGGTCCAGCAGAAGGCTCAGGGTCCGGTAGGCCACCGCGTGTTTGGACAGATCATCATAAATGATCAGCACATCCTTTCCCTGGTACATGAAATATTCCGCCATGGCGCAGCCGGCGTAGGGGGCGATGTACAGCAGCGGATCCGCATCCGAAGCGGTGGCAGCCACCACAATGGTATAATCCATGGCCTTCTGCCTGCGCAGATTTTCCACCAGCTGGGCAACGGAAGAAGCCTTCTGTCCGATGGCTACATAGATACAGATGCAGTTTTTCCCACGCTGATTGATGATGGTATCGGTGGCAATGGTCGTCTTGCCGGTCTGGCGGTCACCGATGATCAATTCTCTCTGTCCCCTTCCGATGGGGAACATGGCGTCAATGGACAGGATGCCGGTCTCCAGCGGGGTATTCACAGGGCTTCGGTCAATGATCCCGGGGGCTTTGGATTCGATGGGACGGTATCCCTCCGACGGGATCTCGCCTCTGCCGTCGATGGGCATCCCCAGGGGGTTGACCACCCGGCCCAGAAATCCCGGTCCCACCGGGACGCCGGCGCTTTTGCCGGTTCTTCGCACCCGGTCTCCGGCGCTGATCTCATTGTCCGTATCGAACAGGACGCATCCCACCTGCTCTTCGGTCAGGTTCAGGACCATGCCCCGGACGCCATTGTCAAAGACCAGGATCTCCCCATAGGCAGCGCCTCCGAGTCCGCTGATCCGGGCGATGCCGTCACCCACCATTTCCACGGTTCCGGTTTCTTCCGGAAGAGCGGACAGCTCAAACTCCTCCAGGGACCGTTTCAGCAGCGGGATAATATTGCCGGCGGGATAACGGTTCTTCCGGAGAGCTTCCTTGAACTGCTGCAGCAGTCCTTCCGGGCTCCAGTCATAGAGGTCATTTCCCACTTCCAGACGGAATCCCCGGCTCAGCTCCGGTTCACTGACCCAGACAAGCTCCACCGGCTCATGGTAGGTCTGCTCCAGAAAGGCCGCAAATCCTTCCTCCTGCCGCGCATCCGGTTTGAGGGATGAATATAAAAATGCTTGTTTCTTATCCATAGATCTGTTCTTTCGTGAATTCCCCGCTAGCGGGATTCTCCTTCCGAGGCGGCCTTCAGGAAGCTGTCATAGGCCTCCGAGGGGTTCCCGAACAGGGCCTTCGAAGCCGCCTGAGCTGCCAGTTCCTTCACCTGCTCGCTGGTGCTTCCGAGAATCTTTTCTTTCTCCCTCTCCGCCTGGGTCCTGGCAGCAGCAAGGATCTGCTCCGCCTCCTGACGGGCCTTCTCCTGGGCGGAGCGGGTCTCGGAATCGACCCTGGCCGCGGCTTCGCTCTTCATGGCCCGGATCTCTTCTTCGGCGGCGGAGAGTCTGGCTTCGTAGGATTCCTTCAGTTCCTGGGCTTCCTTCACTTTATCGGCGGCCTGCGCATCCATGTCTTCATATTCCTTCTTCCGTTTGTCCATGAAATTCTTCACAGGCTTGTAGATCAGGAAATACAGGATCGCAAACAGGATCACCACATTGAACAGATGCAGAAGGACCTGACTGAAATCAATATTTAACGGTAACTGACTCATTGTTCACACCTCGATTACAGTACAAACACGATCAAAATGGCAACGATCAGCGCATAGATGATGGCGGTCTCGATAAACACCAGGCCCAGCATCAGCATGGTCTGGATCCGTCCGCCGGCCTCGGGCTGACGGGCAACGCCTTCGACGGATTTGGAGATGGCAAGGGCCATTCCCAGAGCACCCGCTACGGCGGCGATTCCGACGGCAATGGCGGCTGCGATGGCTTTGCTGGTCTTGGTCTGTGCCTCGGCCTGGGAAGTGAGAGCAGCATCCGCTGTTGTCTGCACGGCCTCGGCGTCCATAAGGGCGGCTTCTTCCAGAGCCGCCTCCGCTGCCGGATCTACGGCTTCCTGAGTAGTTTCTGCGGCCTGGGTACCTTCTTTGGCATCGCCGGAAGCGGACGCCAGGATCGGAATGGCAGCCCCTGTGAGTACGATCACAGCTGCAAGGGCGATCACGATCATTTTCAGATATTTATTCATAACAATACCTCCTGTGAAATCTTTTTATCTGGGCAGACTTCAGGCTACGCCTGAGTCTGTACTTTTGCTTTCTGTCTGATCTTCTTCGGTTTCTTCGGGGTCTTCTCCGTAACCTCTCCATAAAAGACAGAGGTCAGGGTGGTCAGCACATAGGCCTGGATCAGGGCGTGCAGCAAAGTAAAAAGCACGCCGACGATGATGGGGAATCCATACCTTGTAAGGGGATAGAAATACACCAGTTCCGTAACCAGTGCTCCGGAAAGGAGCGCACCGAACAGACGGAAGCTCATGGAAATAGGAAGGGAAAAGTCCTTCAGCGTTTTTCCGACCCCCTTCAGCCCGTTGGCGATCAGACCTCCGGACATGATGACCAGGTAAGAAAGGCACCCCATACAGATGGCTCCGTTGATATCCGCCAGCGGCGCCGGCAGGGATATGGAGGTCCCTTCGGTGGTCACCGCCTGCACGCCGAACAGTTCAAAGATGGTTCCGACAAAGATATAGGCGCCGGCCATGAAGATGTAGGCGCCCAGGAACCGGTTCATATGGGGACTGTTGGTCCGGGCCATATTATCGAAAAGTCCCACCACCAGTTCCAGAACCATCTGGAGCTTTCCGGGAATCTTCCGGAACCGTGGCACCAGCACAAACCGGATCAGAAGTCCCAGCACCAGAAAAATCCCGGTTACGCAGAAGGCGGAGATCAGCCCCGGATTCACCTCCATGCCCAGGAAGCGGATCTTGTTGGACTCATGGAGTACCGCGTCCTTCATGGCGGTCTGGATACTCTCCCCGGTTCCCGGGCCGGAACGTATCAGATTGATCACCACCAGAATGACCGCGATCACAATTCCGATCACGATGAAAAAACTGAGTTTCTGTTTTTTTGTCATTTCCTTGTTCCTTCCTCTTCCAGCGCCTGAATGGCATGCACCGCCGCATCCTGCTGGGAGGTTTTCTTGGAATGGCCCACACCCCGGCCAATCTCCGTTCCGTTCCGGAAGACCGCGGTAACAAAGACCTTGTTATGGCTGGGGCCTTCCTCCGACACCAGTTCGTAGGTCAGTCTGGCGTTCGGGTCCTGCTGGACGATCTCCTGAAGCCTTGTCTTGGCGTCAAAAAACAGGGTCTGATGTTCCAGGGTATGGATCAGATGCCGGTAGATAAACTGCTCCGCCGTTTCCCGTCCGGCATCCAGATAAATTGCTGCTGTCAGAGCCTCGAAGGCATCGGACGTAATGGAGGGACGTTCCCTTCCGCCGGTGGCCTCCTCGCCCTTCCCCATCCGCAGATAGTTCCCCAGATCGATCTGACGGCTGCACACCGCCAGGCTCTGCTCGCAGACCATGGAGGCCCGCAGCTTGGTCATATCCCCCTCCGGGGTATCCGCGTATTTGCTGAACAGGTATTCACTGACAACGAATTCGATGATGGCATCCCCGAAAAACTCGAGCCGCTCATTATCTTCGGGTACAGAACCCCGGCCCTTGCTCTCGTTCAGATAGGAACTGTGGGTAAGGGCTGTAACAAGAAGCTCCTGATCGTTGAAGTGATACCCGATAATGCGTTGTAATTCTTCGATATCCTTCATAATACTTACTCGGTGCAGGTTTATTTCATTGAATTGTGGATCTCCTGGGCGGCATCCTCCACCGTCTGGATCTTCTCGGCCTGGAAATCCTCAATGGTGATCTCAAAATAGTTCTCGATCCCCATGATGATCTGAAATACATCCAGGGAATCCGCACCCAGATCCTCCACGAACCGGGTCTTCGGGGTAATGGACGCCGGGTCCACATTCAAGACATCTGCAATGATCTCTTTTAATTTTTCAAATTCCATAAAATGTCCTTTCTATCTTACCGGTCAGATCTTCTCTGACCGCCTTGCTGCACTGCAGAATGGTGTTGCGGATCTCCGCAGCTTTGGAATTGCCGTGGGTCTTAACCACGAGTTTCTTAATGCCCAGCAGCGGAGCGCCGCCGTATTCCTCCACGGAGAACTGCTTCATGGACTGTTTCAGCTCGCTCTTCATCAGCAGGGCGCCGGCCTTCGTTTTGGCATTCTTCATCATGGCGCCTTTGATGACCTGGAGCATATTGGCGGCCACGCCTTCGTAGGTTTTGAGAATGATATTGCCGACAAATCCGTCGCAGACGGCCACATCCACCTGGCCCTCCGTCAGTCCCCGGGTCTCCACGCTGCCGGTAAAGTTGATGGTTGTGCATTCCTGAAGAAGGGGGAAGCTTTCATGAACCAGCTTGTTTCCCTTCTCCTTCTCTTCGCCGATATTGATCAGGCCGACTCTGGGATTTGGAACGCCCAGGACCGACTCCATATAGATGGATCCCATCTGGGCAAACTGCAGGATCATCTCCGGTTTCACGTCCACATTGGCGCCGCTGTCCAGCAGAAGAACGGGGCTCTTTGCAGAGGGCAGCAAAAACGCCAGGCCTGCCCGGTCCACGCCTTTGATCCTTCCCACGATGGTCTGTCCGCCCACCAGGATGGCTCCGGTGTTGCCGCAGGAGATAAAGGCCTGGGCTTCCTCATTTCTCAGGGCGTACAATCCCATCACCATGGAGGAATCCTTCTTTTTCCGGATCGCGACGGTGGGGACTTCACAGTTCTCCACCACGCTGCCGCAGGGAACGATCTCAATCCTTTCCTTATTATATTGGTATCTGGAAAGCTCGGCAGCCAGTCTTTCCTGATCACCGAACAGCTTCAGGATAAATCCCTCCTCCCGGGCTGCGGCTTCGACGGCGCCTTTTACATGCTCCTGCGGGGCGAAATCTCCGCCCATGGCATCCAATGCAATTATGACGTTTCCGGCACTTCTGTTCTCCGACATAAGGACCCTCTTTTCAGCATTTGCAAAACCAATTACATACAAAAAGCAGGACTCGCAGGGTACATCCTCCTTGTCCATATATAAGACGCATTTTACTAAAGTTTCCCCTGAAATTCAATAACTTTTTCTTGCATATCCGGGAGTATAGTTATACAATATTTTCCGTATATTATTCCGCTTTAACGCGTTAATATGGAAGGAGTTATAAGAGAATGGCACTTAAGAATGAGTATTTGAAGAGAGTTTACAGTGATCTTGAATCAAGATGCGCAAATGAAAAAGAATTCCTTCAGGCTGTCGAAGAAGTATTTGAAAGCCTTGAGCCGGTGGTTGAAAAACATCCCGAATACGAAAAAGCCAGCCTTATGGAACGGATCGTTGAACCGGAGCGGATCATTATGTTCCGTGTTCCGTGGGTGGACGACGCCGGCAAGGTTCAGGTGAACCGCGGCTATCGTGTTCAGTTCAACTCTGCTATCGGACCTTACAAGGGAGGTCTGAGATTCCATCCCAGCGTTAACCTGTCTGTCCTGAAGTTCCTGGGATTTGAGCAGATCTTCAAGAACAGCCTGACCACGCTTCCCATGGGCGGCGGCAAGGGCGGTTCCGATTTCGATCCCAAGGGCAAATCCGACCGTGAAGTCATGGCATTCTGCCAGAGCTTTATGAGCGAGCTGTTCCGCCACATTGGTCCGGATACAGACGTTCCGGCCGGTGACATCGGCGTCGGCGCACGGGAAGTCGGATATCTCTTCGGACAGTATAAGAGACTGGCCAATGAATTCACCGGCGTTCTCACCGGCAAGAAGGTCGGCTCCGGCGGATCCCTGATCCGTACCGAAGCAACCGGCTATGGCCTGTGCTATTTCACCAATGAAGTTCTGAAGGCCAACGGCACCAGCTTCGAAGGCAAAACAGTCGTCATCTCCGGTTCCGGCAACGTGGCTATTTATGCAGCCAAGAAAGCCACCGAACTGGGCGGCAAGGTCGTGGCTATGTGCGACTCCAACGGATATATCTACGATGCTGACGGTGTTGACATTGAATGTGTCCGGGTTCTCAAGGAGCAGAAGCGTGCCCGTATCAAAGAGTATGTGGAGTCTCATCCGTCTGCAACCTACACCGAAGGGTACAAGGGCATCTGGACCATCAAGTGTGACATTGCTCTTCCCTGCGCAACCCAGAATGATATCGACCTTGACTGTGCAAAGGCTCTGATCGCCAATGGCGTTATGTGTGTCTGCGAAGGCGCCAACATGCCGTCCACTCCGGAAGCCATCGCTGCATTCCAGGAGGCCGGCGTTCTGTTCGGACCTGCTAAGGCAGCCAATGCCGGCGGTGTTGCAACCTCCGGTCTGGAAATGACCCAGAACTCCGAACGGATTTACTGGAGCGCCGAAGAAGTGGATGCCAAACTGAAAGACATCATGGTCAACATCTTTAAGGCCTGCGAAAGTGCTGCTGAAGAAGCCGGCATGCCGGGCAACTATGCCGCCGGTGCCAATATCGCCGGATTCCTGAAGGTCGCCGATGCCATGATGTGGCAGGGCATCTGATCCGGGGGGTTCTCGGAGGACCTGTACCGGCTAGTATGCTGTGCCGGCGGGGTCCCGGTTCTCGGCCCGGGCTCCTGTTTCCGTATAATTGCAAAATTAGGGCTGTCATTTTGACAGCCCTGTTTTAATGCAGTAGTCATATATTATTTAGAATTTTCCTTTTCCGCTTCCGCATGATCAATGCAGAGTCTGCTATCATGGAGTCTGGCAACATGGCCGGATGAGTCTTGTAACACGGAGGCTGCCAACACGGCCGAATGGATCTGTCACCAATTAAGATTTACCGCAATGCTGCATTTTTTCGGCAGGCGCTGTCAAAAAACTCATGCATTGCTGCAATTTTTCGTCAAAGAGGCTCGCTGGGAGCTGTTTCTGCCAAAAAACTCACGCATTGCTGCATTTTTTCGGCAAAAGTCAGGACTTTGAAGGTTGTCTGCCGAAAATCTCACGCAATGCTGCATTTTTTCGGCAGCAGTTGTCAAAAACATCGAGCATTGCGGTAGTCAGGCACTGGCATTGTGGTAGTCAGGAGCCGAGCATTGCGGCGCTCTGATTATGATTCCAGTGAGTCCCTGACAGCCGCAAACACCTGATCTGCCCGTGCGCCATAGGCCTGCAGCATTTCATTTGCCTGGCGGTTGATCCTGTCTGCAAAAACGCGGTCATTCATTCCCTTTGTGTTTATGAAAATATTCAGGGAAGCGGCCTGCAGTGCGCCTTTCAGGATCGATGCCCCGCAGCCGGCATCGGAAACGGCCAGTCGGGAGCCCTTCTGTGCAAATGTTTCCACCAGTTCAATGGCTTCGCAGCATTTCTGCATGATCTCCAGGGGGACCTGGCAGGCAGCCTTGCTGCATTCTTCCAGACGAGCGGCTTTGAATTGCTTCTGCTCTTCAGTTCCCGTCGGAAGCGCATAGGCCTGAGAAAGGGGCTCAAATACTTCGGCGTCCTGATTGGCCAGTTCGAGCAGTTCTGACTGCAGCCTGCTGCACTTCTCTTTCATCGTCAGAATCTCTGCTTCCACATCGGCGTACTTTTTCTTGCCGACGGTGAGAGATCCCACCATATTCCCCAGAGCTGTTCCGACCGCCCCGCAAAGGGCTGCCGCTCCGCCGCCGCCGGGAACCGGCGCCTTGGATGCCAGAACTTCAATAAATTCGCTGCAGTTGTATTCGTGAATATTCATGTTGTTTCCTTTCCCGGTAATTCATATTACGCGTCTTTCTTCCACAAGGAACGTTTTTAAATGCCGCTGCCAGATCACTTATGTTATATCTATAAAAACAGGAGCAGCGCGGAATGCAGATCTTCTGCATGTCACATCCCACTGCTCCTGTCTCCTCTGAATCAGTAATAAACGGATCCGCTGTAATCGTCCTCGATTATGCTACGGCGGCCTTCGCAGCCTCAGCTGCAGCAGCGGCATCCTCTGTATAGATATCAGCGCCGATCTCATCCGCAAATTCCTGGGTCACCGGTGCGCCTCCGACCATGATCTTGAACTGTGAACGGTTCGGGAGCTGGTTGAGAGCTTCCACAGTCTCGCGAAGTGCGGGCATCGTCGTGGTCAGAAGTGCGGATAATCCAACCAGTTTCACATCCGGATCCGAAACGCCTTCGATGTATTTCTCCTTCGGCACATCCACCCCGAGATCGATCATCTCAAATCCTGCGGATTCGATCATCATGCTGACGAGGTTTTTGCCGATGTCATGAAGGTCACCCTGAACGGTTCCGATGATCATCTTGCCCTTCACTGCGGCACTGCTGTCACCCAGATGCGGTTTGACAACCTCAACGCCCTTTTTCATGGCACGTGCTGCAACAAGCATTTCGGGAACGAAGATCTCGTTGTTTTTGAACTTCTCACCGATGACGCCCATTGCATCGATCAGGCCCTGATTCAGAATATCCATCGGAGCGAATCCCTCGTCCAACGCTTCCTGTACCAGGCCCGGTACAACCTTTGCTTTGCCGGATTCAACGGCCTGTGCAATTTCCTGAAGTTTTGACATAATTTTTTCCTCCTGTGAAAAAATAATATTATTTAAAGGCAAACAATTTGCCCTTATGAACTTATTCGGGGGCTGACCTGGTCAGCGCATAATTATCTGAAGCAGATCTGCTCAGCATATAGTTATTGTGAAGTAACCTGCTCAGCGTTTAATTCTTATAATTCATGTGCATTATAGAATATTATTGTTCATATTACTATGTAAAAATATGTGAATTTTATAAATTTATTTCAAATGCATCATTTGAGGAAAGGTTGAGAATCCGCTGATGATTCTCAGAATGTAAGACTGTTTCAATTAAAGCAGGGAAAAATCATTCGGAAGGTAATTTTTGAAAAAAACTGGGAACTCCATATGTTACCTTCCATTTTCCGGGCAAATCACCGAAAACCCGGAAGGTAAATTTTGAGAAAGCCCATAAACTCCATACCCGGCCTTCCGCACATCTGTTAAATATCCGGGATTGCTTCGTGGCGGACGTGTATTTTCTCATAAAAGCATTGAAAATCAGGAATTATTTCAGAAAACTCCGGTAAATGCATCTTCCACAGCGATTTCTGGATTTAAGATGCATTTTAAGTGTTCTTAAAAAGGCACTTTTCTGTAGAAGATGCAGCAGGAAGTCTGTCACCAAATCGACTACCGTTCAAGCGTATATGCATCCCCGATACCATTCGCAGGCTCAGTTTTTCTGTATCACCCAGAGCAGTAAGACACCCGCCCAAAGTGCAGAAGATCCTGAAATCGCAGCATTGCGGGAATCGCAGCATTGCGGGAATTGCAACATTTCGGGAATTGCAGCATGATCACCTGATACTACCTTTCCCGGCGCCGGGGGTGATGCCGCAGGCGGAGGCCGGCGAACAGAATGCCTGCCAGAGCGATCAGGATTCCGCCGAGGATGGTGAATAGACGGGTTCCGGTCCCGCCGGTGAAGGGCAGCTCGTAGCCGCAGTTATTTTCTACTTCGATCAGATAGCTGCCGTCATCAGACGCTGTGATCTGCTGCGCCTCCCCGTGTTCAGTGATGCTTACGATCAGCTTGTCGTCCTGTTCTTCGATGGTCAGCTGAAGATCACTCCTCTGATTATACCCTTCCGGGGCTTCGGTCTCATGCAGGTAGTAAGTCCCATGCTGCAGAATTCCGCTAAAGAAGATGCCGTCTTCATACGAAGACACCAGATCCTCCAGCTCTATTTCCGTCTTTGTGCCGGAGGACGGGTCATTTACGAATCCTTTCGCAACCGTCGTGTGATCACTTTCGTAGACCGTAAATGCAGCGCCTCCCAGATGTTCATCGACGATTTCCCCGGTTTCTTTGTTGACGCCAATCTTTTTCAGAGTGATCGTGACCGGCGAATAATTTCGCACTGTCAGTGTATAAACGACCGGGCCAGCCTCAGCAGTCCCTTCCTCATCCTCTTCAGACAGGGTCACGCCCTCGGGAGCTTTGACGAGGGTGATTTCATTCAGCGCACTGACGTTAAAATAAATATGCGAGGGCAGTTTTTCATAATTACCGGGAGCTGTTTTTTCCCGAAGCTCGTAAACCCCGGCCGGCAGCGTCTGATCAATCTTCGGAATCGTTCCATCCGCGGCTGTCACCAGGTCTTCATATCCCGGCATTGGATTCACATCAAATGCAGTTACGCCATCTACGGTCACCTGCCGGTGCAGCGCAAAATGCGCTCCGGCCAGATTACTGCCGGTATCGCCGTCGATCTTAACCGCACAGAAGCTGAGCTGCCGGTTTTTGATCGTGATCATCGGAGGAGTCTGGGTCTGTTCCTCCCCCTGAGTCAGAATATAATAGGCTTCATTCACGCCGGAAACATGGACCTCGCCATCCTGATCCAGACGGATGTTCATCGTCTGTCCAAGACCGTGATATTCCGCCGGAGCTTTGGTTTCCTTCAGCTGATAAGTGACCTCTTCCCGCAGGTAGGCAACGGTGATCAGACCAGCTGCATCCGAGGTAAATGTGCCGATGATCGTTCCGGTGTCATCGGTCAGGGTAAAGACCGCTCCGGACAGAGCTGTTTCGCCGTCCCATTGGGTCTTACGCAGTAGAAGGCCCGGACGGTCATTGGTCACCGTATCCACCCGGACATTGGAACCTTCAGAGAGGCTTCCTTCCTCATAATGCACGGTGTATGGGAATGAAGGGGAATCATCCCCGCTTCTTTGCTCGCCTTTCTGCAGCCCGGAAAGATCGGTGCGTCCGCCCTCTTCAATCGGCGTCACCGTCCCATAGTCCGTCACAACGCCATCGGCATCCACCGTCGGATTTGCTGCGGAGATGGTCACCTCCCGGATTACATAATCATCGATCGTGGTATTTGCCACCGGAAGATGCTCAAAATACCAGTACAGCGACTGGGGATTGGCTTCATAGGGCATCTGCCGGACGGTCCCTTCCACCAGGGTCAGCACCGGGGCGGCCTCCTGCTCCTGGTCGGCTTCCTGATCCGGATCGGCTTCGGAATCCGGATCCGGGGCGGCCTCCTTTACAAACACGGCAAAGTAGACAGGCTCCCGCTCCTCCATGTAGTCCGCGTCGGTCCAGACTTTGTTGACCCGCAGCCCCCAGCCCTTCAGGTTGCGGACAATCACATTGGAGTCCTGCCCGGAAGTGATCGTATCAGATACACCGTCCTCGGCATTATTATCAGAGTCCTCGCCATTATACTGATATTTCTGGAAGGAAAATCCGTCCGGGATCTCCCAGGGGCGCTCCACCACCCGGAACTTTGTTCCGGCCAGAATCTGCCGGACCTCAATGGTATACTCCGCCGGGATCCTGGAAATCTGCCCGTTGATGGAGGTAGCAAAGCTGACAGCTTCCTTTTCCGCGTCAGTCAGAGTGGTATAATCCGTTTTTCCGATGGACACAAATTTCGGATTCAGCGGATCGCTGGCATCCCATCTGCAGTAATTGCCCGCCGGATCCTTCACATGATAGGTGTACATATTGGCCAGTGCCAGCTCCGAGTCGGATTCCGTACCGAAATACAGACGGAAATTGAAGGTTGCCGAGGGATCGGTAATCTTATTTTCTCCGGACTCGTCGTAGAGCTCTTTCTTAATGGTCAGAGTACGAAGGGCCTCCGGATCCACCTGGTTTACATAGTTCACCCGGGGGCGGTCCGCAGTCGTCGCCGGATCAATTCCATAATCCTTTCGGCCCGGATGTTCTTCCTGCGAAGTATCCACGATCGGGGTTCCTTCAATCTCCGAACCATTCACATAGACGCTGCTGTAAACCTCCGTATTGACGCCGCATTCTATGATCCGATAGGTATCGACGCCCTCCTTATTATCTCCGAAAATCGGGAAATTGATCACAGTCTTATCTCCGGGTTTCAGAATGAAGACATCTTCATAAGTAATGCCGTCGATTTCAATCGATTCCAGGAAAGTCACCGGGGTCGTTGTATCTTTATAGAACACGTAATCAGTATCCTTATCCAGTGTATGTGGGACCGCATTGGTCAGCGAGTATTCTGTGCCATTCTTTTTATATTTAATCTGATAAGCAAATTCCGCCAGGGGCGATTCGGAGGAATCTACCCCGGAAAGCTCCTTGGTCAGCTCCACCGTTCCCGGTTTGACAGAGGCCAGGTTGAACCGCATATGAAGATTCGAGGCACCGGCTCCCCGCTCCATGTAGAAGATCCGCATGGTGTGAGTGGTATAATCCGGAAAAACAGTCCCCGGCCCGCCGAAGATCTCATTCAGATACGCCTGCACCTCTTCGTCGGTAGCGCTGTCATTTCGGGCGCGGTAATTCCCCTTCATGAGTTCCCGCAGCGTCGTCGGATTTCCGTTTACATTCACCGCTCCGGTCCGGAAATTGACCGATCCCGGCACCGCGCTGTGGATACCGCCCAGATCGATGATCAGCTCATCGTCTACATAAAGCCAGAAATCATCGTCCCCGGTAAACTCAAAGATAATGTCGTGGCCCCAGTCATCCAGGCCGCTGGGGGTCTGGGTAAAGCTGGCCTCCAGTTCCACGCCGAAATAGCAGTCCGGGTTTTTGATCAGATACAGCTGTTCATTTTTCCGCGGATCGCTGTCCGGCAGCAGCTGGGCCGTCGTGGAATACAGGTTTTTCCCATTGATGGAGGCATAGATTCCTGCCTCGATGTCATTGAACGGGAAGAACTGGCCATGCTTCAGGGTCGGTTTATTACCGCCGGAATCATAGGATCCCAGTTCCTTATATACGACAAACTCATCACCAACCAGATGGGCGAAGTTCTGGGAACTGTCAAACTCATAATATCCGGAAGCCCGGAAGGTGCTGTCAATAAACAGATGATTGACTTCCGCTGCTCCGTTGTAAAGTGTACCCAGGGAACCACCGGCCGCTGTCGGATACCCATCCGCGCCAAGATCCGTGGACAGCAGTCCCTGATGCAGCGTACTTCCTACACCGCCCTCGTCATTTCCCAGGAAATTACTCATCTCCGTCCGGGTTTCAAAATCAATGATCTTCATGGTGATGCCGTACTGGGTATGATCCACCGTTGCCACGGTATGAAGCACATCATCCACCGGAGCGTCTTCCAGCACTGCGAAGTAGAAGTCCATGGCCTCGGATCTCGGGCAGGATACGATCTGACCATTCTCCACCTTCAGGCCGGCATAGGCATAGTTCGCATCGTCCCAGGCCAGTATTGTGGAATAATACTGGCCGTAGCGGCGTCCGTTCATATTGATGCCGATAGGATCCCCGGCGACGATCTGTCCGCCGGTGACCTGGGGAGCCAGGTAATGGTCGGAATAGGGATTATACAGCTCATAGTAATAATTTACCGAACCGTCGTCATTGGTATATTCCGTAAACTGCCACAGCATGGTATTGATGATACTGCCGACCCATTCAATGGAATCTCCGCTCTCAAAGCAGCGCTGCAGCGTGCCGTCATGATTGATGGCATAAAACTCATATTTTTTTGTGGAATCATTCCAGCTCCGGGTATAGACGATAACCTTTGATCCTGTGGTGACGCCGGGATCAGCCACGCTGACCTTGCTGGCGGAATAGGTCATATAGTAATCGCTGGTCAGTTCTGAGAAATCCACCAGATTCAGCCACTCGCTGCCGGCGCCGCCTCCAACATTGAATCCATCATCCGTCACCCCGCTGAAGGTCAGCGTGGTGGAGCCGGACTTCAGTGAAATCTCTCCGGCATGAATCCCGGTTCCCGGGGTCACCTGGATCAGGCAGGCATCATCCGGGGTACTGACCAGACGGAGTCCGTCTGCACCGATCCGCAGATATTTCGTGCTTCCGTCCTCCACAGTCGTCAGATAATAGGTATCTGTTCCCTGCCAGTGGAAGCTCCACTGCGAGATTTCACTGTCCTTGGGAACAAACAGCTTGTCTTCCTCATTCCCGGATCTGGTCAGGACCGTCAGAGGCAGGGCTGTGAGGGTGGATCCCGTGTTGGCCTGTGCCATCAGGGCCTTTCCGGCCACGCCGCCGTTCCAGTTCATCAGACCGTAGGTTTTGCCAAATGTATCTGCGTCGAGTTCATAGGGATCGCTGTCCAGACCGGTATAGTACCAGAGTTCCACATTATTGTTGTTGTCATTGGCGCTGTTATAGGCACAGAACCGTGCCCCGCTGGCCCCGCCCTGCATATTCCAGTACCAGGCACCATTGCTGAACTTGAAGGTGCCGTTGCTGTTCTGCGTCACCGTGAAGGCGGTTTTTTCATTTTCATCTGAGGTCAGGTAGAGGCTGTTGGTCTGTTTATTATTCACGTACAGTTTCTGACCGTTGGAGTCATAGCAATAGGCATAGACCTGGGTCCCGTCTTCATCCGCCTGTTCGAAATAGTATTTGGCCGCGCTGGTCGGCGGAGAACTCTGGGCGGGTTTGGTCTTGGTGATTCCCATCCTGGTGTTGTCGCCGGTCATCGTATTCATATAGAAATAACCGTCGGGATGGCCGATGCTGAGACCATATAAAGCATGATCGAGCAGATCCTGAATGGATTCGACCTTCTGCCAGCCGAGGGGAACGGGGTCCGGCCCCTCCACAATAGCATAGGCGGAAAAACCATCTGCCTGGAATTTTACGGTATCGCCTTCGACGGCCAGATCTGCCACCACGTCGCCTTCTATGGCATCGTCGGCAAAATGCACCACGAGGGTATTTTCCGCCTGCTCTTCTCCCTCTTCCTTATCCGCCAGTTCGATCTTCACGTTTACCGGCGCTTCGATCTGAACCTTATTTCCGTCAGCGTCCAGGATGCTGATGTCAAAGAAGCGGGCGTAGGAAAATGCGCCGGACTCCAGTTCCAGTGCCCTTCGGGTCCGTTCCAGATATTCTTCATATTCGGTGGGCTGATCAGAAGCTTCCTCGGACTGCAGGATCTCTTCGGCTTTCAGGGAGGCTCCCTCGGGCACTCCTGCATCCGGCCCATAGCTGACGCTGATCCTGTAGGCTCTGCCCTGTGCTGTGATCACAGTGGTCTCAATGGTTGTAATGATACCGTAAACGGAGAAGGAGCTGGCCTCGAATGTCACCGCGGTATCGGTATTTCCGGTCTCCACCAGGGTGGTATCCAGCGCCTCTACTTCCTCTCCGAAGTGAAGGGCCTGCACGTCCCCGGAAAGCTCCTCCGCCAGTTCAATCTTTACCTTGACACTGCTTCCCTGGACGGGCTGCACTTCGTTGCCCTCCGGATCGACGATGGTAATATCAAAGAACCGGGCAGACCGGACGTTTTCGGATTCGATGCCCAAAGCGTTCATGGTCTCCGCCACGTACTGATCGTATTCGGTGCTGGCGGCGGGCTGCGGAACGTTGATCGGATCAAAACCGTTGGTTGCGGAAGGCCCGGTGCTGCCGGTGGTCTGCGACTTATTCGAGGTCTGCGGCTCCGGGAGGATCTCCCGCACTACCAGGTCGGATCCTTCCGGTATCCCGGCGCTGTCATCATAAGTCACGGTAATCTCATAGGTTTCGCCGCTGGCGCTGATGACGGTTTTCCTGATCTGAGTGTTCTTCACCCGGATGGCGAACTCTTCCCCATCTTTCATGTTAACCGTCAGGACTTCTTCGCTGTTAAAGGGCTGGATGCTGATCAGCGCCCAGTCGCCGTTATCCACGACAGTGCTGTTGATCTGCTCGAGCTGCGCTTCTTCCAGCTCTTCGTTATATTCGTTTTCCAGACCGTTGGCATCCTTCAGGCTGTCCACGGTGGTATCTTCCTCTACTTTGCCGACCCAGACAAGGCTCGGGTCGGAGAACTCCACAGTCTCTACTTCCGCCACGAAATCTCTTGTGGCTTCGCTGATCTCAATGTTGTCGAGTAGCAGCGGAACGTCGGCCTGGCCCTCAGCGGATGCGGAGCCATCGGTCGCTGCGGCGTCTGTTGCTGTCGGGAATGCACCCGGGAAAGCGGTCTGTCCTGCGATCAGTTCCGCTGCAGAGGCCTGCGCTTCTTCCGCAATCCCAAGGACCTCCACGATGCTCTGCAGGCTGACATAGCCTCCCTCCGGCAGGCTGAAATCATAGGTATTTCCGTCAATAGAATAGGAGAATTCGCCCTTGAAAAAGACGCCGATTGTCAGATCCGGCTCTGCTTCCATCTGAATCTGATTATCAATGATGACAAACTCCATCAAAACAGGCATTCCCGGATCGGAATCACCTGGTTCTAGTGCGCCGGTGTCTCCTGCTTCTCCTGTTTCTTTTGTTTCTCTTGCGGTTCCGGCTGTCGGATCCATTCCAGCTGATCCTGTGCTTCCGCCAAAACAGACGACCTTCGGATCAAGGGCTGCAAGCGGCCGGGCGGATCCATTTTCCAGAAGCTGAAGCTGAATGATGGTCGGAGCGTTGGCTATCTGCACACCAGCCGATGGTTCTTCAGAGGCAGATGTGGAGTTTGGCAGTTCTCCCGGCACCACGTGGAGTTTATAGAAATGCGCTTCCGTGATCAGCTCATAGTCCGACAGGTAACTTTCCGAAATCGCGGAAAGATACTGCTGATATTCCGCACTTCCGGCAGTTATTTCTGCAACATGCAGTTCTGCATTCTCTGTCATTTTGGATCCCGGTCCGTAAGACACAGCGATCTGATAGGTTTGCCCATCCGTGGAAGTCAGGATGACAGGCTGCCTGATGACAGAAGGCTCGCTTGTAGTTTCTTCCTCAGTGGTTTCTTCTTCGGTGGTTTCTGTCTCCGGTTCTTCCGTTGTGACAATCTCCGAAGTTTCCTCCTCTGTCACTTCTTCGGTGGTCGCTTCGTCTGCGGCTTCCTCTTCTGTGGTTTCTTCTTCAATATTCTCTGTCTGAGTCTGCTCCTCCTCTTCATCCGGATCGATCAGATAATAAATAATGCGTTCTTCGGTTGTGGGTTCTTCCTCTACAGATTCCTGCTCGAAGGTCTCTTCAGGTAACTCCGGCTCATTTTCGCCGGTTTCTTCCTCCCGGGATTCTTCTTCCGCTGCTTCTAAATAAGACTCTTTCTCTGATGCTTCCTCTGTAGTCTCCGGTTCGCCGGATTCAGATTCTTCTTCCGTCTGCTCTTCGGAAACCGTCTCTTCAGAAGACTCAGGTTCGCCGGTTTCCGATGATTCTTCCTGAGTTTCCCCAATCAATTCTTCGACCAGCTCTTCCGAAACCAGCTGCGTATCTCCGCTGGTCATATCTTCCGGAGTTTCCGGTTCTTCCTGAATAATTTCGTCCAGAATCTCGTCCAGCTGCGACTCCCCGGTTTCAGACTCCGGTTCTGTTTCCTCGGAAGTTATTTCCTCGCTCTCTGAACTCTCCTGCCCGGTAGTGTCCGGTTCCTCCGCTGAAACTGCTGGAGCTTCGGTCTCGGTAGTGTCCAGCACCTCGATAAGTTCCGAAGTATCGGTCTCGTTGGTACTCGGTTCCTCTGCTGAAACTTCTGGAGTTTCTGTTTCCGGCTCCTCGGGAATCTCTGTCTCCGTCGGGACTTCCGGAGTTTCAGATTCTGATTCTTCCCGACTCTCTGTCTCCTCCGGAACTACTGAAGTTTCTGTCTCCGGCTCTGCCGGGATCTCCGTCACTTCAGGTTCTTCAAGGATTTCCGTCAATTCGGTTTCTTCCGGAATCTCCGTCAATTCGGTTTCTTCCGGAATCTCCGTCATTTCTGTTTCGGGTTCTTCGGGTGTTGTCTGGCCTTCCGGTTCCGTCACTTCACTCTCCGGATCGTCCAGCATATAGATCTGCCGGTCGGATTCGGTTGTTTCCTCCTCAATTTCTTCCGCACAGCAGAAAACACAAAGAGGATATCCATACTCTGTAACCTTATATGTTGCCTTTTCGATCCGTCCGGATTCATTTAACTCAATCCAGGGTTCTATTACGTTGACAGCCTGGGTTTCTCCGTAGATATCCTCCAGCTTCAGAATTTTTACATTTCCATAGGATGCTTTCGGATCAACATTCTTCGATTCTTTATAGTTAAAGTAAAAGGCGATTCTCCCGGACGGGATGGTATAGACGCCGTCTGTCTCAAACCAGACGCGATAGATGACCGGACTGAAAACCCGGAGTTCATTACGATAGCCATAGGTATCAAGCAGGTAGCTGACCCAATTATAAACGTCCCGGGCTTCCTGCTCTTCGCTGTCTTTTTTGATCTCTTCCACATGAAGTCTGGTTCCTGCCAGGAGCGCATGCTCCGCCTCCAGATAGGCCGTCACTGTGACTTCGTGGTTATCAAAAACGACCTCTGTCGTCATCTCCGGTTCAGGGGAGGATTCTTCTTCGAATTCTTCTTCCGGCTCCTGTTCGGGTTCTTCCTCTTCTGCTTCTGCAGACGGTTCCTCTTCCTCGAAATATGTCTCAAACGCAGCCAAAGATTCCTCTGTGTTTTCCAGAGATTCGGTCAGTTCCTGTTCTAATACATCAATTCCGGTTTCCCAATTTTCCGATATTTCCCCGGAGGGCTCTCCCCAGGCAATTCCGGAAATATTGCTCAGGCAAAATGTGAGAAGCAGTAATATGATTAAATTCTTTTCAACTAATCTTTTCACGCTCAACTCTCCGTCAGTATTTCTCGATCAGTTTCATTATGGAATGATTATAATCAGTCAGGAGTCTAAAAACCCATCAAAGCACTGCCCGACAATGTATTATTAGAAGATATTATAATACCTTTCTTCTTTGAATAAAAGTCATTGGATGCTTATTTTAGCATGAATTTGCAACAAATTTGCCACAAGCTGATGTTGCAATGGTTGTTTCTCAGTAATCCCGTTTTTGTTCGCTGCTGTTAAAAATGGTTTGTACCTTTATTTTCTATATAGCTACCGCCCACGCATGCAGATGTCCGTGGGCGGTAAAATTACAAAAATACTGAAACTACGATACATTACCCGCCAATGATGATCCGGGGGCCTCTGCATCATATGAATATATGGTTTACGGAAATCGCAAAACCTGCGATCATTGAGCTGATGAGTAAATTCCTTTGTTCTATTTACTTCAGCCCACTTATTTTCTTGTAAACATCTCCCCTGTTTCCTGCAATCAACATGATGATTACTACTATCATGCCGTTTATGATGGTATATACCACACGGTAACTGCCAATCCTGATCCTGTAGTAGTCATTTTTCTTTCCTTTGATCCTCTTTACATCTACTTTTTCAGGATGGTCTTCTGTAAGAAGACTCCTGATATCATCCTCATACTGCGTACGGACATCTTCATGTTCTCTCAGAAATTTGTCCGCTGCTTTTGTATAATGGATATCATAGTTAAGCTGTAATCTTCCCGCCATAGCACCTCCTGTTACAGTGAAAAATGCTTCACAGAGGATATGGACAGGTCATCATCAGACATTCCTTCAATCTCACTAAGGATCTCTGCTGTTTCTTCAGCCGATGCTTCCTCAACATTTACTGTGAGCCGGTAAAAAGGATCCCTTTTCATCTTGTCGACATATTCCCTTACAGCTTCTTTAACCACATCTGTAACGGTCATGTTGAAAACGGAAGCCACCTGTTTCATTTCAAGTATATCGGATTCCTCCATTTTGAAGTTCATCGCCCTTGTTGCCATATGACCACCTCCTTGTGCGGAGTATATATCGTAAAGTTGATGTAGTCAAGTAAATAACATAAAGCTTTCTATATCCGAATCCGGTGTGCTACAGAGTCCACTAGTTCAGTGTGATCCTTAAGTTTCCAGAAATCCGGGTGCGGTATACAGTATTGAGGTTAAGTGGCTGTGGGGGATAATGCTCCAGGAATATAAGGATTTTTTGAGATTTACCCGCCAATGGTGAGGATCCTAGGCTGCCCGCCTGCGTTGAGGGGACGCAGGTTTTGCCGCTTTATGCACAAAAACCGCGGTTACGGTTAAATGCAGTCAAACGTAACCGCAAAAAATGTGTCGCAAACCTGGGACAATGTGTCAAATCCCCTGTATATCCGGCAAGAATGTTCTTAGAATTTTCTTTTGTCCCCGCCTTGTCCGGTTCCTCACACAGTCATCACCGCCTGTTCGATTTTTTCAATCTGACTGCTCAGCTCCGTCAGGCTTCTGTGGCCGTATACTCCATTTGTCACGTCACCTTTCAGGCTATGCCCCATCATCCGTTTCCGGTCTGCTTCCTTTACATCATAACTTTCACATAATCTGGAAAACGTGTGCCGGGTACTATGGGGTGTATGATATCTCGTTTCCGCCTTCGTATCCGGCACATCTTCAGAGGGCTTTTCTCCATAGCACTTCCTGTGGCAGACGGCTTCTTCATCCACGCCAATTTCTACAAGCACTTTCTTCATATCCCGGCGAAACTGGCCGTTTTTCTTGCCGCAAAGAAATATGCCGCTGATCTCCCGGACAAGTGGAAGGATCCTGGAATGCACCGGTACTACTCTGTTTTTTCCGGCATCCGTTTTCAGACCTCCCCGGAAATGCGGTACCTCCCCATCAAGAAAATCCAGCGTTTCATACTCCCTGATCCGGAAGCCGCTGTAGCACATGATCAGGATCATCCGGACGGTATCTTTTACAAACTTATCTGTACTTGTCCGGTACGCCTCCCACATTTTTTTCAGTTCCTCATCCGTGAAATCCTGATGATGGACCTCCTCCTTCGCTGATGGCATCTGGACATACAATCCACGGGATTTTTCACAATAACCTCTCGCCAGGGCAAATTGGTACAGCTGATGGATCAGTGTTACGACTCTTGTGACAGTCGTCTTGCTATATCCTGAATCAGCCACATCGTATACGATCTCCTCCAGGTCATCAATGTTCACTTCATCCAATGACAGATCATACAGAGCTTCCAGCTTCATCCATGCGGAATTGTACCCATTCTTTGTGCTTTTCTTTAACTCTTTCGCTGCATGAGGGCCGAATTTGTGTTCGAGAAAGGACTCGTAGACAGATGTAAATGTGTGGAACGGCGCTGATTCCCTGCTTGCACCGAATCTTTCGCTGTTACTGCAGCTGCCGTTGATACCGCCTCCGCTGCAGCCCTTGCTACTGATGCTTTTGCTGTAAATGCGGCCAGTGCTACTTCCACAGCTCCTGCTGTCAAAACCGCCATTGCTGCTATTGCCACAGCTGTCGCCGCTGCCGGCCGCAAGGATACTTTCCGGTCCCGGTTTATACCTGCCTTCGTGATACAATTTCAGAACGGCAATTCCTGTAGCTCGGTCCGGCACGTAACAGATCGCCTTCGGCCGCTTCCCGTCTTTGGTCGGCGGATGCACCGCATAGGGATTCGTGCGGGCCTTGTCAATCAGTCTGACAGTTCCAAAACCTGGGCTTAGTCTCATATAAATTCCTCCTGTCATGGCCGCGTATATGTTAATCTCCCGGCTTTCGCTGAGAATTATAGCGGTTTCACTTATATCAATCCTTCTCCATCCAGGGCTTTCCAGGATGTCCGTATCTGCAAAAGAAAGAATGATAATTACTGTCGTCATTATGCTCGATGCGATTGTTGAATTCAACAAAATAACCCCTTTTCCACTGCACCTCGTGGCGCCAATCCATTATACTCTTCCTGAGATTTGAGGTCACATGATGCCACGAAGGACACGACGGACACAGAAAGCCATAACGGCCGGCAGCATTCTTCCGCCTGCATAAATGCTGATCTTTTCACAGCGATTGGCGCAGGATCATGCGTGATCTGAAAGACACGAAAGACACAGAATAATCAGGATCCGGAAGCGGGAAGTATCACAATCACTGAATTCTTTGGTTAATGTCTATGATGGCTTTAGTCATTGCCGCAGTCATGATCCTGGCAATGGGAGTTACGGTGTTTGCACAGACTGAAGGTGAAGCTGCAGAAGGTAAAGGATCCATTACGATTGAAAATGCAGCCAAGGGTGAGACCTACAGCGTAGTAAAAATCTTTGGAGCAACAATTACAGGAGATGCTACAGCAACTACAGATGCTACAGGTATTGCTTACACAGGTACTATTCCGGATGCTCTTGAAGATTATTTTGAGTATGACACAGTAGGAAATATTATTGAAAAAACTGATGTGGAGGAGAGTGCTCTTGTGTCTGCTGTTCAGGCTTATGCTAAAACAATTGATGCCGCTGCCTCTGCAACAAGTGATGGCAGCACACTCACTTTTCAGGGACTTGATTATGGCTATTATGCTGTTATCTCTACTCAGGGCGCCACAGTAACTGTTGATTCTCTGAGGCCAAATGCCACAGTATATGATAAGAATACTAAAGATATCACTGTTGAAAAAACAGTCGGTAAAACGTCTTATTCCATCGGTGATACTGTGACCTACACAGCAACTTTCGACACTGTAAACTTCTATGGTTCTGGCGCTACTGCAAAGCAGGTCATCAAGTATACCATCACAGATACACTGCCTGAATTCCTGTCAGGTGTTGCTATTGACAGCATTACCATCACAAAGAAGGATGGATCAACCACAGATACGACTATAACTGGCAAGAGCTTCACGAATGGGTCATTTGATATTGATTGGGCTGATGAAGTTGCAGGTAGCGATCCAAAGGAATATACCAGTAAATATGATAACGGTGCGAAGATTATTGTCACCTATCATGGTACCTTAACATCTGTTACCAACATTAATACTGCTGACACCAATACTGTTAAGATTCAGCCAACAGTTGTTAAGCCAGACGGAACGACGGAACAGCCTTGGGATGATAATTGGCAGGATGATGCTGAGATCAAGACATATGGCGCAGCTCTGAAGAAGACAGACGGAACTAACGCTCTGGCAGGAGCAGAATTTACTATCACTGGTCTTACTGTAACTGATGGTGATGCAGCTGGTGAATACATCGTTGTCTCCTATGATCCGGATAGTAAGGAAGAAAGCGATACTCTTGTAACCAATAGCGATGGCAAGCTTTACATTGTAGGTCTTGCTTCTGATACTGAGTTGTCTGTTACTGAGACAAAGGCCCCGGATGGCTATAACAAGCTTACGCAGTCCATTACTCTTACTCCGCAGGTAATGACAGAGGCTATTTATACAGAGTCTGGTACAATTTACTATGATGCTAAAGGTAATGTGGTTTCTGAAGAATCCAGTTCGAGTTCCAGTGAAACAGTCGTAAAGAACCTTACAGACCTCGATGAAAATGCAGTAGCAGTTATCAACAACAAGGGCACTGAGCTTCCTTCCACCGGTGGTATCGGTACAACCATCTTTTACATCGTTGGCGGTGTGCTGGTTGTTGCAGCTGTGATCTTCCTGGCATTACGGAAAAGAAGTTCTAGCAAAGCTAAATAATTAACTGGAATTTTAATTCCAAGTAACATACAACTTCAAGGAGGCTGATCCGAAAGGGTCAGCCTCCTTGGATATTTGGAACAAACGAATGATCGTAGATTACGATAGGAATATTTACCAGCAGAAAATCCATATATGCATTTGCTCCCACCTCAGAGGAGATTTCTTAAATAAGGTTCTTTATGGCTATGAAAATTTTCATGAGAATTTAAGATTGGGTGATCTGAAGTATAATTGCCAATTGCTATCCCTGTGCAAATCCGGGAAACAGGGATAGTAGATGGCGATTTTTTCTTCTATAGTCCAATTTGCAGGGCAGGAGAGAGACCGAACTGGACCATGTGTGAAATAATTGAAAACTCGTATCCCTGTTTCAATGTTAAAAAGTGGGATAGTAAATGACGTTTTCTCAATATATGGTCAAAAATGAAGGTTGTGAGGTAAGCGGTTTATAACCGCACGTCTTGACAGTAAGTGGAACTGAATGGTGATAGTAAACCGCTCTCACTTTTTCGGTTCCATTACTTTTTCCACTTTATTGACCTTTGTACATCTCTCCTGCATAAACTCTGACCATGGCA
>JAFUBX010000074.1 GCA_017459985.1 Parasporobacterium sp.
ATACGGGTAGAATCCGCCGGAGTACATATCCCGGATGCCGAAACGGGCAGCAAAATCCGAAAAGTATCTGTGAAAACGCTCCCCGTTATAGATAAAACCCGCGGAAGTGGAAAGACCTGCACCTGCGCCGATCACGACGGCATCTGCTGTATCGATCTCTGTCCTCAGTTTCTGTATAGCTTCCTCCCGGGAGAGATTTCCCTCCGTAAGGCCTCCACAGAAGCGCTGCACGCCGGCGATGCCGCGCTCGATGGTTTCACGATATCCATCCGGCTGTTTAAAGTAATTCCTGTTCATAGTATCTTTTATCCTCTTCCTTAAAAACATTGAAGATCACTCTTTCCATCGTGCCGGGATACTGATCCAGCCAGTCTGTCACAGTCCGGACCGCAATTTCGGAAGCCTTCCGGTTCGGAAAACGAAAGACTCCCGTAGAAATGCAGCAGAATGCGACGCTTCGAATATCATTATTCAGGCACAGGTCCAGTGTATTCCGGTAGCAGTCCGCCAGATCCTGTTCCAGATCTTTTGTGAGTCTCCCGGTCACGACAGGTCCGACGATGTGGACCACTTTCTTTGCCGGAAGATTGTAACCGTCTGTCAGCATTGGCACGGCCGTCGGCTGTTCATAGTCTGCACCGTATTTTTCCCGGAGCGCTGTCATCTGCCGGTCGCATTCCGCCCGGAGCTGTATTCCTGCGTAAGTGTGGATACAGTTATCAATGCAGGTGTGCATGGGGACAAAGCATCCCAGCATCTGAGAATTGGCAGCATTTACGATGGCATCTGCTGCCAGTCTGGTGATATCTCCCTGCCAGATGGAGAGGATATCCGCATGAGGATGCCGGCTCCCCTGATTTGCAATCGTCGGTATATCGGAGATCTGTACGATCCCATTTTCCCGGTTCCGTTCCTTCAGGTATTCGTCCTGTACCGCAAGGACGGAAGGGGCCATCATGCGCGGCATGCGGATATTCATCAGGGACCGGAGGATCCGTTTCTTACCCGCCGGATCTGCAGGAATTTCCAGATCCCGGTACTGTACAGAATCCTCTTTAAATTGTTCTACCAGGTAATCCAGGCGTTCGTTCTGATTCATGGTCATATCCTTTCCAGCAGCTCATTGTAAAAACAGGTCTCGGAAAGCGGCTTGCGATGGCCGCCAAGACTTGTGTTCGGCACAAAATCATCTGCGGGATATCCGATATACAGCATGCAGACCGGCTTCCAATTCTCCGGAAGCTTAAGCATTTCTCTGGCCTTATCCTGATCAAAGTAGGAGATCCAGACACTTCCCAGATCCAGACTCGCTGCTTCCAGCATCATGTGAGTTGCCACGATCGTGGCGTCAGTCGCTCCACTGGACTCGCCGCTCTGAGGATGCGTCCAGCAGGCGTCGGCATCATAGCAGACAAACAGGACAAGCGGTGCACCATAATAGAAATTGACGCCGCCTTTTTCTTTATCTTCGCACTCCTTTGCCAGATCCACGTACTTCTGGTCATAACCGAAGGAACAGAATTCCCTTACCTTCGCAAGGCTCTCCGGTGTATTCAGCACCAAAATCCTCTGCGGCTGCAGATTAACCGCAGTCGGCGACCAGCGTCCCGCTTCCAGGATCTTCTCAACCTTTTCCTGTTCCACGGGAGTTTTTGAGAACCTGCGGACGGTTTTCCGCTTTCTTGATATTTCCATGAAATCCATTATCGTTTTCCTTCCGTATACCGGTGTGTTTTCGCAGACCGGTCTTTTTGAACACCTCTGGCATATTCGATTTCAGGATATCCGAAGCCTATGATCAGACCGGTATAGTGATCCTTCGGAATATTCAGCATTGCCCTGGCTTCCGGCGCCAGCTCATTCAGAACTTCTGCGGAATAGCTCATGATCGTC
>JAFUBX010000075.1 GCA_017459985.1 Parasporobacterium sp.
ACTGCCCTGAAACAGAAGGTCATCATGAAAGGTGCTGTCTTTTCCGCAACGGCTAAAGCCCACCAGGAAGTCGCTGAGCATGAGGACGACAACGTGGGTGTGCAGGCCGTGAATGAAACGGAAGGGGCAGTGGAGACTGCGGCGCAGACAGCGGATACCGTCCGGTACAGCCATAAGCTGAAAGCCTATAAGCAGGCAGCAAAACTGGAGAGCAAGGCGGACAAGGCCAACATTGAAGCTCTGTATAAAAAGCGGATGGCGGAGAACCCGCAGGCGGCTACGAATCCGATCTCGAGGTGGCGGCAGAAGCAGGCTGTCAAAAAGGAGTATGCGGCGATCAAGGCCGGACAGGCATCTGCCGGAACGGCTGCTGCATCTTCGGTCGGAAGCTCCGGGGCGGCAGCCGGTGCCGGAAAGGCCGTGAAGGAAACCAAAGATATCGGTACGGTCGCTGCCAATTTTATAAAGCAGCACAGCCATATCCTTCTGGTGATCGGAGGCCTTGCCATGGTCATTGTCCTGATCTCCGGTTCTTTGTCTTCCTGTTCCATGCTGTTCGGCGGGACGGGAAATGCGGTCATCGGTACTTCTTATACAGCAGAAGATGAGGATATCCGGGGCGCGGACGAGGATTACAGTGCCATGGAGGAAGCCCTTCGGGAACGGATCCGGGAGATCGAGGAGGACAATCCGGACTATGACGAGTACGACATTGATATGTCGGAGATCGGCCATAACCCTTATGTCCTGGCGGCTTTCCTGACAGTTCTTTATGAGGACTATTCAAGGGCAGAAGTCCAGCGGACGCTCCGGGAACTCTTTGGGGCGCAGTATGAGTATTCCACCAGCCATCACACGGAAACCGTGACGGAGACCCGGCATGTACGCGTCGGGGAATCCCTGGGCCAGGTGGTGACGAGCGGTTACTGCAACTGCCCGATCTGCTGCGGGATCTGGTCCGGCGGACCGACAGCCAGCGGCGTATATCCGACAGCGAACCACACGATTGCCGTGGATGCTTACAATCCCTTTGTCCCCATGGGAACAAAGGTTGTGATGAACGGCGTGGAGTATACAGTGGAGGATACCGGCAACTTTGACCGGTACGGTGTGCAGTTTGATGTTTACTATGACAGCCATTCAGCTGCTTCAAACCATGGACATCAGACCTGGGAAGCCTATGTGGCGGATGATAACGGATCCAATACCGTTGAAGTGACGCAGACGATCACGAAGAGAGTTTTGACCGTGGAAATCACAAACCACAGCCTGGAGACCGTGATCGAGAACTGGGGCCTGACGGATGACCAGATGGAGCGCTACCGGCTGCTGGTTCAGCAGAAGGGCAACCGCGATTATCTCTTCCCGGACAGCATGTATGTCACACCGGGCGGAGGGATCCAGTACACGATCCCCGGAGAAGCCCTGACAGACGAAAAGTTCGCAAAGATGATCCATGAAGCGGAGAAATATCTGGGATACCCTTACGTGTGGGGCGGTTCATCCCCGTCCACCAGCTTTGACTGCTCCGGCTTTGTATGCTGGGTGATCAACAACTGCGGCAATGGCTGGAATGTAGGCAGGACGACAGCGGAAGGCCTTCGGCAGATGCTGCCGGCGATCCCGCCCAGTGAGGCGAAACCGGGGGACATCATCTTCTTTGAAAGAACCTATGACACGGTGGGCGCTTCGCATGTCGGTATCTACGTGGGTGACGGAATGATGATTCACTGCGGGTCGCCTATTCAGTATGCCTCGGTCAACTCTGACTATTTCAGGTCACATTTCATGTGTTACTGCAGGCTGCCATAAGGAGGGATGATTTTTGGACGATACAAAACTGAAAAAGATCGGTGCGGAGCTTTCCAAAGCCCGTGCCAAACGGGACGAATGGGACAGGAAGGTAAAGGATCTGGAGCGCAGGTACCGGGAGGCGGAGAACACCTGCATCCATGACATGGTGCACGCGGCAAACCTGTCCCCGGAAGACCTTGCGGAACTGATCAAAAAAGCATTTCAGGCAGCTCCCGTCGGGGACGCTGCAGCTGTGATCCATCAGAACGAGGAGGATGAATAAGACATGAGAAAGAAAATGAGACTGATCGCAATGCTGTCAGCGATGATTTTAAGTGCCGGAACCATGAGCGTTCCGGCATTTGCAAATACTGGGGAAAATACAGGCGGTACCACAGAGGAAACAGTTATCTACGCTGAGGAGTTCGACAATGCAGATGGAGTAATCCCGGCAGAGGAGATCGGAAGTCCGGATAATAATATCCAGGCAGAGGAAAGTAAAACTTCACCATCTGATCATTCTGATTCTGGAACAACGGGAGAACCGGCAGAACCTTCCAATCCTGTCGAGGATATTACGGGAACAAAGCAGCCGGAAGGAACGATCGACCGGTCGGTGACCATCACGGATGACACCGGCAGTGAACTTACCATTCCGGTTTCCAATGTGGAAATGCTCCTGACTCTGATGGAAAAACTGCAGGGCAAGGGGGAAAGAAAGCAGACCGGGACTGTTACCACGAACGGCGATGTCCTGAATGTCCGTACCGGCAGCAGCACAGATTATGACATCATCGACCAGCTGCGCAACGGTTCC
>JAFUBX010000076.1 GCA_017459985.1 Parasporobacterium sp.
GATCGTAAATCTCTGCATCGATCCTCTGAAGCTCATAGCCTTCCGGAATCGTTTCTGCCATCTTTTTCAAGGCAGGTATATCAAATTGTGTATCCTTCCTGATCGAAAATCTGGTTTCTTTCTTGGCGGAAGGCCAGCATTCTTCGATAAGGGAAGCCCATGCTTCATTCTGCGGCGTCATGATCACAAAACCGGCAGGTTTATGCATTACAAGCTCTCGATCCGGCTCTCCTCCATAAAAGGCAAAGCACCCGACAAAAGCAAGAGCGGAATGAGGCTTTTCTAAATCTGTCACGAATATTTTGCCCATTACCCTCTGCAGGCATGACCAGATCAGTGTTTCAGACCAGCCTTCAAACAGGGCCGTGGCCTTTTCAGTATCAGCTAATTCATATACCATTGTCCAATTCTTCTCCGTTATCCATATCCAGCCGCATGAGCACGACCTCCTGCCAGCCTGTAAAGCGGGAGAGGAAGCCCTTGGGATTTCTGCCGTATTCCACGAAGCCTGCACTCTCATACAAGCCTATTGCAGACCTGTTTTCTGCCACAACTTCCAGTTCCAGCTGGATATATCCCGCTTTTTTTGCACATTCGATGCATGCCTCTGTCAGTGCCCGTCCGATGCCGTCCCGTTACGGAGAGTACAGGCTCTGCCATCTTTCAGTGTAACTGAGTTGTTATACTCCATCTTGAAGCCCTTCCTTTTGCTGATTTATAACTTCTGCGCCGATCTCGCTCAGCCAGTCCTCTTTTGAGATCACCGACACATGTGTAATCCCGTTTGCCTCATCCGGATAATCGCAGTCGGAATGCATTCCAATGGATTCTGCTGTCCTGATGGAAGGCTCATTGGTGTATTTGCAATACGAATACAACGCCGGATAATCCGTATTCCAGAATACCCAGTCCAGGACAGCTTTCGCCGCCTCTTTGGCATAACCCCTGCGCTGGAAATCCCTGCGGATATGATAACCGATCTCAGGCAGCTCATTTCCGTTGATGGTCTGAAGCGTCAATCCGCAGTCACCGATCATTTCTCCGGATCTTTTCAGGCAGACGGCCCACAGGCCAAACCCGTTTACACGGTAACGCTCCATATTTCGTTCGATCCAGGCTCTGACACGCGCCTCGTCGAAGGTATACGGATAATGCCGCATGATCTCAGTATCTGCAAGCACTCTGTACAGCGCATCATAATCGTTCCTGTCCATTTCCCGCAGAAACAATCTTTCTGTCTCCAGAAGAATGCTCGTTCCGGTTCCTTCATACGCTCTTGCGAATGCGCTGACAAGCGCAGTCATATTATCCATGCTCATAACCTCCATCACTGTATATGGCAATACCGAAATCCGGTCCTTTAATACTTCGTGATCTGAAATCTGCAATGTTCTGCTCCGCGCAATATCGTTTCCAGGATCTCAACCTCAAATTTGCTGTCCGGTTCCAGGCAACTGAGAATATACAAAATACTTTGTCTGCTGCATTCACACTGATCCAGATCAGTAACTTGACCAGACTGTACTTTGGGACAAGTGCATTTCTCGTATCCAAGTTCATAGATATGTCCGGCCTCGATTACTTTTCCAAAATATCCGTTTCCATTCATTGCTTCGCCGTAGATTTTATCAAAATCACCACCGCAGGACTTATACAACTTGATCTGTGCAGGAAGAACAGTGTCTTTTACACAGGTTACGGCTTGTTCATAATACTTGTCTTTCATAAATCGTCCCCTTATCTGCGAAGTCTGTACTTTGCATTCAGCACCAATTCTTTATCATCATCACCGGCATCTGAATAAAGTGTTTTCTCAAATCCAACACCGTTATGCCGAAGACAAAGATCCATAAAGCAGATAAAAATTCCTATATCGATCCGGTTGTAAAATGAAACCTTATCGGCAGGCATGATCCCCCTTTTACCGGGCTTCCTGTATCTGTAAACCGAAAGCTCACCGTTGTTCTTTACAAGCCACGGTTGAGAATTGCAGGCGCTCGGTGCAAACCTGACAATATCACTCACACCCGGGATATGTTCGCCTTCCCATATTTCCTCAACGCTCTTTCTTTTGCTTTTAAACATATCCTTGCGGTATTTGGAGTCATCACTGATCTTCCGGATGGAAAACATGATGACGAATTCCATATCCTCAAAGGGTTCTTCTTTTGTTTTGCCTATTCCGAACCAGAGCGTTCCGATACTTCTGGATACCAGATAAAGATCGAGTTGTTCACC
>JAFUBX010000077.1 GCA_017459985.1 Parasporobacterium sp.
AAGGAGGAAACAAATGGAGAACATGTCAAAGCTCACGGAGGCTTCTGCATGCAGAAAGTCTCGCGAGTTCAGCTATGTCCCTAAGGAAGGGGCACAGCCGGAGAATTATTTCAGGACGATCATCGTGAAGGACACGATCCGTAACGCACTGATCTACAATGTACGCGACCCGAAGGAAGTGATGCAGTATATGCAGAGCCGCTTTCCTGAATGCGGGTTCAAGAACTACCAGCAGATGCAGCAGCAACTCCTGTGGGACCACCGCAGGGTGATGCGGTATCTTAAGGGAGAGTGCAGGAAGCCTTCATTTCCGAGAGCCCTTCCAGTCAGGATCGGAGACAGGGTGTATGACGTCCACTGCGATGTGGCGTATGAATGTGGAGACCAGGTTGAGCTGGTCATCTTCAAGGTTGGAAAACCGTCGATGACGCAGACAGGCCGCGGGAACGCATTCCAGAGAGACATGCAGCTTTATGCGCTGCAGCTGTATGGAAGGGAGCTGGGGTTCAAGAACATCACCAGCTCATTCTATTTCCTCAGGAAGAGCTCAGACACTTCCTATTGGAACCAGTGTGAGCAGAATTTCTTCGGAGGCGGAGACAACATCATCCAGATCACAGACCTGTACGATGGCACTCCAAACGAACTGGACAGAAAGATGCTCCCTGTGATCGCCAAAAACGACAGCGGGATAATGCCGGAAAACCAGGAGGAGAGTACCTGTGAATACTGTGACAAGTATGATCTCTGCAAGTACAAGCTTCCCCCTGTCAGGATCGAAACACCTGACGGTCCGAAAGAAAAGGCCGGGGATGTGGAAGTTCATTTCTCCGAACAGCAGAAGAAGGCCATCGGCTTTGAGTCCGGCATTGCCAGGATCATAGCAGGGGCCGGAAGCGGAAAGACGGCCGTTGTGACGGAAAGAGTGGCAAAGCTGCTCCGGGAAGGTACAGCACCGGAGGCGATCCTGATGGTCACGTTCACGAAAGCCGGCGCCGAAGAGATGAAGCGCAGGATCGAAGTGAAAGCGGGAAAGGAACTGCCCGGGCTTGCGGTATCCACGTTTAATGCCTTTGAGTATGAGATCGTAAAGGACTGCTGGCAGGAACTTGGCTTTCAGCGTGTCCCGAAGGTGATCGATGCCGTTGAACAGTTTGCGGTCATTGCTGACCTCCTTTGCAGGAAGCCGATCTATGAGTGGTCAGGGAGGGCCTTTATGAACTTTTCTGCACTGGCAGGATGGGGAAACCGGGGAGCACTCCGGATCGCTGCGGATGTCTTTAAAGCCTGCAAGATGAGCAGAGCGGCAAAAGGATCCGTAGATATGACGGATGCCCGCGCCGCAGCATCTTATGAAGAGATCAGTCAGGCGGCCCTTGGGAAGCTTGTAGAGCTCTATGACGAATATGAAGATGTGATGAAGGAAAAAGGGCTGATCGACTTTGACGACCAGGAGATCCTGGCATTTCAGATGCTTGAAAATGACCCGGAGTACCTGAGGGAGCATTACAGGTTTGAGCACATCATTGTAGACGAGTACCAGGATACTTCCCAGGGGCAGATCGAGCTCTTGAAGCGGCTCAGGTCTCTGCCGACGTTCAAGTCGCTCATGGTAGTCGGTGACGATTTTCAGGCTGTCTACGGATTCAGGGACACATCTCCGGAGTATATCATCAATTTTGAGGACTACATCGGAGAAAGCGTTCAGGATATCATCCTTGACAGAAACTTCCGGTCAACGCCGCAGATCTGTGAATTTGCCGCACAGATCCTTGAACCAAATCAGGACAAGGTCGAAAAAGATCTCGTTGCGGTGCGCCCGAACGGTGTACCTGTGATCGTCAATGGCTTTTATGCTGGTAAGGACGAGATAAAGTATATCGTGCAGAGTATCGCTAACCATCTGGCTGATGGAACAAGGCCGGAAGATATAGCGGTCCTTGCTTACACAAAGGGCGAGCTTCAGAAGATCGCCGATGCCCTCACAAAGGAAGGGATCCCCTCCATGTTCAGTGCACCGGAACCGCTGATGGAAAACAGCCGGATCCGGGCAATCCTTGCTTTTGCACGTGTCATCCGTGACACAACAGATACAAAGGATGCTCTAACGGCTGCGAATGCACTTTGTGCTGGCGGACTGATGGACAGGGATTCCGAAGAGGTAGAGGATGCTGTACGTCAGGCCGTTGGGCGGGCGGAGATGATCCGAAACGCAGGTGAACATGAGCAGAAAGCGCTGTTTCTCGATTTCATTGATGAGATCGCACTTGACGATGAGGCAGTCGGACATTTCCGGGAAGGCCTTGATACAAAGTGTTACGAAGAGATCATCGATTACTGCAGGGATTTTTCGCTGTATGGAAATGGAGTTGAGTACCGCCGAACGGATCATTACCCGGGTGTTGCACTCGTTACAGCCCACAGTTCAAAAGGACTTGAATGGCCAGTGATCTACAACACAATCACGAAGTACCAGAAGAGTGCGGCGATGAGCAAAAGAGACGTTGAGGAGACAAGACGCCTGCTTTTTGTTTCCGCAACGCGTGCCCGTGATGAGCTCTACATCACAGGGCTCTACGCAAATGGTACAAAGATGAACAAAGTGGAGAACCGGTTTCTGAAAGAGATTTTTGACATTGCAAAGAAAGGCTGGAATTACCTTCCGGCATAAGTTTTACAGAAGAGAG
>JAFUBX010000078.1 GCA_017459985.1 Parasporobacterium sp.
CCGAATCCCTTCCTGAGCATACGGACCGCCCCGAAGCTTACATTTACAACCTCGCCTTCCCTGAGGCCGGCGTATGCCCCCAGGGCGATCCCGAGGGCAACATCCGGCTCATGCTTTTTCGCCTCGTACAGAAGCAGCTCTAGGTATCCATCGACAAGGATCCTGTTTTTTCTGTGCGTAGTCTTCGGTGCCTTCAGATGAAGGGATGCCGGGTATGCCATGACCACCTTCCGGTGCCTCTGCTCATCTCTAAGGATCATGGTGTTTCTCAGTTCATCACCGGAATAAAGGAAGGGAAGCCTGTCCCCACAGCTTTCCTGGTAGAGTATAAGAAAATCCGTCAGATAATCCCGGTATCTCAGCCAGGTGTCTCTGTTGTATTCTTCTCCGTCTGCTTTCGTCCGCGACGCCTTCAGGAATCCCCTTATGACATCGATGGTGCATTCGTGCAGCGACCGGATCTCCGTCTCTCTGAGGACATAGTTCAGGAAATGACAGACCGCATACGCCCTCGCAGACAGGGTCTTTTCATCCAGCATCTGCCCCCTTGCAAGATGGCACAGATACCTTTCCAATCCTGTGTAATATACCGGGATATCTGTCTCCTCTTCATAAAGAACGATACATGGATATCCCGTCAGCCTCCCATCCTCGCCCCGGATCTGCACCGGCCGGTTCCTGAATACACACTTCTGCCGGAAGTCCCATTGAGATCTGTCCGGTATCCTGATCACTTTGCTCATAGATACTCATACCTCCTACTAAAAAATCGACGTTATATAACGTCGATGCAGAAGATATCATCTGTTTTTCGTATGTTCAACGTAATCCTGAAATTCCCCGTCCCTCCTTCTCTTTACAGTATTATCTATAACGTAGATTTATTTTTGGTTTCGTGAAATCCCTGTTATTCAGCAGGTCTTTCAGGATCCCGAACTGCTTTGCCTTGTCTTCGGAAACCAGAAGCTTCCATTTCTCCGGGATGATCGGCAGCGCTTCCAGTGACCATTTCCGGTAGCGTTCATCATATTCTTCCGGCATGGCATACTCGGCAAGATGCCCGAAACACCAACTGACCACGCTGTCCGGGCCTTCCAGGTAGCCGTCCTTCCGGTCCGTGCAGGCCAGCACCGATGCAATCGTCCTGGCAACGCTGGGCTTTTCCGCAATCACTAAGAACCGTTCTGTAAATGGATTCTGATACATGTAATCCTCCTTCATATGGTGAAACAGGCACCCGGTCTCCCGGATGCCCGCTTAAGTCTGCTTATCGTTCCTGCTTCTTTATCTTCTGTTTCGCCGCAAAAGAGATCAGCAGCTTATACTGCTTCAGCCTCTCCGCCAGTTTCTGTTTCAGGTCCATCCTGTTCCTCCTTTCAAGCTCTCCCGGCCCGCATCCGGCAGGCCGGGGATTCTGTCTTCATATGAATGCAGCCGGGATTTCCGACTATCTGCACTTATCCGATGGCTGCTTCCTGTTTCCGGCCGGGCACATCCTTCTTCGGCTGTGCCTTCAGTTTTTCCTTTTTGTCATTCAGCCTGGCAAGGACGGATGTCTTTTCCTTCCCCTTATCCCTGCGGGAATCGCTGTCGCGCTCCGGCTTCCGGTCATCCTTCCCTGCATCTTTCCTTTCCGGGGACGGATCTTTCCGCTCCGAATCCTTCTGTTCGGGTTCCATCTGTTCCGGGCCTTTCTGTTCCGCCTCGGCGGCTGCCTTCTCCGCTTCCTGCTCCTTCTGCGCCATCCGCAGGGCAAAGGTTTCCGCTTTCTCCAGCACATGGTCTTTCGCGTCATAGTGGTACACGAAATCGGACAGCCGGTCTTCCGGGGCCACTGTGGACTGGTTGATCTCCCGCACCATGAACTGCAGGCTGTCCGGCTCCACCGTTCCGTCATCGGGAAGGATCAGCGTTTCATGCACGGAGGAGGGAAGGACGAAGAAGTCCGATCCCATCTGCTGTGCGATCGCTTCCAGCTGCCCGGGATAGAAGAGCGTCGCCGCCCCGTGGATCCCCTGCATGTTGGTGAGCACCATCAGCTGCGGGCCCTCCGTCGCCGGCATCATATCCGGATCCATGTCCGCGTCAATCCCCATCATCTTATTCATGACTTCCGCCATGCTGGTATACTGCACTGGATACAGTCTCTGCGTGCTCTCTAGGGCATCGGCATGGAGCTGCTCCTCAGTCACACCGAGCATTTCTATCATCTTATAGGTGACCGGGGTGGAAGCCTCCACTCCATGCAGTCCCTCAAAAGCGATGTGATAGGAAATCGCCAGCCCGTCCACTTCCTTGTGGGGAGCCATGCGGAGGAATGCCTCGTTCTCCTTCGCATCGCTGACACGGATGAAAAGCTTTTCCTTTACCTGGCTGTAATCCTTCAGCCACTCCGTTTCCATAGGAGGGGCCAGCTGTACCTGTTCTGCAATGGCCGTCAGCACATCGGCAAACGGCTTCCCGGTCTCCTGGTATTCCCGGAAATGGGCATCCAGGTTGATATTGGGAACTACCGTCTGGCCTTCCCTCTTCACCTGCAGCCCCAGGTAGCTGGTATTCAGCTTCCGGAAGGGCTCCACGCTGACCTGCGCATCCCGGAAGCTCTCCGGGAGGGCATCCTGGATGGCTTCCTTCACTTTGTCCACGAATTCCTGAAAATTCATTCTGCTTTCACTCATCTGTCTTTAAACCTCCTCCTTATTCTTCGCGTTCGGTCGGCAGGCCATCGCCCATCTCGATGCCTTCGCTGTCTTCCTCGTCTTCCTCATGCTTCGGTTTGTAGATCCTGAAATAGTACAGCAGTCCGAAGATCAGGGCTGCGCCGCCGAGGATCAGGACATTGCTGTTTGCAAACGGCTGCTGTTTTTCCGGCTCCGGTTCCGGGGCTGTCGTCTCTGGCTGCTCCGGCGCTTCCGTTGGCGGCGTCTCCGGGATGATCACCGGCGGCGTCACTTCCTCCTCCGTCTCCTTCTCCGTCTGGTCCATGAATTCCGCCAGGTCGTTCTCATCGATCAGGGAAAGCATGTACACGTTTTCCTGGGAGTTGGCATGGTCAACAACCAGATAGAAGGTATTGTTGTTTTTGGTGTGGATCGTATAAAAATCCTTCCCGGAAGAATTTTTGATCTCATCACCGAGGTCTCCGTTTCCCGGGGTGGTAAAACCCTGCTCCGGCTCGGTTTCCTCCGGGACAATGTCCTCCGGCGGGGTTTCTTCTGGCGTCTGCTCCGGGATGACCGTTTCTTCCTCTTCCCAGTTTTCCTCCTCCCAGGTGGGATCCACATTGGCATAAGCCGGGATCCCGCTGCAGCTCACCAGCAGGCAGACGGCGGCAAATGCCGCCGCCAGTGCCATAAGAGCCCGTCTTTTCTTCACTGCCTTACTCTGCATCATCGTTTTCCTCTCTTTCCGGCGCAGTCACAGCGCCTCCATTAATGACCGGATAATCTCCATCCGCTTTTCTTTGCTTCCCGGTTCCGCCAGCTTCCGGCCTGTCACCGGGATTGTCTGGATCTGTGTTCTCTCCGTGATTCTCAGCATCTTCGGCTTCATCGTCGGATGTCATCGGTCCTTCCAGCAGCTGTTCGCGGAGCTCCGTGCTGAGGTTACCCTCTTGGATTGCTGTCAGCAGGTCCAGAAGCTCCCTTGCCTGCAGCTTCATGCTGCGGATACTGCGGATGATGACCAGGTCCTCTTCCTGTTTCCTCGCATCCTGGATCTTCTTCAGGTATTCCTGCTGTTCTTCAATCCGGGCGAGGGTCTTTTCTTCCTCTTCAATCAGTTTTTTCAGTTTCCGGCTCGTTGTCCTCACCTCCTTATGGCAGGCGGCCGAACTGCAGGAAATGGCTGTTCCAGTAATCCGTATGAATCGTGGTGTATTGCACCGGCTTCCCGCAGTGGATCATCATGCCGTCGCCGACATAAATCCCCACATGGCTCGCTCCAACAGTGTCATAGGTTCTCTCAAAGAAAATGATGTCCCCGGGCTTTGCCTCCTCCGGTGAAACGTAGGCGCATACCTGCCGGATCCCTTCCGCCGTTAGCCGTCCGTAATCCCAGCCGTTGCCGCAGTGGTTGATGACCCAGCTGACAAAGCCGGAACAGTCAAATCCTCCCGGCGCGTATCCGCCCCATACGTAGGGCGTCCCCAGGTGCTTTTCCGCTTCCGCGATCATCCGGGCAAACCGCTCATCGCTTAGGGCTTCCGGCGGGATGGTATAACCGTTTCCGCCGTAGGTCGGCAGGCTGTTTAAATCGAACAGGTAATCCCGGTGGCCGAAAGTCCGGTTGTAGAGCGCATACCGCACTTTCTCATCGTCCGTCAGCCGGTTCCGGAGCACCGTATCCAGGTTGTGGTTCGTCAGCGAAACGCTGTAACGGTTCACGGTCTGGGTGGTGGTGACTTCGATTTCCTGCGTCCCGTTGTCATCGGCCAGGTAGGCTTCCCAGGTCTGGTGCCCGTGGTTCTGGGCAACCTGGTGGTCGTCATAGTAGACATCGAACTGTACGCCGTACCTTGAAAGCGGTCCGGTGTCCTCCACGACGTACTCCACGCCGTTCATCACCACATGGGTTCCCATCGGCACGAAGGGGGTGGACGAATCCACCGCGATGGTATGTGCTGCCGTCGGATAAACGCCGCTGGCTGTCGGCCCACCGGACCACTGGCCGCAGCAGATAGGACAGTTGCAGTATCCGCTTGTCACGACCTGCCCCAGGGAATCCCCGACACGCACTTTTTTCGTCTCCGTCACGGTCACGTTCCGCTCCCCGGAAGTCGTCAGCCCGTACTGTTCCCGGAAGATTTCTTCCAGCTCGTCCTTCACCTGCTCATAGGTGAACTCCCCGTATTTCGTGGTGAAGTAGGAGATCAGGTGATAGGGGTTATGGGAGATTTCATCGATCTGGTAACGAAAATCGTCATACTCCGGATGTGCAGCCCGCATGGCGTTGATCTGGGCATTGAGCCCTGCTTCCAGTTCCCGGTATCGGTTTTCCACGGCATAGATATCCTCATCCGTGGACGGGTAGGTGGTACCCACCACGCTGCTGCCTGCCCCCTGCATGAGCGCCGTGCAGCTGGTCAGGCTGGCGGAAATCAGCAGGAAGAAGATGCCCATCATCCCCAGGATCAGGAAGACCTTGCTGTTCCGGATAAAGGCCTCCTTCACAACCACCGCCGCCTTTGTCACGATGTTCTGCTGGGTTTTGATCAAGGTCTCCACCGTTTTTTCTTCCTTCTTTGCCGCCGCGTACATCCGCCGCTGGCGCTGTTTCGTGAAGAATCTTTTGATGGTAGCCTTCTTATCCGCTTCGATCTTCGCTGCCTTGGCCGTGCGTGTCCCTTCCTCTTTGGCAAAGACAAGACGGTTGACCCCGGCTTCCTCCGCCTTCCGCCTCGTGGCCTTCGCCTTCCGGCTCGCCCGCCGCACCTTGCGCGATGCCAGGGACCTCGCCGAATCCTCGGCCGCCATCTCTGCATGATGGGCTGCCTGGGTACCGGCATTTTCATCCTCAACATCCGAAAGTTTTGCATGAGCCGCAAAGCCCGCCGCACCGGCAGCTGCACCGGCTGCCGCGCTTACGCTTCCGAAAGCAGCGTCCTTGATGCTGACCCGCTTCCGGTGCCCGTAACCCATTCCGGATCCCTGCACCATGCCGTTCCCGTCATCGAAGGACAGCCGGGATTTGCCCCGGATTTTGCGCTGCTCCTGATTCAGACGTTCCTTCTTCTGCTTCCCCAGGATTTCCTCTTTGGCATCTTCCAGCCCGCCGGCTTCCTCCGTCGTTTCCTTAAAGCGCGATTCCTTCCGCTTCTCACCCGCGGCATAGTCAGACACCTGCTTTTTCTGCCGGGAATGCCGGATTTCCGCAGCTGACCTGGCCGCCTGCGTTGTTGTCCCGGAAGGATGCCCGCGGATCCCCTGCATACGCTTTGACTGTTGGGATACAAGCTCCTCCGCCGGTTCTTCATCACCGGGAACGGCACTCTCGAATGCCTTATCCGTAAATATCGCAGCGTTTGGATCCGGCTTTTCCGCACCGGTGGATTCTCCGGTTTTGCCGGCTGCTTCCCCGGTTTTTTTCTGTGTATCAGCCGTCATCCGGTGCTTCAGCCGGTTTTTTCCGGCAGCCTCCGCTTCCGGTTCTTCATCCGCAAAAATGTCACCTCGCACTTTATGGTCAGTATCCGCACCTTCCTTCATGGCCCGGGAAGGAGATCCTCCCCGTTCATTCCGGAGGGCGGAATACCTGGAGTTTTTCAGCCGGGATCCGGCCGCCGCGCCGTCTGTACTGTCAAAATCACTCCCTGCGCCGCCGTCGATCCCGCCGTCATCTTCCAAAGAAGAAGGAGCCTCCCGTAACGAAGACTCCCTCCTGGCTGCCATTTTTCTGTTTTTCTTTCCCGGCTCGGATAAACCAGTTGTTTCATCCGGAAGACCTTCATCCTGCCTGTCCAAACGGATCCGGTCGGATTGCCTCATTCCGTCGCTATGCATCCCAGCGTCCGCTTCCCCGGCCAAATCCTTCCGGTTCCAGCGAAGTTCCTGGTCGGAGCCTTCTGATAGCCCTGTTCCCGAAGTATCTTTGTATTCCTCCATGGGCCGGTCCCCAATCCGGATTTCACCCTCTTTTCCAACCCTGACTTTCCGCCGCTTGCCGGTACGGAGGTTTTCTTCCACCAGGCCGTCGCGGCTCATTTTCTGTACCGTCCGGGCTTTTGCCATGTATTCCTTTCCGGGCATCTGAAATCCTCCTTTCCATTTCCACCGGATCAGGTATCACAGTTCCAGTATTGATTCCATTTCTTCAGGATGTCCCTGCCTTCACGGACACCCAAATAGGTGACGCACCTGGCATCATCCTGAGCCACATCCGCTTCGCAGACCATCCGCATCATATGGTCACTCTCCAGGATGATTTTCATCATGGCATTGAGGTCCGCCAGCATCGCAAGGAATACCTCTTCCCCGCAGCCTTCAAACTTCGGGATCCCAGGATCCTTCTTTCCGGAACCGGCCGCTTCTGACATGATGTTTTTCATCTTTCCTTCAACATGGTTCATATAATCGGGATTCTGAATCTTCAGGTTGATTCCGTTCTCCGGATCCAGTTCAATTACACCGAACATCGGCGTCATATTTCCGGATCCCCCGCCGTCTCCGAAGAGTTCAGAGAGAAAAGCCGCAATGATCTCCTCACCGGCAGGGGCTTCCCCGAACTGCTCTTTTCCGGGGTGGAAAGGGGTCTTCCTTCTGCCGGAAGTCTTCTTTATGTCCCTGCAATCAACCCTGTCTTTTTCCCTGTTTCTCATACGGTTTTTCTTGTTTGTTCTCATTTCCATTCCTTTCCGGCAGCACGGTTTCTGCCGCCAACTACTGTGTTTTCTGCATCTGTTCAAAACAAATAGGTTGCTTTTTCATTCCTCCTGCACAGCCACCACGACCATGCGGCCGTTCTGGTGGCTGTATTCACAGGTCGATAACGTAAGAAGCCGCTGCCTGTAAACAGCGGTCTCCGTCAGTTCACACAGGGAGCGTTCCTTACACTCCTGTATAAAGGTTTCATATTCTTTCCTGTTTTCCGCCTTGATGAATCCGTAGAAAAGGAAGTCATTCCCGGTATAGACCGGAACCGCAAACGCAGCGATCACCCGGTAATATTCCGCGCCGTGCAGCGTCCGCAGCTCGATCCGATCATGTGCATTCCCGAATTCCGGATCCTTGTAGGCATCCAGGCCCGCAAACATGGACCCGTTATTCATATGGTGCCCGTATAGGATCAGGTTGTCGCTTTCCTCCGGGTCGCAGTAATCCGACAGGTAAATGCTGCCGGCGTAGGCATAATCCCCGTAGAAATCCCTCTTCAGGTAGTAGTCCTTTTCCTCCGGGTGGTACATGACCGGGTAATCGATCTGCGTGTCCGGGATCCGAATCCAGTAGATGCAGTCCGGGTTTTCTTCGTGAAGAGCAAGCAGGCCCTCGTCAATCACAATCTCTTCTGTTTCATCCTCAGCCGTATCTTCCGAAGAACTGTCCCCGGGCTGCCCGGTTCCACCGGTCTTTTTGTCTTTCCCGTCATCCCTTTCCTTTTCATGGATCTGTTTCAGGTGCTCATGCATCCGGTGTTCTTTCTGGTAATCCCCATACATCCCCATCAGGAAATAAATAGCGATGCTGATCAGGATCACCGAAACAATCAGCAGGATCCCCTGCAGGAATCTCCTCATGTGTTTCCTCCGTTTTTCCGGTCCGGTATGACAACCGGCTCAAATTCATCATCACTATCAGTCGGCGGGATCACCCTTTTCCCGGGATGTTCCTCATCCAGGGGCTCTTCCGGGATATCCGCATCCAGCCAGTAATCCTCATCCTCCAGTTTCCCCGGCGTCCAGACAAACGGCTTTTTGGTTCTCGGATCCGTTATGCCGGTCTCCTGATCTTCTGAAGGAATGACCGGGCTTTCTTCCATGTCAGACGTATCCTTTTTCGGATCCTACATTTCCATGA
>JAFUBX010000079.1 GCA_017459985.1 Parasporobacterium sp.
CCATTCTTCGATCGCTTCGAATATCGCATCGAACATGGATTATTCTCTCCTTTCCGCTTAGCCGAACAGTCCGGACAGCTGAGGCACCAGCTGGGTACCGATCAGGATCACACCGCCGCCGGCCATCAGCTGCTTGATTCCTTGGCTCTTCGCGCCGGGATTGTCATTGCCGTAACCTTCAAGAAGGTTAATGACGCCCCAGACACCAAGACCTGCGCCGATGGCAGTGACAAGGGTCTGGAGGATCGTAATTGCGCTTCCAAAAAATGCCATACTTACCTTAACCTTTCTGCATTTCGCAAAACAAAAGGAGCTTCCGTTCTTGATTCCGGAAAGCTCCTGCCAATTGGTTCCATATGAAGTTGTCGTACCTGCTGCCGGGGGAGAACCCCTGACAGGCTGTGTGTATTTCATTATTCCGCTGCCTCCTGTTGTCATGATCATGATGTCTGTGCGGCATATGTCGCATCTTCTGTGCTTTCACCTTCCTGTCCATCCTCTGCAGCTGCGGGAAGCGGATCCGTCTCCGGCTGATCCGTAAGATCTGCCGCGTCCATCTCGATCACATCAAATACCTCATCCCGGCTCATCTTCAGTTCGCATCGGAGATAACTTTCCACATCAAAGGCATTGGAATCATTGTAGTCGGAAAGTTCCTTGTAGCGCTTGTGCCGGGTGATATCATATTTGTCAGAGAAGAACGGCCGCACGCCCCGCAGCTGCAGGATGCACTTCGTGCCGTCCATAACAGCCAGCTCATCGCGGCTCATCAGTTCCTTCCCGGTTTTCTGATAGTTCAGACCGTAGGAACGGCCCTGGCCTCTGGTATCGGATGTGTTGTAAAGATCAATCGTTTCCTTACCCAGGGTCTCGGAGATCTCCTTTAAGGTACTGCCCTCTTTGCCTCCCAGAAAAAGGAGGGTATCGCAGTTGCCGATGATGGTCTCGGCTGCATCCTTATAGATTGTCTTCAGCTGGCTCTGAGACTGAAGGATGATCGAGGCGGATATCTCACGGCTTCGGATCGTCGCGATCAGCTTGTCGAACTTCGGGATCTGCCCGATGTTGGCAAACTCATCCAGGAGCAGGCGCACGTGATAGGGCAGCCTGCCGTTATAAACATCATCCGCTTTGTCGCAGAGCAGGTTGAACAGCTGAGTATACATGATAGCTACAACGAAATTGAACGTATCGTCGGTGTCGGAGATGATAACAAACATTGCTGTCCTGCGATCCCCCAGCTTATCCAGTTCCATCTCGTCATAGCTCATGATCTCCCGCAGTTCCGCGATATCAAAGGGTGCCAGTCTGGCCCCGCAGGAAATCAGGATTGACTTCGCCGTCTTGCCGGCAGCAAGCTTATATTTCTTGTACTGGCGGACCGCGAAGTGTTCTGGATCCTCGGCTTCCAGGTCCTCAAACATCAGATCCACCGCATTCTGGAATTCCTCGTCATCCTCCCTGGCTTCGGAGGCATTCAGAAACTCCAGCAAGGTGGAGAAATTCTGTTCCTCCTCCGGCGCTTCGTAGTAGATAAATCCAATCAGCGCACAGTAGAGCAGTCTCTCTGCCTTCACCCAGAAATCTTCGGAGGATTTTTCCCCGTCACCCTTGGTGTTGGCAATGATCGTGTTAACCAGCTTCAGGATGTCCTTCTCCGTCCGGATATAGTGAAACGGATTGTAATGCATCGACTTGGCAAAATTGATGGTATTCAGCACTTTCAACTGGTATCCAGCCTTCACCAGCATTTTCCCGCACTCGACCACGATCGTGCCTTTCGGATCCGTGACCACATAGGACACCTTCTCAGGCATCTGCATCAGATTCGGCTTCACGTAGTACCGGGTCTTACCGGAACCGGAGCCGCCGATCACGATGACGTTCTTGTTCCTGGCGTATTTCCAATTCTTCGGACGGCTGTTCATGGTCAGGAATTCCGTCTGCGTCAGGATCACGTTGTTCTCGAAAACGGGATCCACGAAAGGGGCGATGTCTTTTTCATTCCCCCATCTGGCGGAGCCGTATTCCTCGCCCTGCCGGTATTTCTTCGCGTTCTTCCGCCGGTACCAGATCACGCCCTTGAATGCCGCCGCACCGATCACACCTATCATCAGGTCCCACCAGTGAAAGCTGGGAAGCGGATCCTTAAACGGAAGCCCGAAATACAGGAACACATTCATCAGCTTCTTCACCATAGAGTCCCCGGTACAGTGCCGGTACAGCCAGGCTTCCTTTTCGACCAGATAAAAAACGATGAAGTAAGGGATATTCGTAATCAGAACCTTCCTCACGTTCACCGTCTGCAGCTTCTCTTTCACCATCCCGCTGATCTTCGTCAGCATACCGGAAAGAGAGTTCTTCTGTTTTCTTTTGCTGCCGGACCTTCCGGATCGCAGAGCCTTTTTGCCTTGGATTTTCTTCCCGAAAGGATCTGCCCGGCCCGGCGGTCTTGCCTTTCTTTTCAGTTCTTTCTTCATCGCTCCTGTCCTCTGTCTTTCTGTTTGACCTTCTCCCTCTCGCGGTGCTTCGCGGAACGCTGGATTGCTTTCTGCAGACGCTTGCGGATCGAAACCTTCCGGCTTTTCTTCAGCGTCACGCCCGTGTATTCCTTGAAAGCTGCCGTCATCACATCCACATCCTTTGCCCGGAAGAACACCAGGTATTTGGGCGGATCCACCGACTTGTCCTTTTTCAGGCTGTAGTCAATGCTGTATTTCCGTGCCACCTTCTCGAAGGACCTGATGTTCTTATCCGTGATCTCGATGTTGGAAAGCTGGCTGCCCTCCTTCATCATGGAATTCAGGCTTTTCTTTCCGGGATGAAATTCATTTTCCTTCGCCTTCCCGGCTGCTGCCCGCTCGGCTCTCTGTTCCTCCCGCTTTTCGGTCCGGGTCATCCGCCGGCGCTCCTCCACATGCCGGACATATCTGGCAAGTGCATCCTTCAGAATACCGGCCGAGATCTTTCCACCGGTAATTACAAGTGCCATCGTCTTCTCATCGACTTCCTCCTGCATACGTTCTCACCTCGCTTTCGCCGCATCATAAAGCTGCTGTTCCAGAACGGGGAGAATTCCTTTCTCCTTCAGAAACAGATACAAAAACCGCCGGCCTTTCTGCGTCCACTCTGTCTGGTACTTAACCAGAAGGCTTCCGTCTGCCTGCGGTACTTCAAAACATTTGCTTGCCGTATATCCCTGGTCCTGATACTGCGCATACAGCACCCACTGTTCCCGGACCTTGTACTGGATCCCCAGATCCGCCAGAAGATGATTGAACCGGACTGTGCTCATCCCGTAATCCTTGGCGATCTGCGTCGTGAGCACCAGCGCCTTTGAATGAAGGATCCTGTCCAGGTAATCCGCCTTCGGTTTGATTTCTGCCAGCAGCCGTTCCTGCCGCTTCGCCTCTGTTGTCAGCAGGAAGCATCGGGTCTGCAGGTCTTTGATCTGCCGGTTCGCAATCTGAAGAGCCCTTGCCATCACCTTCTCCGGTGTATTCCAGGCTTTTTCCAGCTCCAGGAAATACTGCCGGTACATCATCCCCTTCTTTGTCCGCTGGATCATGCAGATATGCTTTGCCATATCGGTGCTGATCAGGTAATCCACTTCCATCTGGCCCGTCCGGGAGCCGTCGCATTTCTGATACACCTTGTCGTAATCGGTTCCTTCGCAGAACCCGTATTCGCACATCCGCGGGAACCACTGCCGGAAGAGGGTTCCGATCTCCAGGGCCTGGTGCAGATCCCTGGCGGAAACCACCGGACGTTCATCCGTGAACTGTACACGGACGGCTTCTTCCATGACCTCTGTAGTCATCTCTTTCTCCTTTCCCGGCGCCTTAATCCGTCCCGTACATGTCGTGGTTGACAAGCGCCGTGTAATAGCTGCCGATGGTCATCGGCGCATTGTAAAGTGCGGCCAGCAGATACTGTTTGATGTTCCGCACCTTCGTCGTGTTCTCCGCAAAGCAGTTCAGGACATACCGGATATGTTCGCCATCCAGCTTCATGAATCTGGATTTCACGATCTGCGACGGTTTTTCTTCCCCGCCGATCCGGATAAATGGCCTCCTGCTGCAGCAGACCTCCGTCATCAGCTCCTGTATTTCATCGAGCATGTCTTTACGGTATGGAAATTCCTGCCGCAGGTCCTGCAGACTCAGCTGCTGTTCAAAGTAATCACGGTATGCGTAATATTCATCGATCTTATCCTTCGCATCCGCTTCTTCCTCCGGGATATCTTCCTCCGGATAAGATGGGATAAGATCAGTCTCACTCATCTCAGTATCATTTATCTCAGTCTTATTCCCCTCAGTATCATTACATGATCCTTTTGACACCTCTTGCCGTGTCGTTTCGACACCACCAGACGTGTCGTTTCGACACCTCTGAACGTGTCCTTTTAACACCTCCGGCCGTGTCGTTTCGACACCTCTTAACGTGTCCGGATCACTGTCGTCCTCAGGGCCGGGACTTCCCCGCACCTTCATGTCCGGCACAATGCATTTATGCACGTAGATCTTATCCGGCTTCCCGAGACCCTGATGGATCCTGGTGATCAGCCCGATGCCGTTCCGCTCATCCAGTTCCGCCAGAAGCTGCCCCGCTTTCTTATTCCCGCAAGTCAGTGCATCCATGATGTTCTGACGCGGATAGTAGATGAAAACCTTCCCGTCCTCATCGATCCAGTTGTTTTTCACGGACAGCTGCATCCGGTCCAGCAGGATCCCGTAGAGCAGCTTCGCATCCGTGGATATATGGTCAAATGCTTCCGCTGTAAACAGGATCTTGGGAACCCGGTAGAAGGTGTAGCTTTCCGCCTCCTGCCCGTAATGAAAGGGAAATGCATAAGCGTTCCCATCCTTCATGTCATCACCCCTGTAATTTCTCCCGGAGCC
>JAFUBX010000039.1 GCA_017459985.1 Parasporobacterium sp.
CACATCCTTCATGATCTTCTGTAATGATACCCAGGGGAAATATTTCTTCTTTCACATATATTTGTCTTACTCTTGGATCAGAAATCTTTGATGCCTTAGATGGCGTCGCCAGATCATATTTTTCCGGGATAACATCTGTAAGATCATGATAATAATAGGCGGATTCCCCAGTCAGCACAGCTTTTGGATATTTCTTCATAATAATCCCAAGTTCCGGTTCATATGGTTTTTCAGAATATATGCCCTCCTCGAGCTTATATACTCTGCCTTCCGCTGCCGTACGGGCTAATTGATACTGGCTTCCATATTTATGCACTGCTTCTGTATATGACATCATCATTTCTGCAGGCAAGTAAAATGTGCGAATTATTACTCCTGTGAAATCCACGCTTCAGCATCGTCTCTTGACTGGAATTTGTTAATCCGTAAATCGCAACAAAACAAACTTGGATTTTTAAACCCGCAACATACTCCATATGCATTCCAGCAATGTCAGCGCTAAAATGATATTGATGATCCTGTAATGCTTTACATAGAATTTCTGTATCAGAAGTCCAGCGCCGATCCAGGTTGATGTGGCAATCGTCCCAATTGTTGCAATCAGGAGTTCAAACCCAACCAGAACCCACAATGCCTTACTATATGATGTGATGAACCCTGTAAGCGCTGTGATCCCAAACACATAGATCTTAATATTTACAAACTGCAGCAGGAATCCTTTCATGAATGAGGCTGACCCCTGCTCTTCACTGACTTCCGGCTTGCATATGGCAATACGAATCGCAAGCCAAAGGATGTAAGCAGCTCCGACATATTTCATTATCTGTAAAACATTTGGGAGAAATGTACCTACTCCGTACACAAAAATGGCACAGATAATCTGAACCACATAGTATCCTGTAAATATTCCAATAAAGAGCGGTTTTCCTTTCTTCAAGCCATAGTTGGTCACTGTATTAAGCGCCAGTATATTCCCCGGTCCCGGTGTAAATGCATTCACAATCGCATAAACAAAAAAATTCGTCAGCACAAATCCAGGCATGCCTAAATCTCCTTTCACAGCGTGATATCATCATACTGCGAAACGGAGGTGTATAGGTAACACTTATTTTATATGTCATTCCATAGCTTTCTCCTATGCATGTTGTGGGGCATATTTTTTTAATGCATCCACATAGATAGATCCAAGTTCTGACAGACTCTGTCCCTTACAAAGCACATAACCAATATGCATCTTTTCTTTCTCTGCAAGCGGTACTGAAACGATCTGACGTCCCTGCAGGTATTTCGGAAAGATTCCACTTGATATTGTATATCCGTCAAGTCCAATCATCAGATTTACGATAGCTGCCCGGTCACTGACACGGATTTCTTTTTCTGAAAGTTCTGTGTTGAACGGTTCCTCCGAAAAATCTGCCGACTCGTAACTTCCCTGAAGGAAATTCAGTCTCGGATATGCCTGTAGGTCTTTCAGCGTTACAGATTCTTTCCCAGCCAAAGGATGCTTTGTCCGCAGGAAAACATGCGGATCAGTAGAAAACAGTTCATAGAAACCCAGTCCCATCTCGTCCATTGTTTTTCTCAGGAACATCTCATTTCTATCACATAAGTAAATGATACCCAGATCGCAAAAGCGGTTCTTCACATCCTCTAATATCTGATGCGTCTGAGTTTCATTAAGGATAAACTCAAATCGTTCCTGACCAAACTTCTGAACCATTTCAACAAACGCATTCGCTGTAAAGGTATAATGCTGCGTTGAAACACAGAATCGCTGTTTTTCAGGTTTACTCAAAATGAACCGGTCTTCCAGAAGATTCATTTCCTGGATCACCTGCCTCGCATATCCAAGGAATTCAACGCCTTCTTTCGTCAATGCGATACCGCTGCGATTTCTTGTGAATATCCCGAATCCAACTTCCTTTTCTGCTTCCTTCAAGGCTGCTGATAAACTCGGCTGGGAAATATGTAGTTGTTTTGCAGCCTCAGTAATAGAACCGATCTCAGCTACAGAAACGATATATTTTAAGAATTGGATTGTCATAATTTCACCCTTGCAAATCCTGATTTGTCTCATTATAGACCAAAGCAGATATCTCCACAAACAAAAACAGCAGGTGATCCGTAATCATTTGACCTCCTGCTGTTTCGCGCATCTTCTGCCTTGATTCTATTTCTGTTGTAGCCTTTGCCATTTGGAACTGTCCGTGTTACCGGATTCAGTCCATTCCAGGTATTTCGCTGCGAGTAATAGAACTCTTTCTGCTCGTGCTTACTGCGTTTATTGATCGATACATATCTGTCCATAATCAGATCCTCCTCTTCATGTGATTTCCATATTATTGCGCTTCTACGGCTGGTTTTCAAGATTATTATGCTCCAACCATGTAAAAAATCTGTGTCTAACGATTGCCAGGTCCGCCCGCAAATCCGTCCTGATATAAATATCGACTGCAACAAAAGCCTCAGCACATAATGTGTTGGCTGATCCAGCTTTTTCAGATTGGATGTCAGCGGCACCACTGTCATAGTCGTTGACCGCCTGCAGCCGGACTCATTTTGTATCACCGCCACAGGCCGTATCCCTCCCTGTTCTGATCCGATCGGTTCTCCTAGATCAGCTAAGTAGACATCTCCCCGGCGGTATTTCCATTCCTGCTTCATAAGCAAATACTTCCTATGTGAGGATGTATTTTATATTTGGACATTTGGCAATATTTCATTTTTTTGCCGAAAGTACGGAGGTGATCGAATTGAATGTAATAGCAGAAAAGTTTATTGATAATCACCCTTCCTTCACTACAAGGGAATTTGCGGATGCTCTTTATAAAGAAATGCCTGACATTGGGAGATCCACCATTTATTACATCCTGAAAATGAAATGTGAATCTGGTGAAATCTCCAGGATAAGCAAAGGTCGTTTTGTCAGTTCCTCCAGGAAGGATTATTCCTATGAGCTGACGGATACCACCCGGGATATCGTCACTCTGATCCGGGAGAACTATCCTCTGGTAAATTTCCAGGTATGGGAGTTATATCAGATGAATGAGTTTATAAATCATCTGATGGCAAAGAACACCATCTTTATTGAGGTTGAAAACATGCTGGACGAGAGCATATTTAACCTCCTGTTTGACCGCTATCCCCATGTGCTGCACAATCCGGATATAGAGGAATACTACAAATATGCCGGCGAAGAAACCATCGTTGTCCGTAAGCTGATTTCAGAAGCTCCATCGCCATTTGGCCCTTATCGACAGGCATCGCTTGAAAAACTTCTCGTAGATTTGTTCGGCCGTGGAATCTCCGGTTCTATCCTGTCGCGTTCTGAATACCCTGCCATTTATGAGGATTCTTTTCAAAAATACAACATCAACCAAGCGAAGCTGTTCCGATACGCCCGCCGCAGGGGTATTGAGAACTCCATACGTACCTTTATCCAGGAAGAAACACGCATCGTGCTGGAGGACAACAAATGATCGATAGAAGAGTTTATGAGCTTGATTACATCCGGGAACTGCAGAAGAAATACGTTTCTGATCCGGGCCTTATTGAACGGGCTCTGTATGCGTTTGGTCTTCTTGAAGCAATTCAGAGTGTCGGTATGCCCTTCTGTTTTAAAGGCGGAACCAGCCTGATGCTGATTCTGGATAAGCCGGCGAGATTATCCACAGACATAGACATCCTTGTAGAACCCGGAACCAACGTTGACGGCCACATTGATCAAGCCGCCCGGATCTTCCCCTTCCTCAACAAAGAGGAGGATATACGCAAAGGCAAGAACGGGATCATAAAGAGGCATTTCAAGTTTACCTACTTTTCTCCCCTGAGAAACACGGAATTCTATATCCTTCTGGATGTTGTCTTTGCCCCTCTTCCTTATGAGCAGATCGTTCGGAAAGAGATCCGTAATGAACTGCTTCTGACGGAAGTCGAAAATCTCTTCGTAGAAGTTCCTACAGCAGACTGCATCCTTGGTGATAAACTGACGGCATTTGCGCCTCACACCACCGGAGTACTTCTGGGTACATGATCATTTCCCCATACTCCCTATTCCAGGACCTTCAGCGGATGCCAGCGCAGGTAATCCCCGGAAGCCAGGTGATACTGTATTCCCCGGAACTCTCCGTGAATGCTGTCATGAAACCGGCTCTCCCCATGGCTGTGCGCATAAATCACCTGCTCCGCGCCGTATTCTTCCGCCATATCAGTAAAGCCGCTCCGCTCTTCCAGAATGTTTGTCGGAGGATAATGCAGGAACATGATGAATTTCCGGTATCCGTCAGCCTTTGCCAGCTCAAAAGATGTCCGCAGGCGCTGCAGTTCCCGCTCCACCAGCTTTTTTGCATGTTCCTCTTCCTTCTCATCCCAGTCTACGATCCGTCCGCGCCGATCCAGCCAGAACGGTCCTTCAAAGGTATACCCCTTCGTCCCGACGATGGCGTAATCACGATAGGTCTCATATCTGTCCTGCAGGAAGGTGAGCCGGGACTGATACAGGTCGTTTAACTGCTTTGTCTTCTTCGTGTCCCAGAACATGTCGTGATTACCTCGGGTCAGGATCTTCCTGCCGGGCAGGTCGCAGATATACTGCAGATCCAGTTCACATTCTGAGAGGTTCTTTCCCCAGCTGTGGTCGCCGATCAGCACCAGGGTATCTTCCGTTGTGATCAGCTTGTTGCAGTTCTTCCGAAACTTCTCCTCGTGGTTTTTCCAGACACGATCACGCAGCTGTCCCGGCGCTTTCAGTTCTGACTGGTAGTGGAGATGAAGATCCCCGATTGCGTAAAGAGCCATAAACTGACATCACCTCATCTTTTCAATGCTTCGCTTAAGGAATTCGGAATCCCGCGCGGACCCCGGACAGCATAGATCCCATACTCTGATTTCAAGATGTCAAACGTAAACCTTTCCGCTGCGTAGCGTTTCTGCAATCGAATCCTCATCAGCGCTTTGATAGTCAGCTTCTCATGATGGCCGTTATATGGGATATCCGTCTCTGTCACCTTGCATTTGTACAGAATTGCTGAAACCGGAGCGCCGACATACATGAAGACGGTATCCCCCTTCTTAATTCCCGCTCCCTGTTTCCAATTGATCTCTTCCTTGTCATCAAAGGCATGAACGATATCATAATAAGCCGGATTGGAAGGAATGATCCATTCCTTCGGCGGACGGATCTTCTCCTTCTTCTTTGCGGAAGCGGTCGCCATATAGCTCATGCCGATCAGGTCAAAAACCCGTTCCTCCGGCACTGTTCCGTCCAGCAGCACCGTGATCCAGTGGAGTTTATTCATATGGTATGCGGGCATGATCCCTGGTTCCTGGATGATCATATCCCGGAAGAACGGATCATCCACCTTCAGGTTGACCACCTCAACCATTTCCTGATCCGGTACACCGACTTTTTCTCCAACCACATCCGCTGACAGCGCAAACCATTTGTTATTATCCGCATGACGAAACGCGGCGTACCCCGGAAATTTGCGCCAGAGATACTCAGGTTCCGTCTTATATTTCTTCCTGATATAATCGTAAACCGTCTGCCGGTCCATTCTCAGTTCTCCATCCGGAGTGTCAGCCTGACATCTCCGCTTCCAAGCAAATCTTCCATCTCTTTCTGCGAAAGCTCCACATGTCCGAGCCTGGTATATGCCCATGAATTGGACCCGTAGAACACAACGATCTGATTCCCTGAATACAGGACAATATCACCGGCTTCCGTGGTCGTCTGCTTGTCATCCCTTGCAATGCTCTGACCGATCGGCCCGACCTGCTCAAAACCGCCATACATGGACATCTGTATAGTCAAGGGTTTTTCTTCGGCCAGCGCCTTCAGAGCATCTACAGATTCGTTTTCTTCCCAGACCACCGGAACTTCTGTTTCACCGATTATCAACTTCATCATCTGCTTCTCCTCATCCATTTCCTGTGCTTCCGATTCATTTCCCTCCTGGCTTTCTGCATCCGGCGTTTCCGTCACGATCTCACCGGTCCAGGTGTTAATGCCGCCGAACTCATAGATATTTGTATAGCCCATAGCCGCAAGTTTCTCCGCGGCCTGCTTTGACCGGTTTCCGCTCCTGCAGTAGATCAAAATGATCTGGTCATAGTCCGGCAGAGCCTCCGGGGAGTCGCAGCCGATCGATTCATTCGGAACCAGGATCGCTCCTGGGATGTGTCCGGCATCGTATTCATCCTGTCGGCGGACATCCACGATGACATGACCATCGTCCCGTGCCATCATCTCTTTCGCCTCATCCTGGCTGATCTGCGTATAAGTTCCGGTTTCTTCTTTTGTCTCCTGCTTTGTAGTCGCTACGCAGCCTGATAGAATGCAGCCCAGCACCAAAAGGATCGGAAATATAAGTTTTCTGTTCATAATCTCTGTAAGCCTTTATCTCTCCGGTGTATAGGTCCAGCCATGGTCATCGTGGTAGATCATCAGCTTTGTCATGCCGCCGTCGATACAGATATTCTCTCCGGTAATGAAGCCCGCCTTATCGGAACAGAGGAACAGCACCATGCTGGCAATGTCCATCGGATTTCCGACACACCCGGCAGGCTGCTGCAGTGCGTCAGGGCCTTCATATACTTTGTAAGCTGTATCGATCCACCCGGGAGAGATGGAATTCACCCGGACTTTGCCTGCGAAGCTGGCAGCCATGGCATGGGTCAGCGCAGCGATACCGCCCTTCGCTGCAGTGTAGCTCTCCGTCTGCGGCTGGCTCATACGATCGCGGGAGGATGAAATGTTGATGATGCATGCCCCTTCCCTGAAGTATGGCGCAAACAGCTTGGACAGATAGAACGGTGCCGTAACACCGACCGCCAGCGCATACTGGAACTCCTCATAGCTGCATTCATTGATTCCCTTCATCAGGGGCAGTGCATTATTAATGAGATAATCAATGCCTCCAGTCTCACTGATCATCTTCTCCGCGAAAGTCTCCAAGACAGACTTATCAGAGATATCACCCACGTAATGGTCGCCGGGTGCCTTATCAATCACATAAACCTTTACGCCCTGCTTCCGGAATTCCTCGGCGATACATTTACCGATACCATTGGCACCGCCGGTAACTACTGCTACTTTTTGACCGTCAGATGGGATTCCGATGTTCTTCTTCGGCACCGTCAGCCTCATATAGAGGCCGTTTTCATCCTGCTCTGGTTCCGCCGGGACCGTTTCACACATACCACCCGCTGCCAAGGCAGCCGTTACAGCAAGGCAGGCAGCATCCAGCAGATCATCCGGATTACATTTTAGTTCTTTGGCTTTCTCCCACATCCCGGAAAGATCCTTTCCGGGGAGATACTTCTTTAGAATGGCAATCCTATCCGTGAACCCGGTGAATTCTTTCTTCCAGGTCATGACAACAGAGCCATGCAGTCTTGCAAAATCGATCTCCGGATGGCTTTCCAGGATCCGGTTCTTATACTCCGGATGACAGGTCAGGAATTCATCCAGTTCCCGCATCTTCGGAATGATGTTAATGGTCTGTTTTGGGAGACTCTTGCCGAGTGCCCTGATATTAGCCTGCTTCTGCTCCTCTTCCGTCGCAGCGTATACCGCCTCGCGACAGGGGATCGGAAATATCGAGGAAGACCGTGAACCCAGTTCCTTACGGGCAAGGTCATCCGGTCTCAACTGATCTGCACTGTTTCGAAGGCCGACCGCCATGTCGATCAGAAAAGCGTCAAACTCCGGATAGGCAACTATCAGTGCCTCAATAGAATCATAGCGCTCCACTCGCAGATCACCATGCTCCAGGACACAGGTAATCCAGCCGCCTCTGCAGCCATCTGCCCCAAGATACAATCCATCTTTCATGTTCAGCATAATTTTATCCTTCCGTGTTTTCCGGATCAGTCATACTGTTTTAAATCCCCTGATCACCCCTGTGCTTCCGGTTTCCACATAAACAAGCCTTCAAACTTTGCGAGTGTCATAAGAAGCTGCAGCAGTTCTTCCGTGGGGTTACACTGTCATATAGGTATCATCAAAATTCAATACCATTAGGGTATTCTCCATCGGACAGACTATCTGAACAGTGGTTTGGCAGCGTCTGCCAGCAACCATTCTTCCAGCTTCTTAGGATCTGGATTTTCATCCCAGTAATCACCATAATCCGTGGAAACAGCCAGATCATAGTAGCAGTTCAGCTTCAGGAGGACCGAGAGATACTTTTGCCTGATTTTCATCCTCTGTGGTTCCTGCAGATAGTACTCCTCTATGGCAAAATACTGACCGGCAGAATCCTTCGGCACCTGCTTTGGCAGAATATCCATGATCCAGTATGGCTTCTTCAGTAATTCTTCTATCACCACATCATCAAAGCTGATCATATTTCGTATTCCTGCCCCTGGCTTTCTCCACCGGGTACTTAGCCTCGTTCTTCGTCATCTTGCTCATGATAATCTCGTCCTCATCCAGGCCGAGACAATCCAGCATGTTACGGCAGTATACTAAAACATCCGCCAGTTCTTCTTTCACATGCTCCAGATCATAGTCTGTATCGCTCCACTGGAAGCATTCCAGCAGTTCACTCGCCTCAATGGAAATCGACTTAGCAAGGTTACCCGGAGTATGATACTGCTCCCACTCGCGGTCCGCTGTAAATTTCCGTATTCTGTCTAATGTTTCCTGCTTCATGTTAAGCCTCCTCCAGATAACGGACTGCTTTCCCCTGAGATCTTGCATACTCTATTTCCGATCTGGTGCTGTCCCCGATGTAGCCGCCAACATTGATCACATAGATTTCGTCGGCCATATCGATCTTCCGCTTATGCATATCATCCAGCATACCATGCGATGTTTTGCTTTATCATCGGGAGCAGATTTATACCGACATTTCCTCCGAAATCACCTTGCTTTTGCATCCGTCAACAGGTCATACAGCGCATCCTGAGACAGTACGCCGCGCTTCAAATCCGGCGGCAGCTCTCCGTTTTCATCCGCTTCATAGTCTTCCCGCCACTGCCCGGAGGTATAGTATTCATCCAGAAGGCGAAGCTTTTCTTCGTCCGGACAGGCAGTTACTTCATCAAACAGACGCTCATACTTTTCTACACGCTCGATACGGTCGAGCCGATAAAACCGCTTATACATCCTGCCGCCCCGCTCCACGGTCTCATTCCACATGGACGCCGGCCTGCACCAGATTCCGCCATCTCCATAGAGAGCCTTATATACAACCATAGCTTCTTCGGTTTCGCTGTGGCGGGCGATGGCAATCACTTCGTACTCGTTCCCCTTGAAATGACGATACCGCCCAAGAGGGATAGCGGCTACAGCCTCTTCATAGGTCGGAAGGATCTCCACTTTTGCGATCTGACTGCGGAAGATCAAGTATTCTCCGAGTTGAATTCCTTCTTCCTCGGTTCCAAACTCATGCATCCCGTACTCTGCCGGAAACGTATCTGCAACGCCGGTAAATGTATTTCCCTGATCATCCTTAAGGCGGATCAGCTTCTGTTCATACATACTGAAAAGGGTCATAGCAGTTTCTCCGTCCATTCGGTTTCTTTAAAGCCCGTCAGAACATAATCATCGCCAACCAACAGCGGACGCTTGACCAGCATGCCGTCCGTTGCAAGCAACGCCAGCTGCTCGTCTTCGCTCATCTGAGGAAGCTTTTTCGACAGTCCCATCTTGCGATAAGGAATGCCGCTGGTATTCCAGAACCTTTTCAGCGGAAGACCGCTCTTAGTATAGTATTTCCGCAGCGTTTCTTCGTCCGGATGATTTGACTTGATATCGATCAGCTCATATTTAATTCCATTCTCATCCAACCACTCCAAGGCTTTCTTGCAGGTTGAGCACCTGCTGTAGCAATATGCTTTGATCCTTTCCATGTCCGCCTCCTTATTGATCACGCCTTACATAGGAAATCTCGATGTCATACCCCAGCTTTTCCATCATGCTGACAAAGGTTTTGTTCACAATTCTGACTGGATTTTTTATGAGTCGATTTACATACGAAGGAGAAGTACCGACTGCACTAGCCAGTTTTGCCTGCGATATTGTATTCTCGATACACTTTACCTTCACATCAACTTCAATATTATTTTTTAGCATATTCTCTCCTGTTTCCAAGCCGGATCATTGAACAATTAAGTCAATTTATTGTATCAAAAATCAATGGGCTTTTCCACCCATATTTGAATTCAGAATGGCTACTGGTGCCGACCTGCCATCCATATCCAGGTCACACCACCTGAGTCCGGTCAGTTCCCCGACACGCATTCCCGTGCCGAGCATCACCGCGACCACCGGGTACCAGTGTCCGTATGTTGCATCTTCCTTAAGAAAATCCAGAAGGAGCTTTTCCTGTTCAACCGTCAGCGCATGCTTCTTTTCGCCCTTTGTGTAATGGCCCCGCTTAAACTCCGTCATGGCATTATCTGAAGGATTCTTGATGATAAACCTGTTATCGACCGCAACCTGCAGTACCTGATGCAGAACCGTATGTACACTGTCAACCGTGGCAGGCTTCAGATTACGCTGCTCCCGGAGGCGGTTATAAAACTGCTTTACATCTGACTTCAGAATTCTGTTCACCTTCATTTTTCCGAGATCATCCTGTACAAACATCTCCCATGTATAACAGTATCCCTGAAACGTGTTATCACGCAGAACGGTTCAAGTTAAATAATATCCTTTTCCCTACTGCCTCCCATAAGTCGATCTGATCTTATCCCAGGATGGCATTTCGCTATACAGCCTGTCGAAATGCGGCATTGGAAAATCCGATTTTTCGGCACGCAGTTTCTGAAACGCTTTATCCAAATCTTCCATCTCGCCAGGTGCATGACGGCAGTGCTCTGTGGTACAAAGGGCACCGATCCTCGTTCTGGACATCCAGTAAATAATGACTTTAATCAGCATATTGGCAATACCCGGTTCAAACAACTTTTCGTCTTCGACCGGTCTGACCGGATAACCCAGTTCCATTAGCAGATGATAAGCATCAGTTACTGCGTCATGCAAAAGCTTTCTTTCCTGTCCCGTGGATCTCTTCAGATCGCATCCGGTCTTATAACACAGATAAACAATCGGAAGGATACAGGCCGCATGGAATTTGAGCCATGCGTCCATATTATCGCACCAGACAAGCGACAGTTTACTGCCTTGAAACAGGGTCTTCAGCAGGGCTTTTTCTTCCTCCGTTGCCTCTGCGTGCACCTTCCCGATGGTGAGCCGTCCATCGCCCACGTGTACGGTTGTCAATTTCCCGTTCACGCGTGTACCTGCAGTTGAACCAAAACCAAAGAGGATGCCCCTTTGAATTTTGGAAGCATCCATGATCCGCTGTTCCATTTCAGAAGCAGACAGATTATTCCCGACAAGCACAAGGACCGGACTGTTAACGGCTGCCAGATCGTTCAGTATCTGCTCCATCTGCCGGTACTGCATGACAGCAAATGCAATGTCATATGGCTGATCATCAGGTTTATCCAGAACGCGCGGATGATCAATGGTATCTTTCTTCTGGATATGATGGTGTATGCTCAGACCATTCTTCTCAAGCGTCTCTTTCCAGGCTCCCCTGGCGATCACGGTAACATCATTTCCAGCTTTGCTCATCGCGTGCACAAGCTGTCCGCCAATCACACCTGCGCCATAAACCAATACTTTCATGCTGCACCTCCATGTTCAACTTCTGAAAGAGTTCTTCTGAATTCTTCAAACTGCTCTTCTTTCGGCAGCGTGCAGAGCAGACCACCGAATGTCCATGCATTTCCAAAGCTTAAGAACATAGTTCCGATTGCAGGTCCCCATGGATTATCGTTACCGATAAGTACCCCGACATGATCCGTATCCTGATGGGTGACCAGGATATGTTTTACGGAAGCGGGATCGATATCAAGCCAGCTCATCTTCTCAGCCAGACGTTCATAGTTATACCCAGCATCGATCATGATCACGGTATCGCCTTTTTTGTAAAAATAGATATTGGCGATCCACTCGCGGACACATCCGACATGTTCATCGATCCATCCCGTATTCAGCGGTTTGAATATCTCCTTACCACGATATCCTATACTCATGACCTTCCTCTGGAAGTCTGTTGCTTTCTTTGACATATACTGTACCTCCCGTCGGGTTCAAATAAGCGGTTCGTTCATCTTTTATCTGGTTTTACTATGATCGCGACCGCGCAGGGGACACGTCCCGGTATCTGAACGATTTTTATATCGGAATACCCCGCTTTCTCGAAGAACTCCCTGTAATTTGAAAAAGTAAACTGCCTCTTGAAATCTGCTCCTGCCTTGCCTACAGTTTTTGCAAATCCACTGGTTTTTCCCGTTTTCTCGTTGTTCACATAAGTTGGGATGATCAGTTTCCCTCTGGCTTTGCAGACCCTGTCCAGTTCCGAAAGTGCTTTGTAAGGCTCATCCAGCAGATGGATCACATTTGCCGCTACGACACAGTCAAAGCTTTGGTCCGCAAACGGCAGATCCACGATATCTGCTTTGCGGACCTCCACATTTGCATAAGGGGAAAGTTTTCTCTTTTATCAGCCACTCCCTTAAGGTAATACATGTCATACACGTCTTTATAACGACGGCTGTTTGGGCCAAAAACAAGAAGCGAACGCAGCTTCTCTGTAAAAGACTGTTCGACCGTATTCTTTAAAAGGCTTGCGCCTTCATCGTCCATACAGACATCAAAACAGTATTCATTCTGTTCAAGATTCAAATGTTTATGGACGCCTATATCAATTTTGCTTCGAACTACAGTACCCTGCTCATCTGCGATTGCAACTTTAATCCTTTTCCCATGATAATCTTCATGTTTTAGTTCTTCGATTTCTCCTTCTATAACAATTGAAAAATCCGGAAGACAATTCAGTTTTTCTACAAACAATTTGATAGATCCATCATCGAGCGAATAATGGATAAAATCAAGGTCTATGTCTCTTGTTGCCCTTCGGTTATTATGTGTTAGGCTGCGCATAACTACGCCGCCTTTAATGGTCACGTTTCGATTTAACGGGCCTTCTGATATTGCCTTAAGTATTATATCCTGACATGCTCTTGCAGCAGCAAGTTCTCTCGTTAAGTCTTCTTCATAATACAGATCCATCATTTCCCTTAAATTCATTTATAGCACCTCACTGTCCAAAGCTTTTGAAATCATCCTGCTCTTCGGAAAAACCGCAGCATACTCCTGAATGCGCCACAATTGCAATCCTGAAATGATCCTGCGGTAATTCGATAATACTTCTTTATACAAATC
>JAFUBX010000040.1 GCA_017459985.1 Parasporobacterium sp.
AATAGATAGAAGTTCATTGCCACCGAGCATCGCGCGAAGCCCGCCTCCGACATGCTCTTCTCCAGATTTCTCTTGGCCTCTTCTTCATTTAGGGTCCCTGTCAAAACACCGAACACCTGGCAGTGCTGGCTGCGTATTCCGCACATAGTCCTGGCTTCCATGTTACTGTCAATGTCGCTGTCTTCGGAAAGTACAGGCCCGTCTGTAATGAATCCGTCCACATCCATGCAGAATGTTCTGACGGCTTTCTGAACAAGTGCCGCCATCCGGCGATCATCTTCCCCAAGAGATGCATCTCCCGCATATTCTTCCAGTTCCGCGGCTTTCTGCAGTCCCATAATATACAGAAGGCTCTCCATCGTGATCGGCCCCTGCAGCCCCGCAGGCGGCATGCCCGTCGTGTCCATCCATTCCTGCGCCCAGTCGATGAAGGACCACAGTTCTCCCTCTCCGTTGACGCCGCCCGTCTTCTTCACAAGTCCCGCCAAGGCGCCTTTCTTGATCGTATTCCGGTCAAAATACTGCAAGATCTTCCGGATCACAGGCAGCGTCTCCCGCACTACCTCCGGATCTCCGAAGTACATCATATGATCGTGCACCATTAGGATATAGTAGATGGAAAATCCCGGGATCACGTTGACGCACTTGTTGGGATAGCTGCAGTTAAGAAGTCCGTCCGGCCTCTGCGCCCGGGCGAATTCCCGGATCGATTTGCGGGCCAGCCGATCGTCTCCGGAGACCGCGTAGGTGTACAGCATTTCCGAGCGGGTATCCATAATGTACTGCAGCTGTTCATAGTAAGGGCAGTCCACATAGGTCTCGTGCATGCAGCGGCGAAGGGTCCGCAGGCTGATATCCCAGACCGGGGCCAGTGTCTGATCGGACGTGGTGACCTCCGTTCTCACTTCCAGCGGATAGCCGGTCTCCAGATAGGTAAAGGAGTCCAGCGTAAGCGCTTCCTCTTTTGTCTCAACCGTCACTTCGATAAAGCGGAAAGTTCTGAACCAGAAGGGCTCCAGACAGGTTTCGCCTTCCGCACTTGCCTGTATCCCAAGATGATCTCCGCCTTTTCCGCTCTTCTCAATGGTAAACTGATCACAATATCCCTGCAGATGCCCGTTTATGTTGTCAGTCCGGTCCGCTTTTCCGTTTTCCATCTCATAGCATTCGCTGTAAAGAAGCATGATCCGGGCACCTTTTCCTCCTGAAACACGCAGTTTGGGAAATGCGCACATCTCTTCGCCGGCATCGAGGACAAATGTCTCTTTGCTGTGAGGCTCCACGCGGCCGACCGGCAGGGAAAAGGAGTGCTCCTTGAGCAGCATCGGCGGAATGGGTCTTTCCGCGAGGTTCTCCGGGCGCAGATAGACAGGCATCTCCTCTTCGCGCCGCACGATCACCGGCTGCAGAGCTGACTGCAGAGCCGACTGCAGGTTTGCCTGTCGACTTTGATCACCCGCATAGGCCTTGCGCAGTTCATGAATCTGCAGAGGGGCAAATCGCTCCTCTTCTCTTATAAAGGAAACCGTTCTGTCCGCACAGCTCTTCCAGCCCTGTGCGATCCTTTCACCGTGTTCGTCGGTCTCCGAAAGGATTTCCACTCCTTCTACATAGAGACCCGGCGTATCCGAACTGAACATACTGTGGTTTCCCACATTCGGGTCCTCCGGATAATGGAGCACTGCAATGGCCACCGAATGCATGCCGGCCGCAGGAAATACACCGGGATTCACAGTGTCGACATAGTGAATCTGATGGTCCCCCTTAGCGGGGCCGTACTGCACCAGCTCTCCGTCTATATATAACTTGTAGCGGCAGTCAGCCGTGATCCTGATTCCATCCGTTCCCGCGGCCTTTCCGCTCTTCCCTTCTATTTCTGTATAAAACCAGACAAGCCTCGGGCTCCTGCTGTCCTCCTGCGTCCAATCCGCTGTCCATATCCATTTTCCGTTTCTTTTTTTATTAATTTCGGTCATTTCAGCCTCCATGTGGCAATCTTCTGCTTTATTAAGATTAGTATAACAGACCAGCGCCGAAATAATACTCTTATTTTGCACAAAATATTCTTATATTGCAATCAAGGAATCATGGGGCACATAGGTACATCCCCGGATCCATTGTCTCCAACATTTGCAACATAAGAACAAAAT
>JAFUBX010000029.1 GCA_017459985.1 Parasporobacterium sp.
ATATTTCTTCCATGAAGGAAGATATGATCATTATAGGTTAATAAAAACTGGCCGGTTAATCTGTCTTTCAGTGGCCGGCAATTATGGCTGAGCCTGGCCGCCTAATATGGCCCAGGTGGCCGGATAGCGTGGCAATCTGCAACAGAGAATACCATAGATAAAGCAAGTATTAATGTGATAACAGGTGTTAATAGTTTCTTCATTACTGTAATCCTTTCTTTAATACTACTTTTATATATGACTTTTTCTTTTCAAAATTAACTATTGTGATGTTGGAATGCATGGTTGATGAGCGCAATCAGAAAACTTCCCACTTCTTCACCAGCCCCCCTTTTTGTAGTGCAGTCATATTATGAAAATCCTCTAAAAGATTATGTAAATACGCTTAGTATAGCCCGATATAGGGCAATTTTCAAGTAACCTGAATACAAATATTCTTCTACTAAAAATAGGAGGATATTCACAATGGTCGTATTTGACAGGCTCTGGCAGACTATGAAAGAGAAGAAAATATCCCAATACTCCTTGATACACGATTATCACTTCAGTACAGGACAGCTTGACCGACTCCGTAAGAATTGCAGTGTCAGTACAAATACATTGGACAGATTGTGTGAGATACTGGACTGCAGACTTGAGGAAATCGCTGAGTACAAAAAGCAATAGCCTGAGCACATCAAATTAACTATATAAATATATTCATTATTATACTACAAATACCTAATATATTAAAACCACTTTTGACAGATTACAATAAAAATGTTGAGGTGGTTTTTATGGAAAAGGAAATACGGATTACAAAGAAAATACCGAAAACTGGAGACGAGGGGTTTAAGGTGGTTTCTGTTCGTATGCGGGAAGAACTGCTTGATAGGCTGGACAGGCTGTCAGCAGAGACCAACCGCTCCAGGAATGAACTGATTAATATCCTGTTGGAGAGTGCAGTGGAGATTGTTAAAGTGGATGAGTAACCACTATCTGATACATGTATCCTTATATGCAGGTAAGTAGTGCGGGGGAAATATATATTATAATATATATTTCCTCCGCACTACTGCTGTATGGACGATGGCATTGGAACCATGCAATCGTTGATAAGATTTTTCACGAGTTGCAGTATTATGAAAAAAACAAAGATGGAATAGACCAAAGTGGTTAAAGGAAATATATCGAAAAATGGCCTGTGCGTTCACGCTGAGGGCCTCTTTTCCTGTTTGCTGTAAAACTGCACACGAAAGCGTTCCCACGCCTTGGAATGAACAAAAAACGAACTGACAGTTGGCTTTTTCTGTTATTACTGATAAAATACAAAACAGAAAGGGCGTCAGGGTATGACTGAACATATTTATTCATTTACAGAATTAAGTGATATGATAAAACCGATTTTGAAAAAGTATAATGCTGAACAGGCAGTCCTGTTTGGTTCTTATGCCAGGCATGAGGCAACGCCCTATTCAGATATTGATTTATATGTTATTGGTGGAAATACATTTGACCCGACCGATATATTCTGCATAGCAGACGAGTTATATAAAACTGCAGAAAAAAATGTGGATGTCTATGAACAACGGGAAGTCAAAGCAAACTCTCCACTGCATCATACAATTTTAAAGGAAGGAGTGGTGATTATATGAAATATACAGATGAGCAACGTATCGAAAAGATAGTTGAAAAAACAGAAAAACTCCTGCAGTATATTTCAGATAATTCCATAACAGAGATGGATATTCTTAATGAAGAAACTATCCGATGGACAATCACTACACCGTTGTATAATATTGGGGAACAGGCTTACTATCTATCGGAAGAATACAAAGAAGAACATGCCCAAATACCCTGGGCAAAGATTTCTGGATTAAGGCATAGACTTGTACATGATTATGAAGATACTAATTGGGAAATTGTGAACAACATCATTTTCAATATCCTGCCTGACTTTTTAGAAAAAGTTAGAAAATTGTAAAAAAGGTTCCCTAAAAGGTTCCCTAAGGGGTTGATGCCACGAAACCTCCTTTATTTTCAACGTTTTTTCATTTCAGCTTTGTTCGAATCCCACACTCTCCGTGTCTGGCGGGAGCCCTTGATATAGCAGGGCTCCTATTTTTTACTTTTCCGAATTATGGGAACAGCTGGGAACAAATCAGATAGATAATAGTTCGTTTAGTTGTATAATCTGTTCTTCTTCCGCCCAGACATAGGTTCCCATATATTCTCCCTTAAATAAATTCCGGCTGCCATCAAGATACTGATAGTAATCGCAATCATATTTCTCCGGGACGACCTGCATCTTACCGTAGCAGGATTCCAGAATATCAGCAATCTGATATTTACTTAATGTCTGGGACTTTGTCAGATATTCTTTTTTCAAATTGCGTTCAATTTCAGTATAGGTTACAAATTTTTGTAATAACGTGAACGAGGAGCTGGTGCTTTTCATGGATTCAAGAGACCAGATAGTAGAAAAACTGAGACATATTTGCTATTCCTATACCGATATCCTCGGCAGGGTTATTTTATTTGGCTCTTATTCCAGGGATGAAGCTCAATCCGGATCAGATATTGATCTGTATATCGAACCGAAAAATCCGGAAATGACAACTGCCAGATTTGGTGCCAGTAAGCGATATAAGTCTTTTAAATACGATTTGTATGATGCATTTCCAGTAGAATTTGATCTATTGGCATATGGCGGAAAAAGGGATCTTTCCAATATGCGAAAGAGCCCGCTATGGAAGCAAATTGAAAAAGATGGGGTACTGATTTATGACCAAAAAACAGAAGCAAAGAGAGTGTATCGGAATCTGCAGGAAAAGTGTTTGATGCGCTCTTGGCGATGGAATAGAAATTCATGTATTATTTCAGAAAACTCCGGCAAATGCATCTTCTACAGCAAGTTCCGGATTTAAGATGCATTTTAAATGTTCTTAAAATGACACTTCCACTGTACGCGTAGCAGTTTTTCTGTACAAGATGCAGGAGGGAGTCTGCAGCGAAATCGACTGCAGTACAAGCATATATGCATCCCAAATTTCATTCATAGATGAACACGTAAGGATGAAGGCTACGGCCGGCCCTGCGCGTTCTTCCAGCGTCCGGAGAAGAAGAATACAAATCCGACGATAGCCTGGATCAGAGAGGCGATGGGCAGGGCATAGCCGATGCCGAAGAGGCCGGCTCCGATCACCGTGCTTACGATCAGGCATGCCGGAATGCGGACAACATAGGTGGAGACCACGTTATTGATCAGGGTGAGCCGGGTATGGCCGGTGCCGTTGATGAAGCCGTTTACGCAGAAGGCCAGGGAGCAGAGCAGGTATTCATATTTATAGCCTGCGAAATAGGAGATGCCCTCGCTGATGACGGCGCTGTCCCTGGTGAAAATACCGGTCAGTTCTCCCGGAATGAACAATCCCAAAAGGAAAAATACAACGGCAAACAGTTCGCTGAGCAAAGAGCCGTACCACAGACATCTGACTGCTCGGCCGTTCTGGCGTGCGCCGACATTCTGGGCAACCATGGCTGAGATCGAGGAGTTGAAGGCGTAGGTGGGGATGGTGGCAAACAGGAAGATCTTGTCCAGGATCCCGGCAGCTGCGGAGGCATTGAGCCCCAGGCTGTTGATGATGCCTTCAATGATGATGAAGGAGAACATGACCAGGAATTCCTGCAAGGCTACAGGAATGCCGATCTTCAGAAGCGGCAGGGCGTGTTCCTTCATGAGACGAAGGCTCCGGAGATGAAAATCAAAGGGGAAGCCTTTGCGCCTGACATACAGAATGCCGAATACCATACAGAGAAGCTGCGCCAGCATTGTGGCTATGGCCGCACCGGCGGCGCCGAGACCGCACAGGCCGATGAGAATCACATCGCCGATGATATTGACCACGGTGGAGACTCCGACAAACAGAAGAGGTGATTTCGAATCGCCCATTCCCCGCAGGATACCGGAAAGCATGTTGAAAACGGACTGGAAGATGTAGCCTATGCTGCAGATGAGCATGTAGGAAATGGCTCCGCCCATGGCTTCTTCCGGCGTGTTGATCCAGTGAAGGACCGGAACGGTGAGGGCGGCGACGATGATCATCAGTCCGCCTCCGAAGATCAGGGAAAGGGTGAAGGCGGTGGCGGAAACCGGCCCCAGAGACTGCTGTTCGCCGGCTCCGAAACGCTGTCCGATAAGGACGGTGGCCCCTACGGACAGACCGATCAGAATCATCAGAAATGTGGCGATCACTGTGCCAGAGATTGATACCGCCGCCACATCTGAGGTTTCGGCATACCGCCCTACAATATACAGATCGACCATGCCGTAAAGCGTCTGAAGAAGATTTGCTCCGATAAACGGAAGCGTAAACACCCACAATTTCCGAAACACACTTCCCTGGGTTAAATTATTTTCCATTTTTCACTCCACTTTCCTGTGCCGGCCGCGGCCCGGTTCCGGCCGTAGTCAGACTTCATTGATTTTCCGCCTTTTTCTGCTACAATGAAGAAAAATAAGGCTTTAAAGAGACTGCAAAATTATGAAAACACCATTACGATATCAGGCTACAGAATTTGACTGCGGGCCGACAACGATGACGAATGCAATCATGTATTTATTTGACAGGGAGGAGATTCCTCCCGATCTGATCCGTCACATCGGGCAATGCACCCTGGACAGTTTTGATGATAAGGGACACTGCGGCCGGTACGGGACCAGCGGCGCATCCATCTGCTATTTCGGCGCCTGGCTGAATGAACTGCGGTACGCCGGACTGCTTCCGATCCAGAGCTATTTCACCGGCGGGCAGGAGGTGTTTTTCGGAGAAAGCAGTCCCCTGACGAAAGCCCTGCAGGAAGGGGCGGCCATCGTGCTTCATGTATATCTTCACGGCGCCGGCCATTATGTGCTGGTGACCGGGGCGGAAGCAGAAGACTACAGGGTCTTTGATCCCTATTATTCGGATGCGCCGGTTTCTTCGGATGGAGTCATCAGAGTCGGGGATCAGCCCTATTCCCATAATCTTCTGGTTTCCAGGGACCGTCTGAATGACAATTCCCCGGGGGATTATTCCATGGGAAGTCCGGAGAGCAGAGAAGCATTGGTGATGAAACGTTACCGGATCGATGACCTGTATGTGATCTGAGGACGGTCGTCCCGTCAGTTCTGCGGGTCCGGGGCATCTGTGACGATCAGAATGCTTTCCTCCGGTTCCGAAATAAACAGATTTTCTTCGTACGCAATGTTAGTACAGTTCTTGAAATACAGGTCTGTGCTGACGTTTTATTTTTAATAACATTTTGTAAACTCCCTGGGAGAATTGTATCATATCGGAAAACTCTGATACAAGGATGTATTGATTCTCCGCGGTTTTTCATTTATAACATTCCTGTGATTCCTTCCCGGAGGCGCTGCCGCAGACATCCCGGAGCTGCTGCAGAGGCTTAGGGAAGAGACACAGTTTCACAGGAAAGAAATATCGGGAAGAACCGTCGGAATCCGGGGCCAGGATCATGGAACAGGCGGCCGCCTTCTTCCCGGAAGCAGATGAACAGGCGATCCGCAAAATGCTGGGGATCCGGAACAAAAACGGAAAAGGGATTTAAAATGGAAGATAAGGATCTGATCTGGGAAGAAATAAAAACAGAACACATCATACAGGATGAATGGATCGATTTCCGCAGGTCGACGTACCGCTATCCGGACGGAAAGGTGTTTGAGCCGTATTACAGTTACAGCCGGCGGGATTATGTGGTGATCGTCGCGACGGATGAAGAGGGCAGATTTCTCTGCGTCCGCCAGTTCCGTCAGGGGATCGGGGAGGTGACGACCGAATTTCCAGCGGGAGGGATTGAACGGAAGGATGGCCGGGAGTACGCAGGCCGGGGGCTGCGGGAGAACTCTTCGGACAGCGCCATGCGGGAGCTGCGGGAAGATCCTTCGGACAGCGCTGCGATAAAGTCTCGGACACAGTCTTCGAATGATGACATTCGAAAATTGCGGGAAGACCCTCTGGAGACTGCCATGCGGGAGCTCCGGGAAGAGACCGGCTATGTATCAGATGAGTGGGAGCATCTTCTGACGATCCCCTCCAACGCGACGATCTCTGATAATTATGCATATATCTATCGGGCGAAGAACTGCAGGCAGGCCGGAGAGCAGGAGCTGGACGAGACGGAATACCTGAAAGCGCTGCGGCTTTCCTCCGGGGAACTCCGGAATCTGATTGCAGAAGGAAAGTTCCAGCAGGCGGTACACGTCATGGCCTGGCTGCTGGCGAAGGATGAACAGTCTGCGAAGGATGGACAATCCGCGAAGGACTAATTTGAGGGCTCCCGGGCTGAAAACCAAAAAAACTCTTCTTTTCCCGGGTGTATATGCCCCAAATGCTCTTGTGCAGAATAGCTCGGATCTGAGTCTGCAAATAATAAATCAAGTAAAAATAAGGCACTTTGTAAATTTTTACGGGTCTTCTGCACCTTGGGTGGGTGCCTTCCTGTTGTCGAATGTGCCGTAAAATCCATGCCGCTGTTAACTTCATCCATATTTGCTTCCATCATGCCATTTGGACTATCCTGGAAATAATCATCATTTACTATCCCTGTCATTTTTACGAAAACAGGGATAAGGTTTCCAATAATTTCATATATAGTCCAGGTCAGTCTCTCTCAGGACCTTCATTTCGGACCATATTTTGAAAAATCGTCACTTTCTATCCCTGTTTTCAATTTCGAAACAGGGATAAGGTTTCCCGATAATTTTATATATGGCCCAGTTAGGGGCTTCTCCAACCTCGCAAATTGGACTATATATAAGAAAACTGCCAATTACTATCCCTGTTTTCCGGATCAGCGCAGGGATAGTATTTGGCAATTATTTCGCTGATCACCCAAAGACCTTCGGACTACGCAAATTCCTGTACGTATATTTCTGAAAAAAAGCATCCGCATGCTCTTAAATCCGGAATTCGCTGTGGCAGATGCTTCTGCCTGTAGTGTATCCATAATCGTTTATTTTTATCGATTATTGAATACAGAAACCTGCTCCTGTCTCCACAATCAAACATGATACATTTAAAGACAGCTGTCTCCGCAATTTACCGTTTCCGGAAAATAACGGATACAAAGCCGCCGGCATCTGGATCAAGCGATTCACTCAAGGTGCACTTCCACCGTTCGCTGAGAGCCCGAGATAGTTGCGTGGCCGAGGGGTATTTTCTCACGAAAGGGCCAAAAATCAGGAATTATTTTAGAAAACTCCGGCAAATGTATCTTCCACAGCGAGTTTCGGATTTGCGATACTTTTTAAATGTTCTCAGAATGGCACTTTCACTGTACAAGATGCAGGAGGGAGTCTTGCCAATAGATCGACCATCAATTTCACCTATTTTCATGCCGTTTGCGCTGGCCTTCCTGAATAATATAAAATAATACCTTTGCACAAAACAGATACAATCGGGTATTCTGCTTGAAATTCCTCAGTGTTTGAGATACGTTGTAAAAAACGAGGCATCATGGAAGGAGGAGCAGACATGAAACGGATTATTGGGGTATTTCCGGCACTGGTATTATGAATGACAACATGTATGGTCTGCCTGGCGCAAGAGCCGCAGGAAATGGCATCCGCGGAAATGGTTTGGCAGGATTCGGCTCTGCAGGTAGTGACATCGCTGAATGCGGCTCTGCGGGAAGGAGAGATCATCAGCCAGGAACGTATAGTGTGCGGCCTGGGGACTGCAGCAGACTCTGGTGGATTTTGGCTGCAATAACGCGGCCGACGGAAATGCGGGCCCGGAACATTTTCCGCATTAAATCAGGTACTGGCTGCGTTCGGCCGGGAAGGAACGGACCTTGTGGACGCTCCGGCCTACGGGGAACTGCTGGCACTGCTTCTGGTCGCAAAGGATGAGGACGAAACCTACACGGATCTTCTGCGGCTGCATTTTGACCGGGGGGAAAACTCCAGCGCGTACCGGTATCTGCAGGGATGCGTATATTTTGCGCAGGAACATTATTTCCGGGCGCTGGAAGCATTTGAGGAAAGCAATTATCAGGACTGGGAGGAACGGGCAGCGGCTCGGTCACCACATATCTGCCGGGAGGCAATTACCGGATCAAGGATGCGGCGGGGACGGACTGGTACGGATACAAGGATGCCTTCGGACGGTACGGCAGCTATGAATACATGTCCTTTGATGAATTTGAGGAGGATGAATATCTGACCTGGCTGGGAGCCGGTTATGAATGGACGATCACGATCAATGTGACGGAAGCCAATCCGGATGCGACCGGCGTCGGCTCCGTCTACAGCGATTGGGATTCCTGGAGCAGGGAGTAAGAAATGGCAATCGTTGGTACATTTGCAGTGCCCCACCCGCCGATGATCATTCCGCAGGTGGGCAGAGGAAGCGAAACGCAGGTAGAAGCAACGATCCGGGCATATCACAGGATCGCCGGAGAGATCGCCGCATTAAAACCGGAGACTATCATTATCTCCAGTCCCCATGCGGTGATGTATTCCGATTATTTTCATATTTCGCCGGGAACGCATGCGGCTGGATCCTTTGCCCGGTTCGGCGCTGCGGAGGTCTCGTTCCGGGAAACATATGACACGGAACTGAGGGAGACGATCTGCAGCCTGGCCGAGGAGCGGAACCAGCCGGCGGGAACCCTGGGCGAGAGGGACAAAACCCTTGATCACGGGACTATGGTACCGCTGTATTTCATCAGACAGCATTATCAGGAGTTCCGGATCATCCGGATCGGACTATCCGGACTGCCCCTGACCACCCATTATGAAATGGGGCAGGTGATCCGGGAGGCGGTGCAGAAAATCGGACGCCGCGCGGTCTATGTGGCCAGCGGAGATCTTTCCCACAAGCTGCAGGATTACGGCCCCTATGGGTTCGCACTGGAAGGCCCGGAATATGATGAGAGGGTCATGGATGTGTTGGGCCGGGCCGCGTTCGGAGAATTGCTGGAGTTTGAAGAGGGATTCTGCGAGAAGGCGGCGGAATGCGGCCACCGTTCCTTCGTTATGATGGCGGGCGCCCTGGACGGCGACGCGGTAAGACCTTGCCGGCTGTCTCATGAAGACGTGACCGGGGTAGGATATGGAATCTGCGGATTTTTCCCGGAGGGGCAGGACGACAGCCGCCGTTTTCTGGACCGGTATCTCCGGAAAACGCAGGAGGAGCTGAAGAAACGTCGGGACGCGGAAGATCCTTACGTTAGGCTGGCCAGAACCTCTCTGGAAAGCTATATTCTCAACCGGCAGGAGATTGACATTCCGGACTGGGTCCCGAATGAAATGAGAAGCCGGACTGCCGGCGCATTTGTGTCCATTCACGAACACGACCGGCTGCGGGGCTGCATCGGCACCATCCTTCCTGTCACCGGCAGTCTGGCCCGGGAAATCATCCAAAACGCCATCAGCGCGTCCACCCGGGATCCCCGGTTTGATCCCGTTAAGCCGGCGGAGCTTCCCTGGCTGCAGATCAATGTGGATGTCCTGGGCACGCCGGAGCCGATTGACAGTCCGGAACAGCTGGATGTGAAACGGTACGGAGTGATCGTGACAAAAGGGAGAAAACGGGGGCTTCTTCTGCCGGATCTGGACGGCGTTGACAGCGTGGAGCAGCAGATCCGGATCGCGAAACAGAAGGCGGGGATCCGCCCGGAGGAGCCGGTTTCGCTGGAGCGCTTTGAGGTGGTCAGACATTATTGACGGAAATGGTGCGGCTCCACTGGGGAGGCCGGTGCTCCCTGAGGGTCGGAGTTTCCAGGGATGTATGCTGTATGGCGAAATGCGAGGTGTGTTTCAGACACTGTGAATTGAAGGAGGGGCAGGTCGGTGCCTGCGGTGCGAGAAGCTGCAGGGACGGGACGGTCTGCGCGGAGAATTACGGCAAAGTGACGTCTCTGGCGCTGGATCCGATCGAGAAGAAACCATTGCGGAGATTTCACCCCGGCAGCAGGATCCTGTCTGTCGGGAGCTATGGGTGCAATCTGCGCTGCCCATTCTGCCAGAACCATGAGATTTCCTGGGATCCGGCGGCCATGCGGTTCGCAGAGACTGCGGACGAGATTTCCCCGGAGGAGCTGGCGGAAATGGCGGCGTATTATTGCCGGGAAGGTAATATCGGTGCTGCATTTACCTATAATGAACCGCTGGTGGGATATGAGTACGTCTGCGACGCTGCCCGGCTGATTCACGAGAAGGGAATGGTAAATGTGCTGGTCACCAATGGGACTGCCAGCCTGCCGGTCCTTCGCAGGATCGCTCCTTATATTGATGCCATGAACATTGATCTCAAGGGATTTTCTCCGGATTATTATCGGGAGATTCTGCATGGGGACCTGGCTATGGTGCAGGCATTTATAGAAGAAGCAGCCGGGTTTTGTCATGTGGAGCTGACCACGCTGATTGTCCCCGGAGAAAATGACTCCGAGGAGGAAATGCGGAGAATCAGCGACTGGATCAGCCGCCTGAGTCCGTCCATCCCCCTGCACATCTCCAGGTTTTTTCCACGGTATCAGATGACCGACCGGCCAGCCACTTCGGTGAGCAGAATCTATCGCCTGGCCGATGTTGCGCGGGAACGTCTGGAATTTGTTTACACCGGAAACTGCTGAGAAGCTCTTGCGGCAGGAAAGCAGGAGGCGATTTTTGGCGGACGCTTGTCGGACCAGCGCCTTCTGCGGATTCATTGGAGTGCCGCCTCTTACCGCAATGCTCGACGTTTCTGACAGCGGCTGACGAAAAAGTGCAGCAATGCGTGAGATTTTCGGCAGACGCTCCGTTCAGACCCGGATTTTGCCGAAAAAATGCAGCAATGCGTGAGTTTTTTGGCAGAAACGCTGCTAAGAGAGATTCCTTGCCGAAAAAATGCAGCAATGCGTGAGTTCTTTGACAGGGCATGCCGAAAAAATGCAGCATTGCGGTGAATCCAGGGATTACTTTCGCATGACTTTTATCGTCGGAAAGTCATGCGTTTTTTCGAGTTTTCAAATTCCGCATAAGTCCTGATCTTTTGTTCTGGCAGCGCCCGATAGATTCATTGCAGCAAAGGGCAATAGCCGGAATGCTTTTTTGTATCACAATTGTATCTGTAAAAGAAGACGGAAATGATTAAACTGGGAGCAATTTACGGACTGTAGAATAATGAAAGAATTTCATAAACATAAATGCAAATCAATGAAATATTTCAAAAATATTGTTCTTTCAAGCTAATGTTTTGAATTGACGATTATACAAAATATCCAAAAACTGCCGATTATTGATAAAAAGTTAACAAAATTATGCACAATTTGATGTAAAAAAATACCATCGATATTGATTGTTGAAGGAATGTACAAATTATTATACAATGAAAACGGCTTGAAATGAAGTGTTATCCATGAAATAATAATGAAATATTTCATGGAATCCCACCCCCGCTATGATAACACTATTTTAAGCAGCAATTATTAATGGAGAGAAAAAAATGTCACAAAATGTCAGATTGTACGAGATTGCAAAAGAAGCCAAAGTATCCCCTGCAACGGTATCCCGTGTATTTATGAATAAGGACTGTGTCAGGGATGAAACCAGAAAACAAGTGCTAAGTGCAGCAAAAAGCCTTGGGTATGAGGTGAAAAACAACAAACAGCCTGAAAAGGATTCACGATTTATAGCGCTCTTTGTAGGAGATATCAGAAATCCGTTCTTCAGCGATATGATTTTCCTGTTACAGGAAGAGTTCCTGAAATATGATTATGTGGTTGTTCCGTTCAGTAACCAGTTTGACCGTGAAAAAGAGAAACGATTATTTGAGCAAATGAGAAGAGATGATTATGCGGCTGTTGTGCTGTTCTCTTCGATGGATACGGAAACGCTGGAACATATTATTGATGGACTCAAATGTCCCGTGACGTTAACAGACAGAGTGATAGACGGATTCAAAGGGAATGTTGTAATACAGGATAACTTTCAGGCAGGGTACATTGCTACAAAGCATTTGATTGATTTGGGGTATCACCAGATTACATTCCTTGCCGGAAACAAAACCTCTGCTTCCAGTGTAAGCAGAGTTGAGGGATATAAACTTGCCCTGAAAAACGCATTTCTTCCGGTAGAAGAAGACTTGATCATGTATGGAGAAATGAGTATCAGAAGGGGATACGAAGATGGTCTTAAGTATATTGAGAAACTGGAGGACCTGCCCCGGGCGGTGATAACAGCAAATGATATGACCGGCATCGGTTTTCTTGAGGCATGCAAAGAAAGACATATTAGCGTTCCGAATGATATCTCAATAGTAAGTTTTGACGGAATCGATTTATCCGGACTTAAGAGCATTAATCTTACAACTGTGCGGCAGCCAATAGAAGAGATGGCCCGACAGATCTGCAAACTGACTGTGCAATCAATCGAAAACCCGGAAGTAACCCGTAATAATCGTGTCCTTCTGGAGCCATCGCTGATAATAAGAGGATCTGCCTGCAAAAATAATCGGGTTAATTAACAAAGCACACTTAAAGGAAGTGAGGAGATGACTGAATTACAGAAACAAGCTTCAGAAGTTCGTCAAACCGCGTTTCGTTTAATGCACGATGTAGGTGGAGGCCATTATGGAGGAAACCTGTCTGAAATAGAAGCATTGACAGTTTTATATGGAAACATAATGAATGTCAGAGGCGAGGATCCCGATTGGGATGAACGAGATCGATTTGTTATGTCCAAGGGGCATGGCGGTTTTGGCTTATATGCAACATTGGCCTATTACGGATTTGTTGATTATGACGTTGTAGCAAATGATGATGAGTTTGGTGTGATGGTGCCTAAACATGCATCTACAGAAGTTCCCGGCGTAGAAGTATGCACAGGATCGCTGGGACAGGGGTTGTCCATCGCAAATGGAATTGCTCTGGGCCTGAGGGCTGATGGCAGTTCTTCCCGGGTTTATGCACTGCTGGGCGACGGAGAATGCAATGAAGGACAGATCTGGGAAGCAGCCATGACGTCTGCGAAATACAATCTCGATTCCTTAATCATCGTAATTGATAACAATCATTATGAGTTTGACGGACCAACCTCGGAGGTTATGCCGATCGAGCCAATCGAAGATAAGTGGAAAGCATTTGGATGGAAAACATTCAGAGTAGACGGACATGATACTTCAGAACTTGTCGAAGCATTGAATGAAGCAAAGAAAGTGAAAGGCTGTCCGTCGGTTGTGATAGCGGATACCGTGAAAGGCAAAGGCATATCATACATGGAGAATGTTACGACCTGGCATGCCGGCAGTGTAACGCAGGAACAGTATGAACAAGGCATGAAGGAATTGGAGGTGTAAGCATGGGATTCACAGATATGAAGAAAACCTTTTCCCAGTCTCTGATCGATCTGACAGAGCAGGGGGAAAATATTGCCATGGTTGATGCGGATCTTATGCGGATTGTCGGTTCCAACTATTTTCGTGATAAGTATCCGGAAAGATACTTTCAGGTGGGAATCGCAGAACAGGATATGATCGGAACAGCCGCAGGACTGGCGCTTACCGGAAGAACCGTATTCACATCCTCTTTTTCTAATTTTATTGCGCTTCGTGACGCGGACCAGATCTGTAATACCGTGTGTTACAACGATTTAAATGTAAAGATGTGCGGGATCTATGCCGGCGTATCCAGTGAGAAAAACGGAGGAACACATATTTCTGTCAGTGATATTAATCTGTTCCGGGGTCTTCCGAAAATGAAGGTCATTGATCCCGCGGATGCAAATGAATTCTACCAGGCAATGTGCTGTGCCGCAAAAACTCCCGGACCCGTGTATATCAGAATTTCAAAAGGTCCAATGGAAGAAATATTGCCACAGGAGTATCAGTTTGAATTAGGAAAAGGAATCCAGCTTAAAGACGGAGATGACGCCACACTGATAACAACCGGATTAACGACCGGATTTGGGATTAAGGCCTGTGAGGCGCTGGAAAACAAAGGAATTCATATAAGACATATTCATATGCCTACGATAAAGCCGATTGATGAAGAGCTGGTAATAAAAGCAGCAAAAGAAACAAAGATGATTTTTACTGCAGAGAATCACACAGTAGTCGGCGGTCTCGGAAGCGCAGTTACGGAAGTGATTACACAGAGCTGTCCGACTAAAGTAGAACGGATGGGAATTCCGGATGTGTTTTGTGTTGGAGCAAGCATTGCCTATCTTTCCGATCAACATGGCTTTTCAGCAGAAAAAATTACAGACCGGATAATAAGCGTTCTTAATCATTGATTCGTGTGATCAGGTATGCAGAGAGGAGAAAAAATGGAACTGACATCAGAAGAACTCGCGATTCTAAACGGAGATGAGGGCAAAGCAAGACAGTTCGCAATGGAAATACTGGTGAAAGTCGGTGAAAGCTGCAATGCGAAGCGTCTGATTCCAATTGACAGTGTACATCTTGTTCTGCATGCATATAAAAGTGCATTTACTGCAGGTGTAGAGGCAGCCGAAAGAATCGCGGAAATGGGCGGCAGATTTACGGTTCCGACTACAATCGACCCATGCGGAATGGATACGGAGGACTGGCGTGCTGCCAGAACGCCGGAAGACTATGCGAAGATGCAGATACGTCTGAATAATGCCGTTATGAAAATGGGAGTTATTCCTGTATGGACCTGTACTCCGTATTATGGATTTAATCTTCCGAGATTTGGAGAGAATATCGCCTGGTCTGAATCCAGCGCAGTATCTTTCGCAAATACCGTATGTGGTGCAAGAACCAACAGGCAGTCCGCAATTATTGATATCTGCATGGGAATCATTGGAAAAGCGCCTGAAATGGGACTCTATCTGGATGAAAACCGGAAAGGGGAAGTACTGATTCAATTAAACGTCGGCAGACCTCTGAAACAATGGGAATACCCGGCACTTGGATTTTTACTGGGAAAGAAACTGGGAAGCCGGATTGGTGTGATAGACGGGATGAAAGGTTCTCCAAGCCAGGATAATCTGAAATCATTATGCGCTGCGGCTGCCGCCTCAGGATCGGTTGCTCTGCTTCATATTGTCGGGATTACTCCGGAAGCAAGAAGCGTAGAAGACGCTTTTTCAGGAAATATCCCGGAAGAAACGATTTCTGTAAGAGAAGAGGATCTTCTGAACATTCGTAAAGAGATGAATACTCATGAAGGGGAAGAGATCGATTTTGTAGCACTGGGCTGTCCGCATTACAGCATTAATGAAATGATCCGGGTCAGAGATATTCTGAATGGCCGGAAGATACATGAGTCCGTAACGATGTGGATCTTTGCGAATTCCTATGCGATAAAGCTTTCAGAGGAAATGGGGATCCGGGAGGAACTTGAAAAGGCAGGAATCATTATCCGGGCGGAAACCTGTATGATTATCTCACCTTTGTCTGAATGGGGATTCAAAACAATTATGACAGACTCGGGCAAATGTACTCATTATGCTCCGATGGAATGTAAAACAGACATCGTTTTTGCCAGTACTGAGGAATGTGTGGAATCAGCAGTTGCCGGGCATGTAGTGATGGAGGTATGAGAAAGATGAAAGAATTGAAAGGTCATGTTGTTGTAAACGGTACCGCTGAAGGAAATGCCATAGTGACCGGTCAGCCTTTCGGTTTCTTTGGCGGCGTGGATCCGACCACCGGAATAATCATGGATACCTGGCATGAACTTCATGGTGAGAACATAAAAGGAAAAGTGTTTGTGTTCCCGGAAGGAATGGGATCTACAGTAGGAGCAGCCATAATACTTGAACTGGTAAGAACCGGATGTGCTCCGGTTGCAATGCTCAATAATAAGACAGAGATCATCACGGCAGCAGGCGGCGTCATTGCAAAGAAATTTTATGATAAAGACCTGCCGATGATTGACGGGTTTGACTGTAATATTGTTGATGAAATCAAAACCGGAGATTACGTGAAGATTCTGGAAGACGGAACGGTGATCATAACCGAAAAGGAATGAGCCGGCGTCCTGAAACATGGGGGTGTGCGGTGGGGAGAATAAAACCCATTGCATTTATATAGCGGAATTTAGGCAATCTCGTACAGATGATATGAAAGGAGAAGAAAATGAAAAAACTATTGTCACTGATAATTGCTGTTGTTATGACGACAGCATTATTAGCCGGAGCAGTCTTCGCTGCGGAAGGCGAAGCAACTGAAACGGTGAAACTTTGTATCGGTACCCCTTTGTCCGGAAGCTATGCCGATTGCGGAAAGCAGGGACTGGAAGGTGCGCAGTATGCGGTAGACTACATTAATAATAATGGCGGAATCCAGGCGCTTGGCGGAGCAAAGATCGAATTGATTTCTTTCGATACAACCAGTGATTCCAATCAGTCAATGATTGCCATGGAACGTGCTGTTGAACAATACAGTCCGTCAGCCGTATTGGGAATGAGCTATTCCGGTCTTACCGTTCCGTGTCTTCCGGTTGCTGAAAAACTGCAGACACCGCTGCTCACAACATGCATCAGCCCGGATCTGAATAATCAGGGGTACAAATATATCTATGCTCCCGATCCGAAGTCGGCCCAGTTCGCAGATCAGCAGGCGAAAGCATTAATGACCCTGAATGATGAGTACGGCTATGACCTTACAAAGATTGCAATTGTTTACGAAGATTCCGAGTATGGAATTACCACGGCAGAAAGCGACAAGGCGATTGTGGAAGCAGCAGGATTTGAAGTAGTAATGTATGAGGCATTTCCTGTAGGATTCACAGATGCATCCTCCCTGGTTACCAATGTTAAGAGTTCAGGCGCAACGGTTCTGTTCCCGGCTGCCGGAACCCAGGAAGCAATTCTCATTATCAATGCGCTTAAGAGCATCAATTATATGCCGCTGATTATTGCCGGCGGCGCCGGTTTCTTATGGCCGACAATCCGTGATGAGCTGGGTGATAATATCAATGGAATTCTCTCTGCATCTCAGTGGAACTGGGATTCCAAATATATTCGTGATAATGAAGAACTCTGGGATTTTGTAAATGGGTTTGAAGAAGAATACGGATATTTCATTACAGAGCATGGCGGAGCATACGCCGGTCTTGTAGGGGTATTTGTATCTGCAATTGAAAAATGCGGCTCTGCTGATCCGGTTGCAATCAGAGACGCGCTTGAGGGAATGGAGATCAGAGAAGGTCTTGGTCAGTTGTTTGCGCCGGGATATATAACCTTTGATGAAACAGGATGGAATGATTCGGCATATGCAGTGCTGATTCAGTGGCAGGCATGTGAAGATGGCATTTATCGTCCGTTGACGATTTATCCGGAAGAGGCAGCATCGGTTGAACTGATCGTAGATGAGGATCTGTTTAAATATTAATCAACGATTGGAAAGGGGCTGCTGCATTATCAAATGCGACAGCCCCTTGTCTTTCACAGAACCTTATGACGATCATTTATGGAGGAAATTATCATGTGGATGTTTGGTCAGTCTGTAATTAACGGGCTGTTGATGGGCGGCGTTTATGCACTTGCTGCCGTTGGGCTGACATTGATATTTGGTGTTATGAAAATCGTGAATTTTGCTCAGGCAGAATTCCTGATGCTCGGGATGTATGCAACCTGCCTTCTGGTGGATGTATTTCATTCTGAACCATATGCAATGATCGTGCCGGTTGCTGCAATCATGTTCATTGTTGGTTATATCATCTATCTGTTAATTGTAAGACCGCTTGTGAATAAAGAAGGAGTGAACCGTTTTGTCCTTCTGACATTGGGACTGCAGTCCTTTCTCCAGGGACTTGTTCAAGTGGTTTTTGGAACAGATTACAGGACGGTAAAATCGGCAACGAAAGGCAGCAGTCTGTTTCTTGGAGAATATTCATTTGCAGTTCCGCGGCTGATTGCCATGGGAGTCGTTCTGATTCTATTTGCCATCCTGGCAGTGATTATCAAGAAAAGCGAAATGGGACGGGCATTACGGGCAACATCGGAGAATTCGAAAATTGCTGCAATGATGGGAATTAATCCGGCAGCTCATTTTGCACTTGCATTTGGTCTTGGGGCAGCATTGACTGGAATCGCAGGATTGCTGCTTACACCAATGTATTATACATATGCCACCATCGGAGATCTGTTCGGGACGATGACTTTCGTAGTGGTGGTGATTGGTGGAATGGGAAGTATCAAAGGTGCCCTGATTGGAGGTCTGCTCATAGGATTGATTGAAGCATTAACTTCCAGTTATATAGCAATGGATCTGGGTACTGCAGGTATCTTTGTAGTATTCGTTATCGTGCTTCTTCTCAGACCGCAAGGTTTATTCGGAGGAGGTGCCAGAGAAGTATGACGAAGAAAAACAATGCAATAATAAGAAAGAATATAATAATTCTGGTTATTTTCCTTGCGGTTTTCAGCCTGCTTCCTTTGGTTATGACGCAGAATTATCTGACATCTATGATGGTTCAGTGCTTTTTGTTTGCGGCAATGGGAGTTGCCTGGAACCTGATCGGAGGGTATGCGGACAGGGTTTCCATCGGACATTCTGCATTTTTGGCTGTTGGAGCATACACTTCCTATATCATGTATCTCGACTTTGGGATTTCACCGCTTATCGGCATGTTCGTCGGGATGATCATCGCAGGGGTACTGGCTTATCTGATCGGTTCGCTTTGTCTGGGACTCCGGGGTACCTTCTTTACACTGTCGACGATTGCGTTTGCTGAGATATTTAAAAATATACTGCTGCATTTCAGAGAAGTGACAAATGGCTCTTATGGTCTGATTTTGACATACTCCGGAGATGATCCGGTGAATCTGCAGTTTGGGACGAAGACGCCGATCTATTATATTTCACTGGTTTTGCTGGCAGCAATTGTATTGTTCAACATTTTCTTTGAAAAAAGCAAAACAGGTTACTGCCTGAAGGCAATTGGCGAAGATGAAGACGCGATCAGATCTCTGGGATTTAATACCCGGAATGTCAAACTTCGTACCTTCATCATCAGCGCTATGCTGACATCTCTGATCGGCACGATCTATGGATTTTATCTGGCCTATATCATGCCTACCAGTATCGCGTCCACGCCAGTGTCGATAAAGATCATTGTTGTAGCTGTAATTGGCGGCGCAGGATTATTATGGGGACCTGTACTCGGAGCATTTATCATCATTCCGCTGACCGAATTAGTGAATGCAACGCTCGGATCAATCAGCGGTGCCAATACCATGATCTATGGTCTGGTGTTGATTCTGATCATTCTGTTCAGGCCAAAAGGAGTGCTTTCGCTATTTATTGAAGGCGGATGGGTCAACAAAAAAATAAAAAGTTTGCGAAAAATAAAGACAGAGGTGTGAGCAGTGGAAAATATACTTGAAGTACGTAATTTAAAGAAGAGCTTTGGAGGTATCCACGCTGTAAGAGACGTGTCTTTCGATATCAGGAAAGGCGAAGTGCTTGCACTGGTTGGTCCAAATGGATCCGGTAAATCAACCTGCGTAAATCTGATCAGCGGAATGTATACGCTTGATTCCGGGACAATCACATTTATGGGGAAAGATATAACAAAGGAAAAAATGGAAAAAAGGGTAGAGCTGGGAATCGGAAGAACGTTCCAGACCCCCAAACCATTTACCAACCTGTCGGTTTATGACAGCGTATTTACCATTGCATTAAAATATAATAAAACCTTTGATCAGGCCGCTGAAAAAACAATACAGATACTGGAAAAGACGGATCTGATAAAAAACATTGATATGAAGAGCGGAAAACTCCCGATCGAAAAAAGGAAATGGCTTGATCTGGCCAGAGTTCTTGCGATAGAGCCAAAACTGATCATGTTTGATGAGGTTATGGCGGGATTAAACCCGACAGAACTGGAAGGGAGCCTGGATCTGATAAAACAGATCAATGAGGAGGGAGTCTCTGTTCTGTTCATCGAACATGTTATGCGCGCTGTTATGGAGATTGCCGATAGGATTATTGTTTTGGATGAAGGACAATTGCTTGCAGAAGGACTGCCGGAAGAAGTTATGAGTAATCCGGCGGTGATAAATGCTTATATCGGCGGGAGGACAGAGAATGCTAAAGATTGATCATGTAAATGCCGGATATGGCGACCTTCAGGTTTTGTTTGATGTATCCCTGGAAGTAAATGAAGGTGAGGTCGTTGCGCTTGTAGGATCCAACGGAGCAGGAAAATCAACCCTGCTGGATATTATTTCCGGCTTTGTGCCTGTCTTGTCAGGAACGGTTGAATTTAATGGAGTTGATCTTTCTAAAGTACCTGATTATAAGAGAACGAGAATGGGGATTGCTCATATTCCGCAGGGAAGAGGAATTCTTAATACAATTACGGTTGAGGAGAATCTTCTTGTGGGGAGTTATGTCAAATCGGCACGCGCTTCCAGAGCGAAAAATCTGAAAGCTTCTTATGATCGTTTTCCGATTCTTTATGAAAGACGAAAACAGATGGCAGGGAGCCTGAGCGGCGGACAGCAGCAGATGCTGGCGATCGCCCGTGCGCTGATGTTAGAACCGAAACTTATCATATTGGATGAGCCGTCACTGGGGCTAGCTCCGATTATTGTGGAAGAAGTATTTGATATTATTGCAAACGTGAGCAAGACGGGTGTATCGATGCTGCTTATTGAACAGAACCTGATTCAGTCGTTAAATGTAGCAGACAGAGGTTACGTTCTGGAAACCGGTCGTATTGTAATGCAGGGAAATGCCAAAGAATTATTGGCAAATGAAGAAATCACGAAAGCATATTTAGGAATTTAACTGAAAGGAAGAAAGATTTGAAAGCAGCAGTAACAATCAATAAAGAGTCGATCCGTATTGATCAGGTGCCGAAACCGGAACCCAAAGAAGATGAAGTCCTTGTAAAGGTTTTAGCCGCCGGGATTTGCGGCGGAGATGTCAGAGTTTATAATGGGACATTTCCGTATCTTAATTATCCGATCATTAACGGACATGAGTTTTGCGGAATTGTAGAAGGCAAAGGAAAAACTGTTCAGACAATAAAAGAGGGGGACTATGTCACAGGAGAACCAATCATTCCCTGCGGACATTGCTATGCCTGCTCGATCGGAAAACCAAACTGTTGTTCTGATCTTAAAGTCCTTGGGGTTCATGTAAACGGATGTTTTGCAGAGTATGTTTGCGTAAAGGCAGACAGGATTTACAAATTGCCGGATGCAATTCCTCCGGAGGACGGCTGTCTGATTGAACCATATGGAATCGGACTCCACGCTTTACATCGGCTGGCACTGACAGAAGAGGATTCCCTGTTTATTATCGGCGCCGGCCCGATTGGAATATCCGCTTTGGATATTGCAAAAAGCATTGGCGCAAAAGTAATGATCAGTGATTTGTTTGAAAAGCGCCTGGAAATTGCGGAAAAAATGGGAGCCGACCGGTTGGTCGTATCCGGAACCTGCGATATAGATGCTGCCGTCGATGAATTTACCGGAGGGCAGAAATTCCCGGCAGTGCTGGAAGCAACCGGAGTTCCGGCGGTGATGCAGTCAACACAGAACTATGTGGCCAATGGCGGACGCATTTGTCTGGCAGGGGTAACAAATAAAACATTTGAATTATCAACAATGGCTTTTTGCAATAAAGAGGTCGCCGTTTACGGTACAAGAAACAGTTATCATGAATTCCCGGAATTAATAGATCTTTTTGCGCAAAAGCGCCTGCATCCCGAGCTCATGCGGACCCATATTTTTTCACTTGATGATTATGGCGAGGCGATTAAGATGGCGTCAAAGAATACAAGTGATGTTTGTAAGATCGTAATTAAGGTTGCGGATAGGTAGCGATGTATAGCTGCAGGGTTATCAAATATCTCATGACTTTTTTCGCCGCCTTGCCTGTGCAGGCGGCTTCGCCGGCAGACAAGACTTGCCTCTTACCGCAATGCTCGACCGTTTACCGCAATGCTCGACGTTTTTGACAGGGGTTGCCGAAAAAATGCAGCATTGCGGTAGATGCGCCGAAAAGTTGCAGCATTGCGGTAGATCCAGGGCCTGCCGGCATCATCAATACCCTCGCTGCACCATCAGTACCCGCGCTGGATCATGTCCTGTTCCGGTCGGTAGGTCCGGAATTCTTTTTTCAGCATATTGACGTACATCTGGATCAGGGGGTTGTCGTTGCCCTTTTTCCAGATGGCCATCAGCGAACTTTCCTGTCCCCGGATCTCCACTTTGGCGATCTGGGGGCTTTCGATATCCCGGATAAACAGGTCGCACAGAAGAACCTCGTTGTCGTTCTGGATATTCCAGATCAGGGAGTGGGGACTGCTGACATATTTGGTGATCCGGGGTCCGAATCCGCTCTCATAGCACAGGTGAGAATAGTATTTACAATAGGAAGGAAAGGTCTGGGGGGAATTGAAGATAAAGTCCTGGTCCTTCAGGTCCGACAGCTCGATGGATTTCCGGGAGGCCAGCGGGTTGGTCTTCAGCATACAGGCCAAAAGCGGACAGGTGTAGAGCGTTTCGTATTCCAGAGAATCATCGATATAAGGCAGCTCAAAGGAAAGGGCCGTCATAATGTCGATGGAGCCATTCTGGACATAGTAAAGCCAGTTGTTGATGGGGACATATTCGGTTGTGATGGTGATGTCGGATACCGTCCGCAGTTCCCGCTCGGTGGTCTCCATGGGGGTCAGTCTCCGGGCCGAATCCATGGCGCCTACAGTCAGCCGGTTCTTTCGCGAATGTGACAGGGTCCGGGCGTTATTCAGATCCTTTTCGAACCGGGAGATCAGACTGCTCCATTCATTGTACAGATATTCCCCGGCAGCAGTCAGCTCCAGAGGGCGTTTGTCCCGGAGAAATAGTTCCAGTCCGATGGTCTCTTCCAGAACCTTGATCCGTCTGGTCAGGGTCGGCTGGGCAATGAACAACAGTTCCGCCGCCCTGGAAAAACTCCGGGTCCGGGCCAGTGTCAGAAATAATTCAATATGGTAAAAGCTGACGTCAAGAAAGTTCGACTGATTCATGAGAGGCTGCCTCCTGCCAGTGTTTCTTCTCCCTGAAATTTCTGCATTATTACAAATCAGTATGATTTGTTTCTATTATAGCGTTGAAATTGGGAAACTGACAGGGAAAAGCACGGATTTAATATGACAGTTTGTAATAATAGTATGAAAAATCGCTAATTTTATCCAGCTAAAGCAGCGAATATAATAAAATTATCAGAAACCAGGCAACAGCTGAAATAAATAAGGAGGTTTTATTATGGGGAAAAAGGTGCCGGTCAGCAATAATGACCGCGAAAAGAGCTTTTTCAAGTATTATGCGCAGGAGCTTGCTCCGGGAGATCCGGACAAGTACGCTGCCATTGCCGGAGGGCCTCAGCCCAATGAGAATGCAATGCGGATCCAGGATCGCAATGACCTGTTCCTTCCCGGGTATCTGCCGGGAGAATTCGGATACTGGCTGCTGGAAGACGGAACCGCAATGATCGCCAACAAGACCTTCTTCAAGGGCGTGACGGGAGAAATGTTTGACTGGTGGTTTGCATGGCATCCGATCGACAGACTGCGTTATGCGATCTGGGACAGCGAGGATCATTATGATGTCTATCTGGAGGATCCGGCGAAGGCGCTGGATATGAGCAAATCCATGCGGGAACGTCATTGGGGAAGCGTCCATTACATCTGGGAAGATATCGGATTCGGCGGCGTGGACATGCTGCGGATCGCATTTGAAAAACCGGAAGTTCTGGGATATGACGAGTCCAAAGTGGACACCGACGCCTGCAACGCACTGGTATGCGCCAACGTCAAGGTCTATGGTTCCGGGGACACTCCGGATGTGCCGGTGGTGATGACGCATTTCCTTCGTCCGGTGGAAGGCGGCAGCGAGCTGCGGAGCAGATTCTGGTTCGGATGGCAGATCATTGACGGAAAGGCAGTGAAATGCATCCCCGACGGTGCCAGCGTTCCGGCAGCCGCACCGATTGCCCTGCTGAATCACAATGTCAAGGAATTCTCGAATCTGGCTGCGATTCTTCCGGCAGTCTATGAGGAAGAGAAGGATCATTGGGCAATCTGAGCACAATGCAGTGAGTCTGAGCCCATGGGTTCGGACCGGGACATACGTACTACGTATGATTAAAAGGGAGTCGTCCCTGAGACGACAGAATGGAGCGTATTATGGGTAAAAAAGTAACCTTAACCGACAGCCGCTTTGGCAAATGGGGCTGGAGCATGGTAATTTATACCATGCTGATGTATTTCTTCTGGGCTGGCATCGCAACGGACTGCCTCAATCTGTATCCGGATGCATTTGCCGCCAAATTGGGATGTGATTCCACACTGCTGCTGGGATATGCCACCCCGGCCGGATTTATCAGTGTGCTTTCCACCTTCCTGTTCGGCCGGCTGGTCATCAAATGGGGCGTTAAGAAAATGACCGCCCTCGTACTGATCCTGACCGGTATCTTCTACTGCTTCTTCGGAATGGTCACGACGCCGGTGATGTATTTCATCGTGCTGACACTGTTTACCTTCACATCCATGGCATTTGGTATGATCACTACCGCAACCCTGATGGGCAACTGGTTCCCCCGCAAGAAGGGCGTTGCTCTCGGATGGGGCACCATGGGTGCGCCGCTCTGCACCGCCATCTTTGTCGCCATTGTCGGTGCTTTGTATAATTCCATCGGTATCATGTGGACTTCGGTCCTGGTAGGCGTGGTCATGATCATCCTCGGAATTGCAACGATCTTCTGGGTCAAGGATATCCCGGAAGAGGTCGGCGCTTATCCGGACAATATTCCTGAGGGTCTGGAAGAACTGAAGCGGCAGCGGGAAGAGATGGATAACTACAAGAGCCCCTTCACTCTGGGCAGACTGTTAAAGGACAAAGACATGTGGCTGATCGCTTTGGGATTCGGTATGCTCTGGATGGTTACCATCGGCGTGGTTTCCCAGTTCATTCCGCGTATGATGAGCGTTGGAACACCGTATCCGACCGCCATGACCATGCTGACCATTACGGCTGTCATCGGTATCGCCGGATCCTATTTCTGGGGCTGGCTGGATCAGAAGATCGGTACCAAGAAAGCAACGGTGGTTTATTCCCTTTCTTATATTGTGGCACTTCTGCTGCTGATCTTCGCTCAGGTGGAGTTCCTGACCTATGTGGCATTGCTGTTTGTCGGCCTGGGAATCGGCGGTCTGCTGAATCTGATGGCTTCTCTGGTTATCGCCGTATTCGGCCGTTATGATTTCACCGCTGCCAACTCTGTGGTTATGCCGATTGCTGTGCTGCTGATGAAATGCGCATTCCTGGTCATGGCACTGGCACTGAATGCTTCCGGCGGAGATTACACCATGCCGTATCTGATCTTCATCGGCATTGACATTCTCGGAATGATCCTGATCCTGTGTGTCACCAATAAGTGCAAAGGAAAGAATGAATAATTGCCTGTCAAAGATTGATGCAAGGAGCGAAAACAATGGAAAAATATAAATTATATATCAACGGCGAATGGGTGGAGTCCTCCTCCGGGGAATATTATGATGATATGAATCCCTACACCGGCGAGGTATTTGCCCAGGTCGCCAATGCGACGGAGGAGGATGTCCGCAAAGCCATCGATGCCGCGCAGGCAGCATTTCCGATCTGGAGAGAGGTGCCGCCGGCAGAGAAACGCAGGCTCCTGATCCGCTGCGCAGAGATTCTGGAGCGGCGGCTGGACGAGATCTCAGGGATCCTTGCGGCAGAAACCGGAGCGGCAGGCCCCTTCGCCAAATTCCAGGCGATGAATACGCCGGAATTCTTCCGGGAGGCTGCTTCCCAGGTGTTCATGGTCAGCGGAGAGATCATTCCCGCCGATATGCCGGGGCAGACCGGTATGGTGTGGAGACAGCCGGTGGGCGTAGTCGGAAGCATTTCCCCCTGGAATGCGGCTCTTCTGCTGGCAGTCCGGGCCATCGTGTTCCCGATTGCCTATGGCAATACCTGCGTGCTGAAAACCAGTGAAGCATCTTCTGTAGCCGGCGGCGTGATCATCGCCCAGATCTTTGAAGAAGCCGGATTCCCGCCCGGAGTGCTGAACGTGATCCTGACGGGGCCCGGAAGAAGCACCATGGTGGGGGATATTCTCACCTCGGATAAGAGGGTGAGGAGAATGACCTTTACCGGCTCAACGGCGGTCGGACGCCGGCTGGCTGTGCAGTGTGCCGAGAATCTGAAGAAGATCTGCCTGGAGCTGGGCGGCAATGATCCGACCCTGATCCTGAAGGACGCGGATCTGGATTTGGCGGTCAATGCCGCCTGCTTCGGCCGTTTCATGCATCAGGGCCAGGTCTGCATGAATACCAAGCGGATCATTGTGGAAAAGAGCATTGCGGACGAATTTATCGAGCGGTTTACCGCCAAGGTGAAATCCCTGAAATACGGAGATCCTTCGGAACCGGATACCATCGTCGGTCCGCTGATCAATCAGTCCCAGATGGACAAGCTGGTCGCGCAGGTGGAGCATGCCATCGAACAGGGCGCCGAGCTGAAATGCGGCGGCGGACATCAAGGGCTGGTCTATGAGCCGACCGTTCTGATCCTGAAGGAAGACATGGATCTGGCACACGAAGAGACCTTCGGTCCGGTGGCCAATATCCTGATCGCCGAAAGTGACGAAGACGCCCTGCGGATCGCCAACGATTCCGATTATGGTCTGTCTTCCGGCGTGATCACACAGGATATCGGCAAGGCCATCGATTTCGCCGAGGCGCTGGAGTCCGGATGCTGCCATATCAATGATTCCTCCCTCGGAGATGACCCCCATGCACCGCTTGGCGGTATGAAAGACAGCGGTTACGGCAAAAACGGAATGTATGCCATCGACGAATTTACCGAAATTCGCTGGGTCACCATGCAGAGAAAACCAAACCACTATCTGTTCTAATACACTACCCCCCTCTTCAGAAGAGCTGCCTCCGGGCAGCTCTTCTTCTTGGAATTTCATTTTATTTTCATTTTCAGATGCTATATTTACCCGGAAGCTGGGAGGCTTACCGCAGTGCCTGAAGTTTTTGACAGCGATGGTCGAAAATGTCGGGCATTGCGGTAAACGAAGATGAAAAAAATTATAGGAGAACAATAGAAAAACGGAGGAAATACAAATGCTGACAAAGAAAAAAGGAATCCTGATGATCGTGTCCATCGCGCTGATGGTGGTGATGCTGTCTGCGCAGGTGCTGTTTGCCGGAGAGGCAGGAGAATCCGAGGGAGGAAGCCGCGGCGGTCAGGGAGGACCCGGAGGTCCGGGAGGCAACGGCGGCATGAGCGGCGGAATGCAGGCGGAGACAGACGAGACCGTCCAGGCCGCATTCGAGGAGGCGTCTGACAAATTTATCCAGGAAATTTATGTGGATGAGGAAACCGGGACAAAACTGGAGTACAGCCTGTATATTCCGGAAACAGCCGGTTCTGAAGCAACCGGGGACAAATCCTATCCTCTGCTCATGTTCATTCCGGATTCCTCGGCATCCGGGCTGAGCGCAGCGGATATCGTGAGCCGGTATTACGGCGCCGTCGTGTGGGCAACGCAGGAGGATCAGGAGAAGCACCCGGCTTACATTTTCGTGCCGGCCTTTTCGGAGACAGTCGTAGATGATAACTGGAACACATCAGACCAGATCGAAACCGCGGTCAGGGCAATAGAATCTCTGATCGGGGAATACAACATTGACACAGACCGGATCTATACCACCGGGCAGTCCATGGGATGTATGACTTCCCTGTATCTGAACAGCAAATATCCGGATCTGTTCGCAGCCTCTCTGTATGTTTCCGGACAATGGGATATCTCCGTCCTGAAGGGAATGGAGGAGCAGACCTTTTTCTATATCGTATCCGCCGGTGACAGCAAGGCTTCCGGAGGACAGGCGGAGGTGAAGGCCATGTTTGATGAAGACGGCGTCTCTTACACCTCCGGGGAATGGAACTGCAAGGACGAAGATCAGAATGAAAAGGCAGCTGCCCTGATTGCGGAGGATCTTCCCGCCAATATGGTTCTGTTCGAAGCCGCCTATGCAGATGATTCCGGCAATGAGCAGGCTCTCGGTCATATGCAGTCCTTCAACTATGCATATAAGATCAGTGCTGTGAGGGACTGGCTGTTTGAACAGACGAAATAAAACAGTTTATCTTTTGCCCTGGGAATGGTAACATAAAAGTCACAGAAATACCATGACCACGGAAAGAGAGGACCCAACATGATGAAACCCAGTGAGTTTTTTCCGGAAATTCAGGGAAATTTCGGATTTGGATGCATGCGTCTGCCTATGACGGACGGGAAGGTGGATTACGAAGAGTTCCGGAAAATGACGGATGCATTTATTGACGCAGGATTTAATTATTTTGATACCGCCCACGGATATCTGAACGGAATGTCAGAGCTGGCGATCCGGGACTGCGTGTCGCAGCGCTATGACCGAAGCCGCTTCCTGCTGACCAACAAACTGTCGGATCCGTTCTTTGAACGGCAGGAAGATATCCGGCCATTTGTAAAGCAGCAGCTGGAATGGTGCGGCGTGGAGTATTTCGATTTCTATCTGATGCATGCCCAGGATCATGAAAATTATCCCAAGTATCAGGCCTGCAGAGCTTACGAAACCTGCAGCGAGCTGAAGAAGGAGGGGCTGATCCGGCATCTGGGAATCTCCTTCCATGATAAGCCGGAGGTTCTGGAAATGATCCTGACGGACCATCCGGAGGTGGAGATCGTGCAGATCCAGTTTAATTATGTGGATTATGAAGATGCACGGGTGCAGAGCCGGGCGGTTTACGAAGTCTGTGAGAAATTCCAAAAGCCGGTCATCGTGATGGAACCGGTCAAGGGCGGGATCCTTGTCAATCTCCCGGAACAGGCGAAGCAGATCCTGCAGGGACTGGGAGCAGGCAGCAACGCAAGCTACGCCATGCGATTTGCCGCCAGTTTCCCGCAGATGACCATGGTGCTGTCCGGCATGAGCGATCTGGAGCAGATGCAGGACAACCTCCGGACCATGCAGGAGTTCAAAGCTCTGAGCGGGGAGGAGATGTCCGCCATTCATCAGGTCCGGGAGCTGCTGAACAGCCTCAACACCATTCCCTGCACCTCCTGCAAATACTGTATCGAAGAAAATCACTGTCCGCAGCAGATCCTGATCCCGCGGCTTTTTTCGGCGTTGAATGAATATGAGATCTTTCATAGTCCCAGTACCATTTTTGTCTATAACCATTTTATGACCGGAGACGGAAACGGCAAAGCCTCCGACTGCATCAAATGCGGAAAATGCGAAAAGGTCTGTCCGCAGCACCTGAAGATCCGGGATCTCCTGGAGCAGGTAGCCCGGACGCTGGAGCAATGACATTGGGGTACCGTTAAGAAGGTTTTCAGAAAGGGATCATTATGAAGAAATTATCAACCATGAAGACAAAGACAGGGCCCGGACTGTTGGGGGCGCTGCTGTGTCTGCTTCTGATTGCAGCGGGCGGCAATGCAGCCTTTGCCCAGGAGAATTATCCGGCACCGGACTTCTATGTGCGGGTGAGCGGGGCGGAAGGCTCCATCAATTTCCGCGCGGGAGCGGGAACCAGTTCTCAGATCTACTCAGAGATCCGCAACGGCGAAATTCTCCATATCTCGGATATGCAGTACAACAGAGGCGACGATCTGTTCTTCGGCAATACCTATTACCAGGGCCGCAGCGGCTGGGTCTCCCTGAGGCAGACCACCGTGCTGACCGGAGGAGACTACGGGCTGCCGGATTTCTATGTGGCAGCCAGCGCTGACGGCGGATCCCTGAATTTCCGTCAGGATGCAGGCACCTCCGCCGGGATCATCACGGAGATCCCCAACGGAACACAGCTGCATATCACGGATATCCGGTACAATCAGAGGGATGATTTCTTCTTCGGATATACCAGCTACCAGGGCCGCAGCGGCTGGGTCTCCCTGCGGCAGACCACTATCCTGCGGGGACAGGCGGCCGGCCAGACAGCAGGACAGGCCGCCGGGCAGAAATCCGCGCCGTCAGTGCCTGCGCCGTCAACTTACACACCGCAGCCAACTCCCGCACCGCAGCCGAGCGGTACGGTGCAGCAGGGCAGCGTCACCATCTCCTTCGGGGATTAAGAATCGTAATTTTCACAGAACCATTAAGCAGGGCCATCGCAAAATGCGATGGCCCTGGTTTATATTCTGTATAAGAGAATTTCTGCGCTGCCGATCAGAACGGATAAGCGCTGCCCATTTCCCGTTTGGTGGCGTAGGTGTAATCCCAGATCTCGTCCAGAACCGGCCGGTATTTCAGATCGGCTTCGGATTTCAGCTCAACGACATTCTGGTTGTCCACCAGATAATAGACCACGTCGCCGTCATTGTTGTAGGTCTGGACGATAGCCCATTCATGGTTGTAGCCATAGTCGATCGGCGTCCAGCAGGGGATGTCCAGATAATCGCAGACGGTGTCCACGGCGAGGGCAAAATGCCGGCAGACGCCGATGGCGGTCTTATTGCTCATCTTCATAATAATATCGATGGCGGATTCGCCTACGGTATTATAATCCAGGTCAAAGATCATGTAGTCGGTACGCATGACCATGTTAGTTCCCGGTGTTGTGAAGAGGAACTGGGATTCCGTACTCATGTTGTTGAATTTGGTCCCGAAGGGGGTCTCGAACAGGCTGTCCCGGTAGGAAGCAATATAATTGTTGTCGTATTCGGTTTCCGTATGATGCTCGTAGAAATAATCATCGGATTTTCCGCTGTCGAGATAAATGCCGTATTCCTCCATCCGCTCCTCATAAGCCATGGAAACATATTCCTTGACGTAGGTATAGGTCTGGGCATCGATCAGGAAATAGTATCCGCCGTCGTCATAGGTGGTCTTAAGGGAAACAAATCCCAGATCATAGTCATTCAGATTGCTGACCTTTTTCTTCAGATTGTAGAAAATGGAATATGCGGTGCTGCTGTCGCTGCTTCCTGCAAACAAATAGAAATTATTTCCCGCCTCCAGCATGCTGTAGATCTCCTGGGCGGCTTCATCCGTTGCGGAGTAGGCATAGACCGTATTGGAAGAATTCGGCCATACGCTGTAGTTCTCCCAGAGGTAGGAGACACGGGAGCTTTTGGTTGTGGCGGAATCCGTATTGGATAAGGACACGTAGGTCTTATCAGCCGGATTGCTCAGCGGTTCGCCGGTATAAGCCTCGACGAAATAGTAATAGGTCGTATTGGCATCCAGATACCAATCCACATATTTGCAGGCGGTCTCGGTGATGTTGACCAGCTGGTATTCTCCATCCTCTGAAGTGGCCCGGTAAACATAATATCCGTCAGCGCCGGGGACTTCTGTCCAGGTGACCAGAAGCCGTTCGCTGTCATCGCCGTAATTCTCCACGGTGACGGTGTTGGACGGCAGCAGGGCCTGATTTTCATCGGCGGCGACCGGTTTGCTGAGAAGCTTTGCGGTGGTGGCTTCGTTGATCACGCCGTCTGCAGGCAGATCATTTGCCAGCTGGAATGCCCGCAGCGCTTCCCTGGTATAGGAACCGAAATCTCCGTCTGCAGGAGTCTTCAGGTAACCAAGGTCATAGAGCATCTGCTGAACGGCGGTTACGGTGCTTCCGGAATCACCGGCATATAATGTGGTATAGGGGGCTGCATCCGCGGAATTCAGAACCGGGATCGTAGCTTCATCCACAACGCCGGTCACCGGCAGATTGTTGTACAGCTGGAATTTCTCAATTGCCCAGGTGGTCTGTCTGCCGTAATCTCCGTCGGTGAATACGGAGTATCCAAGACCGGAAAGGATCTTCTGCACATTGAGGACTTCATTGCCTTCCATGCCTTCTTCCAGTCTGGAGGTGACTTCGGTGATCGGCTGAAGGTCTGCAAGGGCAGCCAGCGTCATGGGGCCGGCTTCGCCGTCCACATACAGGCCGTGATCCTTCTGGAATGCGGTAACGGCATTTGCCGTAAACTGTCCGTAATACCCGTCGATCACGGTATCCAGATATCCCAGATCCGCCAACGCCTGCTGGACTCTCCGGACATTTTCGCCGGTGGCTCCGATGGTCAGATTATCAGAAGCATCGATCGGATCGGAAGCTTCGTCTTTTTCGCTGTCTTTGCTTTCTTCTTTGTCGTCTTTATCCTGAGTGTCCTGATCCTCTTTGTTCTGACCGTCTTTATCGTCCTGGTCCTCTTTGTCATCCTGGCTGTCGCCGGCCTTTGAGAACAGAACGCCCTGGGTGATGGGTCCGGCGATGCCGTCTTCATACAGACCATTGGCTGTCTGGAAGGCCAGAACGGAACCCGCAGTATATGGGCCGTAATATCCGTCGATCACAGTATCCAGAAATCCCAGATCCGCCAGTGCCTGCTGGACTCTCCGAACCGCCTCGCCAGTGGCTCCGATGGTCAGGGAATCGTAGGTGTTGCTGTCATTGTCGGAGGCTGCATCGGACCCCGTTTCCTGAGAAGAGGTTTCCGCGGGTTCTCCGGAGGTGTTGCTGAGGGCAGCCATTAAGGCGCTATAGGTATAGGGACCCACCACGCCATCGACATAAAGTCCGTAGTCTGACTGGAAGCTGATGACGGCATTTTCCGTATAGGGACCGAAATATCCGTCGATTACGGTATCCAGATATCCCAGATCCGCCAGTGCCTGCTGCACTTCTGCCACATCGTCTCCATACATTCCGATGACCAGAGATCCGTCGGCAATTTCCTGCTGGCCTTCAATGGCAGCCTGCTGCTCGTCCCGGAACTGGCCTTCCGCCAGGATCTCCGGCTCAGCCTCGGCGGTATCATCGGCTGCGTCAGCCGCGTCGTCGGCTTCAACGGTTTCATCGGCGTCGTCAGCCGCCGGCGCTTCGGTGATCTCACCAGCGATTTCCTGAGCAGCTTCCGGAGTCTCCGGGATCTCAGCCGTCAGCTCTTCAACCATTTCCACTGCTTCGGCCACAGCTGCTTCTTCCGGCACGGCTTCTTCTGCCAGTCCTGTCAGGGGGCTGAACATCGTGCAAGCGACGGCAGCTGCCAGAATCGAAGCCGGGATCTTCCATAAGTGCTTCCTGGTAGTTCTTTTGCTCATTGACTTCTTACTCCTGTTCTAAAAATCGCATAATTAAATATTTTAACAAAGGAAAAAAGTAAAAACAACATTTTTATAGTGCCATTTCAGGAGCATTTCAGATGCATCTTAAAATCGCGCATCCTCTAAACAGGAACAAAGACCGAATGCGGGAGATTGAGAATCATGACCGGATAGAGTACAATCAGGGCAAAACGAAAAAGAGAACCCGGTGCAGGCGGGAAACCGGCGCCGGTACAGGCAGGGAGCAGCGATGAAAGTATTTGATGGATATACAAAGGGGGTCAATCTGGGCGGCTGGCTGTCCCAGTGCGATCATACGGAGGAACGGTATCAGACGTTTATTAAAGAGGAAGATTTTCAGGTGCTGGCCGGATGGGGGATTGACCATGTCCGGGTGCCGGTGGATTATGATCTGGTGGAGGAGAAGGACGGAACCTGTCGGGAATCCGGATTTGCCCATATTCAGGATGCCATCGACTGGGCCGGAAAATACCGCCTTAATCTGATCCTGGATCTTCACAAGACCTTTGGATATTCCTTCGATGAGGGGGAAGCGGAAAGCGGGTTCTTCGAAAAACCGGAATACCAGGAACGTTTCTACAGACTTTGGGAGCAGTTCGCCCGGCGGTTCGGAATATATGGGAATCGGGTGGCATTTGAACTGCTGAATGAGGTGACGGATAAAGCATACTGTGAAGAATGGAACCGTATTGCCGGCATCTGCATCGGACGGATCCGCAAGATCGCGCCGGAGGTGGATATCCTCGTCGGCGGTTATCATAACAACAGCGTGGAGGCGGTCAGGGATCTGCTTTTGCCGCCGGATGAGCATATCGTCTACAATTTCCACTGTTATGAGCCGATTGCATTTACCCACCAGGGGGCGTACTGGATTCCGGCAATGAACCCGGACTTCCGGATTTCCCTGGACAGCACCATCAAAGAGATGGAAGCAGCCGCAGGCCGGATGGTCTTCCCGGGATGGGACGGTTATGGCCGCTTCGATCCGATGGACCCGATGAGCCCCGCCTTTTTTGAGACGTTGTTTGAAGAAACCGTACAGACGGCAAAGGAGCGGGACGTCCGTCTCTATTGCGGCGAGTACGGAGTGATTGATCTGGTTCCTCCGCAGCAGACCGTCCGGTGGTATGAAATGATCCATGCAGCCTTTGAAAAATACGGGATCGGACGGGCCGCCTGGAGCTACCGGCAGATGGATTTCGGTCTGTCGGATGCGCGGCTGGACCACGTCAGGGATGCTCTGCTGAAATTGCTGTGAGAGAATGATCGTACAGAACTGCCCGGCGACCTCATCTATATTTGCTTCCATTTGACATCCGGGCCATCCAGGAAATAATTGCCATTCACTATCCCTGTCATTTTTGCGAAAACAGGGATAAGATTCCCCAATAATTTCATATATGGTCCAGTTCAGGCTCTCTCAGAACCTTCATTTTGGACCATATTTTGAAAAATCGCTGTTTTCTATCCCTGTTTTCAACTTCGAGACAGGGATAGGATTTTCCAATAATTTCATATACGGTCCAGTCCGGGCCCTCTTCTACCCCACAATTCGGACTGTATATAAAAAAACTGCCAATTACTATCCCTGTTTTCCGGGTCAGTGCAGGGATAGTAATTGGCAATTATTGCGCTGA
>JAFUBX010000080.1 GCA_017459985.1 Parasporobacterium sp.
CTGCTTTGCCTTATCCTCTGTCACCTCCAGCTTCCACTTCTCCGGTATGATCGGCAGCGCCTCCAGCGACCATTTCCGGTAGCGCTCGTCATAGGCCTCCGGCATGGCATATTCCGCCAAATGGCCGAAGCACCAGCTGACCGCGCCTTCCGGCCCCTCCAGATACCCATCCTTTTTATCCTCGCATACCAGGACCTGTGCGATCGTCCTGGCCACGCTCGGCTTCTCCGCAATCACCAAAAATCTCTCTGTAAAAGGATTCTGATACATATTCCCTCGCTTTCTGTGCTCGGCCGGATTCCTGTGGCGGCCGCTGCACGTTCCTTAAAAACACGGCAGGCACCCGGTCTCCCGGATGCCTGCCTTTCACCTCATGTTTCTCACGATTCCTGTTTTTCTGCCTGCTTCTGCTTTGCTGCGAACGCGATCAGCAGCTGATACTGCTTCAGGCGTTCTGCCATCATTTTTCTAAGATCCATATAGTTCTCCTTTCCTGGTGCTGCCGGCCAATGTCTGCTGATAGTCCTCTTTTCATTTCGGGAAGTCATATCCATGCTGTCCTCGCCGGTCAGATCGATGCTTCCTGTGCGCGGTTCGGACCGCTCTTCTTCGGCTGGCCTTTCACCTGTTCCTTTTTCTCATTCAGACGGCCAAGTACGGATTTGCGTTCCTTTCCGGCAGCATGTTCCTTCTTCTCCGGATCCGGTTCCCTGGCGTCTTCCATCTTTGCCTCGCGGGGCTCCGCTGTTTTCTCCGGTTCCTGCGGGACTGCTTTTTCCGCTTCCTGCTCCTTCTGGGCCATCCGTTCCGCAAAGGTTTCCGCTCTCTCCAGCACATGGTCCTGCGCGTCATAGTGGTACACAAAATCCGACAGACGATCCTCCGGCGCCACTTCGGTCCGGTTGATCTCCCGCACCATAAACTGCAGGCTGTCCAGATCCTGGCTTCCGTCATCCGGGAGGATCAGAACTTCATGCACGGAAGAGGGGAGGACAAAGAAGTCCGTCCCCATCTGCTGCGCGATCGTCTCCAGCTGGTCAGGATAGAACAGCGCCCCTGCGCCGTGCATTCCCTGCGTGTTGGTGAGGACCATCAGCTGCGGTCCTTCCATCGGGGGCATCATATCTGCCGCCATGTCCGGCTCGATCCCCATCATCTGCTGCATAACCTCGGCCATGCTGGCATACTTCACCGGATAGAGTTTCTGGGTACTCTCCAGTGCATCCGCATGCAGCTGCTCCGCGGTCACACCGTACATCTCCATCATCTGGTACGTGACGGGAGTGGACGCCGGCATTCCCTCAATTGCGATATGGTAGGAGACTGCCAGGCCGTCCACTTCCTTATGCGGCGCGTTCTTAAGAACGCCCTCGTTTTCCTTCGCATCGCTCACGCGGATGAAAAGGTGGTCTTTCACCTGGCTGTAATCCTTCAGCCAGTCGGTCCGGATCTCAGGAGCCATCTGGACCTGCTGCGCGATCATCGTCAGCATTGCTGCCATAGTGTGGCCCTGCTCCTGATACTGTGCGTACATTCCGTTCAGGTTGATATTAGGGACCACCATCTGGTCCTCCCTTTTTACCTGCATCCCCAGATACGCTGTGTTCAGCTTCTGGAACTGGTCCACATGGACTTCGGCGTCGGCGAATTTCTCCGGCAGATAATCCTTGATGCTTCTCCTCACTTCGTCCACAAATTCTCCAAACGTAAGTCTCTTTTCATTCATACTGGTTTATTCCTCCTGACTCGTTTTTCGTATGCTTACTCCTCATGTTCCATGGGAAGGCCGTCTCCCATTTCAATGCCTTCATCGTCTTCTTCCTCTTCTTCATGGCCCGGCTTGTAGATCTTGAAGTAGTAGAGAAGCGCAAATACAATCGCGCCTGCTCCCAGGATCAGAATGTTGCTGTTCTCCAACGGAGACTTTGTCTCCGGCTCCTCCACTTCCGTCTCCGGCTGCTTCGGGGCTTCTGTTTCCACCGGGGCCGGTGTCGTCTCCGGAATGACCACTGCAGGCGTCACCTCCGCCTCGGTTTCCTTCTCGGTCTGATCCATGAACTCCGCAAGGTCGTTCTCATCCACCAGGGAGAGCATGTAGACGTTCTCCGTGGAATTGCTGTGGTCGATGACCATATAGAAGGTGTTGTTGTTCTTCGTGCGGATCGTGTAAAAATCCTTCCCGGTGGAGTTTTTGATTTCATCCCCCAGGTCACCGTTGCCGGGCGTGGTAAATCCCTGCTCCGGCTCTGTTTCCGGTGCTTCCGGAACGGTTTCCTCCGGCGGCGTCTCC
>JAFUBX010000030.1 GCA_017459985.1 Parasporobacterium sp.
CCCACGGCCGCCACGGCTCCAAGCCCACAAGCCCATAGAGAATGACCTCTGAGGTTGGATTAATTCCGACCTCCGGGGTCTTTTTTTGTCCTCATTTTCAGTGTTTTAATACGCCTTCCACGGCTGCCACGGCTCATGCCAGACCGCCAGCGGATGGCTTAAAATCAATATTTTTTGAAGTTCGAAAGAAGTCTGCCACGGCCAACACGGCATTGAAGCCTTGGGAGCCGTGGAAGCCGTCGGGATGGCTCTTCCGGGCGACTCCCGGGAGGCACTTTAAATGCAAAATAAGAATGAATACAGCCCGCCCTGAAGGAAAAATGAAATCGAATTTTGGAGGGGAGAGGTGTGCTAAGCATCAGAACTTGATGAGTCGTAACCGCCGCCCCGCGGAAATTCGAAATTAGATTTCCCCACGGCCGCCACGGCTCCAGGCCCACAAGCCCATAGAGAATGACCTCTGAGGTTGGATTTATTCCGACCTCCGGGGTCTTTTTTTTGAGCGAATAGATGCAGATGATGACTTAATAATATTTTGAAACCAGGCGGCATTTCGGATTGTTCAAACAATTCTATTGATTTCAAAATATGAACGATTTACATTATATCTTAAGAATGGAAATATCTAAATGAAACAGCTATTAATCCCCCAACGGTAGCTGGGGAGACTAACAGATGCCGGAGGAGATGCCCGGGGTAATAAAATCCCGTGCTAAACTTTGAGTAGTTTTAGATAACTATACTTTTCTCACAGAAGAGGCGTTTCGGAGGTCTTTTGTGAGAAAGGCTCCAGGTTTTCTTATGAAAGCTAGGGGTGCGGAGGAAATATCAGAATAGCAGGATCAAGAGAGATACATAAAATGTTAGAAGAGCCGCCTTTCAGGCGGCAATCCAGTAACACGACGATGGCTCCTCAAACCGCCTTTAGGTGGAGAAACAATAGTGCCCCGGATGGGCGTAATCAAACCACCAGCATATCGGGTGGTCGTGAATTTAGGGATTTTGCTGAATAAGAAAAAAGCACAAACAAAATATATTGCTTTAGAAGAATGCAAAAATATCATCGCAGAAAAGTATTAAATCACTTTGACGAGATCAGGATGCCTTTCCCCGGGACATAAGACCTGTAAAAACTTTGCAGCCACCGGGGCATTTACAATCAGCATGGCCGATGCAGATCATGTAGCAGCCTGTGATTATGTTGGGATTGCTACCGGAAATAAGACAGAAGACAAATTTGCCAAAGCAGGATTTACCGCAACAAAAAGCGAATTGGGAGAGAGGTTAATGCTAAGGTTACAGACAGTTCAGAAAAAGGACAGAGATTTGCTTTGGAACATCAATCAGAAATATCTGTATGAGATGACAAATTTCTATGATGATCCGATGGATGAAAACGGAAACTATCATTATGGGTATTTTGATGATTATTTCTCGGATCCGGTAAGAGTGGCTTATTTCATATTTGATGATGAAGTGCTTGTGGGATTTGCGATGATCTGCCCATACTCAAATATAGAGCAGAATCCTGATTACACAATGGCAGAGTTCACAGTATTTCCGGCTTATCGAAGAAAGCATATTGCTTTTGATGCCGTAGAAATGATCCTGGATAAGCATCCGGGGAAGTGGGAGATCAAATATAACGAGAAAAATGGTGGCGCAAAGAAGTTATGGAATACAGTGGCAGCTCCGTATGGACCGGAAGTGCATCATCTGAATGAAGAGGAAACGGTTCTCGTATTCGAGGTGAAAGACGAGTCATGAAAAAAGTTGGTATTGTGGCATGTTCAGATGCTCAAAAGGAAGAGTATCGCAAGCAGAATGAGGAATTGATCAGATTCCTTGAATCGAATGGTATTCAGCCAGTGATGAGCTCATGCATATATGAAAAACATGACAGCGTTTTCTCCGGCTCTCCCAAAGAGAAGGCAAGCCAGCTGATGAGAATGTTCGCAAAGCCTGATATTGAAGAGATTTATGATATTTCAGGCGGAGATATGGCAAACCAGATTTTGGATGATCTTGATTATGAGATAATAGCTGAAAGCAAGGCTGTTTTCTGGGGTTATAGTGATCTGACTACAGTCATCAATGCCATCTATACAATGACTGGAAAGGCAAGCGTATTATACCAGGTAAAGTTTATGACGAGTTTCGGCACTTCAGCAGAATTGCAAAGAGAGAGGTTTCAAAACCGTGATGAACTGTTTTCACCAACATTTGAGTTTGTTCAAAAGGATGTTATGAGCGGCATAGTAGTCGGAGGAAATATACGATGCTTTCTGAAACTGGCAGGCACCCGGTATTTTCCTGCTCTTGAAAACAAGATTCTACTCCTGGAAGCTCTGGGAGGGGAGGTGCCCCAGATGGCAACATACCTTGCCTCGTTAAAGCAAATAGGGGCATTTGAGAAGGTGAATGGAATTATACTTGGTACTTTTACTACAATGGAAAAGAATCATTGTGTTCCGGATATTATAACTCTGATAAAGGAATACGCTCATCCGGAAACACCAATAGCAGTTACAAAGGAAATTGGTCATGGAGATAATGCTAAGGCGATTTTTATAGGAAAAGAAATTGAAATTTCAGTTTGAGCATATAATCTGGGGTTCATCGGAGGAATAGTAATGGGAGACTTTAGCATTAATGAGATGCTTGAAATGCAGCAAGCTTTGCAGGAGAAATATAAAGATATCTGGGAAGGTATATCGCCGGAAGTCGGAAAGAACAAGTTATTATGGATGATAGGAGAAATTGGTGAAATTATAGATATCATGAAGAAGCATGGTGGAGAAACGGCCTGCAAGGATGCAGAACTGCGCAAGCAGCTTGTTGAAGAACTGGCAGACGTCCTCATGTATTATAATGATGTACTGCTTTGCTATGATTTATTCAGGAGTAATCCGGACGGACACGATGCTAATCACTCAATAAGGGTATTTGATATATGAGATATCCCATGGCAATCAAAAGAGATATCCGACGATGATTGCGGAAGATAGTCACCCACCCAAGGTACAGTAGTGCCGTCTTTGGGTGATCAGCGAAATAATTGTCAATTACTATCCCTGCGCTGATCCGGAAAACAGGGATAGCAGATGGCAGTTTTCTTATATATAGTCCAATTTGCGAGGTGGGAGAAGCCCCTAACCGGACCATATATAAAATTATCAGAAAAACTTATCCCTGTTTCGATTTTGAAAACAGGGATAGAAAACAGCGATTTTTCAAAATATGGTCCAATATGAAGGCTCTGAGAAGGCCTGTACTGGACTATATATGAAATTATTGGGAAATGATATCCCTGTTTTCGCAGAAATGACAGGGATAGTGAATGGCAATTATTTCCTGGATGGCCCAAATGGCATGATGGAAGCAAGTACGGATGAAGCCGCCGACGGCATTGCATATGATATAGTGACATTGGAATAAAGGGTTAGGAGAGTATTTATGAACATCGAACAGCTGATCAATCAGATGACTGTGGAAGAAAAAACAGCGCTCGTCAGCGGCACTGACTTTATGTATACCAACCCGATCCCGCGGCTGGGGATTCCTTCCTTGTGTATGTCGGATGGACCTCACGGACTTCGCAGGCAAATCGGGGATGGCGATAACGGAGTGAGTCAGTCGGAACCTGCGACTGCATTTCCGACGGCGGCAACCACGGCATCAAGCTGGAATCCTGAAAATGTTCGGAAAATGGGAGAAGCGATTGCTGGGGAGTGCCGTTATTACGGCGTCCATACATTGCTTGGACCCGGTGTCAATATCAAACGCAACCCCCTGTGCGGAAGGAACTTTGAATATTTCTCCGAGGACCCGTATCTTTCCGGCGTGATGGGTGCAGCCGAGGTAGAAGGTATACAGAGCAAGGGAGTAGGCGTTGCACTGAAACACTTCGCATTGAATAATTCCGAACACTTCCGTTTTATGGGAAATTCTGTCGCTTCTGAGAAAGCCGTCCGGGAGATCTATCTGAAAGCATTTGAATACGTCGTAAAGAACGCAAAACCTGCGACCGTGATGTGCGCTTATAACCAGATTAATGGGACTTACTGCTCCGAGAATAAATGGCTGCTGACGGATGTCCTGCGTAAGGAGTGGGGATTTGACGGCGTCGTGATGACAGACTGAGGCGCGATGCATGACCGGGTCCGGAGTCTGCAGGCAGGACTCGACCTCGAAATGCCAGGTGATACTGCCATCTGCCGCCGATGGATCCTGGATGGTATTGCAGATGGTATAGGCAGGATTCTTTTCAAGGCCGTGCTGAGCGTAGCAGAGAAGCAGGCCAAGGAGGCAGAGAAGCTCCCAGACGGTCCGGAAAAGGAAAACAAAAGGAAGGGTGCGCTGTTTTTGAAACGGATTCTGGAATCGAATTCCCTGCGTTCAATGTCGATGACAGCAGGCACATCCCTGCCTTATAACTATGCCGAGGGATTTATTGCCCTGACGAATCGCAGGCTGATTCGTGGCGTCCTGTGCTTCCTGAAAAAGATCAAGGTTCCAGAGCTTCCCAAAAACCAAAAATGAGCGGAAACTTGGTTTTAGATTCCCCTACGGCCGCTTCGGCTCCAAGCCCACCAGCCCATAGAGAGTATTACTCCGAGGTGCTGGTAAGGTTGTTTTTCGATATTCTCCTGGTGTCATTCCGACGTATTTCCGGAACATGCGGGAGAAATGATTTAAGGACTCATATCCTGCAAGAGAGGCGATCTCAGCAATTCGTTTGTTGGTTTTTCGCAGATACTCTTTTGCGTGGCTTATCCGGATCTCTGTAACAATTTCAGAGAAGGTTTTTTGAAAATGCTGGTGAATGAATCGTGACAGATAGGTGCGATTGTAATGAAATTGCCGGGCGATCTGGTCCAGCGTAATAGTCTGGTAATTCAGCTGTATATAACGGTAAAGCCAGGCGACATCCATAGTTTCAACCGGATTCTGCTGGTAAAAAGAAATGGAATCCTGGTACTTTCGAAATGCCCGGGCAAGAAGTAATTTCAGTAGACTGATGGCGCAGGAATTGAAATAGTCCGTTTGCTTATCCATACATTCTGCAGCAAAGGACTGGATGTAAAAGCGGATTTCAGAGTCTTCCGGATCTGTGCGGATAACACAATAATTACCAATGGATTTATCAACCGAGTATCTGCGGAAAAACCGGGAGAGAGACAGATCGGAAGTCAGAAAATCATGAAAGAGGATCTCAAAGGCAGAAGCTCGAACCACTGCTTCGATGGCAAAGGCATCCGCTGTTGTATGAACATAGTGAAGCAATCCAGGGGAAGCAATAAACAGGTCTCCGGGATGCAGTTCAATCAGAGCTGTATCAAACATGATGCTGCAGATACCCTGATAAATATATGTGAAAGCATAAACATTTTGATAACTTTGACTCGTAAAACCATGAGCATGGATGTGCTGCGCACAGGCAACGTCCACGTGATCGGCCAGTGCAATCTGATTGCGTTCTTCCCGCTCTTTACGCAGTACTTCAAGCACTCGCTTCACTTCGAATGGAATCCGGTCGTATGCAATCATAAAATCTTCCGGAGACATCTGTCCATTTAGTACAGGATTGGGCAATGCATAATCCGAAAGAAGCCCTTTCTCCTCCATCTGAATCAAAGCTTCCGGAAATTCCGGGAGTTCCCGGCATCCTTCTCTGGCCAATTGTTTATGGTAGTTTTTCACCATTTCGGGTGTTGCGTAATAGGTCTTCTCTTTCATATTCTATTTCCCCGATGCAATAATTATTACCATAAATACTATAAAATGTAAACATTTGCATAATTATGGAAAAGTAACATCCTATGGAGGTACTGATCAGTCTGATATTATAAAAATGGAAATGATAAATAACTCAAATATTTCAAGGAGGAGAAAACATGAAACGACTGATCGCACTTATCATTTGTGCAGTAACTGCTATTACGCTGACAATGCCCTTTACGGCTTCCGCTGCAAGGGAAATGAGTGAGCTTGCACAGGAAATTAAAGGAAGAGACGATATCGATAATAACTGGAAAGGTGCCATTTCCAATATTGCGAATGCCTATGATCCGGCACTTAGAAATCATGATACGATATTCTATGGGGCTTCCAATTTTTATCGCTGGAAAACCATGGAAGAGGATCTTGCTCCATATTCGGTTCAGAACCATGCATTTGGTGGTTCTGCTGACAAAGATCTTGCTGTCTGGGCAGAATATATGCTGTATCTTTATGATCCGGTGATTGTATTCTTCCAGACCGGTTCCAATGATTATGTAGCAAGTCAAGCGGAAACGGATGAGGAGAAGATTCAGGAAGCAATGGATTTCAAAAAAGAAATGTTTGCAGAATTCCATGAACATTTGCCGGATGCCACTTTTGTAGTCATGAGCGGAATCCTCCTTCCCGGCCGTACCGAATATGTGGATATGACACTGGAGATCAACGATCAGCTGAAAGCACTCTGCGAAGAAACCGATTATATGGAATTCGTTGATGCAGAAGCATTGACATATAACCGGGAGACCCATGAATTTGTGGACGATGTTGAGTCTCTGTTTATTGAAGATCAGATTCATCTGACAGAAGAGGCCAGAATTACCTGGGCGGAAAACTGGATCCTTCCGATGCTGGAAGAACTGGATGCTCCGAAGGCAGAATAAAATAATTATCGTAACAGCCCCGCACAAATGAAAGTGCGGGGCTGTTTTGGCAGATAGAGACCCGGAAGATTCTGTTGCGAATCTGTTGCGGTTTTTTTTCTATAATGTATCTGGTATCGGAGTATACATTTTCAAGTGAGTTTAGAAAAGGAGAGGAAACGATGAACAGAAAACATATTTTTTCTTTATTGTTGATTCTTTGTATGATAGTTTCGTTCAGTTTTCATACAATGGCCGGTGAGAGTGGCAGTGAGGAAGGAGCTTCCGATTCAGCCGGTGCTGCCGCAATGGAGACAGAAGTGTATATTGATGGAAACATCATAAGGAATTGTAAGGTTGAGGATACAATTTATCTGGCGATCCAGGATCTTACAAGCTATGGATTTGGATTCGTGACAGATAATGGCGATGAAGAGATCGTCTGGGCTGGTACGGATTATTACTACGATGAAGACACTCTTCCGGGCACATTGCCGGATATTGAAGGCGACCTGCAGGAAACAGGAACGGTTGTAAGCGGAACGGAAGAAATTCCTGTTTACAGTATTAATGATTTGGAATTGATTGAAGCATCCGCTTTGGATGCCTTTGGTTATTCGGAATACGATGAAGCATATGACACGCTGAATATTTATGTAAAGGAAGCAGGATATGATGACAGTGTATATGATCATCGTACAATAACAGTAGATGCAGCAGGTACAGGAACGGAAATTAAGAATCTGTTGGGTGTACACTGGGATCCCGGCACACCGGGGACCGACCGCAGTAATGTTTATCTGGAACTGGGAGTCAGCAATGTGCGTACGCACCAGAGTGGAAGCTGGGAACCATATTATACAGACCCGGAAACCGGGACCACCAGCAATGAGGTTCTTTCTCTGATTTCTGAAGAACATCGCGGACGAGGTGATGTTTATGGAATCTTCAAAGATCCGGATGCAGATCCTGATGACTGGGAGAGCTATGATTTTACAAGTACTGATGAGCTGATCGATCATATTCTGGCAATCGGAGCCACGATCACATTCCGTTTCAGCGGAATTGAAGAACCATGCCCGGATGATCCGGAAGAATTTGATGCTTTCTGCAACAAGTATGCGCAGGTAGCCTCGCATATCATTGATCATTATAATAATGGAGCCGATGGCAGCAAATATCATGATGCAATAACTTTCTTTGAGATCTGGAATGAGCCGGATATTCACGGAGGTTGGGCAGGCAGGGATGGCACTTCCGGAGAGAGTACCGGGAATGCAGAGCAATTCTGCGACTTCTATGGGGCAGTGACGAAAGCTGCAAAAGAAACGGATCCGGATTTAATTGTAGGCGGTTACGCCTTTACAACGCACCATGATACATATGGATATGGGGAAACTTTAATTAACAGTATTGTTGAAAAAGGATATGTAATGGATCGTTTTTCATTCCACTATTATCCTTCCGTACACAAGGATCCGCTCAGCTATGCTACATTAGCCCGGATGTACACTAATATGTGGAATGCTGCGGCGGAAAAATACAATAAACCGGAATATGCTGACATGCCTTTGGCAATTACAGAGTGGGATTATCTGGAAACAACCGGTTTCACTGCTCTTACAGAAGAAGAGCGTCCAGGTGAAATGATGGCTTCCTATCTCATAAACGCTCTGACCTATATGCAGGATACGGCTCTTGTTGAAGCAGATATGTGGATTCCTACATATAATGATGCGCGCCTTCATGACAATGATTATCATGTAACTACGAAAGGCGAAGCATTTGTCGCAATGAACAAGCTTGCAGATACGGAACGTCTGGCTGTAACCGGCGCAGATAGAAACGGCTTCAGTGTTCTTGCAGGCAAGGAAGATGATGTTGTTCATATCCTTATCAGCAATTATCAGACAGATGAAAGCGAGATGGTTCCATATGATATCATTTCCCAGTTCCATCCGCTGGTATCAGAAGATGGAAAATTCTCCGTTCCAAATGTTGCTGACTGGAAAATGACCACACCAAGGAAACTTACCTACGCACGCAACGCTGGTTACGATCTGACGGTTACGAATCTTCCTTTTGAAACAGAATTTGCGCAGGTTGAGCTGTACCGTATTGATGCAGAGCATGATCTGGAACTGATAGAAACAGAAATATTACCGGTCAATGACGGAACTGTTAGTTTTTCTTCAGATCTTGATAACTATAATGCCGATCTGCTGACATTTACTCCAGCACGGGACGGAGTGAGAGAATCCGTTTCTGATATTTATATTAACGGAAATATTATACGCAGTTATTCTGTAGATGATATTCCTTATATCATAGCTGAAGATCTGGTTGATTATGGATTTTCTTCAGAAGAAAGCGAAGAAGGGATCAGTCTGCAGTGGGCTGGAACAGACTATATCTATAATGCTGAAACAGTTCCTTCTGTATATAGAAATTCTGCAAAAACACTGAGCACAGATGATAATGATAATTATATTATTGACGGCAAAATTGCAGTTCCTGCTGAAATATTGTCCGAGTTTGGATACAGCTATACAGACAGTGAAACTGACAATATAAATTATTATGTTGCCCAGGCCGGATATGGGAAAAGCGATCATGATGATTACAGAACTGTGAGCGTAGACGCTGGGGAAAGTCAGGGGATCATAAAAAATATGCTTGGAACGCACTGGGATCCCGGCTATAAAGATGGTCCGATCAGCAAAGACTATATTGATATGGGAATCAGTATTATCCGGACTCATCAAAATGGATCCTGGGAACCATATACTGAAAACGGTCAGATAACGCAGGCAAACAAAGGCAGAGGAGATATTTATGGGATATATCCTGATCCGTCTGCAGATCCTGATGATCCTGAAAGCTATGTGTGGGAGGCGACAGATGATTTGATAAGGAATATCCTTGATACAGGAGCTGACGTATTGTTCAGATTTGGCGGTATTGCAGAGGCTGCACCGGAAGACGAGGAGGAATTTATTGAATTTTGCGAGAAATATTCAAAGGTAGCTGCGGCTATTGTAGATCATTATGCGGAATTTGATGATGGAAAACAGGCCATTTCATGGTTTGAAATTTGGAATGAACCGGATATTCATGGTGGATGGGCCAGCGCAGATGAAAATGGAAATCCGACAGGAACGGATGAACAGTTTGCTCAGTTCTATGGAACTGTTGCTGCAACAGTAAAGGCGGCTGCGCCAGATATGATGGTAGGAGGATATGCATTTACTACAGAACATGATGATCATGGCTTTGGCAAAAGCATGATCGACCGCATTGTCAGAAACGGCTATGTAATGGATTTCTTTTCCTATCATTACTATCCATCTGTACAGAGGGATCCCCTCAGCATTCCGATGTTTGCCGAAGAGTATCGCAAATTTTTTGCTGATGCTGCTTCAGAGTATGACAGACCGGAATATGCTGATATGCCAATGGCTGTCACGGAATGGGATTGCAACCCGGATGGATTTACACCAAATGATCTTGACCTCGGAGGAAGTGTTGCAGCTTATTTTGTAAATAACTTCACATATATGCAGGATACTCCGATCATAGCATCAATGACTTGGCTTCCATGGAATGGTGAGGCTATGCTGTATGATGAAAATACTTATGAGCTGACCAGTAAAGGGCTTGTTTATGTGGCAATGAATCATCTGACAGACAATGAGAGGCTGAGTGTTACAGGTAACGACAAAAATGGCTTCAGTGTGCTGGCAGGAAAAGATGGGCAGACTATCAATATCATAATAGGAAATTATGAAATTCCATCAGATCAGATGACTCCTTATGAGATTATTGCTAAATTCCACCCCTTGGTAACAGCAGACGGTAAATTTGCAGTTCCCGGCGTTGCCGAATGGCGCATGGCACCTGCACGCCAGATAACGTATTCCCGTAATGCAGGATACGAACTAACGGTTAATCATCTTGGAACAGACGCTGATACCGTTCAGATTGATCAGTATCGGATCGATGATATGCATAATTTTGAACTGGTTGATACACAGATAGTCGAAATACAGGATAATTCAATCACATTTGAAGCAGCTATGCCGACAGAAACAGTTGATCTGTTAGTGATCAATCCTGCATAACGACACAACACGGATCAGGATATGTGATCATAGATGAAGCAAAAGGGCAGCACAACAGCTGTACTGTTTCGTCGGCAGCAGAGCGAGAAGCCTGTCAGAGTTGGCAGGCTTCTTTTTTGATTTTGAAGTTATACATTGGAGGAGATTTATGAATTACAGATTACTTGCGCATGCCGGTTTTTCTCGAGATCATATTTCATGATGTGAATATTTTTCCCGATCTTCTCCACATATATGTAATGTTAAGACGATTATGATATAGTAAACTTGGAATAAAGGGTTAGGAGAGTATTTATGAACATCGAACAGCTGATCAATCAGATGACTGTGGAAGAAAAAACAGCGCTCGTCAGCGGCACTGACTTCATGTATACCAACCCGATCCCGCGGCTGGGGATTCCTTCCTTGTGTATGTCGGATGGACCTCACGGACTTCGCAAGCAGATCGGGGATGGCGATAACGGAGTGAGTCAGTCGGAACCTGCGACCGCATTCCCGACAGCGGCGACTACGGCATCAAGCTGGAATCCTGAAAATGTTCGAAAAATGGGTGAAGCGATCGCCGGGGAGTGCCGTTATTACGGCGTCCATACATTGCTCGGACCTGGTATCAACATCAAGCGCAACCCTCTGTGCGGAAGGAACTTTGAATACTTCTCCGAGGACCCGTATCTTTCCGGCGTGATGGGTGCAGCCGAGGTAGAGGGCGTACAGAATATGGGAGTAGGTGTTTCACTGAAACACTTCGCATTGAATAATTCCGAAAACTTCCGCTTTATGGGAAATTCTGTCGCTTCTGAGAAGGCCGTCCGGGAGATCTATCTGAAAGCATTTGAATACGTCGTAAAGAATGCAAAGCCTGCGGCCCTGATGTGCGCTTATAACCAGATTAATGGGACTTACTGCTCCGAGAATCAATGGCTGTTAACAGATGTCCTTCGTAAGGAGTGGGGATTTGACGGCGTCGTGATGACAGACTGGGGCGCGATGCATGACCGGATTCGGAGTCTGCAGGCAGGACTTGATCTGGAAATGCCAGGCGATACTGCCATTTGCCGCCGATGGGTCCTGGACGGTATTGCAGACGGTACACTTTCGATGCATGATCTGGATAATGCCTGCTTAAATATTCTCCGCTGGGTTGACCGTTATGCGGTTCCAGCGTCGGATCAAAAGCCTGACTGGGAGGCGCATCATGCGCTCGCGGCAGAGATCGCTGCCGACAGCGCGGTGCTGATGAAAAACGATGGAACACTTCCTCTGTCGGGCAGGGAGAAGCTTCACATAGAGGGCGGCCTGTTCTGCAATATGCGGTATCAAGGCGCAGGCAGTTCCATGATCAATCCTACAAGGGTAACTTCGCCAAAAGAAGCCTTTGAACAGCGCGGGATCAAGTTCGATCATAGTCTCTCCGAATGTGATACGATCCTCATTTTTACGGGACTGACCGACGAATATGAGAGCGAAGGAAGTGACCGGGAACATATGCGGCTTCCTGAAGATCAACTTCGTCTGATCGACAGGATGTGCCAAACCGGTAAGAACGTGGTTGTGGTACTGTTCGGCGGATCCCCAGTGGAACTGCCGTTCAACGACAAGGTCTGCGCGATCCTTAATATGTATCTCCCCGGTCAGAATGGAGGTACAGCAGCCGCTGAGTTATTGTTCGGTGAGAAGAATCCTTCCGGAAAGCTGGCGGAGACCTGGCCGATTCGCTATGAGGATGTACCAAATCACGAAAGCTTTGGGCAGAGTGTCAATGAGATTTATCGAGAAGGCGTTGAAGTAGGCTACCGGTATTATCAAAAGCACGATATCCCGGTTCGGTATCCCTTTGGACATGGACTGAGTTATACGACCTTTGAGCATACCGAATGGGAATGTAGCGGAAATATTTATACACAAACCATTACCAATACAGGAAACTGCTTTGGAGGCGAGGTAGCACAGCTCTACATCGATGGCGAACTGAGAGGCTTCAAAAAGGTCTATCTTGAACCCGGTGAGAGCAGGACTGTTTCGATCATGGTGGAAACAAAAGAGAAGAGCAGTTATTCTGACGAATTGGTGATCCCTGAAGAACCGGCGAAGTTTCCCGTCACCCTGGAATCCCGCTTTACGGACCTCAGGCAGACCTTTATGGGCCGGATTCTTTTCAAGGCTGTGCTGAGCGTAGCAGAGAAGCAGGCAAAGGAGGCGGAAAAGCTTCCTGACGGTCCGGAAAAGGAAAACAAACGAAAAGGCGCGCTGTTTTTGAAACGGATTCTGGAATCAAATTCCCTGCGTTCGATGTCAATGACAGCCGGCGCATCTCTGCCTTATAACTACGCCGAGGGCTTTGTTGCACTGACGAATCGCAGGCTGATCCGTGGCGCACTGTGCTTTCTGAAGAAGATCAAGGTTCCAGAGCTTCCGAAAAACCAAAAATGATAAAGAAGGAACAGATGGAGGTGCTGAATGGAAGAAATCTATAACCCATATTTACCATTAACAGAGTATATCCCCGACGGAGAACCACATGTCTTTGGCGACAGGCTCTATATCTATGGCTCCCATGACGCCATCGGGGCAACAAACTATTGTCCGGGAGATTATGAAGTCTGGTCGGCACCGATTACAGACCTTAAAAACTGGAGAAGGGAAGGCATTTCTTATCGTAAGGATCAGGACCCGTCGAATGCGGATGGGCGGATGCAGCTTTGGGCTCCGGATGTTACCCGGGGACCGGATGGAAGATACTATTTGTATTACTGCTTATCCTTCTATCCGGAAATCGGCGTGGCAGTCAGTGATGTGCCGGAAGGTCCCTTCTCCTTCTATGGACATGTTCATTACCCGGAAACGATCCAGGGCGGTGAGACTCTGCGGGAATTCATGCCTTTCGATCCGGCGGTGCTGACAGACCAGGACGGGAGAGTCTTTCTGTACTACGGCTTTGCTCCTGGCGGGGAAAAGGAACTGACGATCCCGGATCCGGACAGTATGGAGATTCCGGAGGAGGAGAAGGAAAAACTGAAGGCGATGGCGGAACAGCTTTCCAAAACACAGTTTGGTGAGGATTGTATGGTGGCGGAGCTGGAACCGGATATGTTGACACTGAAGGAGATTCCGAGACCGCTGATTCCCGGTGGACACCATGAACAGGGAAGCGGATTCGAAGGTCATGCTTTTTTTGAAGCATCCTCCATTCGACGGGTTCAGGAAAAGTACTATTTCGTTTACTCAAGCTATAAAAGCCATGAGCTTTGCTATGCTGTCAGTGAATACCCGGATAGAGATTTTCAGTATGGCGGCACGATCATCTCAAATGGCAACATCGGGCTGCATGGCAACGCGAAGCCTTCCTATCCCCTGAGCAATAACCATGGTGGAATGGTTCAGGTGGGAGATGACTGGTATATCTTTTATCACCGGGCGACAGACGGAACGGAATTTTCCCGGCAGGGATGTGCAGAGAAGATCTGTATCCAGGAAGATGGAAGGATCGAACAGGTAGAGATGACCAGCTGTGGATTGAATGGAGAACCGTTGAAGGCCCTTGGATCATTTCCTGCATCTATCTGCTGCCACGTGAGTTCCACGGACACGTTGGATCATATCGATTACAGCAATCCGGTGATGAAGACACAGACCCGGGTGACCGAACAGCAGAATGTGTCTTTTGTTACAGATATAAAAGACGATACCGTGATCGGCTATAAGTATTTCATTGTTCCGGAGCCGGTCAGGATGCTGCTCCTGGAACTTCGGGGTAACTTTCAAGGCAGAGTGTCCATAGCGGAATCCTCAGATACCGAAAAGATGGAATATGGGACAGCATTTCTGAACCTGGCTTCAGAGCACTGGCGGGCAGTGAAAGTGCCGGTAGATATGAGCCAAAAAGAGAAAACAGCGCTTTACCTGAAATTCTGCGGAGAAGGGAAATTGGATTTGAAGACATTTATCTTTGTTTCCTCAATGATGGATGATTAAGACGCCAGGGCGGTTAAAGTCCCTGAACAGCCAGGCATCCGCACACGGCTGTCACGGATTCTTCTACTGTCAGGCCATCACAGTCAATGATGATATCAGCATACTTCCGGTACAATGGCTCCCGGGCAGTATACATATCCTGGATCGTCTCACCATCGTGCAGGAGAATGCCCCGGGTGGTGATATTCCGGATCCGGGAGAGCATCACGTCAAAGCTGATCCGGAGGTAGATTACGGTTCCGTTTTCCTTCAGATGTTTCATTGCATCTTCATAATATACGGCGCTGCCGCCGGTGGAGATAATGCTGTTTTCTGCTTCCAACTCCTGCAGGACACGGGATTCTGCCTGTGAGAAGTATTCGTATCCCCTGGTGTTCAGGATCTCCTGCAGATTATTTCCGTGCGCGGTGCGTGTGGCGCTTGCGCCTCGCGGTGCGCGCGCGACTCCATATTCCTGCTGCTGGATCAGCAGGTCGGTGTCGATGAAGCTTTTACAGAGTGCTTTAGCAGCCAGGACGCCGCATGTGCTTTTTCCGCAGCCTGGCATGCCGATCAGTATGAGATTGCTTTTCAGAGATTCTTTCATCATTCACAGTCAATTCGTTCGATCCTGAAGATTACCGGTCTCGTTCCGTCATTGCAGCAGGCGATCATGACTTTATCATCCTTTGTCCAGCCATGCATGATGCTGCCGCCTTGCAGCGCTGTATATATGTACCGGCTGATGGCATCCCATGCTTCCGAGCAGAATGGAACTCCTTTCGTTCCGCAGTGTGCAGTTCCGGGAGACTGAAGACATCCTTCGTCTGGCTTTCCGGATCTCACAAGGGTGCCTTCCCCACAATGCCAATAATCATCCCGCTCATCATTGCGGTAGAACAAAAATTCATCCCCCACGTTGTAACAGGGACATTTTCCGCTGTCCGGAACGGCACAGTACTGTGCCTGCAGTTCCGGGAAGAGTTTCTTATCAATTACGGTTACTTTGCATCTATATTCCATTTCCTTCTCCTGTAAACTGGAATTTGCGCGTTTGCATGAGCCGTGCGCGTACGGAGCATAATGCTCGCTGGGAGCTTGCTCACATAAGAGCATTTATGCGAACGGACGCATACGGCGAAGCCGCGACAGTGAGTAGCTCTGCTGCGAACCTGTCGGCACGGCTATTCAACAAATCCCGATTCTGTTGTTTCTAAGAATCCAAAGTAAATATTTTAATCTTCTGATTTATCCTGTACGAACCCTTCTGCCATGATCTGGTTCCATATTTCATCAGCCACATCCTCTATGGAGGGATTATAGCTGAAATGATAGCTGGAGGGAAGAGAAGAAGTGAAGCTTTCCGGATATTCAGGAAAGAGCAGACGCTAAAAAGTGAAGTTGAATGGAACACATCTACAATCATATATTAAACTGTGATAAACTAATAAAAAATATATGATTGTCCGGTAGTTTTATTTGAAGGAAAACCATGATTTTTGAGAAGAAACCGCAAGCTGTTACAACCGGCGTGTATGAACTGAAGAAGGAATACTGATGAAGAAGGAAACAATCCGGCAGCTGTTTGAACGGAAGTCCGTCAGGGCTTACCTGGATAAGGAAATACCGGAATCCGGAACCTGTGGATTTACAGGAAATGCTGCAGAAAGAAACTGCAAAAGAGGGATTTTCGGACTGGATCAGGAAGTTTTGCGAAAGGAAATATGAATCCTGGTTTGCCAGGGAAATGTCCCGGTCGGTAAAGGCATTCCTGAATACGCTGGGGGAATAATATGGGTTACTGCTACCAGAGAATCAATGAGGTGCATCCAACAGTGATGAAACGCCGGGATCACGAAGTGAGATGGATGAATGTAACAGAGAGGAAAGCCCCTGCAGCCATGAAACAGTCAACTAACGGTGATGGGGAGAATTCCCGGTATTTGAGGGGGAAGATGACCTGTATGAGGACTTTCGTAACAAAAGGAAATATTGAGTGCTGAAACTTCCCATACCTAAAGATGTGATGAACATTAATGAATCACTATTTCTGAATATAAAAATGAGGGAAATGCGGTAAAATGCATCGTATGCGAAAAAAGTGTTCTTGTACGAGAAAACTAGGATATGAGATGCATCTGCAATGCTCTCAAAATGATACTTTTGCTGTCCGCGTGACATATTTTGTTCTTGAAATCAGGTTTTTCTGTACACGTGACAAAAAAGTATCTTGTATGGGAAAAGCAGAATCTGAGAATAAACGGAAATGTTCTCCAATTTCGTTTTTTTCATACAAGATGCATTTGATGACTTTATAATGGTTCAAAGCCTATTTTGAGTATGGGAAGTTTTAGTTGTATGATCGCAGATGCTGACGCAGCAGAAATAAAAAAAGGATGAACATAAATATGACCCCGAATGAAGCAATCTTATATATTGAAAATTATGGCTGGAGCACCACACGCCTGGGACTTGACAGAACCAGAGCACTTCTTCAAGCCCTGGATCATCCGGAAAGGGAACTGAAGTTTGTTCACGTGGCAGGGAGCAATGGAAAAGGCAGCACCTGTGCAATGCTGGCTTCTATCTTATGTGCAGCGGGTTACAAAACAGGCCTTTATATCTCACCCTATATTCAGGAATTTGCAGAGAGAATTCAGATCAATGGAGAATACATTCCCGGCTCCCGGCTTGCAAAAATAACCGAAAGGGTAAAGAACATTGCAGATGCGATGGAAGACCACCCCAGCCAGTTTGAATTGGTTACGGCCATTGCCATACAGTATTACCGGGAAGAAGGCTGTGACGTCGTTGTGCTGGAAGTCGGGATGGGAGGACTTCTCGACAGCACCAATGCCATTGATGCGCCGGAAGTGGCGGTGATTACCAATATTGGCCTGGAGCATACCGAATACCTGGGCGACACCCTGGAGGAAATCGCACAGACGAAGGGTGGTATTATAAAACCGGGCTGTCATTGTGTATGCTATGACGCACTTCCGGAGGTGACGGAAACTATAAGAGATATCTGTCGGGAAAAGGAGGTTCCTTTTTCCATTGCAGATTTCTCCCGGATCACACCTGTGAAATCGGACCTGGATGGACAAAGCTTCCTTTATGATAGCGGGGAGGCACAGCCGCTTCCATTCACAATCCCACTTCTTGGGATCCATCAGCTGCATAATGTGTCGGTTGTCCTGGAAACGGTACACGCCCTGCGAAGCAGAGGCTGGCAGATTACGGAGGAAGCTCTGCGGGAGGGACTGCAAAAGGTCTTCTGGCCAGCCCGTTTTGAAGTGCTCAATAAAGATCCGGTCTTTATTCTGGATGGCGGACATAATCCCCAATGCGCACAGGCTATGGCAGAGTCTGTAAAAGAGTATTTTCCGGAAGAGAAAATCACCTTCCTTTTAGGGGTTCTTGCGGACAAAGACTATGAAAGCATTCTGGATCTGATCATGCCCTATGCAGCTGATTTTATCTGTGTTACGCCCCTGAGCGACCGGGCCTTAACGGGAGATGCACTTGCCCGGTTTATCCGGAACAAGGGTGGACATGCAGTCGCTGCGCAGGATATTTCCAGGGGAATCATCGCTGCCTTGAAAACCAGAAGGCCGGTGATCGCTTTTGGCTCTCTTTATCTTGCCGGGGCTGTCCGGACAGAATTTTTGGCTTCCCTGCGAAAATATCTGCGTTCTACCGCTATACAGGCAAGAGATGCTTTGACGGAAGCAGAACGCATCGAAAAATCAGCCAGGATCTGCGAGCGTATTGCAGCGCTCCCTGCGTATCAAAACGCGAAAACGGTCATGATTTATAAATGGACCCGCGGCGAAGTGAAACTGGATGAACTGGAACCTGGCGGAAGATTTTATGATCCGCAAAAGACCTTTCTCTATCCCCTTTGTGAAGGACAGGGGGTCATGATCGCCATAAAACCCGGAGAGGGAGCCGATTCCTGGCAGTCCGGGGCTTTCGGTATCCGGGAACCGGTGAAAGACCGGGGAGAAGTGATCTCCCCGGAAACAATCGACCTGGTGCTTTGCCCTTTGGCTGGATTTGACGAAAATCGGAACCGGCTGGGCAAGGGAGGAGGCTATTATGACAGGTTCCTGCCCTTATGCGCAAAGGCAGTTAAAATCGGAGTTGCCTTTGAAGAGCAAAAGCTTTCCCGGGTTCCTTCGGAGCCTCATGATTTCAAAATGGATATGATTATCACGGAACATCCAATGGATTGATGGATTAAGGAGGACGCTGAGATCCTGTGGAAGACGTAAAACGTCTAGGCGAAGCGCTGTCCCCGGAAGAACTGGTGACAGATAATTTCTATGAGATCTGCCAGCTGTCGGCTGATAAGGCTGCACATTTGCCGAAGGGAATGCTGGACGCCGCGGAGGAAAGCGTGAAGATCCGGCAGCAATCCGTTTATTGTGCCATAGATAGAAGATGTGGTATCATTTCTCCTGAAAAAGACTTGATAAGGAGTACGGAAATGTACGAATTAATACAGGTTGCAGACCGCTGTTTTTATATACAGTGTCCTGCAAAAATTGGGGTCGTCCTGACCGGAGATGGGGAAGTCTGCCTGATTGACAGCGGAAATGACAAAGATGCAGGAAAAAAGGTCAAAAAGCATCTTGACGCAAAAGGTTGGAAATTGAAGGCCATCTATAATACCCATTCCCATGCGGATCATATCGGAGGAAACAAATATCTGCAGGCACAGACAGGGTGCAACGTGTTTGCACCGGGAATCGAACGGGATTTCACAGAACATCCGGTATTGGAGCCGTCTTATTTGTATGGAGGGAATCCTCCCAAAGAACTGAAACATAAGTTCCTGATGGCGCAGGAGTGTGAAGTGAAGCCGCTTTCAGCTGACTGCCTGCCTGACGGCTGGTCTGTCGTACCCCTGCCTGGGCATTCTTTCGATATGACTGGTTTCAGGGTTCCGGGTGATGTTGTATTTCTTGCCGACTGCCTGTCCAGCCGGGAAACTTTAGAGAAATACCAGGTCAGCTTTCTGACCGATGTAGAAAGATCCCTTGAAACATTGGAAAAAGTGAAATCCATGCAGGCAGAGATGTTTATCCCGTCCCATGCAGACGCAGCATCCGAGATTGCTCCGCTGGCACAGGCTAATATTGACAAGATGCTTGAAATTGCCGGGAAGATCACAGACTTCTGCCGGGAACCCTTATGCTTTGAGCAGATTCTGAAAAAAGTGTTCGAGGAATATAATCTTCTTATGACTTTTGAACAACATGCCCTGATCGGCAGTACCGTAAGGTCCTATCTTTCCTGGCTGTCGGAAACAGGCAGATTGCGTATGAAAATAGAAGAGAATCTGTTGTTGTGGGAAAGAGCCTGAAAACTCTCGGCCATCCGACAGGACTACCTTTCATGCTTCAGCGGATAGAGCCGGATCCGGTCAAGGGAAGGAAGAAATTTCTTCAGATCCGCGGTCGGAAATGGCTTGCCATGGGCGGGGTAGAGCATGGTCGGGCTGATTTTCAGAACCGTTTCCCAGGACCTACGGAACTGGGGAAGATTCTCAATCCAGATGATCACTCTGCGGATACTCGGGAAATTATTCATGGCCGCATCACCGCAGAACATGATGCCGTCTTTCAGCATAGAAATATGATCGCTGGTGTGTCCAGGGGTTTCAATGACCTGAAAGGGAACATGCATTTTCCGGAAGGCTTCGGAATCAATCGGGATCAGACGGTCCAGGAATTCTTCCCGGAGTGGAGAATACCGGTGTGCGCCTTTGCCGAACATTGCGAGAACCAGACAGAAGAAATATGCGAGGCGACTGGAGCAGCCTCCCTCAAAGGAATTCTGCCCGCGCTTTAAACCTTCGATTGCCTTCGGGTGAAGGATGACCCGGGCGCCGGTCAGCTCCAGGACCTCATTCAGGAATCCGGCATGATCATCATGGGCATGGGTCAGAAACAGAATTTTTATCTCCTTTGGATCGATCCCGGCTTTCCGGATCCTGCGCAAAAAGCGCCGGAATCCATTCGGATAACCCGTATCGATCAGGATATACCCCTCATCTCCGGGGATCAGATAATTGTTTACAACACGGTTTCCCAGATTGATTATCATTTGTACAGCTCCAGATTCATTATATGTTTTTCACGAATGGATTATAGCTGAAAAGAAAGCTGCGGGGAAGAGGAGGGATTGCCGAAATATAGAATTTCTCATAATAAAAATACCCGCCAGGGGCGGGCAGGATTATGCAAACAGCTGTGTGAATTTTCTGAAGATTCTGCCAAACAGATTGCCGGCATCCTCTTTTTCCATGATCACATCACAGTAATCATATCTCTCGCTGTCCCACCACTCAGGTGCATGGGCTACTTTGTTTTCCGGAACGTATAATCTCATCTTTCTATCCTCCTGCTTTTCGCGTTATCTTCTTAATTGTCTTTGACGGTTGTAATGATAGCATATAAAACAACTCTTTCTATGGGTTGATAGATGAAATAATCCTGATAAAATATGTGCTGTGAGCACATAAAATGCGGGGGCAGAGAAATGGCATTTACAATTGAAGATATGATGGTGGCATCCAGAGATAAATACAGGATGAAACTGGTGGCCGGTAAAAATGGCTGGTCAAACTCGATCAACTGGATCATTATGATCGAGGATCTGACGATCATCAACAATTTCTCCGGCAAGGAACTGGCTGTGACGACGGGACTGGGGTTTCAGTCAGAAGAACGTCTGATGGAACTGGTGAGCAGCCTGGTCCGACGTGACTCTTCCGGCTTGATCATTAACACGGGGAAGTATGTGATGGAGATACCCGGGGCAGTCAGGAAATACTGCGAGGAGCATGATTTTCCGCTGCTCTCTGTGCCATGGAGTGTATATCTGGTAGAAATGATCAAGGATCTGAGCATCCGCGTGTTTCTGCAGGGAACCGCGGACGAGCAGATTTCGGATGCGCTGATTCATGCGATTGAGCAGCCGGAGGCCAGAAATCTGTATGCCAATGTTCTTCTTCCGGTATTTGATACAGACGGGACATTTCAGGTGTTTCTGATCACTGCGGAAGATCTGGATAAAATGGACACGGTGGAAAGAAGAAGGCTTGGATACCGGATCCAGATTTATCTGAAAAATCTGACCCACAATGCCCATTTCTTCTACTATAACGGTAATTTTGTTCTGGTGATCAATGCCCTGGAAGAGGAACTGTCCATGGGGATCATCAGGGATTTTATGGATCGGGCCAGACTGATCATGACACAGGAATTGTATGTCGGCTGCGGATCTTTGGTGTCCGATATCACAAATCTTCACCGGTCTTATCAAAGGGCTCTGGCAGCGGTTTCCATGGCAAAGGAAACCGGAAGCTATTTGACCGTATTTGATGAAATGGGCGTGTACCGGATTCTGTATTCCGTTCAGGACCGGACTCTGCTCAGACAGATCTACTGTGAATGTCTGGAGCCGCTGGTCCTGCATGATGCGAAACACGGCACCGAATATACCAGAACCCTGGAGCTGTATTTAAAATACAGCGGAAGCATCCAGGCGGTGGCAGAGGCGATGTTCACACACCGCAATACAGTTACCTACCGGATCAGAAATATCAAACAGATGCTCGGATGCGATCTGGAAACGGCGGATGAGAAACTGCCCTACCAGATTGCATGCCTGATCCTGCATATGCTGGAGGAGTCCGGTATTTCCGGGGATAATTAATGTACCGGCATGAAACTCACATCACCACGGCATGATATGCCGGAACTCTGACAAAATACCTCGTTCGTGACACGTTTTTTACGTTTACGTTTGACGTTCCTTAGCGGTAACCGCATATTTTGTGCGGAGTTCCAACCGTAACCGCAGATTATGTGTAGAATTTCAAACGCAACCGACATTTTTGTGCAGCCTGCTGTTTTCCGGTCAACCGTAATCGACATTTTGTGTTTGAAACAGCTCCTGAATGACAGCACATCCAAGTTTTATACATAAACTGTATGAGATTGAGGAAAGCAAACAACGAAAAATCAGGACTGGCAGGTATCGATCTTCCGGTTATCGTACTTACAGAAAACGGGCGGTTGTGATATTATCTAAGCACGAACATGATCCGGGCACGGGCGACCTTTGGCCTATGAAATGATAAAGGAGGGGAATAATGGCTGACCAGACACGAAGAAAAACAAAAAAAGATCTGCTTCTGCTGATTGCCATTCTGGTCGTGGTGGGGGTTGCAGCCGCCGCGCTGATCCCTGCGATTTCTGCCGGTGTCATAAGCGGGCAGTATAAAACGTTTGTCAGCCGTTACACAGACAGTATGAATCTGTCCCGGAAAATGGGTAAGGTAACTGTAGTTACCGATTCCGGAGAAGAGAAGACATCCGTTGATGGGGCCAGCCAGATTTATTCACTGATCCTGGATGCCGGAATGGGAAAACCCCAGTCCCAGACTCCGGAATCTCCGGGAAAGGAGATCCGTTTTGCGGATGGCGCAGTGATGCAGTTCTGGGGCGTTGAGATCCCGGAGGCATCTGCCAGAAGGCAGGACGGACTGTTTGTCAGATATCAGGCTACAGATGGATACATTTACCAATATGATACGGATAAACTGACAATGGATTCGATCACTGTCAGACTAAACTAACGAGGCGGTCATGTCTCTTCGGATTATTCGAAATGATATTACAAAAATGCGCTGTGATGCTATCGTCAACACAGCCAATGCACGTCCGGTTGTTGGCCGGGGGTGTGATACTGCAGTCTATGAAGCGGCCGGATACCGGGAACTTCTGGATTACAGAAAAACAAAAATCGGGAGAAGGGAAGAAGGGGAAGCCTTTCTCACACCTGGATTTCGTCTGAACGCCCGGTATATTATCCATACGGTGAGTCCTGCTTACCGGGGAGGGAATGAAGAAGAGGAACTGCGTCTGCGGGCCTGCTACCGCAACAGTCTGGCCCTTGCCCGGGAATATCATCTGAAATCCATTGCGTTTCCGCTGATTGCCACCGGGAGCTTTCAATATCCCAAGGAGGAAGGAATGCGGATCGCCGTGGATGAGATCCATGCATTTCTGCTGCAGTATGAGATGGAAGTTTTCCTGGTGGTCTTTGATGACCAGGCAGTCCGTCTGGGAAGAAGAATTGATCCGAAGCTGGAGTCCTATATAGACGATCATTATTACCGGCTGAGGGAACAGGAACTGACTTCTGCTGCGCGGGAACCTCTCGCAAGGCCGGAAGCCTCTGCTGTACGGGGACCTCTGTCAAGGCCGAAAGCCTCTGCCTCCAGGAAAATAGAAGATACGGCCAGGATCGAGCTGTCTCAGATGCCGCCGCCCTCCTTTTTGAATGGGAAGCCTGCAGAGGCGCCGTCCTTTTATGCCGGACATGAATCGAGGCTGGCGGAGCGGATGAATCATCTGTCGGATACATTTTCAGAATATCTGATGTATCTGATTGAATCCAAAGGGATGTCCAATGCAGAGGTTTATAAAAGGGCAATCGTGGATAAAAAGGTGTTTTCCAAGATCAAGAACAACAAAGATGCCCATCCGCAGAAGATGACAGCCATGTGCCTGTGCATCGGTGCGAAGCTGAACATTGATGAGACCCGGGATCTTCTTGCCAGAGCCGGATACGCCCTTTCCCCCAGCAGCAGGACAGACGTGATCTTTTCCTATTTTATTGAGAACCGGATCTACGATATGATCGAGCTGGATATTCAACTTGAAGAATATGGATTGCCCTGCTTGATTTCCTGATATGGTCGCCCCCGCGGCGACCTTTCTTTTTGCCTTCTGTGATATGCTCCTGTCAGCCAATAATCCAATAAATAAAGAAAGGCAGGAGAAATTATGAGAAACGATTTGACAGAACTGGTATTTATTCTTGACCGGAGCGGATCCATGAGTGGTCTGGAGGCGGATACGATCGGCGGGTTCAATTCCCTGGTGGAAAAGCAGAAGAAAGAAGAGGGGGAAGACGCTTTTCGTCATCACCACCGATGGAATGGAAAACGCCAGTAAATGGTATTCCTATGAGAACGTCAAAAAGATGGTGGAACGGCAGAAGGAAAAATATGGCTGGGAATTTCTGTTCCTCGGAGCAAATATCGATGCGGTCACTGTTGCGGAACGATTCGGCATCAGTGCGGACCGGGCCGTCCGGTATGAATGTGACCGGGAGGGAACACTCCTGAATTATCAGGAGCTCAGCAGTTCCATTTCCATGATGCGGGAATGCAGCGCGCCTTCCGCGTCAAAAGCCTTCGCCTGCGCGGCTCCCGATTGGGCTGAAAAGATCAAAAGGGATTATAAGCGCAGACACCGGTAAGAGAACACGCAACCGGGCAGATTGCTATTTGAGAAAAGCGATGTTATAGTATCAGAAAAATACAACAATTCAGGAAGAACCCTGAAATCGCAGGAGGCAGGATTGATTGCAGCTGAAGAAATTACAATCGAAGAACTGGCGGATCTGCACCCATCGGATTATATTCTGGTGGATATCCGGGATGAGATCAGTTTTCAGTATGGAACGATTCCCGGAGCCCGCCGGATTCCGGACCTGATACAACAGGCGCTGTCCAAAGAACTGGAAAAGAACATGTCTTATGTTCTTTTCTGCATGCATGGGATCCAGAGCAGGGATGCGGCAGAGATCCTGCGGGACGCCGGGTATGACTGTGTCAGTCTGAAGGGGGGATACGGCCAGTGGGTCCTGTCGTCCTGCCAGAGTCCTTCGGAGGAAAAGCAGCAGGAGGTGGAACTGAGTATTCGGAAGAAATTCCACAAGCAGCTGTTTACGCCCTTTGCGAAAGCCATCAATACCTATGATCTGTTAAAGCCCGGGGACAGGGTGGCGGTCTGTATTTCCGGCGGAAAGGATTCGATGCTGATGGCGAAACTGTTTCAGGAATTATCCCGCCACCGGAAATTCGAATTTGAGCTGGTCTTTCTGGTGATGGACCCGGGATACAGCGAGCTGAACCGGATGGTCATCGAGAAGAATGCCCGAATGCTGGGGGTTCCGGTGACGATTTTTGAGTCAGAGATCTTTGATATCGTTTATGAGATCGAGAAATCCCCCTGCTATCTGTGCGCCAGGATGCGCCGGGGATATCTTTACAGCCAGGCAAAGAAACTGGGCTGCAACAAGATCGCCCTGGGACATCATTACGACGATGTGATCGAGACCATCCTGATGGGAATGCTCTATGGCGGGCAGATCCAGACCATGATGCCCAAGCTCCACAGTACGAATTTTGAAGGAATGGAACTGATCCGTCCTATGTATCTGATCCGGGAGAAGGATATCATGCACTGGCGGGATTACAATCAGCTGCATTTTATTCAGTGCGCCTGCCATTTTACCGATACCTGCTCCTCCTGCCGGGAGGACGGAGTCAGTGTTTCCAAACGGATGGAGACCAAGAAACTGATCGAACAGCTGAAGAAGACCAATCCTTATGTGGAAGGCAATATTTTCCGCAGTGTGGAGAATGTGAATCTGAGTACGATCATCGCCTACAAACAGGCGGGGATCGTGCACCGGTTTACAGATACCTATGATAAGGAGTCCGGAGCGTTTTCCGGCGAAAATGCCGAAAGAGATACCCCGGAAGGAGAATGACGCAGATGGAAGGGAAGAAGCATACAGTCGGATATACTGAAAGCGAAGGCTTCCGGTGCCTGGAGGATCTGCAGGAATCCCGGTTTGTGGAAAGCAGCAAGCCGATCCGGCTGGATTATTGCGGAACGGAGCGGTGCAAAGCAGGGTATTCCTTCGGCCCGTATACCAGGCAGAATTATGTGATCCATCTGGTCCTGGAGGGAAAAGGGTATCTCCATGTGGGAGAAAAAGTCTATGAGATCACGGCCAACCAGGCGTTTCTGCTCCGGCCCGGCGTGGAAACGTTCTATCAGGCGGATAATGATACGCCCTGGGAATATGCCTGGGTCGGATTTCACGGCCCCCAGAGCGAAAAGATCATTGCCAGGATGGGATTTGCCCGGGACCGGGATGTGGTGAGGGTCGGAGATGCCAGAGTGCTGGCGGGTTATATCAACAATATGCTGGATCACCGGGACCTGACCTATGTGAATTATCTGAAGCGGGGAGCCTACCTGGATCTTCTTGTGGCGGATATCATTCAGTTCGCGGATATTCCGGAACAGACCCCGCAGTTCAGCGAGGAAGCTTACGTGGATCTGGCCATCGAAAACATTATTTCCAATTATGACCGTCCGGTCAGGATCGCCAAAGTCGCTGACCGGATCGGGATCAACCGGAGCTATCTGTCTATTATTTTCAAGAAAAAGACCGGAGTGTCTCCGCAGCAGTATCTGATCCGCTACCGGATGGAAAAGTCCGCGGAGCTGCTGACGGAAACCGAACTGTCCATCCGGGCGGTTGCCATGGCGGTGGGGTATTCGGATCCGCTGACCTTTTCCAAGGCATTTAAGCAGCACTACGGGGTAAGTCCCACCATCTTCCGGGAGAACCGGCCGGAGCTGTTCCGGACCCGGGAAAAGGGGGATTATACCGGAAACTACGATCTGTGATTGTGTAAACTGCTTTATAAATCCTGCTGTCAATAGGCAGTATTGCATGAAATTTCCTTACATTTTTTCTGTGACAATTCAACAAAAAAACTTTGTGTTCCGGCGGAGGGATTGGTCACAACTCACAAAAATACTTAACATTAAGCAAGTATTAAATAACATTTTTCCATATTGAATCCAACAGAAAACAAGTAAAATCTTCCTGTATCTTTATGTACAAATATGTATACGGGAGGAATTGAAATGAAACTGAGAAAACTTATTGCTGTTCTTCTTTGCGCAACACTGGTTCTTGGCTTTGGCGCCATGTCCGCAAGTGCATATGAGGTAACAGAAATCAACGTGAACATCTGGGACAACAACCAGCTGGCAGGTCTTCAGACCATCGCCGACAAATGGTCTGAGACTTCAGGCGTGAAGGTCAATATCAACGTAATTGACTGGGACAACTACTGGACCCTTCTGGCCGCAGGCGCACAGGGCGGTACCATGCCGGATGTATTCTGGATGCACTCCAACACTGCTTCCATGTATATGGAGGAAGGACTTCTCCTGAACCTGGATGAGTATATTGCAGCCGATGAATCCATGGATCTGTCCAGATACTATGAAGGCATCACCACACTGTACAGCATGGACGGCAGCCAGTATGCGATCCCGAAGGATCATGACACTATCGCTCTGCTTTACAATGAGGCAATCTTCAATGAGTATGGCGTGGATGTTCCGACAGACGACTGGAACTGGGGCGATGTTGCAGCCGCAACCAAGGCCATCACTGAAGCTTCCGGCGGCAAGGTATACGGCTATGCCATGAATACCTCCAATAACCAGGACGGCTGGTACAACCTGATCGAAGGCTATGGCGGCAAGGTCATCACCGAAGATCATAAGGGAACCACCATCGGCAGCGACGAAGGCAAGGCCGGCATGGAAATGATGCGTCAGATTCTGGAGTATGGCGTTCCGCAGACCTCTCTTTCCGAATCCGGAACAGATCAGCAGTTCATCTCCGGAACCGCTGCTATGATCTCCCAGGGATCCTGGATGATCAACGCATTCTACACCGCTGACAATGCAGCAGATTTCAAGTGGGTAATGCTTCCGTACTGTGATGCCAACGGAAACGGCCAGGAAGATCCGGGCGAAAGAGTTTCCGCTTACAACGGACTTGGCTGGGCAGCTGCATACAATGTTGCTGATCCGCAGGCATGCTACGATCTGATCTCCTACTTCTGCTCTGAAGAGGGCCAGAAGATGCAGGCAGAACTGGGCGTTACCATGGCAGGTATGCCGGGGATCTCCGATGCATTTGCAAGCGCATTTGAGGGAATGGATGTTTCCGCATTCACCAAGATTGAAGAAACAGGAACCCTGTTCTTCCGTCCTTACACACAGAACACTCCGGTATGGGAAGATGCAATCCAGCAGCAGGGCGCATTCCTGGATGCATGGCTTGATCCGACCAATCCGGAAGCAATGGCAACCGCATGCGACAATGCACAGGCTATTATCGAGAATGCGATCGCTCAGGAATGGTAATTATCATTCAGTCTTAATGCGATAAGTTTCCGCAGGGCAGGCGGCGTTTGGCCTCCTGTCCTGCAATCAGAGGGAGACTGTTATGGAAAAAGTCAAAAAGAAAAAGAAATCCGCGGCGCTCCGAAGTGAGGCCCGGTGGGCCTGGTTTTTTGTGGCACCGACCATGATCGGACTGATCATTCTGAACTTTTATCCGATAATCAGCACGATCGTACAGTCCTTCTACAGAACCAAGGGACTGACAGGTCAGACTTTTGCAGGATTCCAGAATTATGTGACAGCCTTTCAGGATTCCACAACCTGGCAGGCACTTCTGAATACGATCAAATATGCGATCATCGAAGTGCCGTTCTCTGTGGTGATCGCCCTGATCCTGGCTGTATTCCTGAACCGGAAGATGATCGGCAGATCTGTATACCGGACGATCTTCTTTCTGCCGATGGTCTGTGCTCCGGCAGCCGTGGCCATGGTATGGAAATGGCTCTACAACCAGAATTTCGGTCTGATCAACAACCTGTTCGGATCCAATGTGGCCTGGGTCAATGATCCGAATATCACCTGGATCTCCATCGGTATCATCGGTGTGTGGTCGGTTCTGGGTTATAACATCGTGTTGTTTATTTCCGGACTCCAGGAGATTCCGGGAGACTACTACGAAGCAGCCCAGATCGACGGAGCAGGCGGAATCCGCCAGTTCTTCAACATCACGGTACCGCTTCTGTCACCCACCACATTCTTTATTGTACAGACCCGTATTATCGGTGCCCTGACTGTATTCGACCTGATGTTCATGGTATTGGATAAGACCAGTCAGGCACTGCAGAAGACCCAGTCTATGGTGTATATCTTCTATCAGTACGCGTTCACCAATAACAATAAAGGTATGGGTGCCACCATTGTCGTAATCCTGCTGGTGTTTATCCTGCTGGTGACCTTTATCCTGCAGCGGCTGGAAAAGAAAGTAGTATTCTATAACTAAGAAAGGAGGACTATATGGAAAGCGTAAGAGCAAAACAACGTTTAACACGCATCGTCATCCATGTGATCCTGATCATTGTGTCTATCATCATGATCGTTCCTTTTCTTTGGATGATTATTACTGCGTTAAAAACAAATCAGGAAGCCATCTCCATCAATCCGTTCTATATTTTCCCGCAGGCAGGCCTGCATTGGGAGAACTTTTCAACGGTATGGAAATCCTATAACTTCCTGCTGCTGTATATCAACACCCTGCTGCTGATCGTACTGCGTGTCATCTGTGCGTGCCTGACCGCCACCATGGCAGGCTACGCCTTCGGACGTCTGCGGTTCCCGGGCAAGAAATTCCTCTTTACCCTGGTACTCATTCAGATGATGGTGCCGTCACAGATCTTCATTATTCCGCAGTACGTCATGATCTCCAAACTGGGAGCCGTGGATACCATGTTCGGCCTTCTGTTCCCGGGTATCGTAACTGCGTTCGGTACCTATCTGCTGAAGACCGGATACCAGGGACTTCCGATGGATCTGGAGGAAGCCGCGGGAATTGACGGATGCAATACCGGCCAGAAGTTCCTTAGGATCATGATGCCTCTTACCAGGTCATCCATGGTCTCCCTGGGCATCTTTACGGCGGTATTTGCGTTCAAGGATCTGATGTGGCCGATGATCGTGTGTCCGACCATCACTAAGACCACCCTGTCCGCTGCACTGGCCAAGATGCAGGGGCAGTTCTCCAGCGATTATCCGTCCATGATGGCCGGAGCGGTGCTTGCCGTTATCCCGATGGTCATCATCTATGTGATCTTCCAGAAACAGTTCGTGGAAGGTATTGCAACATCCGGCGGAAAGCTGTAAGATGACCGGGGTTTATCCGTTTCCATCAGATATTTCGATTAGCTGGGGCTGAACGGTCAGCCCCAGCTATATTGTCATCAGGACGCAATTTCTCTGCTTCCCGATGAGAGTATTATGAAATCATGAAGGAGCGAATGATGAGCATTATTGTAAATGGATCCGGAACCTTATTCACGCTGAAAACCCTGCATTCGGTGTATCAGATGAAGGTGGATGACCGGGGATTTCTGAGACATCTGTATTATGGAAATGAGATCGGCGAAGAGGACATGAGCTTCATGCATGTGGATTATGACCGGAGCTTCAGTCCGAATCCCAACTGTGCCTTCCCGGTCCGGGGGTATTCCCTGGACGTGATTCCGCAGGAGTACACCAGCTGCGGTCTGTCGGATTACCGTGTCAGCAGCTTTGGCGTGATCAATGGGGACGGCAGCAGTGCCGCAGAGTTTCATTTTGTGTCCTATGAGATCCGGAAGGGAAAATATCAGATTCCGGCCCAGCCGGCGGTATTCGATGAGGGAGGAGAGAGTGAGACCCTCGCGATCACTCTGGAAGATCCGGTGACCGGCCTTCAGATCGAGCTGCTGTATGGTGTATTTGAAGCGAAGGATGTGATCACCAGAGCTGTCCGGATCATAAATCATACGAAGGAACCCATATTTCTGACCAAAGCGGGATCCATGTCCATTGATTTCGCATACGGAACCTTTGATCTGATCGGATTCCACGGCCGGCATACCCTGGAACGGGTGGCGGAAAGGACACCGATCGAACACAATGTAAAGGTGATCCGCTCCCGCCGGGGACAGAGCAGCCATCAGCACAACCCCTTCGTCATTCTCTGCGGCAGGGATGCCACGGAGGATTTCGGCGAATGTTACGGATTTATGCTGGTGTACTCCGGGAACTTCCGGGCAGAAGCCGAGATGGATCAGTTTGGGTCCACCCGGCTGACCCTGGGGATCGAACCGGAAAATTTCCGCTGGAAACTGGAACCGGAGGAAGTGTTTGATACTCCGGAAGTGATCCTGAGTTATTCTTCCCGGGGACTTGCACAGCTGTCCCGGAATTATCACCGGATCATCCGGCAGAATATCATCCGGAGCAAATACCGTTATGCCCGGAGGCCGGTGCTGTTAAACAGTTGGGAAGGATCCTATTTTGATTTCGATGAGAAAAGCCTTCTGAAGCTGGCGGAGGGGGCCAGAGATTTAGGCGCGGATCTGTTCGTACTGGATGACGGCTGGTTCGGTGTCCGCAATGATGATAATTCCAGCCTTGGGGATTGGTTTGTAAATGAAGACAAGATTAAAGGCGGACTTCCTGCCCTGGTCGCTAAAGTCAATGACCTGGGCCTGAAATTCGGGATCTGGGTAGAGCCGGAAATGGTCAATGAAGACTCTGATCTGTTCCGGGAGCATCCGGACTGGGCCCTTCAGATTCCCGGAAGAGGTCCGGTACGGGGACGGAATCAGCTGGTCCTGAATATGTCCAAGCCGGAGGTCCGGGATCATATCTTCAACATGATCTCCAAGGTGCTGAAGGAATCCAATATCGAATATGTCAAATGGGATGTGAACCGCAATGTGGCGGATCTGTACAATGAGCAGCTGAGTCCGGACCGGCAGGGAGAGGTGGCCCATCGCCATATCCTGGGGGTCTACGAACTGCTGGAACGGTTTGTGACTGCGTTTCCGGATATCCTGTTTGAGGGCTGCTCCGGCGGCGGAGGCAGATTCGACGCAGCCATGATGTATTACTATCCGCAGATCTGGTGCTCGGATGATACGGATGCGATCCCCAGACTGGCGATCCAGCACGGCACTTCCTTCGGCTATCCGATCAGCACCATTGGCGCTCATGTCAGCGCTTCCCCGAATCATCAGACCGGACGGATTACCCCCATCAATACCAGGGCCGTTGTTGCCATGAACGGCACCTTCGGATATGAACTGGATCCGGCGAAACTGACAGAAGAGGAGAAGACGCAGGTCCGGGAGCAGATCCGGTTCTTCAAAGAGCATTACGAACTGATTCAGAACGGATCCTATTACCGTCTGACCGGAATCGGAGAATCCTATTTTGAAGCCTGGGAGCAGGCGTCGGAGGATCAGGGGGAAGCTCTGTTAAGCATTGTGATCACGGATACCCAGCCAAACGCCCAGCTGATTCACGTGAAGCTGAAGGGGCTGGATCCGGCTGCGAGATATTCCATGGAAGTGCATGCGGATGTGGATGAGAGAATCCTTGCGATCCCGGATTATCCGGGGACTTCCCAGCTGAAGGAGTTCCTGGACCAGGAGGGTAGATCCTATCAGGGCGCCGCCCTGATGAGCGGAGGAGTGACCATCCCCTGGATCATGGGCAATTATCCGGCGCTGCAGCTGTATTTTAAGAAGGCGGAGTAAACTTGGCAGGCAAAGGCTTCGTGCGTTCCGAAAAAAAGAAGATCCGTGAGATCCCGGGATTCAGGGACAAGCTCCTTTATCTGTGGGATTATTACAAGCTGTGGATCATCGGGATCCTGGCCTTTATTGTGGTGCTGATCTACTGTCTGACGAAGCTGAACAGCACCAATGCGGATTACTGGTTCTATCTGATCCTTGCGAATACCTTTGAGGACGTGGGAACGGATTCCGCCCTGTGCAGAGGCTATCAGGAATACACCGGCTATGATCTTTCGGAAAAGAAAATTGTGTTCAATAACCAGATCTATTTTGACTTTACCCTGAACACCACAGGCAATACCTACTTTGATTCGTTCATTGTATTTACGGAGGCCGGCACCCTGGATGCCATTACCATGGAGTCGGATTCCCTGATCGCCCTGGGGCAGACCGGGAGACTGATGGATCTGAATGATGAGCGGGCTGCATCACTGAAAGCAAAATACGAAGACCGGTTTTTATATTATGAAGGACAGGACGAGCAGGGGAATCCTGTGTCCTGGCCTGTGGGCATCGACATCTCCGACAGTATCCTGATGACGGAGTATCGGCTGTATGGCAGTACCTGCGCTCTGGGACTCGGATATAAATCCGAACATCCCGAAGCGACAGAACAGTTTTTGGATTATATTCTGGAGCAGAAGTGAATCGGCTGGTAGCGGGATTTTTAAATAACGAGAGTTTCTTCGGAAGGCTGATGACGAAGATCGCCATTGTGGTGGGTGCGAACCTGATGTTTCTGGTGTTCTGCATCCCGGTGGTGACCATCGGTCCTTCCCTGGCGGCGCTGTATTATGTCATGATGGAGACTCTGTACAGAAATCATGCCCTGAATCCTTTCAAAACCTTCTGGAAGGGATTTAAGATGAACCTGAAGCAGGGGATCCTGACCTGGCTGATCTTCCTGGCCATTGCAGTTCTGGCCTATTTCGATATCCGGTTCAGCTCCTGGGCCGGGGGGATCTTCTCGGTATTTCTGGTGGGGATCTACATCGTTCTGGCGGCCGCGATCATTCTGTACAGCTACCTGTATCCGGTGATGGCTGCCTTTAACGGGAAGATCCGGGACCTGTTTGCCAATTCCATTTATTTTGCCTTTAAAAAACCGCTCCGGATGATCCTGCTGGTGGGAGTCGAAGCGGGGGCGGCCTTTCTGACCTACGGATTTCTGGAAATGCTTCCGCTCTGGGCATTCTGCTGGTTCTTCTTCGGATTCGGTGCAATCGCCATGCTGGGAGCCAAACTGTTGCTTCCTCTGTTTAAGCCCTTCCAGGAACAGCAATCCTCCGGTCAGACAAAGGAGATGGAGCCCCGGCTGTCCGATGACGATGAGGATTCCCTGGAGGATCTGGAAAAGCTGGATCTGTAGACATTCGGAAACACCAGTCAGTGCGGCTGGCAGGTGATTGTCAAAACAGCACAAAAATCAAAGCGGAATTTTGACATCAAATGGTGAAAAGTTACAAGAACAAACAAATTCACTGATTCAATAAACATTCTGCCATATTCGAAAACAGGGTGGATTGATAAAATTATATCATCTAAAACTATGGCGCCTTTCCACTCCACTCCTTGGCAGGCGTACATAAAAGAAAAGGAGAAGCTCCCTTATGATTCAGGGTGCGGCAGTGTGGAGACCTGTCGTAATGCGTTCCGGGTTCTGCTCCCGGATCCGTGAGGCATTCGTTAGCGGTTGCTGGGATGCCGGAATCAGAAATTGATGGCTGAAGTAAGTATCAGAAACTTGTTGAAGGTGTATGACAACAACATCACGTCGGTACATAACTTTAACCTTGAGATCAAGGACAAAGAGTTCATTGTACTGGTCGGACCTTCCGGATGCGGCAAATCGACCTCACTGCGTATGATTGCCGGACTGGAAGACATCACAGACGGCGAGCTGTATATTGACGGCAAGCTGGTGAATGACATTGCGCCGAAGGACAGGGATATCGCCATGGTATTCCAGAACTATGCTCTGTATCCCCATATGTCCGTATATGACAACATGGCATTCGCACTGAAGCTGAAAAAGACACCAAGAGCGGATATCGACAAGAAGGTGAAGGAAGTCGCCGAGATCCTCGATATCACCCAGTACCTTGACCGGAAGCCGAAAGCACTTTCCGGCGGACAGAGACAGCGTGTGGCGATTGGCCGTGCCATGGTCCGTGATCCAAAGGTGTTCCTTATGGATGAGCCGCTTTCCAACCTGGATGCCAAGCTCAGGAACCAGATGAGAGCCGAGATCATCAAGCTGCGCAAGAAGATTGACACCACATTCATGTATGTGACTCACGACCAGACCGAGGCCATGACCCTGGGCGACCGGATCGTTATCATGAAGGATGGTTATGTCAATCAGATCGGAACGCCCCAGGAGCTGTTCGACTGCCCGGTGAATCTGTTTGTTGCCGGATTTATCGGTATGCCGGTCATGAACTTCTTTGACGGAAGCAAACTGGAACTGAAGGACGGCAAGTATTATGCCAATATCAAAGGCGCTGTGTTCGAACTCAGTGAATTCCAGCAGAAGGCACTGGCCCAGAACGGACAGCAGCCCTGCGATATCATTGCAGGCGTCCGTCCGCAGTACATTACCGTCGGAGAAGGTGATCTTCACGGAGAAGTGGAAGTTTCCGAGATGCTGGGAAGCGAAGTGGACCTTCATGTCAACTGCGGTGGCGACGATGTGGTGATGGTTCTTCAGACCATGAATCTGGAGGAGGACGTTTCCATCGGCGCACAGCTTGATTTCACCGTACAGCCGAGACTGATCCAGCTGTTTGACAAGGCAAGCGGAAACAATCTGATCTGGTATGACCAGGAGTCCGTGGACCGGCATGAAGCACATTGCAAACGGTACGATTTCTAGGTACAATAGTCCTGCCGGAAATCATTTCAACTGTCAATAATTTTTATCACTGCTCCGGCAATCAGCCGGAGCAGTTTATCTGATAGGACCCTACATGGACAAGAATTACTATCCGCTGGCACTGAAGGCGGGGCAGAAACAGTATAAAGAAGACCTGGCCAGGAAAGAGTCTGCCTTTCTTCCTGCCCTGGACGAGATGCTCACCATGGAGCAGATGGCCCGGAAGGTCGATCTGGGACTGGTGCAGATCCCTGCAGAGCTGATTGTCGGCACCAAATCCGTCGGAAGAACCGCCTCCTTTGCCTCCAATTTCATGCCGCTGGCGGAGGATGGCAGCGAGTTCGCTTCGAAATGGAAGAATCTGTGCAGCAGCCATCTGGAGGAGGGGATCCGGGATCCCATCAAGGCCTGGGAATACAGGAATCGGTTCTATGTGGAGGAAGGCAATAAGCGGGTCAGTGTCCTGAAGTTCTTCGAGGCCGTCAGCATTCCCGGTCTGGTTACAAGAATCCTTCCGGAGCCAGATGGCAGCGAAGAAACGGAGCTTTATTATGAATTCCTGGATTTCTATCAGATCACGAAGGTGAATTTTATCGAATTCTCCAGGAAAGGATCCTACAAAAAGTTTCTTCAGTTGATGGGACGGGAGGACCGCTCCGGCTGGGACGAAGAGGTCGTCAAGAAGCTGCGGACGGACTTTTTCTATTTCCGCAGAGCCTTTTCCGAACTGGGCGGTGATAAACTGGAGATCACCGCAGCGGATGCCATGCTGCAGTATATGAGCATCTATGGATATGATGCCATCCGGGGATCCTCCCATGAGGAGATTCGAGGTGTCCTTTCCAAGGTGTGGCAGGAGATCACCCTGATTCAGGAGCCGCAGCCCATCAGTATCATTGAAGATCCGGAGAAGGACAGTACTCCGGGGATCTTATCCCGGATCATTCCGGCAATTCCCTGGCCCAGGACGGTGGTGAAGGTATTGTTCCTGTACAGCCGCCGGCCGGAGGATTCCAACTGGGTTTCCGGACATGAAAAGGGCAGGCTTGAGGTCCAGGAACGCCTGCAGGGCCGGGTGGAAACGGAAACGGCGGTGTGTTCCGGGGAGGAAGAGGCCGAACAGGTGATGCAAAAGGCCATTGAACAGGGCGTTCATGTGATCTTTGCCACCGCGTCGGAGATGCTGAACGCCTGCCTGAAGGTGGCGATCGACCATCCCCAGACGTCGATCCTCAATTGTTCGCTGAATGTCTCCCACCGGTATCTGCGGACCTATTATCCCAGAATGTACGAGGCCAAGTTCATCTCGGGAGCCATTGCCGGGGCGATGTGCAGCAATGACAGGATCGGGTACATCAACAATTATCCGGTCTATGGGAATATTGCGGAAGTCAACGCCTTCGCCAGGGGGGTGCAGCTGTCCAATGCCCACGCCAGGGTTTATCTGGAATGGGCGGATGATTCTTCCATCAATGAGAAGGCCCGGCAGCTTCTTGATCAGGGAATCAGCCTGATCTCCGTGCGGAACCGGAGCCGTTCCGACGGGAAAGAAAAGGACCTGTTCGGTCTGCAGCTGGTGGAAGATCACAAGGTGACGGAACTGGTCTCTCCGGTCTGGAACTGGGGCGCTTATTATGAGCAGATTCTCCGGAGCATTCTGGATGGCAGTTTCTTCGGAAAGGAAACGAAACAGACGAAATCCCTCAATTATTACTGGGGGATGTCCTCCAATGTGGTGGGAATCGAATTTTCCGAATCCCTTCCCCGGGGCATCCGGTATCTGGGAGAACTGATCCACAAGGCCATCCGTATGGGAGTCTGCCGGCCGTTCTATGATCCGCAGCTGGATGAACAGGGCAACATGCAGTGGCATAATATCAAGGCGACCATCAGTATGGAGGAGATCATCCGGATGGACTGGCTGGAGCCCAATATCGTCGGATCCATTCCGACCTACGAGCAGCTGGATGAAAAGGCGAAGAAACTGGTGGACGTGATCGGCGTCCGGACCGCCAGAAAGGATCAGGACGAAACCATATGAACATCCTTGTGCTGGCGGATCTGGAAAGCAAACGGTTCTATGATTACTATACCCCGGGCAGACTGGACGGATTTGACCTGATCATCTCCTGCGGGGATCTTTCCAGGGAATATCTGGAATTTCTGGTAACCATGGCCAGGTGTCCCTTGCTCTATGTTCACGGAAATCACGATGATGCCTTTGACAAGGATCCTCCGGGCGGATGCATCTGTATCGAAGACGACATCTTTGTGTACCGGGGCGTGAGATTCTTCGGTCTGGGAGGGTCCTACCGGTATAAGGATTCCGGGGAGCATATGTATACGGAACTGCAGATGCGGTGGCGGGTCTGGAAATGCGGATTCCGGATCCGGAAGAACAAAGGGTTTGACGTTCTGGTCACCCATGCCCCGGCCTTCGGGATCGGGGACAGCGAACACATTTCCCACCGGGGATTCAAGACCTTCGTGCATCTGATGGAGAAATACCGGCCGAAATATCTGCTGCATGGACATATGCACCGGAACTACGGACCCGGGATCCCCCAGGTCAGGTCCTATCAGAATACGACGGTAGTGAATGCATTTGAATATTATCAGTTGAATTATCAGGAGCAGACATGATCTTTTATTTAGCGCTATTTTTACTGATGTGGAGCATGATCTTCAGTGCGGCAAGGTTCCTGCAGTATTTCCGGATCCTGCGGAATTATAAGGAACATGCGGTTGCAACTGTGGTCAATGTGACAAAACGGATGGCCATGAGAAAGCATGAGAAAAAGGCCGTCAATGTCACATTGGAATATGAGATCGACGGCAAACCGGGACGCAGCGAAGTTCCGGTGGAATCGAAATATGCGGAGAATTTCGCCCTGGGGAAGGAAGTTCCCATACGGTATTATGTTGCGGAGAACGGAGCGGTTCATATTGCTTCCGATAATGATTCCATAAAGAAATTCATGATCGGGCATCTGGCCGCGGTCATACTGGAAATCACAGCGTTTGTATTGATCTGGATCTATATGTAGGAGACGGCTATGGAAATGAAAAACACGGAAGAGATGTATCAGGAAAGACTGGCACGGCATATTGACGAGATCAAATGGCTCTATATGGAGCTGTATGATAACGAGGCAATGCTGCAGGAGCTGCTGCAGCAGATGCACGTGTTCTATGAGCAGCGGGGCATCGCCCTGCGCGGCAGCGATGAGCGCCGGGAAAGCAATCCCGCCTGGTATAAGGGCAATGAGATGCTGGGCATGATGCTGTATATCGAGAACTTTGCGGGGACGCTCCGGGGCGTCCGGGACAAGATCGGGTATCTTAGGGAGAGCAATGTCAACTATATTCATCTGATGCCGTTTCTGGATACCCCGGAAGGACGTTCCGACGGAGGGTACGCGGTTTCGGATTTCCGGAAGGTCCGGGAGGATCTGGGAACCATCGAGGATCTGCGGGATCTGGCGGAGGCCTGTCATGAACAGGGCATCAATCTCTGCATGGATTTCGTCATGAACCACACTTCGGAAGATCATGAATGGGCGGTGAAAGCCCGGCAGGGGGACGGAGAGTATATGTCCCGGTATTTTTTCTTCGATCATTATGATATTCCGGCTCAGTATGAACAGACCGTGCCTCAGGTGTTCCCGACGACCGCGCCGGGGAACTTCACCTGGTGCGAAGAGGTCCGGCATTATGTGATGACCACCTTCTATCCCTATCAGTGGGATCTGAATTATAAGAATCCCAGAGTCTTCAATGAGATGATGTACAATTTCCTGTTCCTGGCTAACTGCGGCATCGACATCATGCGGATCGACGCGGTTCCTTACATCTGGAAGGAACTGGGAACCAGCTGCCGGAACCTGCCGAAGGTCCATACCATTGTCCGGATCATGCGCATGATTTCGGAGGTGGTGTGTCCGGGGGTTCTGCTTTTAGGCGAGGTAGTGATGGAGCCCCGGAAGGTCGTTCCCTATTTCGGTACTCTGGAAAAACCGGAATGCCATATGCTGTACAATGTGACCACCATGGCGACGACCTGGCATACGGTGGCCACCCGCGACACCAGGCTGTTGAAGCGGCAGCTGGATATCGTGAATGATCTTCCCAAGGACTATGTGTTCCTGAATTATCTGCGCTGCCATGATGACATCGGCTGGGGCCTGGACTATGAAACCCTGAAAACGGAGGGATTTGAGGAGATTCCCCATAAGCGGTATCTGAACAATTATTTTCTGGGATTGGACGGATACAGCGACAGCCGGGGACGGCTGTACAATGACGATCCGGTGACCCAGGATGCCCGGATGTGCGCCACCACGGCGTCCCTGTGCGGTCTGGAGCAGGCCCTGAAAGAAGAGGATGAAGAGAAGATCACGGAATCCGTGAACATGATTCTGACGCTGCATGCCTTTATGTTCCTGTTGTCCGGGATCCCGGTGATCTACAGCGGAGACGAGATTGGCCAGCTGAATGATTACAGTTACGAACAGGATCCGAAGAAAGCGGATGATTCCCGCTATGTGCACCGGGGAGCCTTCCAATGGGAGCAGGCGTCCTTAAGAACGGATCCGGATACACCTCAGGGCAGGATCTTTCAGGAAATCTCCCGGATGGAGACCATCCGCAGAACCGAGGAACTGTTCCGCAGTGAGGCGGCGGTCTGGACCATAGATACCGGAGAGAAGGAACTGCTTTCCATTGGCCGGTATCTCAATAAAGAGAAGCTGATCGGGATCTTCAATTTCAGCGAACGGGCCAAAGTGGCCCATTACTCCGAGGATGGCCTGTTTACGGACCTGATGACCTCAAAGATTCAGGCGCTGGAAGAGCCGGAGATCCCTGCCCACAGTTTTGTGTGGCTGAAAAAGACATTTTAAGGAGCTGGTATGAGTACTTTGATTCAGTTGTTAAGCGATCCGCAGTATTTTCAGGAAAACCGGATGGACGCCCATTCCGATCACATCGCCTGTGCGCCGGAAGATAAAGGCTGCACCAGCCTCCGAAGTTCTTTAAACGGACTCTGGAAATTTCATTACAGCAAGGATCTGCGGCATCTGCCGGAGGGGTTTGAACAGCCGGAGGCGGATCTGTCCAAATGGGATGAGATCCGGGTTCCCGGGCATATCCAGCTGCAGGGCTATGATATCCCGCAGTATGTCAATGTCCAGTACCCCTGGGATGGAAAGGAAGCTCTGGAGCCGGGACAGGCGCCGGAACGACTGAATCCTACCGGCAGCTATATGAAGGAATTTACGCTTCCGGAGTCTTTCGCGGGAAAGCGTATCTTCGTGTCTTTTCAGGGTGTGGAAAGCAGTTTCCGGGTCTGGCTGAACGGAACGTATATCGGATTTTCCTCCGACAGCTTCACCCCCTCGGAATTCGAACTGACCGATGCGCTGATCTCCGGCAGTAACCGGCTGTGCGTCCAGGTGTATAAATGGTATTCCGGCAGCTGGCTGGAGGACCAGGATTTCTTCCGTTTTTCCGGAATCTTCCGGGATGTGTATCTCTATGCGGTTCCGGAACATCATATTTATAACCTGAAGGTGGATGCAGATTATGATCAGGGACAAAGGCCGGAAGAAGATCTGACCGGCAGGATCCGTGTGTGTATGGAATTTCTGGAAACAGCGGCGGATGTCCGGATGGAGCTGACGGATCCGGATGGCACGGTCCTGGAAACCCGGACGGTGCAGGCACCGAAGGAAGGCCGGGAAAGTACAGGAGACTTCACTGTCCCTCATCCGAAACTCTGGAGCGCTGAGGATCCGAACCTTTATCAGCTGCGGCTTACGGTCCTGGATCCGGAGGGCAGGGAAGAAGAGATCATTACCCAGAAGGTGGGGATCCGGCATTTTGAGATGGACGGAACGGTCATGAAGCTCAACGGAAAGCGGATCGTATTCAAAGGCGTCAATCGTCATGAATTCAGTACAGATCACGGAAGGGTTGTCTCCCGGGAGGAACTGCTCAAGGATCTGTATACCATGAAACGGCATAATATTAATGCCATCAGGCTGTGTCATTATCCCAATTCCTCCGGAATCTATCAGCTGGCGGACGAGCTGGGGTTTTATCTGATCGATGAGTGCAATATGGAGACCCATGGCAGCTGGGATGTGGTGGAGAGGGGGATCCGTCCCCGTTCCCATGCAGTTCCGGGAGACCATATGGAGTATCAGGCGATGCTTCTGGATCGGGTAGATTCCATGTATCAGCGGGACAAAAACCATCCTTCGATCCTGATCTGGTCCTGCGGGAATGAATCCTTCGGAGGCCCGGTGATCCATGCCATGAGCCGCCGGTTCAAAGAACTGGATCCTTCAAGGCTGGTGCATTATGAAGGGATTTTCCATGACCGTTCTTTCCCGGATACCAGCGACATGGAAAGCCAGATGTATACTCCGGTGGCGGGAATCCGGCAGTTTCTGAAGGAACACCGGGACAAACCCTTTATCTGCTGCGAATATATGCACGCCATGGGCAATTCCTGCGGAGCTCTGTATAAATATACGGATCTTACGGAGGAAGAAGAGCTGTATCAGGGCGGATTTATCTGGGATTATATTGATCAGGCCATCCGCCGGAAGGACCGTTACGGAAAGGAATATTTCGCCTATGGCGGCGATCTGGGAGACCGGCCGAACGACGGGGATTTCTCCGGGGACGGGATCGTGGACGGCAACCGGAATCCTACTCCCAAGACCTTCGAAGTGAAAGCCTGTTATCAGAATATAGAGGCACAGATCAGCGAAACCCGGTTCCGGGTGATCAACAAAAGTCTGTTTACCAATACCGACCGCTATGACTGCGTTATTTCTTTATACAAGGAAGGGATCCTTCAGCGGGAGGAAATAGTGGAAACGGCGGTTCCGGCCGGGGAATCCGGCTGGTATACGCTGCCCTTCGGCATCCCGGCCGAGCCGGGGGAATACTGTGTGAATGCGGCATTCTGCCTGAAAGAAGATCAGCCCTGGGCACAGAAGGGATATGAGATCGCCTTTTCCCAGAAGGTGTTCCCGATGGCTGATTCTGAGCCGGCCGCTTCCGGACCGGATCTTCCGGAGGTGATCGAGGGCGATTACAATCTCGGGATCCGGGGAGCGCAGTTTGAACTGCTGTTCTCCAGACTGTACGGAGGATTGGTTTCTTACCGGTATAAGGGAAGGGAACTGCTGGCAGGTCAGCCGCGGCCCAATTTCTGGCGGGCTCCGACGGATAATGACCGGGGAAATATGGGTCCCTTCCGTTCTGCCCAGTGGAAGATCGCCAGCCTCTATCAGGACCACAAAAATGTCGCGGACCTTTCTGCCTTTGCGCGGCTGGAAAATCCTGCAGTCCGCATCGCAGGAAATAAGGTGGAGGTACTTTATACCTATTATCTGCCGACAATTCCGGCCCATTCCTGCGTTCTTCGGTATCTGGTGGACGGAAACGGCACGGTGGAGGTCTCATTGGAATATGAACCTCCGGAGAAGGGAACACTCCCTGATTTTCCGGAATTTTCGGTCCAGTTCAAGCTGGATGCGGACTATCGCCGGATGGAATGGTACGGCTGTGGCCCGGCGGACTGCTATTGCGACCGGGAAAGAGGGGCCCGTCTGGGGATCTTCCGGTCTGACGCGGCGGAGCAGACGGCCAATTATCTGCTGCCCCAGGAAAGCGGAAATCATACGAAGGTACGCTGGATGGAGGTGACGGATGAGGCGGGATACGGCCTTCGGTTTGACTGCGGCGGAAAGGAAGTCTGTGTAAGTCCATGGTCTGTCCATGAGCTGGAAGAAGCACAGCATTCCTGCGAACTGCCTCCGGTCCATTTCACCTATGTCCGGATCGGCCGGCAGATGGGGATCGGCGGAGACGACAGCTGGGGGGCCATGACCCATGAGGAATTTCTGTTGAAAAGCAGCACACCGCGTAAGGTAACGTTCCGGTTCCGGGGAATCGGAGGAACAGAGCAGGAAGGAGCCTGTGATGAATAAGGAATTGAAACAGATCGATGTAACCGCACTGGGAGAACTGTTGATCGATTTTACGGAATCCGGCATGAGTTCCCAGGGGAACCGGATGCTGGAGGTTAATCCGGGAGGAGCCCCCTGCAATGTCCTTTCCATGCTGACGAAGCTGGGCCATTCCACCGCTTTCATCGGAAAGGTGGGAAAGGATATGTTCGGAGATCTTCTGGAGGATACTCTGAAGGAGGTGGGAATCGGCACGGAAGGACTGCTCCGGGACGATACGGTCCATACGACCCTGGCCTTCGTCCATACGAAGGCAGGCGGGGACAGGGAGTTTTCCTTTTACCGGAATCCCGGGGCGGATATGATGCTGACCCGGGCGGATGTGAATGAGGAACTGATCCACAGGGCCAGGATTTTCCATTTCGGAACGCTGTCCATGACTCACGAAGCCTGCCGGGAAGCAACGAAGGCGGCGATCCGGACGGCCCGGGAAGCAGACTGCCTGATCTCCTTTGATCCTAATCTGAGGGAACCGCTGTGGGACAGCCTGGAGGATGCCCGGCAGCAGGTGGATTACGGACTGAGGCAGTGTGAGATTCTGAAGATCTCGGATAATGAGATCCAGTGGTTTACCGGGGAAACGGATTTTGACCGGGGACTGGAAAAGCTGCAGGCGGAGTATCGGATTTCGCTGATCCTGCTGTCCCTGGGAAGGGAAGGCAGCAGAGCCGTATGCGGGGAAGCAGATGTCTTTGTACCGGCGGTTCTGAATCCGGCTACAGTGGAGACCACTGGAGCGGGAGATACCTTCGGGGCCTGTGTCCTTCATTATGTTCTGGACCACTGCTCCGGACGGGAGGATCTGTCTTTTACAGGGGATCAGCTCAGGGAAATGCTGCAGTTTGCCAATGCGGCGGCTTCCATCATTACGACCCGGAAGGGGGCGTTGAAGGTGATGCCCTCCCGGCAGGAGATCGAAGAGGTTCTGGCCGCGGCGTATCTGTAACAGAAGTTTCTGACTTCAGGTAAGAACCATACCACGAAAGAGAGAACAGGATGAAAAAACTGATTTATCTGGCAGCAGTATTGTTAATGACCGCCCTTTTGTCCGGGACCTTTGTTTATGCCGGCGAGGAAAGTGCTGACCCGGCATCGGCGGCAGGAGATCTCTCCGGAGCACCGGGCATGGAACTCAGGAAGGTGGATGTGCCATTGAGCCCGGAGGGGGAGATGACCATGGCGGATCTGTCGACGCTCAGCATCAGCAGGAAAGAAATCGAACTGAGCGATGAGGAACTGAACAATATTCTTGACAATCTCCGCTATGTCGGATCGGAGGAAGAGCAGATCACGGAAGGGATCCTTAAAGAAGGGGATGCGGTCTGTATCGAATATACGACTCCGCTTCTGGAGGAACCGCAGATCTGGATGCTTCTTTTGGGAGAACACGAGTTTGGGGAAGCTCTGGATCAGGCACTGATCGGAAGTGAGATCGGGACCTCTCTCGATATCACCTGTTTCTTCCCGGATTACGTTGGAGAGATCGGCGGACAGAAGACCCAGGTACATGTGACGGCTTTGTATAAGAGTGAGACCCGGCTTCCGGAGATGAATGATGAATTTGCCCGGGAATATTCTTCCCAATACATGGATACCCAGCTTGATACGGTGGAAGAGCTCTCTGCCTATATCCGGGAAGAGTTCGGACGGCAGCTGAAGGAAGGGGCGATCTGGTCCAGGCTGCAGAGTATGCAGAAGATTATTTCCTATCAGGAGACCCACTTTGAAGTAGCGAAGGATTTTATTCTCCAGGGACTTCAGATGCAGGTGGATTCCTATCAGGAAATGGGCACGGAGGGACTGACAGCGGACTATCTTGCTCAGGTCTACGGGTATGCCACAGCAGAGGATTATGCGGCGGAAACAGCCCTGGACTACGTGAAGGATCTGATGCTGGTGGATTATCTGGCGGAGGAACTGCACATCACCTGTACGCAGCAGGATGTGGAACAGGCCATCACCGAGAACCTTCTTGATGACGAATTGAATGAACTGACTCTGGAAGATTACAAAGAAATGAACGGAGGCGACTGGATCTACCTGTATGAACGGCTCAGTGTAAAATATTCCAGGATCATGGAAACGCTGGTACAGCAGGTGCAGGTGTTGGATGATACGGACGCTGGGGATGCCGGATCCAATACCGTGGATGCAGGGGGATTTCCGGACCTTCGGCAGTTTACGGCAACCACCATCGACGGAGAAGAATTCACCCAGGCGGATCTGATGCAGAAGGATCTGACCATACTGAATGTCTGGGGAACCTACTGCGGTCCCTGTCTGAAGGAAATGCCTGCGCTGGCGGAATTTGCAGCCTCCCTACCGGAGAATGTCCAGCTGATCACGTATTGTGTGGATGCTTTCTATAAAGCAGAGGAGGCCGGGGCAATCCTGGAGGAGAATGGCCTTGATGCCATCGTGATTACCGGCGGAGACGGGGATTTCAGCAGGCTGGATGCCGTGCTGCAGTATGTTCCGACAACGCTGTTTTATAACAGTCACGGAGAGATCGCTGCCGATACAATCATCGGATCCCCGACGGATCTGATGGATGTCTATACACAGAGAATGAACAGCGCGCTGGGAAATAAGTAAGCCAAGAGCGATCTGCAGTCCCGGGCTATTACGACTTGCAGCCCGGACGATTACGGCTTGCAGCCCGGGGAATAGATTGGAGCAGACAGATGTATCATTTCTTTATCAGACCGGAAAATGTCCTGAATGATTTTATTGTGATCGATGGGACCGATGTCAACCATATTAGGAATGTCCTGCGGATGAAGCCTGGAGAAGAGCTTCTGTTAAGCGACGGAGAAGGACATGATTATACCTGTCGTATCGATACGATGCTTCATGACGAAATCCGGTGCGGGATACTGTCTGCTTCGTCCACGGGGACGGAACCGTCGGTGAAGGTGTATCTGTTTCAGGGACTTCCCAAATCCGACAAACTGGAGCATATCATCCAGAAATCCGTGGAGCTCGGGGTTCATGAGATCATTCCGGTGCAGACCGCCCGAAGCATTGTAAAATACGCCCCCCAGAAGCTGGGATCCAAACAGGAGCGCTGGCAGAAGATCTCGGAAAGCGCCGCAAAGCAAAGCCGCAGAGGGATTATTCCCCGGGTTATGCCTGTCATGAACTTTGAGGAAGCCCTGGCCTGCGCGGCAGGGCTGGATCTGGTCCTGATCCCGTACGAAAATTATAAGGATATCAAAACGACGAAGCAGATTCTTGCAGGAATCCGCCCGGGCAGTACCCTGGGAATCTTTGTCGGCCCGGAGGGAGGATTCGAGCAGAAAGAGGTGGAGCGGGCCTGCGCACCGAAGGAGAAACATGGGGCGGATGCGCGGCAGATCTCTCTGGGCGCCAGGATCCTGAGAACGGAAACCGCTCCGTTAATGCTTCTTTCTGTGATTCTATTCGGCCTGGAAGAGTAGCTTTCCGGCTGTCTGCCGTTCTTTTCCATATTTTATCGATATTTTTTTAACTTAAGTTTCTGTTAAGGTTAATGGGGTATTATATGGTACAAAGAAAGGAGCAGACGATGAATTTAGTTCATGAATCGATCCACCGGATTAATAAGACTGATGTTCTGACTCTGGAACACAGACTGTCTACTGTAACCAGGCTCGATGTAAAAGCTCCTTCAGGTTACAATCGGGTGTTTTGCCTGTACTTTGACCGGAATCGTGATTTTTCCATGATCGAAGGTACAATGGGAGCCTACAAGAGAGACGAGTACCGGATCTGCTATTACAATCAGAATCCCAATGTGCTGTTTCTCTCCAGAAAATCAGAAATGAACGGGATGTCCAGCATTGACACCTGTGAAGTAACCGCCCAGTTTGTAGATACCATTCTCCGGGGAGACTTCAGTGCAGCGATCAGTGATCCCATGGGAAGGACCGGAGATGATCTGGATCCGCTGATCCAGGAGTTTTACTGGGAAGTGGTCGGAAAAGGCCTGAGACCGAAGGTCCTGGTAGACTATGACAGCAAGTCATATCTGTACTCCAGGGGCGACGCACAGATCACGATCAATTACAATCCGCGATCCAGCAGCAATATTCTGTCTTTCCTGAATCCCTGCCACGCCAGCGTCCCGGTGAATGACGACAAAGTGATCGTTCACATCAAATGGAACAATTATCTTCCGGATGTGATCCGAAGCGCCGTCACCATGTCCGGCTATGCCGCCGGCACCTATTCCTACATGATGTAGGCCGTTTCCTTTGATGTAGTTATCTTTTTAAGATGTCTATATAGAATTGCAACTCCTCTCTTTTTGCGGAACAAGCCATACCTGACCGGTATGGCTTGTTCTATGTTGGGATATTTGTGCGGTGTGGTATGACGGACTCCTGAAATACCGTTTCTGACAGCCATAGTGTTGAATACCGCAATGCTTGCAGTTTCTGACAGCGTCTGCCGAAAAAATGCAGCATTGCGTGAGATTTCCGGCAGAATCGCCCCCTGCAGAGGCACTTTGACGAAAATTTGCAGCAATGCGTGAGTTTTTTGACAACGCCTGCCGAAAAGTTGCAGCATTGCGGTAAATCACCGGACATCCGTGAATGAACGTCATGCGGAAAAGAAAAATCTGAAAAACGCATGACTCCTTGATACATGGCCTTACGAACAGTTCCGTTAAAACAAAAAGAAGCCGTCGCTGAGTGCGGCGGCTTCTTCAATAAAAGCAGTTTTTTTATTTTGATGTGTCGGAAACTTCTTCGACAGCCTCTTCGACTGCTTCGGACGCTTCTTCAACCACTTCTTCGGCGGTTTCGGAAACTTCTTCAATCGCATCCTCGACAGCCTCAGACACTTCCTCAGATGCTTCTTCCTTCGGGGTCTCAATGATGGTGACGTTCTGCTTCAGATAATCAAGTACCTTAGGACCGAGGACTTCTGTTTCCCGGATCAGGAACAGGTATGCATCCCCGGACTGTGCCTTGAATTCCTCCAGAGTGCCGGAGAAACCTTCAGATTCCATATATCCGGTGAGGGCTTCATCAATCTCCTCGTCAGATACGGTAATGTTCTGTTCTTCGGCAACGATGTCATACATCATGGTCTGGTTCAGAAGTTCCTTGGATTCTTCTTCCGCATAGGCAGCAACGCTGTCATAGCCCATCATGGAGGCGTAGGTAGCGCCGTCCACCCCGAACATGGAACCATAATAATTGACGGCGGAGGTGTTGTAGTTTGTCAGAGCTGCCAGATCCGCTTCGTTATAATACTTGACATGGGTTTTATCGAGCATCCGGGAAACGATGGCGGACTCCAGACGGTTGTTGTAGGTACGCTCTTTATAGTAGTCTTCCAGTTCTTCGACCGTGTTGAAGGTCTCATCCAGATTGGCCTCGGAATACTGTTTTACAAGCTCGTCTGTCATCTCAGGAACATGAGCGACATGAATGCTGTTGACAGTGACGGTGAAGGTGGCATTCTTGCCGGCCAGATCTTCGGTGGAGTAGTCCTCCGGGAAGGTCACATCGATATCAAATGTTTCTCCGGCTTCATGACCGATGATCTGGGATTCAAATCCGTCAATCATCGTACCGGAACCGATGGTCAGGGACTGTCCCTGAGCGGTACCGCCGTCAAAGGGTTCTTCTTCGCCCTCCAGAACCCCGCTGTAATCCAAGTTGATCGTATCGCCATCGGCAACGGTTCCTTCTGTGACATCTTCATAAGTGGTCTCCGCGGAGATTACGCTGTCCAGATAACTCTGTACCTGAAGATCTGTGACTTCCACGTCCGTATCTGCGATTTCAATGACAGAGTAGTCATCCAGGGTTGCTTTGCCGTTGATCATGTCTTTGGTCTTGAACCAGCCGTTGCTGCCGCCGATGATGGCAAGAATGCCGAGAACGATCACGGCGCACACGATGACCCAGATGGTGGTCTTTTTGGTCCATTTACTTTTTGCTTTAATGTGATCCGGCTGAGAATAAGCGGAACCCTTGGATTTCTTTGTAGTATTGTTTTCCATTCCATTTCCTCTTTTCTGTTCCTGAAACGAATCTGTTCTTCGCTTGCAGAACTTGATTTACATACGAATTGCATTTTAGCATATTAAAATATGAATATAAAGTAATTTATCTGATCAGCCTGAAAATTACCTTAAATATCCGAAAAAAGATGCACAAATATTAGGGGGGATATTGGTACAAGAACACAATAATCCACAGAGGGAATTGTATTCTTATGTGAAATATGTTACAAAATAAGCGGCGTTAATAAGGTTGGTTGGATACATTTTTGTAGTAACTCTGACTGATTGGGAGGATATAAATGAGCTCAGAATTAATTCGTGCTGAGAAGATCGTCAAGAATTTCGGCTTGACCAAGGCACTGCAGGGAGTTGATTTCACCCTGAACTCCGGAGAGATCCGGGGGCTGATCGGAGAAAACGGATCCGGGAAATCAACGATCTGCTCCATTATCTCCGGTATCTATGGCTGTGATTCCGGAGAGTTGTTTCTTAAGGGAGAACCCTATAAACCGGTGAACATGGTGGATGCCCAGAAAAAGGGAGTTGCCATGATCATGCAGGAGATGGGAACGATTTCCTCAATCAAGGTATGCGATAATATCTTTATCGGCAAGGAAGCTCTGTTCACGAAGAACGGAGTGGTGAACCGCCGCGCCATGCGCAAGGCGGCCGGAAAGATCCTGGAGGACCTGGGGGCAGGGGATATTGATCCCTGGGCATCTATCGATACGCTGAATTTTGAGAACCGGAAACTGGTGGAGATTGCCAGAGCCATGTATGATGATCCGGATATTCTGATCGTCGATGAGACAACAACCGCCCTCTCCCAGAGAGGTCGTGACATCATCTATCAGCTGTGCGACCGAATGTCTTCCCAGGGCAAAGGAGTCATCTTCATTTCCCACGACCTGGATGAGATCATGGAACATTGTACCGCGCTGACCGTCCTTCGTGACGGTGTTCTGATCGATACCCTGGACAAGGAGCAGATGGAGCCGTCCCTGATCAAATCCCTGATGGTCGGCCGCGAGATGGTGGGCGATTATTACAGAAGCGATTACGACGGCAGTTATTCGGAGGAAGTGGTCCTTTCCATGAAGGAGATCTATGACGGCCGGGAACTGAAGAATTTCAATCTGGAGCTTCATAAAGGCGAGATCCTCGGCATCGGAGGCCTCTCCGAATGCGGAATGCACGAAGTCGGACGTCTGGCTTTCGGAATTGAGAAACCGCTCAGGGGCAGTGTGAAGCTGGCAGACGGTACGGATGTCAGTCAGCCCTATATCGCCACCCGGCACCGGGTCGGATATATTTCCAAGAACCGTGACCAGGAATCCCTGATGATTACCGCCACGATCCTGGAGAATATCGAACTTCCGTCCCTGAAGGATATCACCCGTCACGGACTGCTGTTCCGCAAAGACGAGAAAGCACTGGCGGAGGAGCAGAGAAAGCTTCTTTCCATCAAATGCAATACCGTGGATCAGCCGGTGAAGAGCCTGTCCGGCGGTAATAAACAGAAAGTCGTTTTCGGACGATGGATCGGCAACAAATCCGAGATCCTGATCCTGGACTGCCCGACCCGTGGTGTGGATATCGGCGTGAAGCAGTCCATGTATCAGCTCATTTATCAGCTGAAGAAGGAAGGCAAATCCGTGATTCTGATCTCCGAAGAGTTAGCGGAGATCATCGGTATGAGCGACCGCATCATCATCATGAAAGACGGAGAAGTCAGCGGCGAATTTGCAAGATCGGAAGAGATTACAGAGCACAAGCTCATTGAGTACATGATCTGAGGAGGGAAACGATGGAATTTATCAGGAAAAACGCAAGAACCATACTTCCTTTTGTCGGGCTGGCTGCTGTCATTATCATACTTCTGATCATTTCCGGCGGAAGCATTTTTGCACCGGGCAACTTAAGCAATATCCTTGATCAGAGCTATACCGTGGTGCTTCTTTCTGTGGGATGTACCTTCCTGTATTCCCACGGCGGATTCGATCTGGCGGTCGGCGGTATTTACGGACTGTCCATGATGGTCTCCGGTATGATCTATCTGGGGGGCAGCATGAGCATCTGGGTGGCCCTGCCGCTCTGTATCCTGGTGTCTCTGGTCTGCTACCTGATCATGGGAGTTGTGACCGTCAAATTACAGCTGCCTGCATTTATCACATCCTTATGTATGCAGTTTATCTGCCGCGGTATCGTAACCACTATTTCCAAGGGCAATATCAATCTTCCCGGTGAATTCTCCGCAGGAGACAGCTGGGTAATCAAGATCATCGTGCTGGTGATTCTGTTGGGCGGCGCATACATTCTGCTGCACCGTACCGCCTTCGGCAAAAATAACCGGGCTATTGGCGAGAATCCGGTGGCAGCCAGACAGAGCGGCATCAATATTGACAAAGTTCGGCTCCTGGCATACGTGATCGTAGCGGTTCTGGTCGGCGTAGCGGGATTCTTCTCCATGTGCTCCGCAAGAACGGTCGCCACACTGGCCGGCTCCGGATTTGAAATGGATGTCATCGTGGCCATCGTATTGGGCGGTATGAGCCTGAATGGCGGCATGGACAGCTCTGTCAGGGCTGCGATCATCGGTACCCTGATCGTGAAGCTCCTGGAAAACGGACTGGTGATCATCGGCGTGTCCAGCACCTGGAGCGATTTTGTTATCGGCGCCGTGTTCCTGATCGTAATCCTCTTCAATTACAAGAGAAATAAACTGGGATTCCTCCCCAGATAATCACAACTGGTTCATAAAAGCCGGAACGCATTACAGGAATGACAGATGGCTTTTATATAAAAAGAAAAGGAGAGTTATAACATGAAAAAAGTAGTAGCATTGATCCTTGCTGCAGTTCTGTGCATCGGAATGTTTTCCACTCTTGCTTATGCAGGGGAAGCACAGGAAGGCTACAAAGTCGGCGTAATTCTGTATGATACAGAATGCCAGTGGGCAAAGGACATCATGGGCAGTTTAAGATCCATCGGAGAGCCTCTGGGCGTAACCTTTGAAACCGCCATCGGCGGAACTGATCCGGATACGACCATTGCAGACGTGCAGAACTTCGGCGCTGCAGGCTATAACGGAATTATCAACCTGCATCCGGGTACGATCATGTCCAAGCTGGTGGATATCTGCGAGCAGTACGGCATGTACATCGTCACCTCCAACGATCCTTCCAGCGCAAGCTCCGATTATGCGGAATTTTCTGCAAAAGAGTATTTTGCCGGAGAAGTCTGGGAAGATGAGAAGGAGATCGCAGGCGAGATCATCCAGGATATGGTTGACAAAGGCGCTACCGAATTCGGCCTTCACGGATTCCCCTATGGTCTGTCCTCTCAGATGGATGCCAGATTAGACGGCGCAAGAGCAAAGATGGCTGAACTGGGTATCCCTGAAGATATGATCCATGAAGGACTGTCCTTTGATAAGGCAGGCGCTGCAGATGAGCTGATCGCTCAGTATCCGAATCTGAGTGCGATCTTCTCCTCTGTGGAGACCGTATCCACTGTATATCAGCCGCTGATCAACTCCGGAAAGAGCGGAGAGATCCTGCTGAACTGCTACGATCCGAACGATGACGCACTGGCCGCATTCCAGGACGGAACTCTGTCCTATGCAACCACAGGTACCTGCGCTGACTCCATGATCGCATTTGTCCTTCTGTACAATGCCATGAGCGGCAACAAGATGGTACAGGAAGACGGAAGCGCTGCTTCCATCAACATGAAATACTTATTCTGCACCTCTGCAGAAGATTTTGAGACCGCTATCAACAACTGCTCCGGAGATCATCCGGCATACACACTGGAAGAGCTTCAGCCCTTCATCGGCGCTGATGCTTCCTATGCGGATCTGAAAGCATTTGCTGAGCAGTTCTCCCTGGAAGACATTCTTGCACGCCACGCAGGCTGAGCACCCATGTCTGACTGATCAGAAACGGACAGAAGGCGTTATGCCTTCTGTCCGGCAGATTAAAAGTTTCACTCTTTAAGAAAGGTGTAAAGACCATGACTTTTAAAAGAATTGCGGGAAATACCTGGAAAACGTTGATCTGGCCGGTTGCCATTTATGTGCTGTTTCTTGTGCTCTGCAAGATCTTCAGCCCGCAGGCCGCCTTCGGTACGACCCGAAGCCTGGAAGGGATTCTGAAGCAGGCCATTCTGAGCTCCAGCATCGCAATGGCAATGGCGTGCAATATGATCAATGACCGCTGGGATTTCTCCATGGGTATCATCTGCGTGTGTACCAGTTTCATCGCATCTCCGATTGCCAAATCGATCTGTGCCGGTATGATCGCTGAAAACGGCAAGACGACCGCACCCTCCTGGGTGCTGCTGGTGCTGTGCATCGTTATCTGCATGGCGCTGTGTATGATCAATGCCATTTTGTATCTGCTGCTCAAGGTTCCGACCCTGGTGATCAGTATCGGACTGATGCTGATCTACGAGACCATGGTCCGTATCGTGAACGGCGGTGCAGGCGCACAGCTGAGCGGACTGAATTATACCGTGTTCGGACGTTCCCCGTGGATCTATATTCTGGCAGTATTTACGATCCTGCTGTTTATGTTCCTGTATACCTTTACCCGGTTTGGCTATAATGTCCGGTCTCTCGGCAACAGCCAGCAGATTGCCAACAACATCGGTGTTAATGAGAAGAAAAACGTGATCCTCAGCTATCTCCTCTGCGGATTTATCCTGGGAATCGCAGCTGTGATCAATGTCGGACTTTCCGGCAAGATCGAGGCGTCTTCCACCTTCAACAACAACACCGGTATGATGTTCCAGGCATTTCCGGCAGTTTTTATCGGTCTTTACCTTTCCCGGTATACCAATTTCTCCATCGGAATCTTCATCGGCGCGTTCTGCATCAAGATGATGACTGCCGGTGTGGTTGCCCTGGGACTTCCGTCAGCCGTACAGGATATCGGCGTCGGCGCCTTCCTGTTCTTCTTCATCGCCCTGACCACGAACCAGGGCCGGTTCCTTGACTGGAGCGCACGCCGGACGGCCATGAAGATGGCCCGGGCCGGAGGAGAGAAGTAGCAATCCTCATTCTAAAAGAATTCTGATTAAAAAAGCATCTCCATTCAGAACCTGTCTGAGTGAGATGCTTTTTTAAAAGGCTAAAACATTAAAAAGTGTACGATGAAACGCTTGAAAAGTGCGCAATGCTATGGTATCGTGCCGTAGATGGATTATCAGAAAGAAAGTATTTTCAGAAAGTTAAATCAGATGAGCAGTTCTATAAATTGGAAACAAACAGTCAAAAGAGCCTTGATCGTCGTTCTGGCGGCATCGTTCATGATGATGGTGTATCCGCAGCCCGTGCCGGCAACTGAAATCAGTACAGTGAACACAGAGGATCTTTCCTACTGGTATCAGGGGATCGATGAAGGTGTCTATGCGGAACGCATCGTAAATGCAGCCTGGAATATGCCGACGCCCGGAAAAGGATATTGCGCGGCCTGGGTCAGTTATGTTTATCAGGATGCAGGGCTGGGATTTTTGGAGCTGAATGCGAATGAAATGTGTTACAACTATGGGGTTAGTCGTGACCTTTCCCACATCCGGGAGGGCATGGTCATCGCTGTTCCCCGTTCACCGTCCAGCGAATTGGGATGGCAGTATGGACATGCGGGGATCCTTGTAAAAAATACTTCCTACACGGAACCTGATAATGAGGAGAACCGGCAGCTCGTTCAGGACATGAAGAAGGAACTCCTGGAAAAGGAGGCTGAGGCAAAGCTGCTGAAAGGCAGGCTGGGGGTCCGTTTTCTGACCGAGGGGGAAGAGAATCCGGAATATCAGGAACTGCAGAAGCAGATTTATTCTCTGACCTATGATCTCAATGTCCTGCAGCAGCAGATCAGCCAGAACTATGCTTATCTTGCGGAAATCAATGGTTTCGTGTTTCGATTTGACCGGAACAATCAGGAGGAATGGCTGGTTATCCACAGTACAGACCGGATTGAGGTGACTCCCTTGAGTCAGTGGATCAGCTATTATAATATTACCGGAGAGGTTGCCTGGGGTTGGGGACATATCAACCCGGGTTCCCCAGTGGAGTTCAAAGGAGATCTGGCAAAAGCAGTCCCGTTCATTTATCACGAAGAGAATGAAAATAAGCTGAAAGAGATCTACGGGTTTGATCCGGCGGTCCTGACAGATGAAGAGTATTATAATGCCATTGCATATCACTGTGCTTCCGTGGAGGGGGCTCCCAATGCCATGAGGCTTTACGGAGGAGCGATTGTTGATACTCCGAAATTCTATGAATTATTAGGCAATATGACATCGACGGAATACGGGAGATGGTATGCGATCATAGAATATTACCGTTTGAAGGAAGAAGCCGAAGCTGCTGCAAAGGAAGCGGAGCAGGAGACGGAAACCGAAGAGGAAACGACCGAAGAAGAAACTTCAGAAGAAGATACGACGGAGGAGAATTCGACAGAAGAAACCACGGCACAAGAGACTACGGTGAATGAAACTGCCGCAGGCGAAACTCTGGCGGAACAACCTTCTGCGGAGGAAACTCCGGCGGAAGAACCCGAAGCGAACGAGACAACTGCGCAGGAAGCTGAGACTACACAGGAATCGGAATCCTTCCAGGAATCGGAACCTCAGACGGAGGCTGCAGCCGCAGAAGAACCGGAGGCACAGACAGAGCCAGCTGTTGCCGAAGAGCCGGAGACACAGACGGAGCCGGCTTCAGAACCGGTGGCTGAAGCTTCGACAGAAGGTACAACAGTATCAGCCCCGGAAACAACCGCAGGGGCAGAGATTCAGGATACACCGGCGGATCCGGCTGTTTCGGAAACGGAGCCTATGCCGGTGATTGAAGAGCCGGCTGCAGCGGAGCCTGAGCCGACTCCGAAACCTGCCGCAACGGAGCCTGCACTGGAACCTGCAGTAACAGAGCCTGTTGTACCGGAGCCGGTGCCGGAGCCTGAACCGGAACCGGTAATCGAACCTGCGGCTCCAGAGCCGGCAGCGGAGGAACCGGCAGCGCCGGTGCCTGTGGTGGAAGAATACTACGAGCCGGAACCTATAGTGGAAGAATATTATGAACCGGCGTCTGTGGTGGGAGAATACCATGAGCCGGCGGTGGAGGAATCCTATGTACCGGAACCGGTGGTGCAGGAGTATTATGAGCCGGTGATAGAAGAGTACTACGATCCGGCGGCGGATGAGGTCTGGGAGTAAAACTGCAGAGAACAGAGATTTACAAAGAACAGAAATTGTAAAGCTCAGAGATATTTCTTCGGGATATATGCTTCGACATATATCCCGTTTTCTGTATAGCTTTCTGTGACCAGCTCTCCATATTTACGGATCAGCTGGATCTTTCCTGCATCGGCATAATCATACAGCCGCTCCACATAGATCTTGTCATTGCGAAGCAGCCGGACGATTGCGGAGCGGACCAGTTCACAGCCCTCTTCAGACAGAAGAGAGGTCCGGACGATTTCTCCGGCGTGACTGTCTGCGAATATACGGCTGCCGTTAAGGGGATCCGGCGAATCATCAGCTGTCAAGAGATCGAATTTGTTGAAGATCGTGATCACTGGTTTGTCTGTGACGCCTAAATCTGACAGGGTCTTATACGTGATCTCCATCTGACGTTCCATTTCCGGATCTGCAGAGTCCACGACATGGATCAGGAAGTCGGCATATTTTGCCTCTTCCAGGGTACTTCGGAATGCATCGATCAGATGGTGGGGCAATTTTCGGACAAACCCTACAGTATCCGTCAGAAGAACCTGCTGCCCGTTTGGAAGAGACAAGGTTCTGGTCGTGGGATCCAGCGTGGCAAACAGTTTGTCTTCCTCCAGAACATCTGCGTTTGTCAGTTTGTTCAGAAGCGTGGATTTACCGGCATTGGTATATCCGATAATGGCTCCGACGGGGAACTCGGATTCGCTTCTGCGTTTTCTCTGTATCTGCCGGTTGCTTTCCATTTCGCGGATCTCCTCCCGGAGGGCAGTGATCCTGCGTCCAATCAGTCTTCGGTCCATTTCCAGCTTTTTCTCGCCGGGACCCTTTGTTCCGATTCCGCCGCCCTGCCTGGACAAGTATTTGCGCATACCTGTCAGATGAGAAGCAGTGTAACGAAGCTGAGCCAGTTCCACCTGAAGCTTTCCCTCTCTGGAAGCTGCACGCTGCGCAAAGATATCCAGGATCACCATGGTGCGATCCATCACTTTAACATTCAGGGCGTCTGAAAGATTCTGCATCTGTGCAGGGGAGAGTTCATCGTCGCAAACGATTCCCGTGGCGTGCTGTTCTTCGATCAGCTCCAGGATCTCAAGTACCTTGCCGGAACCCACATATGTTCCGGGGTGCGGTTTGTCCCGGAACTGCATCACATAAAACAAAACCTCCGCCCCGGCGGTCCGGACCAGTTCTGCGAGCTCTTCCAGTGAAGCTTCCGCTTCGCTGCCCTGCGCCGAAGGAGACGGATCAATCCCGACCAGGATCACCCGCTCCGTCTCTTCCCCATATTCAATTAACATACCGGATTTCTTCTCTGTCATTGCTGCAAATGTATCATGAAAAGCCGGAATTGTAAAACATTCTGATTGGAAAGCAGGCAAAATCAATCTTGCATTACCGATTCCGTTCCCCTATAACCTGAGCGTCATGCAAATCCAATGTTTTTATTATTTACATGACGAAAAGCAGAATTTCATCATGTATAATTAATGCCTCCAGTTTTTTACATGACGAAAAGCAGAGTTTCATCATGTATAATCAGTGCCTCCGGTTTTTTACATGACGAAAAGCAGAATTTCATCATGTATAATCAATGCCTCCAGTTTTTTACATGATAAAAAGCGGAATTTCATCATGTAAATCCAACATTCTTTATTTTATACATGAGGAGAAACCGGTATATATAATGTAAAAATGTGGATCCTTCGTTTATACATGATAAATAATGAATAACGATTATGTACTAATGGCGGGAGAATTGATATCCCGCAATTGTTTTCGGATAATCCTTATTGATTACTTGATGAATAGTTCATATGATCCAAATATGTCATTTGAGCCTTCCGCAATAAATCAACGTTTTTTAAGAAAAAAATAACCGGAACCGGCTATTTACAGCCGGTTCCGGAATCTCGATGCGGGCGACAGGACTGAATCCGGGAATATAAGGATATCAAGGCTTCCGGATCCGAATGACATGTAGGGTGATACTGTCCTGATTACATGGCGATCGTGATCTCTTTCATCGCCTTTTCCCGTGTCTCCTTCATAACATGGGTGTAAAGATCCAAAGTGATCTTAGTATTCGAATGACCCAACAATTCAGAGAGGACTTTAAAGTCCTGTGGACGTTGCTCCATAAACCTCGTAGCAAAAGTATCACGAAAAGCATGATTTGTAAAATGTTCAATGCCGGCGGCCTTTGAGATCCTCTTGATTTCCCGGTTACTTGTGTACTCCCTCAGCATATTCCCATTGGAAGAAGGGAAGAGCCAGGAACAGAATTTCATTCCGAACAGCATCTTATTGTTCCGCCTCTGGTTCTTTATGATTTCAGTAATCACATCATTCAGCGGGATATCCCTTTTCCCGGAATATGTCTTGGCAGAATCTCCAACCACATAGTTTCCATATTCATCTCGGGTGATCGTTTTTGTGATATGGATACAGTTGTTCTTCTGGTCTATATCAGATTCCCGGAGCGCGGAAAGTTCTCCGATCCGGATCCCGGTCTGAATCATCATCCGGAAATGGTTCAGATAAAAGGAATCCTTTGCAGACTGGAAAAAAGCAGAAGTCTCTTCCTTCGTCAATGCCCTGTGATAAGTATCTCTGGCAGCAGGTTCGGTCCTCCGGATGTTTTCGATGCATTTACAGGGATTTTTTTCTATCGTTTCATCCCTTACAGCGTAATTAAATACCTGGGACAAGTGAGACATGCAGTCGTTCACAGAATGGGAAGCCAGATTTGTATCTGCCAGCTTCATCTGGACTTCCTGGATATCTGCCGGTCGGATGTCGCGGATCCGGAGCTGTCCCAGGGTGAAACCACAGTCCAGGACTATAGAAGAGGTCTTTTTGTACCACTTTGCCTGATTTAGGAGAGTGCTGCCTTTGACCTTGCTCCTCCGGACTTCTTTGAACTTCTCATAATAATCATTCAAAACAGGATTCTGATGATTCAGGGACATGAGCTGCAGCTGCTGGAGCCGCTCCAGCTTCTTTTCATTCAACTCCGTCAGAGATCTGGCATAGACCGTATACCTTTTTCCTTCGAATGTGAGGCTCGACTGGTAACGTCCGTCTGCCCGTTTCTTGATTCTTGCCATAATAAATACCATCCTTTCTGAAAAATACTTTATATTCCAGGGAATGGATGGTATAATCACACTTGCTTGGAGCGGGATTATACCAGATTCCCTGGTTGTTCTCTGATCCTCGGTACCGGCCTGCTGCAACAGGCCGGTATTTTTAAATCTTATCTACCATGCATTGAAGAAGAAAAGCATCGATTAGTGTCTATAATCCAATAATTTCTTCCAGTTATCCGGAAAACCAAGATGTTTTTTTTTTGCAAATTGATAATCATTAAATAATAATTCAATATCCCTTATAAAATTATATGCATTGACATAGTCAGATTGAAGATAATAAATTGTAATAATATAGCAGTTTTTTCAATTTCCATGATAACAAAATACTCACCATGTTACGCATAATGTCTTTCGACAACATAGGCTTGGTGAGTTCCGTTGTATGAATTATATAGCCTAGCATCGAATAGTTCAATATTTTTAACTGATATTTAATAATATTTTATAATAATAATTATTTTTTAATGTTGTCGGCTTTTTCGTATATTCAGTCATATATAAAATATAAGGCCCAAGACACTGCTGATATCCCATTAAGGAGACAGCTTTTCGTCATTGGGCCTTTAAAAAAATGTCCCCCATTGGGTCACTGGCACGCCTAACGGCGGAGAAGTGCAGGGGGTCCTGTTGCCATTATATTAACAAAACCCAATTATGGAATCAATGTACAAAAGTTACAAAAAGTGTGACAAAGTAATGAAAAGTGGACTGAAATAACTGTTTATTGTTGCAATGCTTTATCCGGATCATCCATCAGTTGAAGCTGGCGAATCATCTGTTATTGTACTCTCTCATATATAAGCAGTATATAGCTTGTGCCGGTATCGAATTGTTTCTCATACAGTTTGCCATCGGATATTGTGATCGTACTCTCAACGTCTGAGGTCTTTTTTGTAACCTCAGAATAATATGTATAAGTATACTTATACAGATCCGGGGTCAGCTGAGACCATGAACCCTCATGAATGGTGGGGCTGCCATTTTCAATAAATGTATTCGCAGCAGTGTGATCTTCATTAAAAACAAAGTATGCCTCCAGGTTGGCATTGGCATCTTTTAGATTTTGAATCTCATCATCTGACATAGAATCATAGAAAACCTCGATACCGGCATATTTCCACATACCTATGATATCTGTAGCCGGAATTTGTGAGGTCTCCGGCTCAGCGGCAGTGATCGGCTCGGTTTCGATCTGAACCGATTGCTCCTGCGTCATGGCAGCAGGGCGGCTGGAGGGATCCGATGCGAATTTTCCGCCAAATAAAAGAAGTGCAACAAAAACTCCACCAAGAAGAACAGCAAGTATAGCAGTTAATGCCTTCATAATTATTTCTCCTTCACTGCCAAATCTATTTTTAATAAAGGAATTCTACAGATATTATCCAGCGGCTGACCCTGAGGATCCTGTATCTTCTGTATATTTTTTCTGTTCGGTCAGATCAGAGGCATATTCACGGACCTTTGACCGGCCGGCTGTGTTCAGCTTCTGGTAATCATCCAGCAGGGCCGACTCTTCTGAGGAGAGGGGCCTTTGGGTTATGGAAGCAGATAATCTTGAGTGCATTTGTCCGTCTTCAGGAAGCTCCATGAGGTCCCTTCTTTTACAATTGAAAATAGTGCACATTGTATCAACTTTATCCATACGAGGAGTCTTCAACCCTTTGCACCAGTTTGAAACTGACGTAGTTCCAACCCCTAATTTTTTTGCAAGTTCTAATTGAGTCATATTATTAATAGATAAATAATAGCGTAATCTATTCGAAAAAATATCATTAAAAGTCGAATTATTCATGTTGTAAGACCTCCGCAGATCTAATATACACCAAAAGTGTTTATTAAACAACACCGAAAGTGAAAATATTTTACTTTAAGTGTTGACATCCACTTTAAGTGGATTTATAATAATGACATCAAACACGAAAGGAGAAAGCAAAGATGAAAAGAAGGCCAATAAAAAAGAGTCACGAGCTCCTCGTTGCACAGGTTACACTCGTGACCGCCATTCTCGGACTCGCAGCACAGATCATTGAACTGATCATCAAACTGCTGGAGTAGGAGAAGGGGAGGGAAACCTCCCCTCAGTCAGATTGTACTTTTCATCCTTTACTTTGTCAATAATGATATGCAGAAAGGAGGTACAGGTATGTTAGCATTAGAGATTATTGAGGTTATCTGCAGCGTGATTACAATAATTGGAATTATATACCTTATTCGTAAGCAAAAATAATAATTGCAGCTGGCCTATCGGCTATACGGGGGAAAGGGAAAGAATGGAAGAATTGAAAATAAGTTTGGCAGCAGCCAGAGTAAATGCTGGATTAACTCAGGATGAAGTGGCAAATCAATTAGGAGTGTCAAATAAAACAGTAGGAAACTGGGAAAAAGGGGTAGTTATTCCCAATTCAGCGACAGTATTTATGTTATCAGATCTGTATAAGATTCCTAAAGATAATATTTTTTTGCCCGAAAAATCCACTTAAAGGGGATCACTTGCTAACCTACGGTCACCAGAACTGGAAAATAATTATGGAGGTAAACCACATGGATATAAAAAAATGCAGCAGCGGGCAGTAATATCCTGCCAAAAGATAGATGTAGTGATCTGTGATCATATAAGGATGTGCCAGCAGGAAGGGATCGATCCGGAGGAAACATTCGCTGAGATTGGTTCCGTACTGATGACCATGCTGGACGAAACAGCCATTATGTTTGGCTTAAGAACGACAGAGGTCAGGACAAAGCTGTTACAGATAGGGAATGAGGTCGACCGGATCCTGGCTGAATGGGAAGAATAACAGGAGGGCAGATATGTATTCTACTAAAACCACGATAATACTATCGGTAATAACAAGTGTTCTAACATATATAGTATTACGGTTGTTATTACCGATATAAGGATTGGCAGCAAGACGCTTCTCATCTTCTGCCTGCGTGACCAGACCAGGAACCGGAGCCCCTTGTCAGAAATATGTGCAGTATTAAGGGGAATCGGCCGATTAAAAGCATCACGTTCCTTACTCTGATCCAGTTTTATCAGGTCTGCTTTATACAGGGCCTGAAAATACCGGCAGTTATCTTTTGTCAGAGTATGGTGTTTTGCCTTGCGAAGGGAACGCATCTCATCACGCAGCAGGACAATGTTATCAAAATTATATTCAAGATTCACAGTACCACCTCCATAGGAGGGAGTATATCACAAAAGGAAAACCGGAGGGAATTATGAAAGAAGAGAATGTAATTATCAGAGGGATAGCGATTGATATCAGTGAAGAAAAACTAAATGAAATATTCCAGAGGCTGTATGAGGCGGAAAAGCAGATCCGTGAGTGTTATACCGAGCTGCAGTATCTGGGGGTAGTAAGGATAATAAAAGCCCCCACTGATGAAAACAGTGAGGGGAGTATATCAGAAAAGGAAAACCGGAGGGAATTATGACAATAAGAGATCTGTTGGAAACACAAATGATCAATGATGAAACAAAGATCAGTGTGGACAAACCGTATCATACATACGGAGCCGAATTGCGGAGGAATGGATCCTGGCCAGTTTACGAGGGCCAGATCGTGGATCTGATGGACGAGGAGATCCAGGAACTGGCATACGAGAAGAGCGTCAATGAGATCGCAGCCACTTTAAAATAAGGGAGGAGAACAATGAACAGAAGAACATATGGTGTTGCAGCACCAGAAAAAAAGAACGCCGGTACCGAGGATGAATGCCAGGGAATCAATGAAATATATGAAGAGAACATCAAGCTGATCAATACAAAAAGATTACAGGAACTACTCGGATGCTGCTACAGCTCCGCCGTAAAAATCGGGACAGCTGCCTGTGCAAAGGTCATGGTCGGCAGCAGTCCGAGATGGAAGGTCAGCCGGATCAATGAATATCTGGAAAGCCAGTGTGAGGAGGGAGCTGCATCATGATCTTTACGGTCCAGGATAAATATGAGGAGAAGACCAAGTATATCTGTTCCTTTACAACAAAGGCATCCGCAGAGCAGATGGTTCGGGATTTGGAAGACCAGGATCGGGCGGACAATGCATATGAACCGGATAAATACATCGTCATGCGCAGGGGCCTGTGTTATTCCGATTATGGGATGTCCTGCGGATATAACAGGAATTGTATTTGTATGCTGGATGAACCATATGAGAACTGCCCGGCCAGGAAGAAGAAGGCAGCAGGCAGCGCGGATCCGGGAGACCGGCAGCAGTATTTATCGCCGGCAAACTAAGATTGAAAGGACTTTAGATGACAGAAAAACAGAAAGAATGGGCCTATGCTGCGGAATCCCTGATAAAGAAGGTGCCGGGTGGGAAAGATATTAAGATCTACACTTCAGAGACATTTGTCCGGGTGCAGCATATAAAGATCAACAGTGCATACCGGATGTTCGCGATATGCAAAACAGACAGCAAAAAGAAGATTGTGGAGACCATATTGCGGATGGTGGAGGAGATAAGGAGGGAAACAACATGAGGAGCAGGAGAAGGAAAAAAAAGAACCTGAAAAAGATCGCGTTTATTGCATTTGCCATCCTGATCACGGGATACATGATCTGGATCATGGATTACAGCCGGAAGTGCCAGGCCCGTGCGGATGAGGTGGCAGCCAGGGCGGACTTGGCGATTGCCAGGGCAGAGCGTTCACTGGGAATAGGGAGGTAATCATGATCAGTATATGGATAGGGATCGGCCTATCAGCCCTGTTTATCATCCTGAGGCTGTTCGGGGCAATCCCGTGGGCGTGGATCTGGGTCTTATCCCCGCTGTGGATAGAAGCCGGGTTGTATGTGGCGGTTATTGCGTTCGCATTCGTCATTGCGGTGATATCGGGCGGGATAGAATCCTTAAAAAATAAAAAAATACTGGAAAAAGATAAGAAAGAACGGAGGTATGTAATGATCATTTCAAGGAAGAGGATGGAACAGGTAATCCAGCGGAGAGTCAGGGAGGGGATCAGCCAGCATGACATGAAAACCGCCTGCAGAAGGCAGGAGGAAAAGATCTGGAAACTGAAGATGCAGATCAAGGATCTGAAACATGAACTGCAATACTTAGGTGACAGGCTGAAAGAGCTGGAGAGAAAATAGGCGGGCAGCTTGAAAGGATTTTATATGGATTCCGACAATAACTGGATCAACCTGCCAGGATTCGGACAGACTATCCCCTGTGCAGCTAAAGAGGACAAGAGCACAACGCCGGAAGGCTGAATATTATCACGGGTATTTTCGGAGCGGTCTCCGGATCGCTCCGGAAAGGAGGTGCCAATGAAGCTGACGGCGGAAAAGAAAAAAGAAATCGAGGTTCTGTTGCAGCAGAATCTCTCCTATAAAGAGATTGCAAAGCGGGTCGGGGTCAGTGTGTCACTGATATATAAGGCCACAAACCAGATCCTGACTAACAGCAACAGCCCGAGGACCCGGAAACGGCGTGGATCCGGGTTCCGGACACCGAACGATCAGAACCGGTTTTATATATCACATTACTGAGAGGAAAATGATGGAACTTAACAAGAACTCGACAAAACTAAACAGAAAAACTGAAGAGTTAAAACCATGCCCGTTTTGCGGAGGAACAGATCTGCATCTGGAAGGTATTTTTGGACCGGAAAAGATTGTTTGCTATGAATGCCTTGCAGTTTTTTCACAGGCAGAGAGTATTTGTGAAGAAGATTTGATTGAGGCATGGAACCGGAGAATGGGAGACAGTGAAGATGGGATCCAGGAATGGATATCGACATCTGAACGGCTCCCGGAAAAGCAGGGAATGTATCTCGTCACAGTCCTGGGAGATACGGACTTCTGCTGGTGGAACGGGGATGAATGGGGCATGTACAGCCATGCGGATAAATGGAGTGAGTGCCCGTCAGACGAAGTAGAGGCGTGGAGGGAACTGCCGGAGCCGTGGCCGCTGACAATAAAGCCAGAAAGGAAAAAATAATGAAGGAAGATATGCTGTTAAGCATCAGCTCAGATGCATTTATTGATGTCCGGGGATCCTTTGACCGGATCCTGGAAACTGTCCTAAAGAAGATGGAGATCCGGGATTCTGATAAGGCTGCGATTACACTGGATATCGGGATCACACTGGAGAATGTCAAGACGACAGACACAGCCACCGGGGAAGTCCTGAATGTGAAAAATCCGGAGATCAAATACTCCATTAAACACAAATTGGATTACAAGGCCGGAGAGACAGAGACCGGATCCATCCGGAAAGCAGATTCTTATCTGGTCTGCGAAAACGGGCAGTGGAAGATCCGGCCGATCGAGGACGGCTAGATGACAATCGAAGATCTGGCACCGGCAGCAGAAAAAAAGGAAAAGAAAAAGAAATAACCAGGGCAGGAAATGAAACGGGTAAAGAGAAGGACGTTCTACGGTAGTATCTGTGAACAGGAAGTCTACTATATAAAAGAGAATAGGGATCACAGATTGTCTGAACCTTCCGAACCCAGATTTCATACGGAGGAAGAACGGTCCGCACATCGGGAGGCAATATCCCGGAGAAGGCATGTCAGGCTGTTCAATGCAAATTTCTCCTCCGGATCCATTTATTCCACACTGACATTGGACAATGACAACGAAGTCCATGAATACGAAGAAATGAAAAGACTGAGAGATAATTACATCCGGAGACTCCGCAGGAGGTATCCGGATGTGGTTATCTTCGCATATTTAGGCAGGGGGAAAAATACACACCGGTTCCATATGCATATGGTGTCTGACGGGATCCCGGAGGAGGCCATACGGGACCAGTGGAAGTATGGAAAGAATATCCGGATAGAATACCTCCGGGAACATAACTTCTATGATGGTGTGGATCACGGGGAGGATTATACGGCCCTTGCAAATTATTTATTTGACCACTGGCAGCCGGAATTCGGCGGGCACAGATGGTTCAATACCAGGAATGCCAGACAGCCGGAGCGGGAGACACCGACGCTGGTAAAGCGTAACTACAACGAAGAGCATCCGCCAATCGCACCGAAGGGATATATATTGGTAGAAACCATGATTAACCAATACGGATACATGAGATTTGTTTATGTGAAGAAACCGGTCTCCCGCTGGAAGAAGAAAAAGAAGGAGACCTGATCATACAAATATAGAAAGAAACCATTTGCAGCAGCTCAGGAAGGAGCTGCAAACAGCCTCGTAAATGTGTAAAGTTTTATGACCGGAGGAAATGGATATTGACGGCGAAGGAATATCTGAGACAGCTGTGGTGGCTGGATCATGAGATCGATGAAAAGTACAGGGAACTGGAGTACCTGAGGGAGCTGGCAGCAGGCTGCTCCTCCCCGGAAATAACCGGGATGCCAAAAGGGAATTCAGGAAAAGATAAGATTAGTGATGTTGTAGTCCGGATGGTAGACCTGCAGACTTATATCAATTTCAGGACAGACCAGCTGATCGGCCTGAAGGAAAAGATCATAAAACAGATCGACGAGATGCCGGATCCGAGAAACAGGATTCTCCTGTCCTGCCGGTATGTCCGGAGACAGAAGTGGGATGAGATCAGCAGAAGGATGTCCTATGATAAGTCCCACATCCTGAAGCTGCATAAGAAAGCCCTGGCAGAATTCGAATCTGTTCATCCGGAGATCCGGAAACTGAGAAAATAAAAGATGCCACTATATGCCACCTTTTTATGTGCTATTATGCTAATGGAATTTTATATATCATAATACCTCCAAGTTACAAACCATCGAGAAACAGCACCCTCGGGTGCTGTTTCCCGTTACAGGAAAGGAAATAGATATGGCAGAGAAGAAAACAGAGAAACTGAAAGAGAAAGAAAAGGCCGGGAAAGCCCAGAAAGAAAAGCCGGCAAAGAGAACAGGAACCGTATTTGGAGGCAGCCTGAATATCAGGCCGCAGCCGAATACCGACGCAGACCCGGTCGGTGTGATCCGGAACGGGGAAGAGGTTGAGATCCTGGAAGACCTTGGCGATTGGTATAAAGTGGATGCCGGCTATGTCATGTCCCGGTGGGTAAAATAAATGCCGCCCACCAGAAAAGACCGGATAGGGGAACACCGTACGGCCCTCGAAAAGAATAAAAAGATCATATTCCAGATGCAGAACATCTGCGGCATCTGTGGATTGCCGGTGGACATGTCCCTGAAATATCCGGATCCCATGAGCAGGACCGTGGACCATATTATTCCGATCGACAAGGGCGGGCATCCGTCCGACCTGTCAAATCTTCAACTGGCCCACCGTTATTGTAACCGTCAGAAAGGGGCCCGGTTATTTTTACCCGGGCAGGAAAAAAACCTCGGGATCAATTCCGGCCGGGATTCAAAAGGCCGCCCTAAAAAAGACCCGGGCATAAAAAAGAACGCCAGAAAAGCAGAGGAAGATTCGGGAATACAAACAAGGGAAAACGATCTGTCCGGAGACAATGACGATCTTCCGCTTCATGCGGACTGGGCAACCCTCTCATGGTAGTTCGGGAAGAAAGTTGATTTGGCTTTTGTGATGGAAAAAGAAAAAAGAAAAAAGAACAAAAGCATCTGAGGATCTGAAAAAGGACAGGAAAACAACAGGATTCTTTTTCGATGGATCCGAAGGGATCCTGCAGAAAACAGACGGTTTCGGGAAAGACCCGGAAACAGGGGGGATATCCCCCTCCCAGGGTGCCGGCCGCCCTTCCGCCCCTCTTACTGGGCGGATTTCTGCGGGAGGAAAAATCATAAAAGGGGGTAAATGGAGTCTCTTCCATTACCGCGCGCACGCGAGAAAAAACGTGTCGTATTTTGACGTACACTGCACGGGAAGCAGGTGGAAAGTGAAAAAAAGAAGATGGAAAACAAGGATCAAAAAGCTGTGTGAAGAAGTCGGCACCTATAAAAAGTCATTTGATGACTTGATCGACATGGCAGCGGCCTATGCAGAGCAGCGGGATAATGTCGGGGAAATGCTCCTGGAAGAGGAGCTGATCATAGAACAGACTAACAAGGGCGGCTTCACGAATAAAGTGAAGAATCCGGCCTATGTGATCTGGGATGACCTGAACAAAACCCTGCTGATGTGCTTCCGGGAGCTGGGACTGACGCCGGCACAGCTGAAAAAGATCAATGAAGACACCTTTATCCGGAGCCGGGAGGAGAAAAACGGTAATACACTGATCGAACTGCTCCGGAAGAAACAACAGGATGAGGAAAATAAAGATGGCTGATGATCTGAAAGGGATTGCGTATCTGAGACGGAAACTGAATACAAAGAGGGACCGGGTAAACCTTCGTTATAAGCATTATGAAATGAAGCATATAACGAAAGACCTGAATGTCTCCACGCCGAAGGAACTGAAATGGCTGAATGAAGTCCTTGGGTGGTGCGCCATGGCAGTGGACAGCCTGGCAGACAGGATCGTATTCAGGGAGTTCCGTGATGATAATCTCGGGATGAACGAGATCTTCCAGATGAACAACATTGATATCCTTCCTGATAGTGCGGTCCTGTCAGCATTGATATCCTCCTGCAGCTTCATCTATATCTCCCCGGATGAGAACGGGTTCCCAAGGATGCAGGTGATCGATGGAGGGAATGCGACGGGGGAGATAGACCCGATCACAGGCCTCCTGAAGGAAGGGTATGCAGTACTTAAGAGAGATTCTGATTCCGATGCCCCGCTGATCGAAGCTTATTTCACTCCTGACCGGACAGATTATTATGAGCCGGGGAAAGCACCGAGGTCGATAGGTAATCCTGCGGGTATTCCGCTGCTGGTGCCGGTGATCTTCCGGCCGGATGCCCGGAGGCCCTTTGGCCACAGCCGGATCAGTCGGTCATGCATGTCACTGGTGGACGGGGCCGTCAGGACGTTAAAAAGATCAGAGATCACTGCGGAGTTTTATTCCTTCCCCCAGAAATGGGTGACGGGGTTAAGCCAGGACGCAGAAGCAATGGATAAATGGAAAGCAACCATATCCTCCATGCTGGTTTTCACAAAGGATAGCAATGAGCAGCATCCGGTGGTCGGACAGTTCGCACAGCAGTCCATACAGCCGCATATTGACCAGCTGCGGATGTTCGCGTCGGCATTTGCAGGGGAAACAGGGCTGACGCTGGATGATCTGGGATTTCCCCAGGACAACCCGTCTTCCGCAGATGCGATTAAGGCGGCACATGAGAATATGCGCCTTCGTGCAAGAAAAGCCCAGCGAACATTCGGATCAGGGTTCCTGAATGCCGGATACGTGGCTGCCTGTCTGCGGGATCAGTATCCGTACAGGAGGGAAGTGATGTACCTGACAACCCCGGTATTTGAGCCGATCTTTGAGCCGGATGCGGCAATGTTGGCCGGGATCGGAGATGCGGTCGTGAAGATCAACCAGGCGATCCCGGATTATGTGACGGGGGAGAAAATGAGGGACATGACAGGATACTGATATGGCGAAAGACATTGTTCCGGAACTGTATAAAAAGATACAGTCGGAATTTGAACAGAATATGAAAGCCAGCAGGCTGATCAGGAGCTTCCAGAGCAGGGAAAAACACACTGCGAAGGAAGTTTCTTTATACGCTGAGGAACTCGGGAAATGTGCTTCTTCTGCATTATTAGACTACTTGGCAGAAGAAAACCTTCCGAACGGAACACTCTATTGGAATATCGCATACAGGATCATCGTACCGTTCCTGAATGAGATACATGGGATGGTCATGGAAGCGGCAGAAAAGATGCAGCGGCAGCAGGATGAGCAGATCGGGATCCGGATCACGCCGATCCGGCCGGAGTTCCCGGAGGAACGGGTCAACGGGCTGATCAATAAGCTGATGGATTACCAGGAGGACGAGAATGGGAAGTAAATATGAAAACCTCCTGGAAGACGGTTCCGGAAATATAATTCAGTCTTTCTTTGATAATTTCCTCAAAAGCAATGCTGATTTTCGAGCAAAAGCTGGCTTTCGGATGACCGTGATCCGGGAGAGCATCGGTGTGTGCTGCGCCTGGTGCCAGGATCTGGTCGGTACATACGATTATGACAACCGGCCAGCTGATATCTATGCCAGGCATAAGAACTGTACATGCGTGGTAACCACAAAAACAGAGCGGGGGACCTATCAGGATGCCTGGAGCCGGAAGGAATACGATAGCCAGAGGGAGGCGAGAGTTGCCAGGGAACAGGAGATTATAGAAGAACGGTTACAAATGGATAAACTAAGCAAAAGAATCAGGAGCATATATGGATCTGACAGACCGGGAAGAGGGGTGGTGAACAGAGAAAACGGATATAAAACATCAAAGCACAAAAAGGAAATTAATTGTGCTGACTGGCTTATAGAAAAATTCGGAGGAGATGTTAGATTGCTTAAAGAAGTAAATAAAGAGGGCGTCAAAACCCCTGATTACTTATGGAAAGGAAAATTATGGGAGCATAAAACAGCATCTTCGATAAATTCAATTGATAAGCAACTCCAGACAGCTATACACCAGATAGCAAAAAATCCAGGTGGAGTAATAATTGAATTGCCCAGCACAAGTACTTTAACGGTAAAAGAAGTGCATGAAGCTGTCTTAAACAGAATCGAACGGAAATCATATAAAAAACAGGTTAAAGTGATAATAAAAAAGGAAGACGATATTATTGGCGTAATAAAACATTAAAAATGGGCGCCCCGCAGACCTAAGGGTCCACGTTCGCCCCGGTAAGGGTTTTACGCACTTACAATTTAATAATACCATTTTTTTGAAATTGTGCAACATTATTATGGTGTGGATGGCCAAGAGGAAAAGGCACCAGATTGTGGCTCTGGGAATCGTGGGTTCGAGTCCCACTTCACACCCTGGAGTACTTGATTAGCGTACAAAAAAGATATAAAATTCCAGAAGAAGAAATGAAAATAACTCAAAAGAATCTGCAATATTATATTTCGAAGCTTGAAAAATTGCTGAGTGATGGAGAATAGATATTTAATCATAGATGAATTCAAGATAAACGGGGGTAAAGTAATTACTCTGGATAGACCTTATGAGTTTAGTAATAATCATAAGGCTGTTATCGATGGCAAACAATATGATTACTATCTCAATTCTATTCCAGACTGGATAGCAATTAAGAGCAATGATTCCTTTAAAGGAAAAGAGTTAGTATTTGAATGATCAGATAAAATTGTACAATGATTATGCGATAAAGAGCCTCCAGGCTCTTTTTTGATGGCGGAATTATAGCACAGGCAGCCGGCCAGGCTGCTATTTTTATACCTATAAGGGAACAGAATATGAAACAACGAATCGGCAGCCAGAAGCCGACAGTCCGGATCGCATTGCCATATTCCAGGACAGATGGGAAAGATGCCATAGATCTGTATGAGCTCACCGGGCAGACTGTAATGGAATGGCAGAAGCTGATCATCAGGGATATCCTCGCCAGAAACAGGGACGGGCTCTGGGCCCATACCAGATATGGATACGAAGTCCCGAGGCAGAACGGGAAAGGAGAGATCCTGGCGATCCGGGAACTTTACGGCCTTGCCATCGGCGAACGGATCCTGCACACTGCCCATCTGGTACAGACAGCCCACAAGGCATTTGAACGCCTGGAAGGATTACTGGATAAGCTCGGGATTGAATACCGGTCAATCAAGGCTAAAGGGCAGGAGCTGATCGAGATCACGGACGGGGGACGGGTCGAGTTCCGGACACGGACTGCAAAAGGCGGGCTGGGAGAATCCTATGACCTTGTGATTATCGATGAAGCGCAGGAATACCAGACAGACCATGAAACAGCCCTGCTGTATGTAATCGCTGCGTCCCGGAACCCGCAGATCATCATGACGGGGACCCCGCCGACGCCGATCTCCTCGGGGACAGTCTTCCGGGATTACCGGGAAGAAGTCCTGAAAGGCGGAAAAAAGGATTCCGGCTGGGCGGAATGGTCTGTGGAAGAAATGTCCGACATCCAGGACAGGGATCTATGGTACAGGACGAACCCTTCTCTCGGGATCCGGCTGACAGAACGGACCGTTGAAGCGGAGCTGGGGGAGACAGACGCAAAGAAGATCGATTTCAATATCCAGCGTCTGGGGTTATGGATCCGGGAGAACCAACAGTCTGCGATCCTGCAGTCTGACTGGGACAGGACATTGGTGCACAGGATCCCGGAACTGACCGGGAAGATATATGTCGGGATCAAATATGCAAAGACGGGAGACTCCATATCTGTTGCGGTTGCAGTAAAGACCAAAGACGGGAGGATCTTTACGGAGGTCGTGAAGCGGATCATGGTCAGGGACGGAATCGATTGGATCCTCAGCTTCCTGGAAAAGATAAAGAAGAAGACCAACAAGGTTGTTATAGATGGGGCTAATGGACAGAAGATCCTGGCCGATGCCATGAAGGAGCACAAACTGAAGGGATGTGTGCTCCCGAAGGTAGCGGATGTCATAAATGCCAATGCGACATTTGAAAAGTTGATATTTGAAGGGAAACTCTGCCGGATGGAGCAGCCGTCACTTACAAGGGTGGTGACGAACTGCAGCAAGCGTCAGATCGGGAGCAACGGCGGGTTCGGGTATCAGGCGATTTATGCGGACATGGATGTATCACTGATGGACAGCGTGATCTTCGCCACATGGGCTGCGCAGCAGTTCCCGGATCCGAAACCACAGAAGATCAGTTATTAGAAAGGGCCGGAAGGCTCTTTTTTGATAAACATATTACGAGACGGCACGGAAAAGCCGGGAAAGGAAACAACATGGAATTTACACCAATCAACACACAGGAAGAGTTTGACAGTGCCATCAAGGACAGGCTGGCAAGGCAGGAGACAAAGATCCGCGGTGAATATGCGGATTATGATGCCCTGAAGAAGCAGTCGCAGTCCTGGGAAACAGAAAAACAGTCCTATGAGAAGACGATCGCAGACAATAAGACAGCGTATGAAGACCTGAATACGAAGTACACCGAAGCGACAGGAAAAATCGCACAGTATGAAACGGATGCACTGAAAACGAAGGTCGCCATCGAATCCGGCCTGCCGGTCGCCATGTTCAGCTACCTCAAAGGGACCACGGAAGAGGAGATCCGGAGGAGCGCGGAAGAACTGGGTAAATTCACAAAGGGAGGCCAGGCAGCACCTCTGGCAGATCCGGAAGGCGACCCGCCGAAGGACAGCAAAAATGCAGCAATGAGAAAAATGCTGCGGGAAATGAAAGGAGAATAATAGAAAATGGGAAATATTATCAGTAAAAACGGGACAACTTATTTTGCCCCGGAACTTGTAACCGAAATGTTTAACCTGGTAAAAGGCCATTCGACTATTGCCAGACTGGCAAACCAGACTCCGATCCCGTTCACCGGATCCGAGATCATGACCTTCAGCATGGATCACGAAGTGTCCATTGTTGGGGAGAATGCAGCAAAGGTGAATGGAGGCGGTACGCTGGGATCCATTTCGATCCTCCCGATCAAATTCGAATATGGCCTCAGGGTATCCGATGAATTCATGTACGCTTCCGAGGAGCGGCAGCTGACCTTCCTTCAGGCGTTTATGGAAGGCTTTTCCAGGAAGTTGGGAAGAGGTATTGATATTGCCTCCTTCCATGGATTTAACCCGTACAGCGGGACCGCTTCCTCCGTTGTCGGAACCAACCATTTCGACAGTGCGATCACTGCCGGGAATACAGTCACCTTCGCGGCAGCCACAGCAGACGACAATCTGGAGTCAGCAATCCAGAAAGTCACGGATGCTGAAAATGAGGTGACTGGTATCGCAATGGCACCTGCTTTCGCAGCAGCAATGGCAGCCCTGAAGACAGATGATAAATATTCCAGGTACCCGGAATTCAAGTTCGGGGGAAAACCGGCAACCTTCGCCGGGATGGACTGCGATATCAACCCGACGGTTGCATTCAACAGCAACAATGACCGGGTAATCGTGGGTGACTTCCAGAATGCGTTCAAGTGGGGTTATTCAAAAGAGATCCCGCTGAAGGTGATCGAGTACGGCTGCCCGGACAATGATGCGACGGCAGGCGACCTGCAGGGACACAACCAGGTGTATCTCAGATCCGAAGCATATGTCGGATGGGGAATCCTGGATGCAGCTGCATTTGCAAAGGTCGCTGCCAGCAACGGCTGATGAGGTGAGATAAATGGCAGCATTTGCGACAATACAGGATGTGACTGACCTGTGGAGGGCAATGAGTGCTGATGAACAGACAAGGGCGGAGAACCTTCTCCCTGTCATTAGCGACATCCTGCGCAGATATGCCCACAAGGTCGGAAAAGATCTTGATGAAATGATCGCCGCAGATGAGAGCGGCGCACTGGCCACCACGGCAAAAGCCGTGGTGGTGAATATCGTTGCCAGGACGCTGAACACCCCGGTATCCGGGGATGTAGCTGCCCTGTCACAGTATTCGCAGTCCGGGCTCGGATATACCGTATCCGGAACATTCGTGGCTGGCGGGAGGACAATCTTTATCATGAAATCTGACCTTGCGGATCTGGGCCTGAGGGTCCAGAGGTATGGCGTGATCGATTTCATGACTGCCGGAGGTGATGACTGATGCTCCACGGGATAACCGTACAGCTGGAACTGAAGACAGAAACCGGCAGGGATGCGTTTAACCGTCCGGTATATACTACGGCCTATGAGGATGTGGAAAATGTCCTTGTTGGCCGCCCGGATCCGCAGGAAGTAACGGATACCCTGAACCTTACCGGGAAAAGGATCGAGTATGTCCTCGGGATCCCCAAAGGGGACACCCATGATTGGACAGATAAAAAGGTCCGGTTTTTCGGGGAGGAATTCCGGACGTTTGGATTTCCGGAGACCGGGATACAGGACCTGATTCCAATGGACTGGGGACAGAATGTGAGGGTAGAACGGTATGGGTAAGATCACAAGGGTGGAACTGGATTATGACGGCATCGGGCAGCTGATGCGGGGATCCGGAATGAAGGATGCGGTATCAGCCTGCGCCGGCCAGATTGCAGCCAGGGCAGGAAATGACTATACCAGTGAAGCGCATCTGTCCTCACAGAGATGGAATGCGAATGTCTATCCCGTCGGGATCGACGGATGGCGGGATAATCTGGAGAACAATACATTACTGAAGGTGCTGAGATGATTGAGATCATAGTTTTAAATTATCTGTTAGACCAGGATATTGATGGGATCGGGGAAAATGTATTCCTGGAGGTCCCGGAGGATCCTCCTGCCCGGTATATCGTGATCGAGAAGACCGGGTCGGGAAGGGAAAACCGGATCAGTAATGCATCCTTCGCGGTACAATCGATCTCAGCAAACAGCCTCCTGGAGGCAGCCAGCACCAATGAAGCGGTGAAGGCGGCCATGGATGTATTTGCAGAAAACTCGGATAAGATCTACTCCTGCAGGCTGGACACCGATTATAACTTTACCAACACAGCAACAAAGGAATACCGCTATCAGGCGGTTTTTAATTTGCACTTTTGATTTTTGAAAGGAGATACACAGAATGAGCAATAAAGTATCAGCTGCAAAACCGAAGATTGGCGGGGCAGTCAGTGTCGCACCGTCCGGAACAGCACTTCCGACTGATGCAAGGACAGCCCTGGCAGCAGCATTCACTCCGCTGGGATACATCTCTGACGACGGGCTTACGAACTCCAACAACATTGAGACCGACTCCATTAAAGCATGGGGCGGAGACGAGGTCCTGACGATCTATAACGGCCGGGAGGACAGCTTCCAGTATACGCTGCTTGAAGCATTAGACCTGAATGTCCTGAAGCAGGTATATGGCGCTGAAAATGTAACCGGAACACTGGAAGACGGGATCGCGATCAACGTGAAAAGCAATTACGAATTCCCGGAACAGGTCCTTGTAATCGACATGACCCTGAAGGATGGCAACCTGAAGAGAATTGTCATTCCTGCAGGCCGGGTAGCCGAAGTCGGGGACATTACCTACTCGGATAATGATGCGATCGGGTATGAGACCACGATCAAGGCATTGCCGGATGCTTCCGGGAACACCCATTATGAGTATATTGCGGCACCGTCCAACGGTTGAAAGTAAAAAGGAGACAATATGGAAGATCAGAAAATGAACATTACAACCTCAAGCGGATATACCTGCTCCATTGATGCGGATGCCATGGATGATCTGGAAGTGTTCGAAAGCATCCGGAAGATGCAGGATCCGAGCAGCTCGTCTTTCGTACAGCTGGGAGCCCTGTTCCATGCATTCCAGAAACTGATCGGGGAGGAACAGGATGCAGCCCTGCGCCAGTTCCTGGCAGAGAAAGAAGGAAAGGTCAGGACTTCTTCCTACAAACGCGAGGCAGAAGAGGTGTTTTCTGAAGCCGCAAAAAATAAAAAAAAATAATCGCATATGCACAGATGAGGGCTTCCGACGAGGATGCCCTTATTTGTGATTTTGCACAGTATTACCATATCTATGATCTGGAACAGGTCGGTGTCAGGAAGGCAGCAATCCTTGCCTGCGGCCTTCCGGAGGAAAGCCGGACAATGAAACGGCTGAGCGGAAACAAACTGTCCGGAGAACGGGTGATCCTTGTATCGATGCTGGATACCATCCGGAGCATAGAATTTGCCGTATATCAGTCACACTCAAAGAAGAAGATCAAAAAACCGAAGCCGTTGCTGAAAAAGATGATGGACGGCGGGGAAAAGAAGGAACTTCTGGGGTACGGGACGGCACAGGAATTTGAAGAAGCCAGGAAGAAGTTTTTACGGGAGATGTAAGGAATGGCAGATGGCGTAAAAGTAGGAACTGGATATATACAGGTCATGCCGGAGATGAAGGATTTCACTTCATCCCTGAAATCACAGGTATCCGGGAGCATGGACAGCGAGGGATCCTCTGCCGGGAGCAAATTCAGCAACGGATTCAAAAAGGGACTCTCGATCGCCGCTACGGCAGCAGCTGCCGCAACAACGGCGGTGACTGCCTTCGCAGGAGCTTCCGTGAATGTCGGCAAGGAATTTGACGCCTCCATGTCACAGGTGGCGGCAACCATGGGAACAACCACGGACCAGATCTCAGACCTGCGTGACTTTGCCATGGAGATGGGACGGACGACGGCCTTCAGCGCGACAGAAGCATCAGAAGCCCTGAACTATATGGCACTTGCCGGATACGATGCAAATACATCCATGGAGATGCTGCCAACCGTGCTGGATCTGGCAGCAGCCGGCAATATCGCGCTGGCTTCTGCATCCGACATGGTCACGGATGCGCAGTCCGCGTTAGGACTGAGCCTGGATGAGACCAGTGAACTGGTCGATAAGATGGCCAAGGCCTCCAGCAAATCCAACACCAGCGTTGCACAGCTGGGCGATGCGATCCTGAAGATCGGCGGTACAGCCAACATCATGTCCGGAGGAACAACGGAACTGGCAACCGCCCTCGGTCTCCTGGCAGATAACGGAATCAAAGGAGCAGAAGGCGGAACACACCTCCGGAATATCCTCCTGTCATTGGCAGCACCGACGGATACCGCAGCAACTGCCCTTAATTCCCTGGGCGTGGAAGCTGTGGATTCTGAAGGAAACCTTCGGCCGCTGGAAGATGTTATGCTGGATCTGAATGATGCCCTGGCGGATTATGGCGACGCGGATAAAGCAGCCATCATCAGCAGCATCTTCAATAAGACGGACATTGCGGCCGTGAACGCTCTTTTAGGAACCAGCAAAGACCGGTGGGAGGAACTGTCGGATGCCATTGATGATTCCACAGGGGCGGCAAAAGCCATGGCGGAAACGCAGCTGGACAATCTTGCCGGGGATATCACGCTGTTCAAATCCGCGCTGGAGGGGGCACAGATCACACTGTCAGATGTCCTGACTCCATCCCTCCGGGAATTTGTCCAGTTCGGGACGGATGCCGTCAGCGGACTGACAGCTGCATTCCAGGAAGGCGGATTATCCGGGGCCATGTCAGCCCTTGGGGATTATATCTCCCAGGGGGCAGATATGCTGATGGATGCGCTTCCTTCCATCCTGGAAGCCGGGATGGCACTCCTGGATTCCCTGTTGGATGGCCTGGTGGACAATACCCCGAAGATCGTGGAGACAGCGGTCACCCTGATCACATCCTTTATCGAACATATCAGCACGATGCTCCCGGAACTGATCAGCGCGTTCCTTGAGATCACGACACAGGTGTTTGAGGCGATCATCGCAAACCTCCCGCAGATCCTGAGTTCCTTATGGACAGCCCTGACAGGCAGCCTGGAAGCACTCGGCAGTAACCTGGAAGGAACCGGGATCATCCTTGGGGCAATGCTGGTGAAAGGGATCAGCAGCAAAGGCCTGTCCGGGATTCAGGATATGATCGGGAAGATCGGGTCGATGTTTACGGAAGGGTTCTCGGCAGGAGGGATCGTCGGGGTTGCGATTGCAGGGATTGCCGGCGTGGCAGCAGCGACAAAACTGGTGACGGATTCCTGGAAAGATGCCTATGCGGAATCAAGCCCGTTCACAGAAGCATTACTTAATGTTTCTGCAGTCAATGACACTCTGGCTGCTTCAATCCAGAATACGAAGGATAAATATGATGCCAGTGTTACCGGATCGGAAGCAAATGCAGCTGCAGCAGAGGCACTGTATGGAAAACTGCAGGACCTGATCACCGCATACGACGGGACTGCAGGGCAGCAGGAACTGATCGTCGGGCTGGTCGATGAACTGAATGAACTGGTCCCGGGTCTTGGCCTTGCATGGGATGAAGTGACCAATTCCCTGAACCTGACGAATGAAGAGATCCTGAATAATATTGAACTGATGCGGGTTCAGGCACAGGTCGCAGCACTCCAGGAGATGTATATTCAGTCACTGAAAGACCAGTATACTGCACAGAAAAATTATGAACTGGCTCTTTCATCTACCCATGCAGCCATGGAGGAGTACGGGATCACACAGCAGGAGTTAAATGCCGCTTTAGAAGATGGAATCCTCGGATATGATGAATGGCTGCAGATGACAGGTCAATCGATCTTCGATATATATAACGCATATACTTCATTGGATCAGTTCACAAATCAGATTATTGAGACAGGTGAGGCATACCATAATCTTACTGATGTTACAGAAAACGTAAACTGGGCAGAAGAGAAGCTGATAGAGGCAACTGCAGATCTGGCAGAACAGACCCAGACAACAAAGGATTCCATGGTGGAGGCAGCCAATGAGATCAATGAAGAAGTAAATTTTGATCCTGCGGTGGAATCGGCAGCAACCGCCGGGGAGGAGATCCCGGCGGAATTTGCCAGCAGCATTGAAAGCGGTCAGCCACAAGTGGAAACTGCAGCCTCCGAGATGGCGGATGCGGTTGTTAATGAGGTCTCGGATGTTCCGTCAGAGATGTATGACACTGGATCTGATGCCGGCAGTGAGATGGACAGCGGCGTTACATCACAGCTGGATTCTGTAAAGAACACAGTCCAGACAATGGCAAGCTATTTCGGAACGGAAACGGCGCAGATCGGGATGGGCCTATATAACCTTGCCACAACAGCGGTTACAGGGTTTGCGACGGCGATTGCCACGACCGCATCAGAGCAGGTGGTCCCTGCAATCAATGCAATGGTAACCGGGATCAGCGCATCGTTAAGCACACTGCCGAATTCCATGTACAGTGTTGGGGATATGGCCGGATCCGGATTATATAACGGGCTGTCAGCCTGGTCCGGGGCATTGTCTTCCCTGGCATGGAGTATTGCGAACAGCATCAATGCAGCTGCCCGGGCGGCACTGCAGATCCATTCCCCCTCAAAAGTGATGCAGGAAGTCGGACTTTATACCGCCGAAGGACTGTCTATTGGTCTGGAGGACGGGACCCAGGAAGTCATGGATTCCACTGATAATATGATCCTCGGGGTCATCGGGGCTTCGGATTACCGGTATGAAATGGAAAATGATACGCAGGACGGTGATGGGGAGGATATCGGGAGCTATCTGTCACAGATCATGGTCCTTCTGGACAAGATCTCAAAGATGCAGATGGTGACAGATACGGGTGCCCTGGTCGGGGAAATGGCGGAAGCCATGAATGAGAGATTTGAAGCCATCCGGCTGAGGGAAGGCAGAGGATAACATGAACCAGGTATATTTTGGAACAGTAAGATCATATACAGACCTTGGCCTGATGTTGACGGATGTGGAAATCAGTTCTCCGGAGCCAAAAAGGATACTGGCAGATGTCCCGGGAATGGACGGACAGCTGGATCTGACATTCAGTCTGGCAAAGGAAGTAAGGTTTAAAAACAGGAAGATCACACTGACATTTGTGAAGGCAAATTACCGGAATGAATGGCAGCAGATTTTTTCGACAATCTATAACAGGGTACATGGAAGAATGTTCCAGGTGCGGATCGAACCGGATCTTACAAGATACTGGTCAGCATTCTGCACGGTCAGCAAAACGAAGAGCAATAAGAAAAAAGGAACATTTGTGATAGAACTGGATGCCTATCCGTATCAGTACAATGTAATTAATACGGTATATGAAGTAATCGCAGCTTCAATCGGAAAATCACAAATCTGTACAAATTCCAGGATGCCGGTACAGCCACAGTTCCTGGCAACGGAAGCCTGTACTGTCTCTTTCGGGGAGATCACTCATACACTGGCTGCGCAGACTCCGGAAGTATTTACGGATATCATTTTTACGGAAGGCAGCAATGAAGTGATCCTTGCCGGCTCTGGCACCGTGACGATTACCTACAGAGAGGGCACATTATAATGGCCTATAAAGCATATGTAAACAACAGCATATTCTTTTCTACAGAATCTGATGTGGACGCGCTGAAACTATCCGGCGCGTCTGTTTCGTTACAGGCCGGATCCGCAGGCGAATTTGTCTTCACGGTCCCGCCCTGTAATGATTTCTATGAGAATTTCAATAAACTGATAGATTTCGTGGATGTATACCGGGATGATGACCTGATCTTTTCCGGAAGGGTGTTCAGCATCCAGAAGACATTTGATACCCAGCAGAAAATCACATGTGAAGGATTACTGGCTGTCCTGAATGACAGTATATTCCGCCCTGTGGAATTTGACGGGACTGTCCATGAACTGGTACGGGCGATCCTGGATTCCCATAATGAACAGGTAGACAGTTCCAAGCAGGTGCTGGCCGGGGTACTGACCGTTTCGAACGATGCCTGTTACCGGGCTTATGAAAATTATGATACCAGTATCAGCCGCCTGCAGGATCTCATGGATGCCTTTGGCGGGAACATGTATATCCGGAAGACGCAGAACGGACTGTATCTGGATTGGTATGAAGGATTTGAATCCGGATGTGAACAGAGTATCAATTTCGGGAAAAACCTTCTGGATCTGACCATATTCGATGACAGTACGGATATCATCACGGTTCTGATCCCTCTGGGCGCGGAGGATGAAGCAACCGGAGAGCGGCTGACCATTAAATCTGTAAACAATAACCAGGACTATATCCTGGCAGCAGACCAGTATATCAACCAGTACGGATATGTCTGGGGATCGAAAACATGGGACGATGTGACGCAGGCTTCCAGGCTGAAATCCAAGGGACAGACTTGGCTGGCATCCTGTCTGACACCGAAGATGCAGATCAATGTCACTGCAGTAGATCTTGCGGATGCCGGATACAGTGTGGAAAGCTTCCGGGTCGGGCAGAGCATCAAGGTGGTCTCTGAACCGCATGGTCTGTCCGGGACATGGTTCGACTGTAATAAACAGTCCCTGGATTTATTACATCCGGAAAATAATAAACTGTCCTTAGGGACAACGAAGATCGGATACGTTAAGACCCAGAGATCCAATTCCGCGGACAAGATTACGGAAAAAGTCGCTGCAAAATATGCGACACAATCTGCATTACAGATAGCTGTAGATAATACCACCCAGATCATTAATGGAAATAAAGGCGGATTCAAGGTCGAACGGGATACGAATGGGGACGGGCTCATTGATGAAGTCCTTTTTATGGATACGACAGACGTAGAGACAGCAAGAAATGTCTGGCGGATCAACCAGTCCGGCTGGGGGCATTCCTCCAATGGGATTGATGGCCCGTATACCATGGGCGCAACGCTGGATGATGCGTTTGTGGCGCAGTTCATTACTGCCGGTTACCTGAATGCCGATCTCCTGAAGGTGGGAAGGATCCAGGGACAGCAAGGGAGCACATATTGGGATCTTGTAACCGGAGATCTGCACATCGAAGGGGAATTTGACGTAGATAAATCCAAGAACTTTGTCCGGCAGCCTTCGACTCCTTATTTTGTAGGTGATCTTTGGGTCACAGAATATGAGCCAACCTCTGCAGTCGTCGGGTATGCCGTGGCGGGAAGATCCATCGTCGGGCAGGACAGGAGCGGGGATGGTACCGGATCCATCATGATGTGTATCTACACCAGGACTACCGGGGACTTCAATGCAAATGACTGGGCGTTGGTCACAGATTATATTGATACAAGTGCCCTGACCGGCCTGCAGCAAAGGATGTCATCAGCAGAACTGAATATTTCCGCCAATACAGCATCCATCCAGCTGAAGGCCGATACTTCTGTGGTTTCGGATCTGGCAGACCGGGTATCCAGCGCGGAGATCAAGGTTGATGGATATGACGGGAGGATCAATCTCCTGGCAACGAACGTCGAAGAGGTAAAGACGGATGTTGCTGATAAATCTAAGACATTTTATCAGGAACCGGTCCCGCCGTATGTAGTCGGGGATACCTGGGTCACAGGTGCACATGAAGAATATAACGCGATTGCCGGTGTGGCGATCGCCGGGAAGGCACTGACCGGATGGGGCAAGGATATTTATCTTTGTATCCATGACAGGGCGGAGAATGAATCCTACAGTTTCAATGATTGGATCCTTGCAACAGAATATGCCAGCGAGACACAGCTGAATTCTGTCCGGAAGGAAATCCGGAATGCGGAAGTCAGCATCGATGCTGCAAATGCCAGGATCGATCTGAAAGCAGACCGGACAGTGGTCACGGATCTGGCCACCCGCGTAGACGCTGCCGAGATCAGTATTGATGGAGCAAACGCCAGAATCGACCTGAAAGCAGACAGCAGCACGGTCACAAGCCTTGCCAGCAGGGTGACGCAGGCGGAGATTGATATCAATGCAGCGGAAGCACAGATTTCATCAAAGGTAAGTGTTTCCACATACAATCAGCTGGCAAACCGCGTCACGACCGCTGAAAGCGCGATCACGCAGAAGGTCAACAGCTCGGATTATACTTCAACAGAGATCATCAGCCGGATCAACAGCGGAAACAATACGATCAATGAAGCAAAGATCAACCTGACGGCGCAGAATATTGTAAACAAGATCAACGGAAGCAATCAGAAGATCAATTCCACCAATTTGGATATTTCTGCAGCGACTGTCGTTGACCTGATCAACAATGGCAGCAGCACAATCAATTCTGCAAAGGTAAACATCACGGCAGCAGTCATTGCAGATAAGATCAATAAGGGATCTTCAACGATCAGTGAAGCGAAGATTACGCTGACGGCGCAGAATATTGCGAATAAGATCAATGAGAGTTCCGTAAAAATATCCGCTGACCGGATCGATCTGGAAGGACAGGTCTCGATCAGTGCACTGAATTCGGATGCGAAATCGAACCTGCTGAAAAATACAACGGTTAAGACGCAGTTCTATCTAAGTACGTCCACATCTTCCGCAACGGGAGGATCATGGAGCGATACTGTTCCGGCGTGGTCTGCGGACCATTATATCTGGACCAGGACAGCAACGACGAAAACGAAAGCTGACGGGACTGCGGCAACAACATACTCCACAGCGGTATATGACCAGAACCTGACCAGGGCATTGTCCACGGCAGAAACAGCCAGGACAAACGCAAACAGTGCGCTGTCCAGGTCGACGTATCATTATGCGACCTGTTCCACGGCCGCAGGGACGGCGGCGAAAGCGGCTTCCTGCACTGGTTTTTCACTATATAACGGGGCAACGGTTACGGTATATTTCGCCAATGCAAATACGGTATCGGCTCCGACGCTAAATGTGAACGGTACCGGCGCGAAACCGATCTTTGTTAAGAATACGAATATCACGAAGGCATATTACTGGCAGGCAAAAGATACTGTAACATTCGTGTACAACGGGACGAACTGGGTCATGACGGAATCATCCGCCAATGCGGTGATCGCAGGGTGGTGCTACCAGAATGACAAGACCCTGATCGATGGAGGGATGCTGGCAACCGGAACAGTAACGACAGCAAAGCTTTATGCCAAAGCTGTCACCGCAGCGAAGATCGATGTGGATGACCTGTTTTCCCAGAATATTGAAGCGACAAACTTCCACCTTAAGGGTGGGTCAATAGATATATCAACCTCCAGTGCAACAAAGGACATTATTGAACTGAATTATGGAAACGGAAAACTAAGCCTGGCACCTGGCAGGATTCAGCTATATACGAACAATGTTAAGAGATTCCAGCTATTGGCGGGGACCCTCATGGGATACAACTCCTCCGGAGAGGTAACCTTCGGACTGAGCACGAATACCGGATCCATAACATTGAAATATCCGCTGTTCAAGATCGTCGGAAAGAGCTTTAAAGCAACACTGTCCGGAAGTGCTGCCAGCGTTTACTGGAAAGAAGGAACCATCGAGGTAACCCCGGATGACGGATATGAAATAGTGGGCCTTGGCGGATATTACGCATCCTGTGAATCCGGAAACGCATATTGTATCAATGTATATCGGGCCTGTGTCGCGGAAAGTTCTGCCGGAGGCCTGAAATTCTTCTATGGTTTCGCAAATACAGGTGTGACTACACAAACTGTTACCCTGCATTATTACTTATTAGAAGCATATACGAAAGGAACAGTATCATGACAGTAGACCAGTCAATCAGGAAAACGAAAGAAGCATTATTGGAAGTACTGAATAACTCCGGACTCACGATCTGTACAATGGAACTCCTGATGGAGAACATGCTGAATATCATCCATGCGCAGGCCGAGAATACTTTGGCCAAGGATGATATCGCAATGTTGAATGAACAGAGCGAACCGGAAGAAAGGAGGGAAGAAGTTGGCACTGAGTAAAGTAATATACACGGATAACCAGACAGTGATCCATGCGGAAAACTTGAATGATATCCAGGACGAGATCATCAACAAATGTGTGACAGTGGATAGCAAGACATTTACTGCTGCACAGAAAAAACAGGCAAGGACGAACATCGGGATTCCGACCACGAACGCGCTGGCGGACCTGACGTATACAGTAGTTGCAGAGTTTTAAAGGAAAGAAAGGAGATTCAAATGCCTAAAGTCACTAAAAAATTTAGGGGGGGGTACTGCCCGGCGACATCAGTGCCGAAATCATTCTCTCAGAAAGGAGGCAGGGCTGTATGCTTTGACTTCCGGAAGGGAGGAAGTAGGTAATCCGGGAGGTGACTCCTGTGGCTAACAAAGAGATCCAGTTGATAGATGGGAATGATTATTTATATCCCATCACATCTGTTAGACCCATTATAGAAAATACAGATCTTAACGATTGCACGAATGTTGGTTTGTGGCAATGTAGTTCATCTGCTCTAGCAAGCACGTTAATTAATTGCCCTATCAAGAATGCAGGATTTCCAATGCTTGTTCTGAGAGTTGGCGAAGGAGCTGCAAGAATTCAAGTCATCTTCTCCGGCCAATCAATGTACATAAGACGGAGAACGACAACATCATGGGCGTCGTGGTATGAGTACACTGGGACTCAAGTTAGCTAACTGATTACCGAAAAGCCAATATGGCTCAAAGTATCAAACTGAATAATGATGTCTATTGGGATGTGACGGGCTTATATGGGGTCGGAGTATATTCCGGCATCATAATCGTTCCGTCGCAAGGATCTATCACCCTGGATATGCCTGCTAATTTCAGAGGCTTTTTCGTCTCAATTCCAATTGCAAAATCGGTAGACGGATTCGGGATGTATGGTCTTATCAGGCAGGGAGCGACGTCCGGTTATCAATATATCAAGCCAATCGTAGATTGTACGATACTGACAGCAACACAGGATGTGACAACATCGCCGATTGTGATTCATAGCTCAAGCAGCTATCCCGTTACCCTAATTTGGTTCGGGAATAATATGCTAGGCATCCAATAAGACAACATTTTTTCACGGTAGCCCATACTTGAATGGGAAAAGCAATAACACTTAATAACGATATATATTGGGATATATCCTCGCTCCACGGAATGGCGGATATCACAACTGCCGCGTGGACTGCCGAACAGAACCCGGGATCAATGCAAAACGTAACAGAAGAAGTTATTCTTCCGAAAGGCACATATATGGTAGACGGATCCTATCCAATTGCGGACAGTGATCTAACGACGACATTAAGGGCTGTTAGAGGGTCAACGACACTGGGAACAAATCATTACATTATGGGAGGAACTTATGCACAGATTCATGAGGTGTTCCAGGTGACGAGTGACGAAGCAACGGTAGTTCTAAGGTCAGCACAGTCAAATGCGACTTCACAAGCCGTGTTTAGCTATATTGAGCGTGGATATATCAGCTTCATTCGGTTGGCATGAAATAATAGGAGGAGCCAATGATTAAATTTTCAGACAGAACGTACAATTTTTTAAAGTGGGTGATCTGTATCGTACTTCCGGCAATTTGTACTGCGGTGATTTCCGTAGGTGAGGTTTTTGCATGGCAGGCATATACAGATCCGATCAGTAAATGCATCGTTATCGTGCAGACGATGTTAGGAGCGATCTTCTGCATCGGGAACGTGCATTATTATCAGGAAAACATATCGGAAAAAGCAAATACAGAGGTCAAATAAAATGAGCACAGCAATAACAATTATAATCGCAGTCATTGGATCAACAGCATTATCGCAGTTGATCCAATTTTTTGTCAGCCGGCACGACAGTAAAAAAAGGATCCCGGAAAAGCTGGAAACCCTGGAGAAGGACACGATCCGGACGCAGCTCCTGTTCCTGATCCAGCTGACCCCAGAAGAAATACAGGAGATCCTGACAGTGGCCAAGCACTATTTCGGAGTGCTGAACGGTGACTGGTATATGACCAGCATTTTTAATAAATGGCTGGTAAGGAACAAAATCGCGGAACCGGAGTGGTTTGATAAGGAGAAATAAAAGGAGGGTGAAGAACAAATGAAAGGAATAGACCTGTGCTGCCAGCAGCATACAGTTGACTGGGCCAAAGTAAAGCAGTCCGGGGAGGTGGAGTTCATTGTCCCCCGGACCGGGTGGGGCGTGAACTGCGACGGAAGCGGTATCGATCCGAAGTTCCTGGAGTACGTCTCCGGCGCGCAGAAGCAGGGCATCGCCGTGCCGGCAGTGTACCACTTTATCTATGCCCATGACGAGGCCACCGCCCGGCAGAACGCCGCCTGTGCGATCGCAGCAGTACAGCGGGCAGGCCTGCCGAAGTCCACGATCATTTGGTGCGACCAGGAAGAGGATACCGTGATCAACGCTAAGAAGCAGGGATATAACGTCACGACTTCGATGCAGCGGAATATAACGGAGGCCTTCTGTGACTACGTCCTGCAGCAGGGATATTGTACCGGTGTATACCTCAATCAGGACTACCTGACCCGCGTATACGGGAAGGGCATCACCCAGAAGTATGACATCTGGCTGGCCGACCTGGAAGGCGAGCCATACTGCGACTGTGTCTACCGGCAATATGACTGGCACGGCCAGATCTCCGGTATTCCGACCAACGTTGACCGGGATGTGTATCTTGGCAGGTATACCGCAGGGACAGCAAAGCCGAAGGTGCAGGAAGTACAGGTTCTAACGAAAGTCGGGAAGTTCATCACTGCCCTGCAGGAGCTGGGGGATGGACGGTATTACTACTATGGTGAGGGCAACCCGGGGATCGGATGCTCCGATTATGTCTGCCTGGCACTCCAGAAGGCAGGCATCATAAAAGTCGGAGAGACCTTCTGGGCTGGCCAGGGACAGCGCGGGATCCTGGAGGATAAGACCCGGTTCCAGCGGATCCCATGGGACCCGAAGGCCCTGAAGGCCGGGGATATCCTGTGGAGCCAGGGACACCATGTCGCTGTATGGGACGGCGGCAATGGCGTCTACGAGGGCTCCCCGGTACATTCCCACGGGGTATGTGATAATGGGCGGACCGGGGTCGGCCGCAGATGGAACCACACCTACTGGAACTGTGGCACTGGAACCAACACCTGGGATTGCATCTACCGGATCATCGACCCGGAGGCAGTTAAGGAAGACGCTAAGAAAGAGGTGAATATGGATAAGGCATACAACATTAAGACACTGGTCGGATTCCTGCCGGACATCAAGTACGGAGTCACCGGCCAGACAGTAAAGGCACTGCAGACCATATTGGCAAAATACGGCTGGTACACCGATGCCATCGACGGCAGCTGCGGACCGAACACAACCAGAGGCATTAAGTTGATGCAGACCGCGTTAGGTCTCACTGTAGACGGCTGGGTCGGTCAGTATACATGGTCAGCCTTGTTAATTGGCTGATTCTGACTGCAATAGATTTTGAAAAAGTTATCGCAAACCTTTATTTTCTGACGTTTTTTTGACAGCATTTCTGACAGCATTAAAGGTCAGAAACGGTGAAAAAGAGTGAAATCACATGAAACGTTATTAAACATATGAGAGATATCAGTTTTCCTTTAAAAATCAACGTTTTTTAAGAAAAAACAACCGGAACCGGCTATTTACAGCCGGTTCCGGAATCTCGATGCGGGCGACAGGACTTGAACCTGCACGGTCGCCCACCAGGACCTAAACCTGGCGCGTCTGCCAATTCCGCCACGCCCGCTTTCTCATGCTTTGTCAAGCTTTGTTATGATACCCGATAATTGCTGATTTTACAAGAAAATAAATTCTTTGATCCTGATCAATGCAAAAAGAATTAAAGATTGATAAACAAATTGATATACTTCTTCCTCTGAAGTGTGATAATATCAGAGCCGGACAAATAGCATGACCGACGCAATTGGCGACAAATGGCGATGAATAACACAAAAGACAGCAGCGGGCAGCAGATGATGCAGGCAGAGCTTCGCAAAAACGATGGGGCAGAGTATGAAATATTATAAGATTCTGGAACGGCTGACGGAATGTTCGGAGGAAGCGCTGAAGGACGGCGGTTCCCAGTATGTGGCCGTGCTTACTTCCGAAGAATGGAAGAAGAGAGAAGCGGCATTTGATATGCTGATCGATCTGGATCAGGATTTTGCGGAGCGGAATGAGACAAAGGCGCTGGTGAATTATGACTCTCTGACCGGGACAGTTTCTGTCCCGGACAGACAGCACATTTCCGATGTCCGGCATTGCTTCGCGTTTGCATTGGATGAGAAGGGGATCGTGATCATTGATGATGAAGGGTATGCGGCTTCCCTGGTTCAGAAGATCCGGAATACGAAAAAGTGGCAGCTGCCCGGTCTGGAGCGGTTCCTGTATGATCTTCTGGAAAATATCATTTCGGAGGATATCCATATTCTGGAATCCATGGAACATCAGCTGAATCAGCTGGAGGACCAGATCATACGGAATGAAGAAGAGACTTATCCGATGGATCTGAATGATCTGCGGGGAGATCTGCTGGATCTTCGGATGCATTATGAACAGCTGATTGATCTGGGACATGAACTGGAGGAAAATGAGAACGGTTTCTTCCGTACGGAGAATCTCCGGTATTTCCGCTTGTTTACTGAACGTGTTTCAAGGCTGCAGGACTCAGTGACTTCCCTTAGGGATTATGTGGTTCAGCTACGGGACCTGATTCATACCCAGCTGAGTGTGCGCCAGAATAAGATTATGACGCATCTGACGCTGATTACCTCGATCTTCATGCCGCTGACTTTGATCGCCGGATGGTACGGCATGAATTTCAGGTACATGCCGGAGCTGGGATTTCGGTATTCCTATCTGGTCGTGATCATTATCTCCGTGCTCATTGTGATCTTCTTTATCCTCTGGTTCAAGAAGAAAAAATGGATGTGAACCGATGGATGAGTCATGGTATTATTCCCTGAATCAATATCTGCAGGAGCGTTTTCACGAAAAGATCTACAAACTCGCCCTTCAGGGAGGGGAGACCTGCCCGAACCGGGACGGGACAGTCGGATATGGAGGATGCAGTTTCTGCGGAGAGGGAAGCGGAAGCTTTGCTTCAGAAACCATAGAGGAAGCCATAGAAAGGCTATCCTCCAAACAGATTGGAAACCGGTATATCGCCTATTTCCAGAGTTATACCGCGACCTACAAGATGACGGATTCCCTGATCCGCCGGTTGTGGGATGCGGCCGAGGACGAACGGATCGCAGTCCTCTCACTGGGAACCCGTCCGGATTGTCTGGAGGATCAGACGCTGCAGCTGCTCCGGGAGCTTGCAGAACGAAAGCCGGTCTGGGTGGAACTGGGACTTCAGACCATCCATGAGCAGACGGCGGAGAAAATCCGCCGGGGATACTCTCTGGATGTATTTGAACAGGCAGTTCAAAAATCTGAGAGCCAATGGGCTGGATGTCATTGTGCATCTGATTCTGGGGCTTCCCGGAGAGAGCACAGAGCAGATGGTGGAATCCATCCGCTATCTGAATTGTCAGGATATCCAGGGCGTAAAGCTGCAGCTGCTTCATATACTGAAAGGGACGGAACTGGGGGAGCAGTTCGTACTGGGAACGGAGGATCCGTTTACACTCGATGAGTACGCGGACCTTCTCTGCGAACTTGTCAGAAACCTGAGGCCGGAGATCGTGATTCATCGTCTCACCGGTGACGGTGCCAAAAAAGACCTTCTTGCTCCGTTATGGAGCGCTGACAAGAAACGGGTGCTGAATACGATCCGGCAGAGATTCCACGAACAGAAGGTGATTCAGGGAAGTGCCTGGAGCTAAGAAATTCACCGAATCAATCAGTACCCGGATCCGGAGGATTCCCGGAACCGGAAGCTCCCGGAGCCAATCAATATCATTTGAGGAAATTATGGAAGCAAATACAACCGTGATACTGAAAAAAGGAGAAGGACGGACCATCAAAGCCGGAGGAGCCTGGATCTACGATAATGAGATCGACACGATCAGAGGGACCTTCCGGAACGGCAGTATTGTTCGGGTGGAGGACTTCGATGGCTATCCCATGGGGAAAGGATTTATCAATCAGAATTCCAGGATCCGCATCCGGATGCTGACCAGGAAAATGGAACCGGTGGATGATCTGTTCTGGGAAAAGAAACTTCGGACAGCCTGGGAATACCGAAAGACCGTCATGCACAACGAACAGGATCTGAACTGCTGCCGGCTGATCTTCGGGGAAGCGGACGGATTTCCGGGACTGGTGGTGGATAAATATGCGGATATTCTGGTGGCGGAATGTCTTGCTTTGGGAATGGATCTGCTGAAGGAACAGATCCTCCGGATCCTGACCGGCATTCTGGCGGAGGAAGGGATCCGGATCCGAGGCATCTTCGAGCGCTCCGACGCGCCGGTCCGGAAGAAGGAAGGACTTTTGCCGTATAAAGGATTTATCGGGGAAGAGTTTCCGACAGTGGTGGGGATCACCGAAAACGGCGTTCATTATCAGGTGGACGTGGAAAACGGACAGAAGACCGGATTTTTCCTGGATCAGAAATACAACCGTCTGGCGATGCAGCGGATCTGCGCAGGAAAGGACCGGGTCCTGGACTGTTTTACCCACATGGGAACCTTTGCCCTGAATGCGGGACTGGCGGGGGCAAAAGAAGTTCTGGGACTTGATATTTCCGGGTATGCCGTCAGACAGGCCAGGGACAATGCCGCCCTGAATCATCTGGAAGACAGGGTCATCTTCCGGGAGGCCAATGTGCTGGATGAACTTCCGAAGCTTTATGAAGCGGGAGAACGGTTTGATGTGGTGATCCTGGATCCCCCGGCCTTTACCAAATCCCGGGAGGCGACGAAAAACGCCATTAAAGGATACCGGGAGATCAATATGAAGGGAATGCGGCTTGTCAGAGACGGCGGATATTTTGCGACCTGTTCCTGCTCCCATTTTATGACACAGGAACTGTTTGCAAAGGTGATCTCCCAGGCTGCGCAGACGGTGCACTGCAGTTTGCGGCAGGTAGAATTCCGCACACAGGCTCCGGATCATCCGATCCTGTGGAATGCAGAAGAAAGCTATTATCTGAAATTTTATATTTTCCAGGTATTGACATCACTGCGTTAAAGGGGTAAACTTGCCCCGAACCAAGGAGATACTTATGAACCGTGCAGATTTCGCATTTTTTAATTACGCATTCGCCTTTTACTTTCCCGAGAAGTAAATTTTGTTTGTGCAGTTAAAAATGCAGGACCGGATGATGCAAAGCTTCACAAACAAAATGTGAAGCTTTTCTTTATGAAAATCATCCCTGCTGTCGGAGCATAAGGATTTCAATCACTGTAATCATTATACCTGGAGGACGAAACATGAAAAAGAAAATTACAGCAATCGTTAGTATTTTACTGGCCTCTCTTCTGATCGGAAGCAGCTTTGTCTATGCGGAGGAAGCAGAGGATGCGGTCTATACCGTCGGCATCTGCCAGCTGGTACAGCATAATGCCCTTGACGCAGCAACCCAGGGGTTTAAAGATGCCCTGATCGAAGCGCTGGGGGAGGAACATGTGATCTTTGATGAACAGAATGCCGCCGGCGACAGCGCAACCTGTGCAACGATCACTGCCGGATTTGCCGCCAGTGAAGTGGATCTGATTATGGCAAATGCTACGCCGGCCCTGCAGGCTGCCGCATCCGCCACCAGCACGATCCCGATTCTCGGAACCTCGGTCACAGACTACGGCACAGCCCTGAACCTGAACGACTTCTCCGGCACGGTGGGCGGAAATATTTCCGGCACCAGCGATCTGGCTCCGTTGGATCAGCAGGCTCAGATCATCAAGGAACTGTTCCCGGAAGCGCAGACTGTCGGAATCATGTACTGCTCCGGAGAAGCAAACTCCGTATATCAGGCCACAACCATCCGGACTTACCTGGAGGAGGAAGGCTACACCGTGGAGGAATACACCTTTGCTGATTCCAATGATGTGGCATTCGTGACCCAGTCCGCCTGCGATGAGTGCGATGTTCTGTTCCTTCCGACCGACAACACAGCCGCTTCCTGTACTTCTGCAATTGATGCTGTCGCACGTCCTACGAGAACCCCGATTGTGACAGGGGAAGAAAATATGTGCGTCGGATGCGGCGTGGCAACACTGACCATCAGCTATTATGACCTCGGAAAGGTAACCGGACAGATGGCTGCCAAAGTTCTGACCGGAGAGGAAGAGATTTCCGAAATGCCGATCCAGTGGGCTGCCGAGACCGTAAAGAAATACAATCCGGAAATCTGCGCAGATCTCGGAATTGAGATTCCGGACAGCTACGAAGCCCTGGAGATCGCAGCCGAATAATACCATTTATTGAAGGATAACTCCGCTGTATTCTGCAGCGGAGCTATCCGCGTTCAGCATACCATTTTTAAAAGGAAACAGGATCGATGAGTTTAACATCATTCACAGCAGCTATTTCAATTGGCAACCTGATCAGCAGACTGCCCAGCGGCGTTTCCCAGGGGATTATCTGGGGAATCATGGCGCTGGGCGTTTATGTGACTTTCCGGTTGCTGGATATTGCGGACCTGAGTGTGGACGGAACCTTTACAACCGGCGCAGCAGTCACCGTAATGCTTACCCTGGCAGGAGTTCCTTCCTGGGCAGCCACGCTTGCTGCAATCGTGGCTGGCCTGGCAGCAGGATGCATTACCGGCCTGCTCCATACGAAACTGGGAATCCCGGCAATCCTGGCCGGTATTCTGGTGCAGTTTGCGCTATATACGGTCAACCTCCGGATCATGGGAATGGCGGCTAATAAATCCATCAACCCGGATCAGTTCCGTCTGGTTCTTACGATGAGAAATGTTCCGGTCGCCATCTTAGTGGGCGGAGTGATCGCCCTGGTGGTGATTCTTCTGATGTACTGGTATTTCGGAACGGAACAGGGATCCGCGATCCGTGCGACAGGATCCAGTCCCCAGATGAGCCGGGCGTTAGGAATCAATACCGGTACCATGAAGATCATCGGTTTGGCGCTGTCCAATGGACTGGTGGCTCTTGCCGGCGGTCTTATGGCCCAGTATCAGGGATATTCCGATATCAACATGGGCCGGGGCGCCATTGTCATCGGTCTGGCTGCGGTGATCATCGGCGAAGGAATTTTTGACGCCATCTTCCGGAAAGGTGCGAATTTTATTGCAAAGCTGGCCTTTGTGATTCTGGGCGGTATTTTGTATTACATTATCATGATCATTATCCTGTGGCTAAAACTGGATCCGAATGATCTGAAGCTCTTTACGGCGCTGATCGTAGCGATTTTCCTGGCTGTCCCATATATAAAGAAAATGACAGGAGAATCCTTCGGAAAAGCAGGAAAACTGAGCCTGAAATGGCTGAAGAACAAAACACAGGACTGAGGATAATCATATGTTAGAAGTCATGCATGTAAGTAAAACCTTCAACAAAGGGACCATCAATGAAAAAAGGGCGCTCATCGATGTCAGCCTGACTATGGAATCCGGCGAATTTGTTACGGTCATTGGCGGCAATGGCGCCGGAAAATCCACCCTTCTCAATGCTGTGGCGGGATCCTGGCCTGTTGATGAGGGAGCGATCCTGGTGGATGGAGTGAATATCACCGGCATGCCGGAATACAAAAGGGCGCCGATGATCGGACGGGTCTTTCAGGACCCGATGATCGGAACCGCTCCCAATATGGAACTTCAGGAAAACCTGGCCCTGGCCTATCGCCGGGGACAGAAACGAACCCTGCGGTGGGGGATCACGGCGAAGGAAAAGGAAATGTACCGGGAACGGCTGGCGACGCTGAATCTGGGACTGGAGGAGAGAATGACGACCCAGGTGGGCCTGTTGTCCGGCGGCCAGAGGCAGGCAGTGACGCTGCTGATGGCTGCGCTTCAGAGACCAAAGCTTCTGCTGTTGGATGAGCATACGGCAGCCCTGGACCCGAAGACCGCGGAGAAAGTACTGGCCTTTTCCGACCGGATCGTGAAGGAATACAGTCTTACCACTCTGATGATCACCCATAACATGACGGACGCCATTGAGCACGGGACCAGGCTGATCATGATGGATGGAGGAGAGATCGTTTTTGATATTAAGGGAGAGGATAAGATCCATCTGCGTAAAGAAGATCTGATCTCCAGATACAAGATCTGAACACTGAAGAGCCCCGAACGCAGCAAAGCCTGTGTGATCTCCGTCGGGAATCACGAAAAATGGCGAAAAACCGCGCAAAAACGCGAAAATCCGATTGACAATCCCTGGGGGCTCCTTTATAATTCCTGATTGTGACGGCGTGCTTTCGTGCAAAGCCGACAGCCCCGGTAAGGCATTTCAGAGCATCGTCGGAAGTAAAATGTATATAACGGTTTTCCGGCTCCCGCAGGATTCGGAGAACTCAAAACATTTAGGAGGAAAAACATGAAAACATTTATGGCTAATCCGGCAACCATTGAGAGAAAATGGTATGTAGTAGATGCTACAGGACTTACATTAGGTCGTCTCTCAAGTGAGGTTGCTAAAATTTTGCGCGGAAAAAACAAACCGATCTTTACCCCTCACGAAGACACCGGTGATTATGTCATCATCGTCAACGCTGAGAAGATCGCTGTGACCGGCAAAAAGCTGAACCAGAAGATCTACTACAATCATTCCGATTATGTCGGAGGAATGAGAGAGACAGATCTCAAGACCATGCTGGCTAAGAAGCCGGAAAGAGTTATTGAACTTGCAGTTAAGGGTATGCTTCCGAAGGGACCTCTCGGACGTTCCATGATCAGGAAACTGTTCGTTTACGCAGGACCGGAACATAAGCATCAGGCTCAGAAGCCGGAAGCATTATCATTATAAGCTGAAAGGAGGAAATAACAATGGCAAAATTCTATGGAACCGGAAGAAGAAAAAAGAGTATCGCCAGAGTCTATCTGGAGCCGGGCAAAGGCACGATCACGATCAATAAGAGATCCCTGGATGAGTATTTTGGTCTGGAAACCCTGAAAGTTATCGTTTGCCAGCCTCTTGAAGCTGTGAACGCTGCTGATAAGTATGATGTTACCGTGACTGTCAGAGGCGGCGGATTTACAGGCCAGGCAGGTGCTGTAAGACACGGAATCGCCAGAGCACTCTGCGAAGCAGATGCTGACAACCGTCCTGCTCTTAAGAAAGCCGGATATCTGACAAGAGATCCCCGTATGAAAGAAAGAAAGAAATACGGTCTCAAAGGTGCACGTAGAGCTCCTCAGTTCAGCAAGAGATAGTCGCCCTGTTTTACAGGAACTTCACACAAACCCCGGAATTTCCGGGGTTTGTTTTTTAATATGGCGGTCATGCAATGGGGTCTGCATCCTGATGTGACAGGAATGCCATAGGTTTTGCAGTCTGATGGAACGGGGATGCCATAGATATTCGGATATCATAGATAATAATTCCGGATAATCAGATCAAATTCAGCGGTTGAAAACGGCCGCGTGCTGGTTTCAGCCGTGATGATCAGTTTTTCTCCCGGGAAGATTCCATTTTGCGCGTAAGTATAGATTTTCCCGATCGCATTATTACAATAAGAAGGATTATCCATCATTCCGAAGTGTTCCTGAATATATTCCCGTCGGGTTCGTTTATTCAATATCTGAAAATCGGCTCTCCAGACCCGTCCGTCCCTCAGTTTCAAAGGATATTCGTATCTGTACGGAATACTTTTCTGATAAAGTGTGTCAGCGATAATCTTTTCTGATTTTGAACGAACCCGTTCTCCCTTCATCGTATAATACTCCGGATCATCTGGTCTGAAACTGCCCGGAAGATATGCGACGGATTCCCATTGCCGGATAAAAACGTCGTCTGGAATAATTCCGGGGATTACTAATTTTCTCCTTTCCGGAGACAGCTTCTGATAGCGGTCTTTAAGAAGGCCCGGATCGTAGACTTTCAGAAACCGTTCAATGTTTTTGAATTGCTTTTTTGCATCTTGAAGCAGTGCCAGATTATAATCCTTCTGTGCCAGTCTTCCGGCCAGTTCTGCTTTGCTTTCCTTCAGATAGGTCCTGATTTTCTGTCCGGTTGTCTTGTCCGCTGTATATTGATAATAATGTACTTTTCCTTTTACCGTGCTGATCTGAAGAGATCCATCCGGCACCTGACCTAACTGGGTCTGCAGCCTTCGGATCAGTTTTCCGAGATCATTTTGTTCTGCTTTTAATTGATAGATTATTGTTTCCTGCATTTAGTGCCTCCTGTACCTTTCATTATCATGTATAAAGTGGTGGCTTCTGGTTTTTACATGACGAAAATTCCGGCAGTATCATGTAAATAATAACAATTGAAAGATTTACATGATAAATTTCTCTGTCTTATCATGTAAAAACAGGTGATTGAATTATTTACATGACGAAAAATTGAAAATAATCATGCAAAATTAGTAATCAAACAAATATACATGATGAATAAATAAAAACGGTCATGTAAATCTGGAAGATCACGAAAATTACATGATGGAAATCGAAAAATCATCATGTAAAAATAACGATCTTTACAAATTACATGATTAATCAAAAATTAAATCGATGAAATAATCCCGGAAACCGAAATCGTATTGATGTGCAGATAGAGGATAGCATATCAAAGCGGCCGAGTCTACACCAAAATGAATGAAATGGTGTGGAAAGGGAATCCACATGGGCAATTTGATATTGACTTTACTACGGTAGAATGGTAGCATGCTAAAAGAATCTGATTATAAAGTGAGGTCATCTATGAAATCTAAAAAATTACTTTCCGTTATTGTTGGTATTATGTGTATGGTCCTTCTTGCAGGTGCTGTCAGCGTGTATGCAGGAGAGGCTGCTTCTGATCTGGCAGCGATCCAGGACAAGGGCGTGCTGGTCGTCGGAATTACCGATTTTGCACCGATGGATTATAAGGATGAGAATGGGAACTGGATCGGATTTGATGCAGAACTTGCAGAAGCATTTGCAGAGATTATCGGGGTGGACGTGGAGTTCCAGGAGATTGACTGGGACAACAAGATCCTTGAGCTGAATGCCGGATCCGTAGACTGTATCTGGAACGGTATGACTCTGACAGAGGAAGTTGCAGAGGCAATGGAATGCACCGGAACCTATGCGCTCAATGCACAGGTCGTAGTAATGAAGGCAGATAAGCTGGCCGATTATGCGGATGCAGAGAGCATGGCGGATCTCAGCTTTGCTGTGGAAGCCGGTTCTGCCGGAGAAGCTGTTGCGCAGGAAGCCGGATTTGAGATCAACTCTGTACAGAATCAGGCAGCTGCTCTGATGGAAGTGGCAGCCGGAACTTCTGATGCCTGCGTGATCGACAAGACCATGGCAGATGCCATGACCGGAGAAGGCACAAGCTATGCAGATCTGGGCTACGCTGTTTCTCTTTCCAGCGAAGAGTATGTGGTCGGATTCCGGAAAGGATCCGATGCCGCCGCTGCTCTGGATGAGAAGATCCAGGAATGGATCAAGGATGGTACGATGGCAGAGATCTCCGCAAAGTATGATAACGCCGTATCCATCGCAGAAGCCAGAGACGCCGCTGAAGAAGCTGAATAAGCCTTAAAGCTTACAAAGTCGGCGAAAGACCAATATATCATGAAAACTTGAAGTGAGCCGAGCTTATGCCCGGCTCACTTCAATGACAGACAGGATCGGAATATGTTTGCAAATGTATTGAGCGCCCTTTCTATCGGGTTTTTGAAAACACTGGAAATCTTTGGTTTGACACTGGTCGGAGCAATCCCTCTGGGGCTTTTGATCTGCCTGGGCGCAATGACCAGGATCCGCGTCGTGAAATATGTGATCCGGTTTCTCGTCTGGGTGATCCGGGGAACGCCACTGATGCTTCAGCTTCTGGTGATCTATTACGGACCGGGTCTGATCATCGGTGATAACTGGTGGGGCAGCGGGGAGCATGGACGGTTCATTGCCACCATTGTCGCGTTTATCATCAATTACGCCTGTTATTTCTCGGAGATCTTCCGGGGCGGCATTCAGTCGATTCCCGTGGGGCAGCAGGAAGCCGGCTTCGTGCTGGGTTTGACGAAAGCCCAGATCTTCTTCCGGATCACCCTGCTTCAGGTGGTGAAACGGATCGTTCCTCCCATGTCCAATGAGATCATCACGCTGGTCAAAGATACCTCTCTGTCCAGGATCATTGCGCTGCAGGAGCTGATCTGGGCGGGGCAGTCTTTTATGAAAAGCGCCGGAATCATCTGGCCGCTGTTCTTTACCGGGATCTATTATCTGGCATTCAGCGGAATCTTAACGGTCGTATTTAACCGGATCGAGAAAAAACTGGAGTTTTTCAGAGTCTGATCGATGGGGGCAAGGTTATGTCATTACTGGAAGTAAACAATCTGAAAAAAAGTTTCGGGAAAAACACGGTGCTGAAGGGCGTCAGCTTTTCCCTGGATAAAGGACAGACATTGTCCGTGATCGGCCCTTCCGGAGGCGGAAAGACCACGATCTTGCGATGTCTGAATTTTCTGGAGATCCCGGATGAGGGAACGGTGAAGGTGGGAGACGAGATCATTTTTGACGCGGCACAGACAGCCCGGCTGTCTGACCGGGAGATCCGGAAAAACCGTCTGCACTTCGGCCTGGTATTCCAGGATTTCAACCTGTTTCCGCAGTATACCGCTCTGGGAAATATTATGCTGGCGCCGAAACTGCAGGCAGCCTCCAGTCCAGAGATGTCAAGGGAGAAGAACATTCCCCCGGAACGGATCGAGGAATACTGTCTGGAAATTTTGGACAGGGTAGGGCTGGCGGATAAAAAGGATCATTATCCGCATCAGCTGTCCGGCGGTCAGAAGCAGCGGGTTGCCATTGCCAGAGCCATGGCGATGAATCCGGAGATCCTGTTCTTTGATGAACCAACCAGCGCGCTGGATCCGGAACTGACCGGAGAAGTGCTGAAGGTGATCCGTCGGCTTTCGGAAGAAAAGATGACCATGATCATTGTGACCCATGAAATGGGATTTGCGAAAAATGTTTCCGACCAGATTATTTTCATGGATAACGGACTGATCGCGGAGCAGGGAACGCCGGAGGAAGTGTTTAATCATCCGAAGAATCCGAGAACCCTCGAATTCCTGCGAGGTTATACCGGACTGGAATAAACCTGATATATCCGTTCATCTGTTGTATTCAGACAGCAAATAGTTTAAAATACTTTCGCGTTTATGCGAATATGTATTACAGGAGACATGAAACATGATCAAAGTTGTGAAATTCGGAGGCAGTTCTCTGGCTAATGCCGAACAGTTTAAAAAAGTCAAAGCCATCATTGAAGCCGATGAGAGCCGGGTGTTTGTTGTGCCTTCCGCTCCGGGAAGACGCTTTTCGGGAGATGACAAGGTCACGGATCTGCTGATCCACATGTATGAAACAGCCGAAAAGGGCGGAGATTTTTCTGCAGAACTGGAGGTGATCCGGGGCCGGTTCAATGAGATCATAGAAGGACTGGAACTGTCAGATTTCAGTCTGGAAGAGGAATTCCGGGAAATCGGGCAGATGCTTCAGACGGATCCTCAGAAGGATTATACCGCATCCCGGGGGGAATATCTGAACGGAAAGATCCTGGCCAGATATCTGGGGTATCACTTTATTGATTCCAGGGAAGTGATCTTCTTTAATGATGAGGGGAATCTGAATTCCTATAAAACAGAGAAGGTGATGTCCCAGAGACTGAAGGAATGCGGACGTGCTGTGATCCCCGGATTCTACGGTCTCGGGAAGGACGGAAATGTGAAGACCTTCTCCCGGGGAGGATCCGATGTCACCGGTTCGATTGTTGCCCAGGGCTGCCGGGCGGATGTCTATGAGAACTGGACGGATGTTTCCGGCTGTATGGTGGCGGATCCCCGGATCATCAAAAATCCGGATGTTATCCGCTATGTCACCTATCGGGAGTTAAGGGAGCTGTCCTATATGGGCGCATCGGTTCTTCATGAAGACGCCATTTTCCCGGTCAGAAGCTGCGGGATTCCGATCAACATCAAGAATACCAATGCTCCGGAAGACGAGGGAACCTGGATCGTGGAAAGCACCTGCCAGAAACCGGATCATCTGATTACAGGAATCGCCGGCAAGAAGGGCTTCTGCTCCGTCCTTATCATCAAATCCATGATGAACGCAGAGGTGGGCTTCGGACGAAAGGTTCTGCAGGCATTTGAGGACAACGGCATCTCCTTCGAGCATATGCCTTCCGGAATCGACACCATGACCGTCGTTGTTCACGAGGATGAATTCCTCCATAAAGAGCAGAAGGTGGTATCTGCGATTCACAGGCTTTCTTCGCCGGATTCTGTTGAGATCGAATCCAACCTGGCTCTGATCGCTGTGGTGGGCCGGGGAATGCGGTCCGCAAGCGGTACTGCGGCAAGGCTGTTTACGGCTCTTGCGGATGCCCATATCAATATCCGTATGATCGACCAGGGATCCTCCGAGCTGAATATTATCGTGGGTGTGGAGAATAAGGATTTTGAAAACGCGATCAAAGCGATCTACAATACCTTTGTAACGTCTGATCATAACGAAAAACAAGATTAGTCTATGAAAGAAAAATTCAATCTGACGCTTCTGATCCGCAAATTTATCGTTCTTGTCGCAGGTTTATTTATCCTGGCGTTTGGAATCGCCCTGTCTGCCAAAAGCGGATTGGGCGTATCTCCTTCCCAGTCTCTTTCTTATATCCTGAGTCTGATTGCCCCGCTTTCCATGGGTACCTTCACTATGATCATCAATCTGTGCCTGTTTGCGGGGCAGATCCTGATCCTACGGAAGAATTTTAAACTGGTTCATTTTCTGCAGCTGGCAGTGGTGTTTATCTTTTCTTATTTTACGGATCTGACATTGGCTGTCGTCGCCCCTTTGGAGATCAGTTCCTACTGGGCACGATTGCTTTTGTCCATTGTCTCCTGCATCATAATGGCCTTTGGCGTTTTTCTGGAAGTAAAGGCCGGACTGATCGTCATGGCCTCTGAGGGATTTATCTCTGCCCTTGCCGATAAGATCCGGAAGGATTTCGGCCTGACCAAGATCTTTGTGGACTGGGGCTTTATTGTACTCAGTACGATCCTTTCCCTGCTGTGTTTCAGGGCTTTTGTGGGAGTCCGGGAGGGAACTGTGATCGCAGCCTTTTTGGTAGGGTATTGTGTCCGATTCTATAATAAGAAGATCCGGTTCCTCGACAGATTCCTGGAGTCTCCGACAGAGCTTATGCCGGAAAATGTCTATGCCTCCCTTAGCTGCCCGCTGGTCATTACTATCGAGCGGGAACTGGGCAGCGGCGGCCATGAGATCGGAGAAGCACTGGCCAAACGTCTGGGAATCAAATTCTATGATTATAATCTGATCGCGGAAACCGCAAAGGCAGCCGGTCTTCCTGCGGACGATATCGAAAAATCCGAGGAACGTTTGGGAATCGGACTGCTTTCCAATCTGTCCCAGGGAAATTATGCCATGAGCCAGGAGGAGTCCAAAGAAGAGGCGATTTTCAGGGCCCAGGTCCAGGTGATCCGGGAGATCGCGGAGAAGGAATCCTGCGTGATCGTCGGACGTCTGGGAAGCTATATTCTGAACGGACGTCCCAATACCCTGAATCTGTTCCTGTCTGCGGATCTGGATTTCCGCGCGGAGCAAATCGCCCAAAAACTGAAGATCCCGAAGGAAAAAGCCCGGAAGATGGTGAAAAAAGAAGATTCCATGAGGGCCAAATACTGTGAGCATTTTACCGGAATGCCCTGGGGACTGGCCTGTCATTACGGTTTGGCCGTGCATACCTCCGATTATGGGCTGGATAATTCCGTCGAACTGATCCTGGATGCCATGGAGCATGCGACCTGTAAAGTAGAATCAGCTGCCGAATAATACGGAAGGGAAACCTTCCGTTTTTTTCGGATTCCTCCTGCTTCCTGTTCGTCTTTCTGTCCGGTACTTATCTCAACAATACAAAAAGGACATCCCTTCGGATGTCCTCAGAGCGATAGACGGGGTTCGAACCCGCGGTCTCGACCTTGGCAAGGTCGCGCGTTACCAACTACGCCACTATCGCACATGTCGCTCTCGCAACGTTGAATAATATACTATACCGACCTTTATTTGTCAACAATTTTATTCAGACATAAATATGAATTGCTGTCCGGAAGTAATATTTGTGTTAGGAATGTGGTTGTGGTAGAATAAGCAAATCTGTAAACAGGCAGGAAGACGGACAGGAGGGTTGTTTATGAGGATCACGATCGCAGGATGCGGCAGGGTCGGTACGGCCATTGCCATGCAGCTGATGAAAGAAAATCACGATATTACCGTGATTGATAATAATGAACAGAATATCGATCAGATCAGTAATTCCCTGGACGTGCTCCCGGTGGAGGGAGATGCGGCATCTGCCCAGGTCCTTCTGGACGCCGGGGTCAACAAAAGCGATCTGCTGATCGCTGTGACGGATTCGGATATTGTGAATCTGATGATCTGTATCATCGCCAAGAAGATCGGCGTTGAGAAGACCATTGCCCGGATCCGGGAACCGAACTATGCCCATACCATCAATCTGATCAAAGAAGATATGGGACTTTCCTTTGCAGTCAATCCGGAGCGGGATGCGGCGAAGGAGATCATGAATGTCCTGATGTTTAAAGGCGCCAGCCAGGTGGAGACCTTTGCCCAGGGCAATAATGAAGTGATGACCTTTGTGATAAGGGATCAGAATCCCATTGCCGGGATGCTGGTGAAGGATCTGTCCCGGTTTATCAACCGGAAGATCCTGATCTGCGCCATCAAACGGCAGAATGATATCTTTATCCCCAATGGCAGCGTGAAGCTGGAGGTCAATGATTATATTTCCTTTGTGGCCAAGCGGGAGGATGCGATCCAGTTCTTCAAGAAGATGAAATACGAAACCGGAAGGATCCGGGATCTGACGATCATCGGAGGCGGTAAACTGGGGTATTACCTTGCGGATATGGCCAATGCGAACGGGATCACCGTAAGGGTCATTGATAAAGATCCGGAGCTGTGCAGAGAACTGAATGAACGGATCCCCGGTGCGGAGATCATGTGCGGGGACGGTACGGATCTGGCGGTTCTGGAGGAATGCGGAGTATTTCAGTCCTCTGCGGTGGCAATGACGACAGACTCCGATGAGAAGAATGTACTGGTGTCCATGTATCTCTCCAAGACCCATCCGGATATCAAGGTGATCACAAAGCTCAAGAAATCCGACTTCGAAGATATGCTGTACGGGATTGATATCGGAAATGTATTTAATCCCAAATATATCGCGGCAGACAGGGTCATTACATACGTCAGGGCCATGACGGAATCCCTGGAAAATGAAGTGCAGTCGATCTGTCATGTCATCGATAATAAAGTGGAAGTCCTGGAATTCAAGATCACGGAGATGACGGAAAATCTCCGGATCCCGCTTCAGAAGATCCGCTTCCGGGAGCACCTTCTGCTTGCCAGCATTACACGAAACGGAAATTCCTTTATTCCGGGAGGTGATGACACCATCGAAGTCGGGGACACCATACTGGTCATCACCACTGACAAAGGGATTGAGCGTTTCAGTGAAATATTTGCATAATACGAGACTCTATGAATAAACGACTGATTTTTAAAATAATCGGACTGATCCTGCTGATCGAAGCGGTCTTTATGCTGTTTCCCATGATCATCGGGATCGCGGCAGGAGAAGGGGACTGGAAATATTTCCTTTATACCCTGATTCCCTGCGCCGCCGCCGGAGCAGGACTGTTCTCTGTCAGGATACGGAATAAGAATATGTACGCCAAGGAAGGAATGGCGATCGTCGGACTTGCCTGGATCATTCTGAGTCTGGTCGGCGCGGTTCCTTACTTTATCTCGGGATTTATCCCGGATTATATTAATGCGCTGTTCGAGAGCGTTTCCGGATTTACCACATCCGGAATCACTGTGGTTGCCGATGTGGAGGCTGCAAGTCACGGAATGCTGTTCTGGAGAAGCCTGACTCACTGGATCGGGGGCATGGGCGTTCTGGTCTTTATGCTGGCAATTTCTCCGGTGGTCGGAGGATCCTCCATGCATCTCATGCGGGCGGAGGCTCCGGGCCCCGTCACCGAGAAGATCAAGCCCAGGATCAGCACCACCGCGAAATGGCTCTATGCCATGTATCTGGTTCTTACCGCCCTGGAGATCCTTGCGCTTGTGATCGACGGACTCAGCCCCTTCCATGCAACGCTGATATCCTTCGGAACTCTGGCAACCGGCGGATTTTCTTATCTGAACTCATCCCTGGCTGCATTCACCGCATCCCAGCAGGTGATCGTTGAAGTGTTCATGGTGCTGGCCGGGATCAATTTCAGCCTGTATTTCCTTGTGGTTACAGGAAAGGTGAAGAAGGTCCTGAAGGATCTGGAACTGAGGTGGTATCTGATCATTCTTGCCGCGGGCTCAGTCCTGATCAGTCTCAATGTGTATTTTACCCGGGATCAGTTCACAGGATTCGGGGAGGCATTTCATCAGTCTGCGTTTGCCGTGATTTCCGGGATGACTTCCACCGGATTTGCCGCTTACGATTACAACCTCTGGCCCGGGTTTTCCCAGGTGATTCTTCTGATCCTGATGTTTGTCGGAGGCTGTGCGGGAAGTACCGGAGGCGGTATTAAGGTCTCCCGCTTTGTGCTGGCGTTTAAAGGCCTCCGGGGGAGGATCCGGGAAACCGTCAATCCCAAAGGGACCTACAATGTAAAATATAACGGAAAGACTGTTCCGGAAAATATTCTGAGATCCACATTTCTGTATTTTCTGATGGTCATGGTGATCACGATTTTTTCGACGGTAATCGTTTCTCTGGAACCGGGAATGGATATTTCCACCTCCATTGCATCGGTGGCGACGACGCTGAATAACAACGGAATTGAATTAAAAAACAGCCTGGTGGCCGGATTTGCATCCTATGCCTGGTGGACCAGACTGGTTTATATCATTGACATGCTGATCGGCAGACTGGAGATCTTCCCGGTGGTTGCGCTGTTTGTTTTCCTGTTCCGGCCGATGGAGAAGGCCGCGGGTAAAGTAAAAAAACACCTGTTCTAAAGATCCTGTTTCTTTCCGGAGTCGGAAACATCCTTTTTCAGCATCTTGTAGAGCCAGGAATAGACCCATAACATGATGGGGACAATGATCGTGGCAGCGATGCAGGCCATGAACCAGGAATTGGTGTGTTCATTGCCGAAAATCGCAAGCAGAAGGGTCGTGAGATACAATCCGACCAGAATGATGATACCGATAATTGCCAGGATTCGTCTGGGCTTATTGTTCATGACAGTTCCTTCCCTTCGATACTGTGCCGCGTTTGATGACCGGGGAGAGTATAGTGTATTCCGGGATCAGCTGTCAAGAGAATCAAAATATTGAAATACAAAGGAGAATTCCATGTCAGAGGATTATATTTTAAGGGCAACGGCCGCGGATCTGAAGATCCGGGCATTTGCGATTACATCAACGAATCTGGTAGAGTACGCAAGACAGAGACATAATACCAGTCCGGTTGCGACGGCCGCGCTGGGACGTCTGCTTTCTGCCGGGGCGATGATGGGCGTTATGATGAAAGGGGAAAAGGATGTTCTGACCCTGCAGATGAAGGGAGACGGCCCCATCGAAGGCCTCACGGTGACGGCGGATTCCCATGGTAATGTGAAAGGATATCCCGGCAATCCCAATGTGATCATTCCGGTGAATTATGCGGGAAAGCTGGATGTCGGTGCCGCCATCGGATACGGAGAGCTGATCGTGATCAAAGACCTGGGAATGAAAGAACCCTATGTCAGCCAGACTCCATTGGGGACCTCTGAAGTGGCGGAGGATCTGACCTTTTATTTTGCCAAATCGGAGCAGACCCCCAGCTCCGTCGCCCTTGGGGTACTCATGAACCGGGATAATACGGTGGCGCAGGCTGGCGGTTTTATCATTCAGGTCATGCCCGGGATCGATGAAGCGGTCATTGATCAGCTGGAGGAGAAGATCTCAAAGATCACATCGGTCACTTCCATGATGGAAAGCGGCATGGGACCGGAGGAGATCCTGCAGGAGGTTCTGGGCGAGTTTGATCTGCAGATCAATGAAAAGATCCCCACCCGGTTTTACTGTGACTGCTCCAAATCAAAGGTGTCCAGGGCGCTGATCGCAATGGGAAAGACCGAATTGCAGAACATTATTGAAGAAGGCAAGGAGATCGAAGTCAAATGCCATTTCTGCAACACCGATTATACCTATAGTATTAAGGAAGTGGAATTTCTGCTTCAGCAGGCAATGCTGAAGAGTGCTGCCCGCAAGCTGGGACTGTCGGAGAAGCCGGAACCGGTATCAGAAGAGCAGAAACCAGCAGGGACGGAAGACCAGGACTGAAGCACTCCGCGAATATACTACTGACTGACAGGGTGCCCGTCATACTACAAAAAGCCGCGATCAAAAGATCGCGGCTTTCTGATATTACATGAATACTTTTTGTTTGTACTTACTGAATCTTTGTTACATTAATTGCCTGTGGTCCCTTTTCGCCTTCAATTATTTCGAATTCAACAGCGTCGCCTTCGCTTAAAGACTTAAAACCTTCCATATTGACTCCGGAGTAGTGAACGAAAATGTCCTTGCCGTTCTCGTCGCTGATAAATCCGTAGCCCTTCTGGTTGTTGAACCATTTAACAGTTCCATTGCCCATGCTGTATATCCTCCATAGAAAGTATTATAAAGTATTATGTGGTTTGGAATGTATCATAGTTTGCAAGAACTGTCAAATCTTTTCATTCATAATCATATGCGGAATTGTATACCACACCGACCTGAGGAGCCTCTCCGGTCTTGGCCTCAATCAGATCGGATAAGGTTACCAGCTGATAGCCTTCTTCGATCAGATACGGAACCAGGACTTCAATGGCTTCCGCTGTCTCATCATAGACGTTCCGGAACTGGATGATATCGCCGTCCTCCACATAGGTTTCGATCCGTTCTACGATCTCATTGTAATCATAGTACTCCCAGTCATGGGAATCAAAGTTGAAGAGAATGATCGGCATTCCGGCGGCTTCACAGATCTCCCGGATGTTGTCGGTGACTTCACCTCTGGTCGCACGGAAGAGTACCGGTGCCTGTCCGCAGGCTGCTTCAATGGATGCATTGGCGTTCAGGATATCTTCCTCGGTCACTTCTTCTCCAACATGGGACTCGTCATAAGTGTGGTTTCCAATCTCGTGTCCTTCAGAAACGATCCGGGACATCATATCCGGATAATATTCCGCGTTCAGTCCGGTCTGGAAGAAGGTTGCTTTGGAATCGTTCTCGGCCAGTACATTCAGGATCCGGTCGGTGACGGTACCGCCGTCGGGGCCTCCGTCAAAGGTAAGGGCCACCATCTTCTGGTCATCATCCGCAGCAGCCGTCTGGGAAATCGGATCCGTGACTTCGCCGGAGAAGGTTGCGCACCATTCGGAAGCACTGTCCTCACATACAGTCCGCAGAGACAGGTAATACGTTTCACCGTTTACAAGATTGTTGATCGTATAACTGTAGGTCCCGGCGTCGCTGTTATAGGCGGCATCATTTGCGGTGAAATAAACCGTGGTGGCGTCCCGCAGATTGTCATACAGACCATATTTCAGTTCATAGGTCGCGGTATTACCCTGAAGCGCCCAGTTCACCGTAAGAGAATTCTCGGTTTCTGTGGTGGAGGCACTGGTGCCGGTTACAGCATTCGGTTTGGTATATCCCTGGGCCATGGTTCCTTCGGTCTTCGTTCCGTTGCCCTTTACCGTTACGATATTGTATTTGTATAGGGTTCCTGCAGTCAGATTGTCGTAGGTCCGGGAATTCTCGCCTTCGGTCAGGGTATCGATCAGTTTGTACTGTCCGTTGCCGCCCTCGGCGCGATAGACTTCATAGCTGAGCCCTTTCCGGGCACCGGACCAGTCAAGGGTCTGGGTTGTTGCGGTGGAGTTGATGGTGATCTCCCCGACATCCTTGACCTGACAGCTGCGTGCGATCAGGATGATGGCAAGGATGATGATGATCAGAGCAATAAGGCCGATGATGCCCTTTTTGAGAAGGTCATTCCGGGCTGCCTGCTGCGCCTGCTTGCGTTTGTAGGTGGATCCGGATTCGGAATCCTCCTGTCCGGATGCCTGCGCAAACTTATCCCGGAACCGGGAAAGGAAAGAGGAAACTGCGGAAGTCTCCTTCGGCTCCGATTCGCCGACGGGTTCTGCAGTTTCGGGAATATCCGCGGGCTCCGTGTTTACAGGTTCTTCCGCAGCCTTTGGTTCCGGCTCCGGTTTATTCCGGTATGTGATGTAATCGGAATTCAGATAAATTGTCTGCGGACCCGGTTTGTTGGGATCCGCCGGTTTGTAGGTTTCTTCACGCAATGATCTGGATTTGTTAGCAGATCTTCCGGTAGAATCCGAGTAATGCGATGCAGACCTCAGAGAGGCCGCCTTTTTGGTGGTTCGTTTCATATCTTCTGCCATTTTACTATCCCTCCAGAGTTAATCTGTACTCTATATAATACCGCAAAATATAGGTTTTAGGCAATATGTAATATTGCAACTGCAAGATTAAAATATATCAGCAGTGTCAGCGCGTCCACGATCGTAGTTATGAACGGGCTGGACATGACTGCCGGGTCGAAACCGATCTTCTGTGCCAGCATCGGCAGGATGCAGCCGATGAACTTGGCAATGATTACGGCGCAGAACAAAGCCAGGGAGATGACGATGATCATCAGAACCGTCACATCTTCATCCCTTGAATTAAGGATCATCATCTTGATGAAGTTTACGACTGCCAGGGTCGCTCCGCACATGACGCCAACCCGGAGCTCCTTCCAGATGACCTTGAAAATATCCCGGAATTCAATATCTTCCAGTGAAAGGGCACGGATCACGGTAACAGAGGCCTGTCCGCCGCAGTTGCCTCCCGTGTCCATCAGCATGGGGATACAGGCGGACAGCAGGATGGAAACGGACAGAGCGTCTTCAAACCCGGTGATGATCATACCGGTGAATGTGGCGGAAATCATGAGGAGTAAAAGCCAGGGAATACGGGACTTGTATGTCTGCCAGACACTGGTCTGCAGATAGGGCTTATCCACATGGCGAATAGCAGCCATTTTCTCGATATCCTCCGTCGCCTCTTCTTCCATAACGTCGAGAGCGTCATCGACGGTGACGATTCCGACCAGCCGTTCCTCGTCATCCACAACAGGAAGCGCCAAAAGATCGTATTTGCTGAACATCTGGGAGACTTCTTCCTTATCTGTATGGGTATGGGCGTAGACCAGGTTGGTCTCCATGATATCCACGATCTCCGTATCCTCTTCAGAAAGGAGAAGATCCTTTGCGGTGACCATACCCAGCAGTTTTTTATTGTAATCCGTTACATAACAGGTATAGATGGTTTCCTTGTCGACGCCGGTCCTGCGGATCCGGGTCAGGGCTTCGGCCACTGTCATATTCTTCCGGAGAGACACATACTCGATGGTCATGATGGATCCGGCCGAATCATCCGGATACTGCAGGATCTTATTGATCATCGCCCGGGTGGTGGCGTCCGTTGTGGAAAGGATTCTTTTAACTACATTTGCAGGCATTTCCTCCACAATGTCGACCGTATCATCCAGATAGATCTCATCGATGATATCTTTCAATTCTGAATCGGAGAAACTTTTGATCAGATGTTCCTGCATGTCACTGTCCATCTCGACGAAGGTCTCGGCAGCGAGTTCTTTGGGAAGCAGCCGGAATAGAATAGCGACCCGCTCTTTTGAAAAGTCGTTTAACAGACCGGCAATATCCACAGGGTTCATCTCTGAGAATATTTCCCGGATCCGGGCGTACTTTTTGGCTTCGAACAATTCTGTGATATTATCCACGTCAGGAGTCATTTTCTCGTCCATAGTCTGTCTCCTTTCATGAAGATTTCTTTTAATCTTATACCAACAGAATCTAAAATGCAAATGAAGAATCCTGTAAGATTCCCATTGAATAAAAACCGGTTTTCAACTATTATAGACGTGTACAGAACTTTGTGAACTAATTAATGCAAAAAGGAGAAAATATATGGGACTGATTACAGCAGCATTAGGCGCAGCAGGCGGCGTTCTGGCCGATTCCTGGAAAGAGTTTTTCTATTGTGATGCCATAGATAAAGACACCCTGGTTGTTAAGGGCCAGAAGAAGATCGGAAACCGTTCTTCCAATGTTCTCGGAAGCGACAACATTATCTCCAACGGATCCGGGATCGTGGTGGCTGACGGGCAGTGTATGATCATCGTGGATCAGGGCAAGGTCGTGGAGATCTGTGCAGAACCGGGTGAATTCACATACAATTCCTCCACAGAGCCCAGCATCTTTGCGGGAAGCCTCGGAGATACGATCCGCCAGACCTTCCAGGCCATGGGCAGGAGAATTGCCTACGGCGGAGATACCGGCCATGATCAGAGAGTTTATTATTTCAATACCAAGGAGATCCTGGAGAATAAATTCGGAACTCCGAATCCGGTGCCGTTCCGTGTGGTGGACAGCCGGATCGGATTGGATCTGGATGTTTCCATCCGCTGTTCCGGTATCTATTCTTACCGGATCGCGGATCCGATCAAGTTCTACACCAATGTGTGCGGGAATGTTTCCAAATCCTTCACCAGAGCAGAACTGGATGATCAGCTGAAGGCTGAGTTCATCTCCGCGCTTCAGCCGGCGATGGGACAGCTGTCTGCACTGCAGCTTCGGCCCAATGAGATCGTAACCCATAATACGGAACTTGAAAATGCGATGAACCAGGCACTTTCTGCAAAATGGAATGACCTGAGAGGCCTTGTGGTGGTCAGCATCGCCCTGGGATCCGTGACGCTTCCGGAGGCCGATCAGGAACTGATTAAGCAGACCCAGAGAGGCGCAGCCCTGTCCAATCCGACCCTGGCAGCAGGTGTTCTGGCAGGCGCACAGGCCAATGCCATGGAGGCAGCCGCATCCAATTCCGCAGGCGCCATGACCGGATTTATGGGCATGGGAATGGCTTCCAATGCCGGCGGCAATCTGGCAGGTCTTTACCAGATGGGTTCTGCTCCGGCACCGCAGGCTCCGGTACAGCCCCAGCAGGCTCCGGTGCAGCCGGAAGCTCCCGTACAGACGGAGTTCGGATCAGACACGGTGTATTCTCCGGATGCTGCAGAAGGAACGGCGCAGAGCGGACCGGCTCCGAAATTCTGCTCTCAGTGCGGATCTCCGCTTTCTCCGGGCGTGAAATTCTGTTCCCAGTGCGGAGCTAAGATCCAGTAAACCAGTAAGAGGGTAATTGTAAATGAGTAAAAAAATCAGAACACAGGAAGTCGAAGACCTTTTTGACGCAATCCTTTCCTTGAAAGATAAGGAGGAGTGCTTCCGGTTCTTCGAAGATATATGTACAACAAATGAGATCTTGTCCTTTGCCCAGAGATTCCAGGTGGCGAAGATGCTGGAAAACAAGCATACCTACCAGGATATCGCGGAGAAGAGCGGTGCTTCCACCGCAACGATCTCCCGCGTAAAACGCGCGATCGATGACGGCAGCGGCGGTTACAAGATGATATTTGAAAGGTTACAGTAAGCAATCAATTTATGAGCAGTATTTTAGACAGATTAAATGACAGACAGAAAGAAGCGGTCCTTAAAACAGAAGGACCGCTTCTTATACTGGCCGGAGCCGGCTCCGGGAAGACCCGGGTGATCACGAACCGGATCGCCTATATGATACAGGAGAAGGGAGTTTATCCCGGACAGATCCTGGCCATTACATTTACCAACAAAGCCGCGTCCGAGATGCGGGAACGGCAGGAGAAAATGCTGGGGATGGCCCTCAGGGGAGCCTGGATCTGCACCTTCCATTCCTGCTGTGTCCGGATCCTCCGGATGCATGCGGATAAGGTCGGATACAATACGAATTTTACGATCTACGATGCGGACGATCAGAAAACCGTGATTAAGAACATCTGCAAAAAGTTCGATATCGATACGAAGCAGTTCAAGGAAAAATGGTTTCTGGGGCAGATCTCTTCCGCCAAGGATGAGCTGATCGACGTGGATCAGTTTGAACGGAATGCCTCCGGGGATTATTATCTGGAACGGGTGGCAAAGGTCTACCGGGAGTATCAGAAGGAACTGATACGCAATAACGCGATGGATTTTGATGATCTGATCGTGAAAACCGTGGAGCTGTTCCGGAAGAATCCGGATGTGCTGGCGATGTTCCAGGAACGGTTCCGCTATATTTCCGTAGATGAGTACCAGGACACGAATACAGCCCAGTTTGTATTTGTGGGCCTGTTGGCGAAGAAATACCGGAATATCTGTGTGGTGGGGGATGATGATCAGTCCATTTACAAATTCCGGGGAGCCAATATTGAGAATATCCTGAATTTTGAAAAGGTCTTTCCGGATGCGGCAGTGATCCGGCTGGAGCAGAATTACCGGTCCACCAAAACCATTCTGAACGCCGCCAATGCGGTGATCAGCAACAATACGAACCGGAAGGCCAAGACGCTCTGGACGGATGCGGAAGAGGGGGAGAAGGTCCGTCTGTTCTATGTGGAGAATCCCTATATGGAGGCGGACCGGGTCATCGCAGTGATCCGGAAATATCTTCATGACGGATATCCGCTGAACAGCTGCGCCTGCCTGTACCGGACCAATGCCCAGTCCCGGGCGCTGGAAGAAGCATTTATCAGAGCGAATATTCCCTATAAGATCGTCGGAGGCGTGAATTTCTACCAGCGCAAAGAGATCAAGGATATCCTGGCGTATCTGAAAACCATTGATAACGGCAGCGATGATGTGGCGGTCAAGCGGATCATCAACGTGCCGAAGCGGGGGATCGGCGCCTCCTCGGTGAATCTGGTGCAGCATTTTGCAGACGAGCGGGGAATCAGTTTTTATTCAGCACTGGATACCGGTCTGACAGAGGGGATCTTCGGAAAGGCCGGAGAGAAGCTCCGCAGTTTCCGGGATCTGATCGAGGAGCTTCGCAGAGATGCGGAAGAATCCAGTGTGAAGGCTCTGATCGAGCAGGTTCTGGACAAAAGCGGTTATATGATGGAACTGCAGGCGGAGCAGACGGTGGAAGCACAGACCCGGATCGAAAATATTGAAGAACTGGTCAATAAGGCAGCTGCCTATGATGACAGCTTTCAGGAACCGGGCAGGAGTGCTGACGGAGAGGAACCGCAGGATGAATTTCTGATGGTGCAGGATCATGCAACGCTCAGCGGATTTCTGGAAGAGGTTTCCCTGATTGCCGATATCGACAGCTGGGACGGAGCGGAAGATTATGTATCCCTGATCACGATCCATTCCGCGAAGGGCCTGGAATTTGACAATGTCTTTCTCTGCGGAATGGAGGACGGGCTCTTTCCGATGAACGCGGCCATCTGCTCCGATGATCCGGGAGATCTGGAGGAGGAGCGGCGTCTTGCCTATGTGGGAATCACCAGGGCGAAGAAGCATCTGGTCCTGACCGCCTCCAAGACCAGAATGGTCCGGGGCGAGACCATGGTGTCCGCGCTGTCCCGGTTTGTACGGGAGATTCCGCCGATGATTCTGGAAAATGACAGGGATAACTTGTATATCAAAACCGGTTCCGCTGACCGGGAAGCTCCTTCAAAATCTGCATCAAAGGTGAAACTCAGCGATAAGCCTTATCTGTTTGCTTCGGAGAAAAAACAGTTTGAGGTGAAGAATCAGGCCGGTCTTGGATATGGAGTCGGGGACCGGGTCAGCCATATCAAGTTCGGAGAAGGGATCGTCACCGCCATAGACGCTGGGGGAAAGGACTTTGAGGTGACGGTGGATTTTGAAGATTTCGGAGTCAAGAAGATGTTTGCCAGTTTTGCAAAGCTGGAGAAGCTGTGATGCAGGCGGCGGATTGTCAGCTGGAAAGTATTTATGAGTAAGAAGAAAAAGAAACCGGATATGTCGATGTATGAGGACAGGGCACAGCTCTGCCCTCATTTTGAACAGTGCGGCGGATGTACCATGCAGAAGATCTCCTATGGGAAGCAGCTGGAGATCAAGGCCGCGCAGGTGCGGAACCTGCTGGAAGAAGCAGAGCTTCAGATCCCCGACTTTGAGGGGATTCTTGGAAGTCCCTCCGAAGAAGGATACCGCAATAAAATGGAATTTACCTTCGGAGATGAATGCAAGGGCGGGCCTTTTGCCCTGGGCCTTCATATGCGCGGCAGTTTTATGAATATCGTGAATCTCACAGACTGTCATCTGGTTCATCCCGATATGAATCTGATCCGCAACAAGGTCAGGGATTTTCTGGATTTCTATTATTCACAGGGATTGATCTCATTCCGGAATAATAAAACCCAGATCGGCTATCTGCGGCATCTGCTGATCCGGCGGGCAGCCGCTACCGGAGAGATTCTTGTGGCGCTGGTTACCACTTCGCAATATCCGGAAGCCCTGAAGGAGAAGATTCCGGAATCCCGGCTGATGGAACAGTTTGTCGATGTTCTGAAGAGCCTGGAACCGGAGGGGGAGATTACGGGGATCCTGCATATTGTGAATGATGCCCGGTCCGATGTTGTGCAGTCTGACAGAACAGAGATTCTGTCCGGCAGGGATTACATCTATGAAGAGGTCCTGGGGCTTCGGTTTAAAGTGTCTGTTTTTTCCTTCTTTCAGACCAATACAAAAGGCGCGGAGCTTCTGTACCGCAAAGCCCGGGAATATGCTGCTGACGCTCATGGAACTCTCTTTGATCTTTACTGCGGAACCGGAACGATTTCCCAGCTTATGAGCCCTGCGGTGGAGAAGGTCATTGGGGTGGAGATTGTTCCGGAGGCCGTGGAGGCCGCCAGAGAAAATGCGAAGCTGAATGGGATTAGTAACGCGGAATTTATTGCGGACGATGTTCTGAAAGCGCTGGAATACCTTCCGGTTCCGGATTCTCTGATTCTGGACCCGCCCCGGGAAGGGATTCATCCCAAAGCCCTGGGAATGATTCTCCGATATGGCATTGAGAATATTGTATATGTCAGCTGCAAGCCGGCTTCTCTGGCCCGGGATCTGCATGCCTTTGATCTGGCCGGATACCGGATCCGGAAAGTCTGCTGTGTGGACATGTTCCCGCAGACGAACCACATCGAGACTATAGTGTTGCTACAAAGACAGAACTCGTAGAAATCCTTTGTTTTAAGCACTTTTACGAGCATTTCATCTTTGGTGAGACGGACTGGTCAAAGCGCGGAAAACGTCTCGAAAAGTATGTCCGGGTGGCTATAACAATAGAACTCGTAACAGTAGGCACAAAAACCCGAAGACTTATAGACAAGTAAATATTGGATCAATGATGGACGTTTACCCGCTGCATTTCCGCAGTGAATAGACGCCCATTTTTGCGTTCACGGAAGATTCTGAGGAGGAGAGCAGAGGGAGTTCATTACCCGTTGCTTCTGATTGACAAGTCCTTCAAAAAGAACTAATATTTAATTTAAATTCGGCATATACAAAAAACGCCGAAATTAAATAATATTTGGTAAAGAATGATGATTAACGATGAAAACATCCCAAAAAATAAGATCATTATTTCCATGAAGGAATTAAGGGATAGAGGCTATTCTCAATATATGGTCAGCAAACTGGTCGATGAAGGAAAACTTATCAAACTGAATAAAAGCTATTATGAGAATACAGGCTATCAAGGAGAAGAATCTGATTTTTATTATGTGGAGGCATATGCACCGAGAGGTGTCATCTGTCTGATGAGTGCTGCTGTATATTACAACCTGACTACTTTCATTCCAGATGCAGTAGAGATTGCCATCCCAAGGAAGGCAAAGGTCTCGACAATTCCTAAATGGCCACCTATGAAGGTTCACTATTTTACGGATGAGAGATATGCCTTGGGACTAGTAACCGTACAGGAAGGTAACAATCTATTCCGGATCTATGATATTGAAAAGACAGTCGTGGATATTGTTTTTTACAGAGAAAGAGTCGGGATTGAAGAAATAAAGGAAATACTTCACAACTATCTTCGAAGGCAGAACAGAGAGCTTGATCGACTTTACGCATACGCTAAAAAACTTCATTGTGAGAAGATCCTCAGAACATATCTGGAAGTTCTGATATGACAATCAAAGGATGCTTAACAGCAATGATAGATAAGGAGAGCAGGATGGACAGTGAATTGATGAAATATAACGATGCTTATCGGAATTGGATACAGGATGTCAGTAAGCGTTTCCGTCAGAGCCAGATAAAAGCGGCGGTTAAGGTCAATGATGAAATGCTTCGCTTTTACTGGACGCTCGGTCGAGACATGGATTCTATTAAAAGCGATTATGAATGGGGAAGCCATTTTTATGATCAAATCAGTAAAGACCTGAAGAAAGTACTCCCGGGAGTAAAATCATTTTCCCCGAGGAATCTTCTATATATGCATCAGTTTTACAGGCTGTTTCCCCAAATAGAAATTGCGCCCCAGCATGATGCGTTAATTGCGGGGAGTATAATTACGCCCCAGGTTGATGCGCAAATTGATATGCTGTCTGTATTTTGCATACCTTGGGGGCATCAAAAGCTTTTGATCGATAGATGCAATGGAGATTCAACCAAAGCTCTGTTCTATGTACATAAAACAATTGAAAACAATTGGTCCAGAGCTGTGCTGTTAAATTTTCTGGATACAGATCTTTACGAGCGGCAGGGTAAAGCTGTTACGAACTTTTCAGTGACGCTGCCTGCGCCGCAGAGTGATCTGGCTCAGGCTATTACCCGTGATCCGTACAATTTTGATTTTTTGACGATCCGTGAAAAATATGATGAGAAGGAACTGAAGGATGCTCTGATGGATAAAGTTGAAAATTTCCTGATGGAGCTTGGAACCGGTTTTGCCTTTATGGGCCGTGAGGTAAGACTGGTGATCGGAAATACTGAGAAATTTCTGGATATGCTGTTTTACAATGCTAAGCAGCATTGCTATGTTGTTGTGGAAGTCAAGGCGGTTGAATTTGACTCTTCTTTTGCAGGACAGCTGGGTACTTATGTAGTGGCGGTGAATCACCAAATGAAAACGGAACTGGATAATCCAACCATTGGATTGTTGATTTGCAAAGGAATGGATAGAGTTGAGGCGTAGTACGCGCTTGAATCCACCAGCCAGCCATTAGGTGTATCCAGTTACGAACTGTCTAAACTGATTCCTGAAGAGTTTAAAGGCAGTCTGCCGACGATAGAGGAAATTGAAGCGGAATTGGCGGATGGGCACAATGATTAACGGTGTTTTTGAGCAGAACCGGAACTAACAGATGATCGGTACATGAATGTTGACGCGGAATGGATCGTTTTGCACCTACTGGCCATGTGGAGACTGTGTGCCTCTTGGACAGACGAAAACCCGACGATACGATAAAAGTCTCCGTGAATATGGATGACTATTATCAAATTAGGGATGCCGAGGAAGCGGAGAAAAAACCTTCATAAGACCGAAATAGTATATCGAGATAGAAACTTAGCTGTTGATGCGTAAGAAAAATACGTATCGGCAGCTTTTTTTATTTTCAGCCGAGAACGGACGGAACGAAAATTATGAAAAAGTAATATGCAGCAGACATTGTCTTTATTCTTGAAAGCGGTCAGAGGAGATGGATTTCTCCGCTGACCGTTTGTTTTTGCGCTTGTTTTTATTCCAATTCCTTTTTATATTCCGTTCCCCAGGATTCCATAGACTTTATGATGGGACGCATGGATTCTCCGAGTTCGGAAAGAGCATATTCTACACGGGGCGGTACTTCGGGAAATACTGTGCGCGTGATAATGCCGTCTTCTTCCATTGAGCGGAGACTGTCAGTCAGAACCTTCTGGCTGATCCCTTCAAGGCTTCTCTGCAGTTCGTTAAAGCGCCAGGGTCTTACAAGCAAGTTCCTCATAATGAGCAGTTTCCATTTGCTGCCTATCAGGGATACTGTGGTTGCTACCGGGCAATCCGGGAGTTCTTCTTTTTTCTTCATAGGGGATACCTCCTATAATATTTATTTTATGGTGTTACATTCAAATGTGATGTAACAGTTAAATTATAGTGCAATGTTCAACTTGTGTCAATGATAATTGGGGAGTCAAAAAAATTTCTGCTCCTATAGGTTCCATGAAGCCAGTAAATCCGCAAAAGTTACAAAAAAGTAACCAGGGTTACAAAAAGGTGCGTACTTGTGGGATTTTCAGGCATCCGTATAATGAGAATCACAGACAGGTGAGTGGTCGCCTGCTGAAACAAAACTCATCAAACAGGAGGTACGTATCATGGCATTATCAAACATTGCAGGATGGAATGTGAACACAGCTGGAAGCGCTTGTGGCGCATCTGACAAGCCGGCAGCATGCGGTGCATCCGAGAAGCCCGCAGCATGCGGAAGTGCTTGTGGCGCTGGCGATAAGCCTGCAGAGACATCGGCAGCATGCGGAGCAGCTGACAAGCCGGAAGAAAAGCCTGCAGCTTGCGGAAGCGCCTGTGGTGCCGGTGACAAATAAGAACGAACGCTTGTAAGCATAGATCTTGTTTACTCTGTACGCAGAACCACAACGAAATCAAAGATTTCTGTGGTTCTAGTGTGGCCAAACAGTTGATCCTCCGGCTGTCAAAGGTCGGAGGATCTTTTCAGAGAGATATCAGCATAAAGCTGTTTAAGATAATCAGGAATTGGAGCGTAGGATCATGAAACCTTATTTTTCTTTTCAATGGCATATAACAGATGAATGTGATCAGAGATGCAAGCATTGCTATATCTACTCTGCAGGGGATCATACCTGCCTGCTTTCCATGAACTGGAAGCAGATGGAGGACACCCTCTATAACTGCCTTGATTTCTGTGAAGTATATGGCAGAACACCGTATTTCTATATTACCGGCGGTGATCCGATCCTGCATCCTGATTTTTGGAGATTATTAGAACTTATCAAGGAGCATGATATCAAGTTTACGATCCTGGGAAACCCGTTCCACTTAAATGACCAGGTATGCCGTGAACTAAAATGGTACGGCTGTGAGAAATATCAGCTATCCCTTGATGGGCTGAGGGAGACACATGACTGGTTCCGGAAGCCGGGTTCTTTTGACTGCACTTTGGAGAAAATCGGATGCATCAATCGTGCAGGCATCCGAAGCGTTATCATGACAACGGTATCAAAGACGAACCGCATGGAGGTGCCGGGAATCATTGATGAAGTGGTAAAGGCAGGGGCAAATGTATTTGCCTTTTCCAGATATGTACCGAGTGGCGGCGACTTAGATGCCAGCATGACCGCGCAGGAATACAGAGAACTTCTGACAATCTGTGATAAGAAGTTTAAGGAATACGAAGCGGAAGGATGCGACACTTATTTTAACAAGAAGGATCATCTTTGGACGCTGTATGAATATGAGACGGGAGAGTTTAAGATCCCGGAGAATGCTGAAAAAGGAATGATCTATGGCGGATGCAACTGCGGCAACTGCCATTTGACGATATTGCCGTCAGGTGATGTGTACGCCTGCCGGAGAGTAGCAGAGAGCAAAGTCGGAAATGTATTTGAGGACAGACTTGCTGATCTGTGGGTGACAAGTGTTGAGAGCTATCGTGAGTATGAGAAGTTCAGCAAATGCTCCAAATGCAAGCTGCTTGCGTGGTGTAGGGGATGTCCTGCGGTAGCAAGAGGCACTTATGGAGATTTCTATACAAATGATCCCCAGTGCTGGGCGGATGAGAACGGAGAACTGTTTCAGGAGGTGGAAGGCTGATGGATAAGATGATGAAAGCAGTTGTTTTGAATGATATTACGGAAGCAAAGGATGTCTCTCTTTCGGAGATTCCTGTTCCTGAAGTACAGCCCGGATGGGTGCTGGTGAGGGTCAGGGCTTTCGGGATGAACCACTCAGAACAGATCCTCAGGATGAATGAGATTAAAGCTGATTATATAAGGAAACCGATCATTCCGGGTATCGAGTGCGTTGGTGAGATTGTAGATCCGTCTGATAGCGGAATGGAGACCGGACAAAAGGTCATAGCACTAATGGGCGGAATGGGGCGTTCCTTTAACGGGAGTTATGCGGAGTATGCGCTGCTACCGGCGCATCATGTTTTTGCCATTGAAAGCAGCCTGCTGTGGGAAGACCTTGCTGCGATTCCGGAGACCTATTTTACAGCCTGGGGAAGTTTATTTGAGTGCCTGCAGCTTAAAGCACAGGACACTTTACTGGTGCGTGGCGCTACATGCGCTTTGGGATATGCTGCGATTCAGATCGCAAAGGCGCTGGGCTGTCACGTGATCGCAACAACACACAGGGAAAGTAAACTGGATCTGATATCTGCTGCGGATGAGCAGGTGCTGGATGACGGAAAGCTTACCGGAGAGGTTCAAGGGGTGACTAAGGCTCTTGATCTGGTCGGACCTAAGAACCTTAAGGATACACTTGCAGCTTTGGAGCGTGGCGGAATCGTCTGCCAGACAGGAATCCTTGGCGGGGTATACGCCCTGAATGGTTTTGATCCTATTAAGGATATCCCGAATGGAGTTTATCTGACAGGGTTCTTCTCCAATTATCCGACACAGGAGATCGTGGATGATATGCTCAGGTTTTTCAATGAGAAAAAGCTGGTTCCGATCAGCGGTAAGGTGTTTGATTTTGAAAATATCAGGGATGCGGTCATAGCACAGGATACCGGTGCAGTGAATGGAAAGATCGTAGTCAGAATGTAAAGGAGTAAAGCTGATGGGAATGGAGCAGAAGACGCATTTTCATGTGGATAAATCAAAATGTATCAAATGCAGTAAATGTATCAATACCTGCTCCGGCACGGTGATCGAGTTTGGTGATGACGGATACCCGTATATGAAGGAGTTTGAGCGCTTCGGATGGAGGGGCTGTTGGAGATGCCAGCATTGCCTGGCGGTGTGTCCGCAGGGTGCAATCTCTATCTTTGGGAAAAAGCCGGAAGATTCCCTTCCTATGCCGCCTAAAGAAATGGGTGAATACATGGAGCAGCTTGTGACAGGCCGCCGTTCCTGCAGACGTTTTCTGGATAAAAATGTGGATCCGGATATCGTAACCCGTATCCTGTCTGCAATGGCAGCGGCTCCTACCGGCGGAAATGCCCAGGGCGTGGAATACACAGTCATTGACGACAAGGACAGGGTGCATGAGATCTGGCAGAAAGCATACTCCGTTATGGATGCCAAGGCCGAGAAACATATCTATACGCATAGCTTCAGCGATTTTTATTATGGCAAGATGAAGCAGTCTGAGAAGACTGTGCGCAAGAATGATCTACTGTTCTGCGGGGCTCCGCATTTGTTTATTGCCCATGAAAAGTGTGTCGGGAAATGGGCAGAGGACAGCAAGGTAAATTGCAATATCGCTACAGCATATTTTGAACTTCTCTGTAATGCTCACGGACTGGGAACAACTATCATGAGTTATTCGGCGGAGGTGTTGAATGAACTGGCACCAAAGGCAAGGGAGATGCTGAGTATTCCTAAAGAGCATTATATGGGACTGATCGTCGGTTTTGGATATCCGGAGATTGAATATGCCAGAGGGGGGCAAAAAGACAGATCAGCGAAGACTCACAGATACAGCGAGAGGAAGGGGCGGTAATGATGCTGGATTTCATGGAAATATCAAAACAGAGGCATACGGTTCGGAAGTATGCTCAGAAACCTGTGGAGCAGGAGAATATAGAAAAGATATTGGAAGCAGGAAGATGGGCTCCGACGGCGGTAAATGCTCAGCCGCAAAGGATCCTTGTGATGGATACGCAGGAAAACCTGGATAAAGTGAAGGAGTTCTGCACTTTCGGATGGCAGAAAAAATATGCTGATCTTGCCAGTGAGAGCGATACAAAGGATCATAAAAACAGCATATTCTACTATGGTGCGCCGGTGGTGCTGCTTGTTTGTTATGATAAAGATGAATGCTGGACGCATCCTGAGAGTGGAAGAAGCAGCGGTGCGACAGATGCTACGATCGTTGCCACACATATGATGATGGAGGCAACAAGCCTTGGTCTTGGAAGTGCATGGATCAGTTATTTTGATGAGGATAAAGCAAGAAAACTTTTGAATATCCCAGACAGCTGGCAACCGGTATGTATGCTCTATGTGGGATATTCGGCGGATGATTATCAGCCGAATGAAAAGATGTCCGCTAAGAGAAAACCATTGAGTGAGACATGTTTTTTCAATGAGGTGACAAATGTATGAGAAAATGACGCAGGAACAGCGGCTTAACTATCTTGTGGAAGAGTTCAAGGCTGATTCAGATGATTTTAAAGAGTTACAGGTGCCGGATGATACGGAGAACAAGCAACGGATACTGCGGTCTCTGATGAACATCCGCATGCCGAAAGAAATATCAGAAGAGGTGCTTGCTGTTCAGGATGAATATCTGTCAGGTAGAACTGAAGAAAAAGGCATCGTGTTTGTTTCTGATATCCCGGTTATCAGGGATGGACTATCTGTCTGGCAGGGAGATATCACAAGGCTTGCAGTGGATGCTATCGTTAATGCGGCAAATTCCCGGATGCTCGGGTGCTTCGTCCCGATGCACACTTGCATCGACAATGCGATACTAATCTGACTTATACATCGGAGTCCATTTACGTTGTAAAAGATACGCGCACGCTGATGCACTTTCAATACTGGTACGATGAGGTAAAACCGACTGAGCCGTTTATTCCCAAGACTCAGGGAGAACATATCAAGTATGCAAGGATGCAGCTTGGCTTGTCACAAAGAGAATTTGCAAAGAAGCTGGGTTGTACCAAGGGCGAGATTACGAAGTACGAGAGCGACAGAGCTCCCGTGACATATTCAAGAGGGCTTGCCATGGCCGAAGCGCTGGAGGTTGACCCGACAGCGATCTTTGACGATTATCTGCTGTTTATCCACTACCCCTATTCTCGGAGGATCAAAGAGATTCGCACGGAGCTCAATTTGTCTCAGATAGAGTTATCACAGGAAATGGGGGTATATAACTGCGCGGTGAATCGCTGGGAATGTGGCCGCGAGGCGCCAAGAAGACACACCTTTCCGAAGATCAAGTCCTATTGCGAACAGAACGGCATCAGCCTATTAGGTGAGAAATACAAGGAGATTGACACATGACACAGGAAGAACGCAGAATATGGCTCATTCAGGATTTGCAGAAGCAAATGCCCGAATATGCCGATTATCAGATTCCGAAGACAGGAGAAGATCAATGGCGACTGCTCAGAGGTCTGTTTAATGTCCGGCCTCCCATGCCCGCTTCAGATGAATTTTTCAAGGTGCAGGGTGAGTTCCTGCGGGAGATGACGAGGGAGAAAGGAATCACTGACGGGGCCAGCCTTGAACCGTGCAAAAAGGATGATCGGCTTGTTCTGTGGCGTGGCGATATAACGACACTTAAGGTTGATGCGATCGCCAATGCGGCGAACAGTCAGATGCTTGGGTGCTTCCGAGCCAATCATGGCTGCATTGATAACATTGAGCACTCGATGGCTGGAATTGAGATGCGGTTAGCCTGCAATGAATTGATGCAGGCACAGGGTTATGAGGAACCGACAGGACAGGCAAAGATCACATCCGGCTACAATCTTCCGGCAAAATATGTGCTTCATACTGTTGGTCCCATCGTCACAGGCAGACTGACTCAGGAACACAAGAGACTGCTGGCCTCTTGCTACAAGTCCTATCTTGAGCTTGCGGCGAAGAATCTTTGCGTATCCGTCGCGTTTTGCTGTATCTCTACCGGTGTGTTCATGTTCCCCAAAGATAAGGCAGCTGAAATCGCGGTGGCAACCGTTTTGGAATACCTGAATACACATCAGGATAGTCCAATACAAAGAGTGATTTTCAACGTGTTTTCTGCTGAGGATTACCGTATTTACGATTCCATCTTGAACTGACCAATAACAACTTCAAAACACAAAACCGTCAATGAGTGCTTTTGCTGATGGGCGGTTTTCTTATTGCAGCGCATCTATTGTGCCCTTCTATAGGGCTGGTAGATGCGCTTTTTCTATTTCCGGGACTTTTAAGGAGGGACATCCATGAGTGGATATGTCAAAGACAGACCGGCGGATTGTCGGTACTGTTATTACTGGAGCCGGAACGCTCCGCATTGCACATACGGGAATGGCCGCTGCTTCTATTCTCTGCCTGATCCGGCAGCAAAGAAGCCGCCGGTAATAAGCGAGTGTGAGGGCTGCCCCTATGGCAGATACTCTCCGTGCATCGGATGGTGCACCAGCTCGTCTTCTGTGATCTGTCCACGCCAAAGGGACGCACGACAGCAGATAAAGTAGCCGCAAAAGCGTGCGGCTCTATCAATGGAACAGAGATTCACGCGCTGGAACAGAGCTGGCAGGCTATGAATGAACTTCTCGCCAAGTTGGCGAAGCTCAAATAAGGAGCAGTAGCTCCGGCTTCGACATCCTGGCGGCGTGCTGTGTGCGGCATTATAATGGAATCAGAAAGAGAGAAGGAGGCGCTGAAAATGAAGATCATTTTGAAGATCATCTTAGCTCCGCTGGTCGCACTGTTCACCGTTTTCTGCTGGATCGCCATGCTGGCCGTGCGCATTTCCGGCACCGTTCTCGGGCTGGCAGCCATGATCCTGGGAGCGCTGGGGCTGGCAGTCCTGCTGCTGGTTTCGGTGAAAAACGGGCTTGTCGTTCTGGCAATGGCATTCCTGATCTGCCCCTACGGTCTGCCTCTGCTGGCGGCCATGCTGGTAGGCCAGCTCCAACGCTTCCGCTGCTGGATGCTGGATACGATCTACGGATAAAAAACGGAGGCACGGCGCTTATCACAAGCTGCCGTGCCTCCCCATTTTTTATTGCTCCAGCCGGTATAGGATATCCTGTAGTTTCTCCCATTGCTGAACAACGAAATCCTTGGATAAGATGTCTGCGTCATTGAATACATAATTGCGCTGCATCTTTTGAAACTCCGCCTCAAAGGATGAGTTTGAAGCAAGACCACGAAAAATCTGATAGTCCCTGAACGGTTTGTCCACAAGATCGCTTCCTATCCTCCGGGTTTCCTCCAACCGCTTATAGCCGATCATTCGGAGCAGCTCCGCAGAATCCTCCAGCAGAGCCCGAATGGATGGAAGGTCAAGCATGATGCTCACATCGTAGACATGCTTTGCCACATCGAAATACAGTTCACGGTCGTAATAGAATTCCGCGGCCAGAATCTTATCTGCAAAGATACGCTCCAGCTTGATCGTTTGAATTTTGAATGGCATCAGCCCATAGTTTTCCCGCATGATTTTCCTCTGTCCCTCGTTTGCGAAGGTATAGAGGACAGGCTCTACCTCCAGCTCCGTAAACGGTTCGCTGACAGTGAAGGAAGTCGCCTCGACCTTGACGTGCCGGAAGCGCTGGAGAGGATCGACCTCATCCACCGGAACCGCAGGCTCATAGTTATACACGGTTGTAATGCTGCCCTTGCGGTCTTCTTCTATCTCTGTATCAGTAGTACGGGGAAGAGATGTATACCTCTTGGTCGCCATTTCCAGCCGCTTCTTTGCCTGACTGTTGCTGCAATTCTCGATGCTGACGGTCAGATCAATGTCCTCTGAAAAACGCCGGATGCTTTTCTGCGCTTTATAAAGTGCGGTGCCGCCTTTGAAGTATGCGGGAAGCTCCTTCTGCTTTTCAGCCAGCTCCCGCAGGAGCAGAGAAACATAGTAATCCTTTTCCAAGATATCCAGCCGGACGCCGGAGGTATCATGAATCTGATTCAGGATCGCAAGAAACGCATATCTGTCTTCATGCAGCATCATAATTCCAGCCCTCCTAAAATGACATCAACCGTTCTTTCCAAGGTCTTCGTTGGATAAAACTTTCTCGCATAGAGGATCAGCCGATCCGGAAGCAGACCGGCGCTTTCCGTCTTCTCCCGGATGATCTCTTCCGGCGCGGCTGCGTCTACTGGCGCTTCTCCCATGCTGTCGATCATGTCCAGGATTTGAAGATACTTATAATTCTCGTTGGTCACAGCAGCTCGCGGCTTCTGAATCTCGATATCCACGTCTTTGGGAACCGGCAGGGTGTAGTTATTCGTGGCGATCCATTTTTTACGCGGCATCTGAGAGACAAGACCGATCTGGTTCATCAAGGAAAGCCCGGTTTCATATCCGATCACCTGGTCTCCATCCAGGACAAGCCACCTGCCATAGATCATATCTTTGCTCGGCACATAGTCTCCGAAGGGCGTCTTGATCCGTTTGCAGTACACCCCGCGCGTGATTCTGGATACAAAGCCTTCGCGCTCCAGCCGGGCAAGATTTACATTGACGGTTTTCCTGACCTTATCCTCCGGCTCTCCGGTTCGTTCCGTCATGTAAGCAGTCACCATATCCGTGGTGATCGGAGCTTCCTGCGGAAGTGTGTCAAGGTATTCTGTCATGTGCCTTTTATAGTAGGTTGTGGCCATATTCTCACCACCTGTTTTGTTATTTCAGCGAGCAATAAACTCTGCTCGATCCATATTATAATAACATTCTATGCAGAAGTCAAGCAGGAATGTTATTTCAAGTTTATATCGAAAGAAAAAATGAAACTGCAAAATAACATTTTTCAAAAGCGGCAACAAATCAAAAGAAAAGGAGGGTTCACCGATGGCGACCACACGAATCATTCCCATGCACATCAATAAGGGCAAAACCATAGCCCAATGCCTGTCAGACAGGACGGAATATGCGATCAATCCGGACAAGACGGAGGACGGAGAATATGTATCCTCCTATGCCTGCGACCCGAAGACGGCGGACATGGAATTTCTGCTTTCCAAGCGTCAGTATTGGCAGGTCACCGGACGAACACAGCAGAGCGATGTGATCGCCTATCAGGTGCGCCAATCCTTCAAACCGGGCGAGGTCACACCGGAACAGGCCAATCGGATTGGCTATGAATTTGCAAAGAGATTCCTGAAGGGCGAACACGCTTTTATCGTAGCGACCCACACGGACAAGCATCACATCCACAGCCAGGGCATCCTGGCTGATCCAGAGGATCCGGTCTAGAACCTGGCACCAGGCATTGTAATGCGCCAGGAACAGATGGATCCAGACATAAAGTGTGGAAACAGCGATCCCCCAATGGCTGCAGAAGGCTTCCGCTGTACAGGAACGTTCCAGGTATCCATGCAGGATGGTAAGGATGAACCGCAGGGAATACGAACCAAACGGAATCAGGACATCCGGGAGCAGGGCGTGGGTATGCCCGCAGGATCCGCAGAGGAAACGGGGGATACAGACCGTAGTCTCGGTCCGCTTCCCGGAGGAGATGGTGATCAGATCCCTTTGGTAAGACCGGATCCTGGAGAAACGCCCGACAGCACCGCACACGGGGCACTGGCAGGAAGAAGGACGGAAGGTGGAAACCGCCCAGTCGAAGAGCTGCTGGTCGGAAAGATTGATCAGATTTAACTTGATAAAGATAGCTTTTTCCCTTATCATGACACTGTACAGTCAAGGGAGATGTCTCAAAGGCCTATGGGCTTGGCACCCCGATGATTGTCTGTTGAGAGGGAAAGGGCGAAACTTTGGTAGGGGACGCTCTTTCCTGTTTTTATGCAACAGGAACAGGATACCCCAAGAGAAGAAGAAAGGCAAAAAGAATGTCGCCCAGGGCGACAGGGAATCATAGATGTTTGAAACTATCGGGGAAACGAAAATGGCGCTGAGGTGTCGCCGGTAGTGAGATTAATTCGGCGCTTAACAGTATCGACTGCCCGGCAAGAACGCTCAGGGAAGAAGACCTTCATGCTGCGGTGGTCACGGCAGTCAACGATGCCTGGTCGAGGAAGGATAATGTCCTCCAAGTCCTTAAAGAGAACATCCGCGCAGTCCTTGACGGGGATGTTAATAAAAAGGTGGTTGCGGTGGATAAGGCCATCAGGGATAAGCAGACGGAGCTTCTTGAGGCCGGAAACGACCAGAACCTGATTGACAGGATCGGAGATGAGATCATGAGACTCCGGGAAGAACGGCAGAGCATTCTTACAGAAGCTGCTTTGAAGCATGACCTTCAGGATCGGATCGAAGACCTGATCACATTCTTGGACGAGCAGACCGATGCAATAACCGAGTACAGCGAGCCTTTGGCACGAAGGCTTATTGAAAAGATCACAGTCTATGATGAGAAACTGGTGGTCGAGTTCAAGTCAGACTTGCAGATAGATGTCGAGGTATGAGAGGATTACTGGATACCCATAGTTCCTTTGATGGGAGCTGCGGGTTCTTTTTTTGTTGAAAAATGCAACCAAATGGTTTACAATAGAACATATCTGAAACGGAGGTGTATCATGACCACTTCAGATCTTGTCATAAAACTATGTGAAGAACAGAATATAAGTATCTCCGAACTTGCAAGACGGATAGGACAGTCAAGGCAGAATTTCTCAAAGAAGCTTAAGAGAGATACATTGACGTTAGATGAGCTTAAGGCGATTGCTAATGCCCTTGAAGTGACGTTTGAACAATCGTTTACGCTTCCTGATGGAACGCAGCTTAAGATTGAGAATTGATTTACCGCAGGAGGGATAAAATATATGAGTGAAAAACCAAGAGCAGTCAGCTCTCACGATATAACACTGGATAAGGAATATGTGCAGTGGATACACGATATCAAACAGCGTTTTCGCAATGCCCAGATAAAGGCTGCGGTAAAGGTTAATTCCGAGCAGCTTCTTTTTAACTGGCAGCTTGGCAGGGATCTTGTCGTGCGTAAAGCAGAAGAATAATGGGGAAACGGAATCGTCGAACAGGTCAGCCTTGATCTTCAAGCGGCTTTTCCGGAGGTGAAAGGGTTCTCTGCTCGTAATTTATGGTTCATGAAACAATGGTATACATTTTACGCGTCAGCGGGCGAAGCTGCTCATCTGATTTCGAATTTGGAAAATCAAATTGATACAAGCAGCTTAAAACTGAAGCAAGTTGCTTCAGAAATTCAAGAACCAAAACTGAAGCGGCTTGATTCAGAATTGATGTTTCCTTCTGTTTTTGCTTATGTTCCCTGGATGCACCATGTACTTATTGTTCAAAAATGTAAAACAATTGAAGAAGCATTGTTTTATATTCAAAGGACAGTTGAAGAAGGCTTGAGCAGGAATGCCCTCGATAACAGCATCCGTGCTGACATGTACCATTCGGTGGGTACTGCAATTACAAATTTTGATCAGCAGCTTCCGGTTCCACAAGGGAAACTTGCGCAAGAATTGTTAAAGGGGAATTATGATCTCGGCTTTGTATCTCTTCCAGAAGAATACGATGAGGAAGCACTGGAAACTGCCATTGAGCAGAGAATGACCAGATTCCTGCTCGAACTTGGCGAAGGCTGGGCTTTTGTCGGAAGGCAGAAGGAGATCGTCGTATCCGGGAAAACCAGAAAGATTGATTTGCTGTTCTACCATATTTATTTGCGGTGCTATGTTGTGTTGGAATTAAAGGTTAAGCCTTTTGACCCGGAGTTCGCTGGGAAGCTGAATTTCTATGTAAATGCCGTCAATGAATTCATCCGAAGGGATAGCGACAATCCGACGATCGGACTTCTGATTTGCAAAGATATGGATCGCACCGAGGTTCAATTAGCGTTTCAGGGAATCACGACTCCGATGGGCGTGGCGACATATGATAATGTGAAAATAAAGGAGATACAGGAATACCTGCCTACAGCGGAGCAGATCCAGCAGCAGGTAGAGATTGCCGAAGAAGAGTACAAGCTCACGCTGCAGAAGAAAGAAACCCAAGAAGATTCGTGATTCAAGGCTGTAGATATGTTCCCTCATACGGGTGACATCCATACTGCTGTCTCGGGGCACATAGAGACGGTTGCCTTGTTGGGTTGGAAAGAGGGAGGGCCGAAATACACCTACTATGATTATGATGTAGACCATCAGGCCATGGCGGTAAAAGGCGGTAAGGCATCATACAGGGAGATAAAAGAATGGATAATGGATCAGTACGGTGTTAGCGTCTCATCGCTCTATGTAGCCAAGGTCAAGCGTAAGCATGGACTCATAGAAAGGGAGAACTACAACAAGGGTGAAGAAGGTCATCGGATTCCTGTATGCCCGCCGGAGAAAGAAAAGCTGATAGAAGAAGCATTAAGACATTTCAGGATGCTGTAAGATGTGAGGGGCTGCCCGGATGAGCAGTCCCTCGTATTGTCTCTGCTTACAGGAAAAATAAACTCTCCCAGCATGGGGAGAGTTTAGAGAACCATGAAGCCGATGGCGGCCAGGTTTGCAAGACCGATCACCATCCAGATGACCATGGCAATGATCCTTTTGCCATCAATCTTGTCTCTTATGACACAGATACCAGCTAAGATGGCGCAGAAAGCGATAGCAAAAAGGACATAGAAGCGTTGTGCCAAAAATGTGTTAAATTTGACGTGACGCTTATTTTTATGCGATGAAAAAGCATTAACGCACATCGGCAAAAAAATAAAATATTGCCGATGTGCGTTGACAGGGTTTTTTGTAGGTGCTATACTGAATATCGGCAAAAATGAATAAGATTTGCCGATGTGCGTGATAATACTCGAAAGGAAATGATGTCATGCAATGGTATGAGCAAATAGAAAATGTCTTGAAATGTGGAGAGACATATTCGCATAAAGAACTCACGGATGTATTAAGAACATTGAAGCCGGATTTATCTGATAGCACATATCACTGGGCTATCAGCAGTCTTGTAAGAGATGGTCAGATTATTAGACTTGGGTATGATGCATACTCAGGACCGGACAGTTCGCCAAAGAAGGAATATCAACCGCTGTATTCTGATCTGGCATTAGAACTGATTAACCAGATTAATGAGAAGTATCCTTATGTGGCTTTTACCGTTTTTGAAACTGTAATGATGAATGATTTTTTGAATCATCTGATTGCTCAGAACACATTCTTTATTCAGGCTGAGAAGGAAAGCAGCATCTTTGTATTTCGGTTTCTGCAGGAAAACGGCTATCAGAATGTCATGTATAAGCCCGGTAAAAATGATTTTGATTTGTATTGGTCGAGAGATGGGATTGTTGTTACTGATCTCATTTCCGAAGCTCCGCTAAGAACCAATGAGCCTCACACGATAATGCTCGAGAAAATGTTGGTGGACATGGTTGCCGATAAGCTGATCCGATCCACATATAGCAAGGCAGAGCTTCCGGATGTTTTTGAGCAGGCGCAGAGCCGGTACTATCTGGATAAGGTCAGGCTCCTCAGATATGCAAGAAGACGCAACAGAGAAAAAGAGTTGAAACAATACCTCGAAGGGAGCACTATAGAGAATGTTACTACGTGAGAATTATACGAAAGAACACATCGCCGAGTTAAGGGAGCAGACAGGAGCAGATCTTTCCATACTGGAACGGACAGTATTTGCTTTTGGATTGCTTGAGGCGATCCGGAGTGTTGGCATGCCATTTATTTTTAAGGGCGGAACATCACTCCTCGTTCTGCTTGATCACCCAAGAAGACTCAGTACGGATATAGACATCATTGTTGATAAGGATACGGATGTAGATGATTACATCAATAAAGCCGGAACGATATTTCCTTTCTTGAGTGTAGAGGAACACCAGCGGAAAGGTGCGAATGATATTGAGAAGCGTCACTTCAGATTCCATTTCCTCTCTCCGAGAACGGAGAAGGAAATCAATATTCTTTTGGATGTGGTTTTTGAGGACAATCCCTATCTAAAAGTCACGGAGCGACCAATCCGTAGCAGTCTTCTGCTCCACGAAGGGAATGATCTCTTGGTTCGGCTCCCAGATAAAAACTGTATACTTGGTGATAAGCTGACGGCTTTTGCGCCTCACACAACAGGGATTCCATTTGGAAAAGATAAGGAACTGGAGATCATCAAGCAGATGTTTGACTGCTGGACTTTGATTCAGGAAATGAATGACTATCAGACGCTTTCTTCCGTTTACAACACGGTTTCGCATATTGAGTTGGGATACCGTGGACTCGAGAAGGAGCCAGCTGACTGCCTGAAGGATACGATAAAGAGTTGCATCTGTATTATGGGAAGAGGCAGCATCCGTCCGGAAGATTATGCGAACTTCAAAACTGGTATCAGCAGTATCCAAGGGCACATTTTTGTCGGGCGGATCAACGGAGAAAATGCCGGGACTTATGCAAGTGAGGTTATGTATCTTGCGGCCAGTCTGCTGACGGGGCAACAAGAATATGTGCGTATTGAGGAGCCTGATGAATACCGGGATATTCAATTGAAGATGAAGGGTATCAAGAAAGTCAGCGGGATACGGAATACAAATCCATTGGCTTATGCATATATGGTAAAATCATTCCAGATGCTGCAGGAGGCAGGTCTTTACATAGACAGCATTATATAGGCTGCAGGATGGCGTTGATGTGTTCCCGACGACAGGCGTTTTGTAGATATGTTTCCGCATACAGACGGGATTTTGGATATGTTCCCTCATACGGGTGACATCCATACTGCTGTCTCGGGGCACGTGGAGACGGTGTGCCTTTTGTCCCAACGCAAACCGGACACGGCAATTGAAGTGGATCCGGATATCTCAGAGCTTGAAGTATCCAGTGCGGAAACCAAGGCAACCTATGAAGAAATCAAGTCCTACGTGTTGAAAAAATATGGGCTGAAGGTGTCAAATCTTTATATCGCCCAGGTCAAGAGAGAATGCGGAATTGTGGAGAGAATCAATTATAATCTTCCGAAGACGGAGGGTAACAGAGTTCCTCAGTGTCCGGAGGATAAGAGAAAAGCCATCAAGGATGCGTTCATATCATTTTCAGATGATTTAAGAGAAAAGGCAGTCAGGAATCAGATCCCGGCTGCCTTGTTCGTTAAGTGTCATTTCTTCTTTGCTTCTTTGTCACGAGCCATTGTTTCGTCAATCGCTCTGTTAATGAATACAGTGGTGCTTTCTTCCATCTCCTGAGCGTGCTGCTGAACCTCTGTACGGTGCTCAGGAGTCATTCTGACCTTCACGTTTTCCAACCTGAGCATTGAACTATATACCGATGAGAAGGATCCGGAACTGGAGGACAGGGTTGAGGCTGTGCTGAATAACCATGAGCTGTTCTGGAACAAATCTGAGGTATGGATCGAATCAGAGAAACTATACGAAGTGCTGTACCAGATGACGGTATAGCGGAAAGAGAGGTTTATTATGCCGAGTACAAATAACAAGGTGAAATTCGGACTTAAGAACTGCCACTATGCGAAGGCGACTCTTGATCCTGATACGAATGAAGTAACTTTCGCTACACCGGTAGCCATTCCTGGTGCAGTGAATCTGTCGCTGGATCCGGAGGGTGACACCGAACCGTTTTATGCGGACGATATGGTGTATTACACCACGGTGGCAAACAACGGATATTCGGGTGACTTGGAAATCGCGTTGATTCCGGACAGCTTCCGGAAGGACATCCTGAAGGAAACAGAGGATACAAATGGCGTTCTGATCGAGGATTCCACGGTGGAGCCGGAGCATTTCGCTCTGCTCTTTGAGTTCTCCGGGGATAAGAAAAAGATTAGGCATTGCATGTATTACTGTACGGCTGCGAGACCGACCATCGAAGGCAAGACCAATGAGGATTCCAAGGATGTCCAGACGGAATCTTTGGAGATCACGGCAACGCCGCTTCCGAGTGGTCTTGTAAAGGTGAAGACCGGGGCGAATACCACGGATGAAGTTTATAACGGCTGGTATTCTGCTGTTTATCAGTCGCCGACAACGGAACCGACTGAAGGCGGACAGGGTTAAGAACGTGGGGGCAGGGCTTCGGCTCTGCCCTTTACCTTAGATTGGAGGAAAGTGAAATGGCACTTACAAAGACAGTGAATATTGATGGCAAGGATGTGACGTTCAGGGCATCGGCAGCCATTCCAAGGATATACAGGAACAGGTTTCACAGGGATATCTATAAGGATCTCCGCGACCTGCAGAAGAGCATCGATCAGGAAGATCCGGAGGCTTCCGCTCTGGATTCCTTTTCGCTGGAACTGTTTGAGGATATCAGTTATATCATGGCGAAGCACGCGGATCCGCAGGGGGTTCCGGATACGCCGGATGAGTGGCTGGATCAGTTCGGAACATTTTCCATTTATCAGGTGCTTCCAGAGATCATTGAACTCTGGGGTCTGAATGTGCAGACGCAGGTGGAGAGTAAAAAAACTTCGAGCGACTGACCGGGAAATGACAACACCGCTCCTGTTGCTTCGGTGCGTTCAGCTGGGAATCCATATCAGCGAGTTGGATCTGCTGACGATCGGAACCGTGCTTGATATGTACACGGAGCTTCAGAGGGATGATGAGCCTCATGATCAGCTGGCAAGTCAGGATGATATGGATCGTTTCTAAAAAATGCATTGCTTTTGTCAGCACATTCGTGCATACTACTATTGAAAAGGCGTTTAGAAAACCAAGTTCAAATTCAGGAGATGATGTGATATGGCAAAGACAGCGAATTTATATGCAAGAATCGAACCAGATGTGAAGGAACAGGCCGAGGGAATCCTTTCCGCATTAGGAATTCCTGCCTCAAACGCAATTAATATGTTTTATAAGCAGATCATCCTTCAGAGGGGGCTTCCGTTTGAAGTGAAAATGCCTGCGTCAAGGCTGGTAAATGCCAGTGTGCTTTCCGATTCGGAAATGGATGCGGAGCTGGAGAAGGGATATGCGGATATGAAAGAAGGAAGAACGAAGTCAGCAAAATCTGCATTCTCTGATATACGGAAGGACTATGGTCTATGATGTTTGATGTACAGATTTCAGAACAGGCTGATAACGACCTGAGAGGCATATTCGAGTATATTGCCTTTGAACTTCTTGCACAGGAGAATGCGGCCGGACAGCTTGATCGTCTGGAAGAAGCGATCAGTAAGCTTGATCATATGCCGGAGAAATATCGAAGGTATGAGAGAGAACCGTGGCGAAGCAGAGGACTTCGGGTTTTTCCGGTAGATAATTACCTGGTGTTCTATATCCATGATGAGGAAACAAAGATTGTCACGGTCATTCGTGTGATGTATGGCGGAAGAGATGTTCATAAAGAATTGAAACGCCACACGCATTTTGATGATTAAGTTTTATGAAAAATACTGTAGAGGAGGAGAGACTATAATGATTCTTTGCATTGCTTTAGCTCCATGCAGGGTTTGAGGAGACTGTATGGAGGAATGGGTTTGACAATATAGGAATCCATATATCCTCAAACTTTGCTTCTTGAAATTATTAAATATAAAGGAGCAAAGAGATGAATAATAAAAAAGAATATGTATTACGGAACTTTTATGTTCTTTGGAGTACCCAGAGCTTATCGCAGCTGGGAAGTAGCATCACGGCGTTTGCGCTGACCTTATGGCTCTATGAGAAGACCGGGTCAGCACTAAGCACAGCAGCGTTGACGATATGTTCCTATGCACCGTATGTAATAATGAGCATTTTCGCAGGTGCGTTGACGGATCGCTTTGATAAGAAGAAAACGATGCTTGTGTGCGATACAATGGCTGCGGTGACAACTCTTATGGTATTTCTGCTTTATAGAACAGGAAATCTTGTAATCTGGCATTTGTACGCTGTCAATGTGCTCTCAGGACTTATGAATACGGTTCAGCAGCCGGCATCTGAGGTCACAATGACATTGATTGTGCCTAAGGAGCAATATCAGAGGGTGAGCGGGCTGCAGTCCTTGTCAAGGTCGGTTATCTCCATTCTGAATCCATTGATTGCTGCGGCCTTGTATTCATTTGCCGGATTGGATCTCGTGCTTGCCGTCGATTTGATGAGCTTTATGGTTGCCTTTGTTGCACTTGCGGCATTTATCAAAGTTCCTAAGACGGCAAGGACAGAAGAAGAAAGTACGCTTCAGCTGGCAAAAGAAGGATTGAAGTTTCTCAAAGAGACGCCGCTTGTATTTACATTGATCTTGTTTATGTCGGGCGTCAATTTGGTAGCATCCGCCTTTGATGCTACGCTTCCGGGATATGTAATTCCCAACCCGAAGGGTGGCAGCAATGTCCTTGGGATTGTAACATCTGCTTCCGGCGTGGCTATGATAATCGGAAGTTTGATTGTGTCGGTTCTTCCGAAGCCGAGAGACCGTGTAAGGGTCGTGTACCTTACCATGCTGATATCTCTTAGCGCTGAGAACTTCCTGTTAGCATTTGCCAGGGAACCTGTTATCTGGTGTATAGGTCAGATAATCGGATGGGTTTTGGTTCCGATCATGAGCGCCAATCTGGATGTTATACTCCGAAATTCCATACCGGTGGATTTACAGGGAAGAGTATACGCATGCAGAAACACGTTTCAGTTTTTCACGATACCGATTGGTCTGTTTTTAGGCGGATTCATGGTGGATAAGGTATGTGAGCCATTTATGAAAGCCCATGAATCTTCACATACTTTGACTTTGCTATTCGGTAGCGGAAAAGGTTCGGGAGCTGCTGTGATGATGTTCATACTTGGA
>JAFUBX010000081.1 GCA_017459985.1 Parasporobacterium sp.
GAGGATGGTCAGTGAGGAAGGCGTCGATCCGGAGAATGCCAGATGCGTCACGTATCTGAGTGTTCGTGATGCCGGCGAGATCATGGAAAAATGGGATAAATACCGCAGATGTGAAATCTGATCCGGTAATCCCGGAAGGGAGGATTTTGAATGGCCGGAAAGGAATTTAAGGCGAAAGCCCGGACAGTACAGAAAATGAGCCGCGACGGCCTGGTGGAAGAAAACCTCCGGACCGGAAAGACAAGGAAGGTAAGGGCTGGCGCAGATACAGGAGAACGGATCGGGGACCGGCCGATGGAGGTGTATCCGGAAGGGGGCTCTTCCATTCCGGTATCTGATGATGGTAAACATCTCCGCTTTAATCGCAGGAGCGATGCCGGCGGCTTGTCCGGGGAAGTACGGATGACGGATGAAACCCGGGAGACTGCAGATGAGCACGGCACGGTATCTGACGGTACGGGAAAAAGAAGAATGGCTGTTAAGAGGGAGTCTTCGTATAAGGAGACTCCTTCTTCTTTGGGAGAGGCAGGCAGTGAAGCCGATGGCGCATGGAATGAGAACCTTAAGAGTGACGGCGCAGCATCCGGCACGCGCCTGAAAAATGCCCGTTATGCAGCAACCCTTCGAAAAGAACGCGGATCCGATACGGGCAGGATTTCCAGCGACGGAAGGAGGATGGCCGAAGGCCGTGATGATGCAAGGTTGGTCAGAGCAGATGATAAAGGCATCGAAGGAGAAGCGCCGGAAGGAAACCGGAAACGGCTCCGTCAGAAAAGCAGTGTCTTTCATAAAACCGCGGGGACAGAGAAAGCCGTGGATCAGGAGTTATCCGGCAGGCTGCTTCACAAGGAACCCGTACCGGAGGAACCCGCTCTTTCCGAAGAAGAGTCTGCAGAGGATCTGGTATCGCAGCAGTCGAAGCGGATGCAGCGGATCCGAGGCCATCCGTCGGGAACGGCAAGACAGGCCGCCCGGTCTGCAGCAGAAATCCGGCATGCCCGGACAAAGAAGCAGGTGTATGACTACGCAGCCAGTGAGAGGAAAAAGGAGTCGCGCCTGAAGGAGACCGTGGAAGACGCAGCGGACCTTTCGGATGCAAAGGAAGAAATCCTGGGGAAGCAGAAAAAGGAACGGCTCAACCAGGAGCAGCGGAAAATCCGGGGGAAATCAAGGCTGTCCTTCGATGACGGAAACGGAATGGTGCAGGGATCCGGCATTGGGTTTGGGCGTAAAGCCCGGGTGACCATAAAGGATGCAGCATTTGGTGCGGCGGGGAAGGCGGCCGGCGCTGCCGGATTTGCCGCCCATGCAAAGCTTTCGGAAGCGGAAGACGAAAATGTCGGAACGCAGGCTGCGCATGGGGCTGAGATGGCAGCGGAGGATTCGGTCCGCCGCCTGTCGTCCAGAAGGCTGCGCAGGCAGAGCCGCAAGGCGAAGGCGACCCGACGAAAAGCAGAGGAAGCCGGTGTCAACCGCCTGGTGTTTGCGAAGGAAGAAGGCACGCGGACGGCAAAGGCAGCGAAGATCGAGGCCGACAAGAAGACCACCATTAAGAAGTTTTTCCAGAAACA
>JAFUBX010000082.1 GCA_017459985.1 Parasporobacterium sp.
GAACCCGACGCCGGAGATCTTCCCGGAGGAGGCGAAGGAAGGGGGAGCGCGGGTGGTCGCGACGGGACGGTCGGATTTCCCGAACCAGATCAACAATGTGCTGGCGTTCCCGGGGATCTTCCGCGGCGCCTTTGATGTGAGAGCGAGCAAGATCAACGAGGAGATGAAGATCGCGGCGGCGAACGCGCTGGCAGGCCTGATCCGTGAAGAAGAACTGAGCGAGGACTATATCATCCCGGCGGCCTTTGACCCGCGGGTGGGAAAGGCCGTGGCGGAAGCGGTGGCGCAGGCTGCCCGGGAGAGCGGCGTGGCCCGGATCTGAGGGGCGGAGCTCCGAAAAGAGGACTGTGCTGCACAAAAATGGCGGCTGCGTTTGAAAAACACGGATAGAATGACACAAAAAGTTCGGTTACGTTTGGCAGGATCAAACGTAACCGAAAAAAATGCGCAGAAATAGCCGGAGATGTCAAACGTAACCGAAAAAAATGTGCAGAAACGGAAATCATTTGCTAAATACTGTTGAATATGTTAAAATCTACACTTGCGAAAACATACACTTCGCATCATTCTGTTTAATATAGAAAAGCCGAAATATATCAACCGAGAAGAAGGAGTAACCACAATGAGTTTAACGTTTGAGAAGCAAGAAGGAAATATGGCGAAGCTGACGATTGAGAGAACCGCGCAGGAGCTGGATCAGGCAATCACGAAGGCTTATCAGAAGATCAGAAACCAGGTGTCTCTGCCGGGATTCAGAAAGGGCAAAGTTCCTCAGTTTATGATCGAGAAGCAGTACGGGGTAGAAGTATTCTATGAAGACGCCGCCAATTTCCTGATCAATGATTCCTATAAGGAAGAGATCAAAGACTGTGAGCTTGAGATTGTTTCTCAGCCGGACATCGAAGTTACCCAGATCGAGAAGGGCAAGCCCTTTATTTATGAAGCCCTGGTAGCTGTGAAGCCGGAGGTGACATTAGGCGAATACAAAGGCCTGGAATATTATAAGACCGAAACCGCCGTTTCCGAAGACGAGATCAACAGCGAGCTGGAGCGTACCAGAGAGATGAACAGCCGCCGTGTTCCGGTGGAAGACCGCCCGGCTCAGAACGGAGATATTGTCAACATCGATTTTGAAGGTTTTGTTGACGGGAATGCGTTTGAAGGCGGCAAGGCAGAAGGCCATACCCTGACCCTGGGCTCCGGTACCTTTATCCCCGGGTTTGAAGAGCAGATCGAAGGAAAGAATCTCGGCGAAGAATTTGACGTAAATGTTACATTCCCGGAAGATTATCAGGCTGAGAACCTGAAGGGCAAAGCTGCAGTATTCAAATGCAAACTGAATGATATCAAGGTCAAGGAACTTCCGGAACTGGATGATGAATTTGCTTCCGAAGTATCAGAGTTCGATACACTGGAAGAATACAAGGCAGACATCCGTAAGAATATGGAAGAAGCCAGAGCCGAAGAAGCCAAAAGAGCTGCCAAGAATCAGCTGGTAGATGAGGCTGTGGAGAAGGCGGAAATGATCATTCCGGGACCGATGGTTGATCTGGAGGCCAGCCAGGTGGCTCAGAATTTCCAGATGAGAATGGAATCCCAGGGGATCAACATGGATCAGTACTTCCAGTTCACCGGAATGACTCCGGAGAAATTCATGGAAGATGCCAAGACCTCCGCAGAGAAGAACATCAAGTCCAGACTGGTGCTGGAAGCTGTGGCAGCCGCTGAGAACATTGAGGTCTCTGACGAAGATCTGGAAAATGAGATCAGGAAAATGGCAGAGTCCTATCAGATGGAATATGATCAGCTGAACAAGATCATCAGTGACGACGAACGTGAAAATATGAAGCTTGACGTTCTGATCAGCAAAGCAGCTGATTTCCTGTATGACAATGGCGTCGCAGTCGACAAGCCGGTAGAGGAAGAGAAGGAAGAAGCGGCACAGGAAGCTCCCGCTGAAGAATAATCGGGAACAGAAGATCTGACAGCGGGCAGAAGGAAAGAAGGTTTGGTATGAGTTTAGTTCCAACAGTTATCGAGGAAACCGGAAGAGGCGAACGGGCGTATGATATCTATTCCAGACTTTTGAAGGAACGGATCATCTTCCTCGCCGATGAAGTCAACAGTGTTACGGCGGGCCTTGTGGTGGCCCAGCTGCTGTTCCTGGAGTCCGAGGATCCCAATAAAGACATTCATTTCTATATCAACAGCCCGGGCGGGTCTGTGACAGACGGCATGGCCATCTATGATACCATGAAATATGTCAAATGCGATGTTTGTACGACCTGTATCGGAATGGCTGCAAGTATGGGAGCATTTCTGCTGGCGGGCGGAACCAAAGGCAAGAGATTTGCGCTTCCCAATGCGGAGATCATGATCCATCAGCCCTCCGGCGGTGCCCAGGGCCAGGCTTCGGATATCAAGATCAATGCCGATCATATTCTGAGAATCCGGGATAAACTGAACCGTCTGCTGGCCGAGAATACCGGTCAGGAGCTGGAGAAGATCCAGGCAGATACCGAAAGAGACAACTGGCTTACCGCCCAGGAAGCCAAAGAATACGGACTGATCGATGCTGTGATCGAGGATCACAAAGAGTAAGCGGCGAAAAAGACCGATAAGATGCCACCGCCTTTCAGGTGGTGGCATTTGATCATTTCTATTGGAGATTATACATGGCAGACAAAAAAGAAGGAAAAACAGGCAGCAGAAAAACATCTTCGGATAAGATTCCGTTTTGTTCCTTCTGCCTGCGTTCCGCACAGGAGATCGGAGAGCAGCTGATCGCCGGACCGAACGGAGTCTTCATCTGTTCGGAATGCGTGGAGACCTGTGCGGACCTGTATGGAGGAGTGGTCACCTATAACGGGCTGACCAATGAATTCGGGCAGGAGATCGAAGAGCATGCACCCAGTATCCAGCTGAAGAAACCGAAGGAGATCAAGGCATTTCTGGATGAGTATGTGATCGGTCAGGAAAGGGCAAAAAAAGTCCTCTCCGTTCAGGTTTACAATCATTACAAACGGGTCCTGTCCGGAAAGAAACTGGATGTGGAGCTTCAGAAGAGCAATATCCTGATGCTGGGACCCACCGGTTCCGGCAAGACCTATCTGGCCCAGACCCTGGCGAAGATTCTGGGAGTTCCCTTCGCCATTGCAGACGCGACGACGCTGACCGAAGCCGGATATGTCGGAGAGGATGTGGAGAATATCCTCCTGAAGCTGATTCAGGCCGCGGATTATGACATCCCAAGGGCAGAGTACGGAATCATCTACATTGATGAGATCGACAAGATCACCAAGAAGAGCGAAAATGTTTCCATCACCCGGGATGTGTCCGGCGAAGGTGTGCAGCAGGCGCTGCTGAAGATCCTGGAAGGGACGGAGGCATCGGTTCCGCCCCAGGGCGGCAGGAAACATCCGAATCAGGAACTGCTGCATATCAATACCACGAATATTCTGTTTATCTGTGGCGGCGCATTTGCGGGGATCGAAAAGATCATTGAGGCCAGAACTGATAAGAAGGGAATGGGATTCGGCGCCGAGATCTTCTCGGATGCCAACAAAGAGATTGATGCGCTTCTCGGTAAGGTTATGCCCCAGGATCTGATGAAGTTCGGACTGATTCCGGAATTTATCGGCCGTGTGCCGGTGATCGTGACGCTGGAATCCCTGAATCCGGAGGATATGGAACGGATTCTGCGGGAACCGAAGAATGCATTGATCAAACAATATAAGGCTTTATTTGATCTGGATCATGTGGATCTGAAATTTGATGAGGATGCTGTCAAAGCTATTGCGAAAAAGGCCTATGACCGCAAGATCGGAGCCAGAGGATTACGGTCCATTCTGGAAAACATCATGATGGATATCATGTTCGAGATCCCGTCCGACAGTTCCATCAAAGAGTTCCATGTGACCAGGGAAATGGTTGAAAGTGTATAGAATCAGAAAAGAGGCGGAAAATGAGATTATTAATTCTGGGAGGATTCCTGGGAACAGGAAAAACAAGTGTACTGATGCCGATCGCCAGGGAGATCGTTGAGGCAGCAGGCGGCGGAGACAAGACCCGTGTGGCCATCATTGAGAACGAGATCGGCCAAGTCGGGATCGATACTGCATTTACGGAAGGCGCGGGATTTACGACGACAGAACTGTTTAACGGCTGTGTGTGCTGTACCCTTGCGGCAAGTCTGATGGATTCCTTGTGCCAGCTGGAGAAGGATGTGAACCCGGAATGGGTGATTCTGGAAACCACGGGACTGGCAAGACCCCATGATATTGCGGAATCCATTAAGAGATATTACGACGAGCAGATGAACACCGCCGTTTGCATCACGGTGGATGTGAACCGTTGGAGCCGTCTGAAAAAGGTTGTGGGAGAACTGCTGTTTGAGCAGGTCACAAATGCCGACTATGTATTCTTGAACAAGATCGATCTGGCAGACCCGGAGACCATCGCATCCGTCCGCAAGGATATTGAAGATCTGACAAAAGGAAAAGTCTATGAGATTTCAGCCGTTTCCGATGTTCCGGGAACCGAAAAGCTGTGCCTGGAGATCGTAAAGGAAATCATCAGCCGGGACTGATCTTAGAAGGAAATACCAATACAGGAGATGAGTGAAAATGGATGACAAAGAATTAATGAATACAGAACACGAGCACGAGCATGAAGAGCACGGGCATCACCATGATCATGAGGAGCATGAGCACCATCATCACGACCATGAGCATGAAGAGCACGGGCATCACCATGACCATGAGGAGCATGAGCACCATCATCACGACCACTGCGGCTGTGAGGACGAGCACCATCATCATCACCACGAGCATGACCATGAACATCATCACGATCACGATCATGAAGGTCATGAGCATCATCATGATCACGGCCATCAGTATGAGGTCCCCGGATACCGGGTGTTCGAGACTCATAATCATGAAGGGGCTACGATCTGCTCATTCGAGAAGGATGTAAACGAAGAGACTTCCGTGCTGGTCGGAAAGATGGAACAGTGCATCAAAGCCCTGGAACAGTGGTTGGATGAGACGGAAGCGACGATCGGTCATGTGAAGGGCTATGTGAAAGAGGCTGGTCCGATTACGACATTCTCTACGGTCGGATGTGGACTGAACATTGAAAACCATGAAGGCGGAAGCGCCGCGATCGGATTTGCAAGTATTGTGTTCGGACCGACGGAGGAGGAATTAAAAGAAAAGGTAGAGCAGATTTTTCAGGTGCTTTGATTTAAAGGCTGTCTGCCTGTAAATTCTTCGCCTGTAAGCTGTTCAATCAGCGTCCAGATTTCTTCACGTCCGGATTTTGTTTCAGAAGAGAAGGGAATAAGAGTGACATCGCCTGATGCATTCAGCCCTTCTCTTATTATTTTCAGATTTTTCCCAATGGCACCTTTGCTGATCTTGTCCGATTTCGTCGCGATGATGATTGGAGTAAAGCCGCTGTCTGTGATCCACCGGAACATCTGCCGGTCATTGGCTTTGGGCTCATGCCGGATATCCACCAGCAGAAATACAGCCCGGAGCTGTCTGGAGGTTCGCAGATACTTTTCGATCAGTTTTCCCCACTGCGCCTGCACTTCAATCGGAGCTTTTGCAAATCCGTATCCGGGCAGATCGACGTAATACATCTGCTCATTGACATTATAGAAATTGATCGTCTGGGTCTTGCCCGGCTGGGAGGAGGTCCGTGCCAGGGATTTCCTGCAGATCAGGGCATTGATCAGGGAGGATTTTCCGACATTGGATTTGCCTGCAAACGCAATTTCCGGAAGAGCTGTCGCCGGAAGCTTACTGGTCGGACCGCATACTATTTCCAGTTGGACGCTTTTAATGATCATAAACCCCTCTTTCTCATATAATCCTTTGTTATTGCAGAAGATCCTTCATGATAAAACCATAGATCTCCTCGGAATATCCACGGAAGTTCTGACAGATCCTTTTTGCCTCCTCTTCCGAAGGGACAGAGATATTGATCTCATAAAGCAGCGACTTGCCCTCATTTACTCTGCAGTTCGCAATGTAGTCTCCATTAGTATGCTTGTAATACGTAGACTGTGTTCCGACTTCATTTTTCAGGGCGTATTTATGAGCTTCCAGAAAATTGTTGATATCTTCCAGCGCTCCCCGGGGGATCTGGTTTTTAAAGAAGCTCAGGGAAGTGTATCCCTCCGGCGTGATCGAATAGTAAGAAGTATTACGCATGATCACCTTCTCCACAAAACCGGAAGAAACCAGCTCGGAAAGCGTCTGTTGTATATTGAAATAATCCGTATAATTCTTCTCGATAAAAAAACTGGACAGCTGCGCATTGGTGAGCTGGCAATCCAGACGGTTGAGCATATACAGGATCATCAGTTTATATATGGTAGAAGAATCAACTGTCATATCAGATCTCCATTGAAACAAAGCTGTATCATATTTACCATATTTACAGGTTTTTGTAAACGTCCGATCAATAGCGGAGATTCGGATTAAGCTATTTACAACTGCTGTTGTCTGGTGACGCGGGGAGGCGACGCAGGGAAATATATTTTGGAAGGTAAATTCTGAAAAAGCTTATAAACTCCACACGTCACCTTCCGTTTTCCGGGCAAATCACCGGAAATCCGGAAGGTAATTTCAGAAAAAGCCTGTAAACTCCATATCCGACCTTCCGTAGTCCGAAGGTCTTTGGGTGATCAGCGCAATAATTGCCAATTACTATCCCTGCACTGACCCGGAAAACAGGGATAGTAATTGGCAGTTTTTTTATATACAGTCCGAATTGTGGGGTAGAAGAGGGCCCGGACTGGACCGTATATGAAATTATTGGAAAATCC
>JAFUBX010000031.1 GCA_017459985.1 Parasporobacterium sp.
AGTAATAATTCAACTGTACTTGAGGTATTTTCTTTTTTCAAGGTGCTTGTCTTTTACCGTTTATAGTATACAGGAAGCTGTTTTCCGGATCAGCGCAGGGATAGTAATTGGCAATTATTACGCTGATCACCCAAAGACCTTCGGATTCCACAGATTCCTGTACGTGAACACGTACTCAAATCCGGAATTCGCTGTGGCAAATGCTTCTACCTGTGCGGACGACGGAAGGTCGGATATGGAGTTTCCATGCTTTTTCAGAAATTACCTTCCAGATTTTCGATGATTTGCTTGAAATATGGAAGGCAGCATATGGAATTTATAAGCTTTTTCTGAAATTACCTTCCAAAATATATTTCCCTGTGTCGCCAGACAGCGGCAGTTGCAAACCAGCTTGATCCGAATCTCCGCTATTTCAAAAAGCGGTTGTTTTGAGAATATCAAATATCCTCATACAGAGGTTCTTTGTTAAATGAGACAGCTGACAATATCCTTAGATCCGGGGTCTTGGATATCTGAGGATGGTTTTTATCCTCAATCGGGGCTAGCAGATATTCTGAGGATATCCAGCGATATCTCAACTTTTTGAATTTCCATATAGAGGATATTCACTATCCCCAAATGAGACATTTGGAATATATGAGATATCCGGCGGTAATTAAAAGGAATTTCCGGCGTAGATTGCGGAAGATGATTAACCACCCAGGGTGCAGAGGCGCCATTTTTTCGTCAGCCGCTTTTGAAAACATCGAGCATTGCGGTAAAATTACCAAAACACTGAACTTTGCAGAACTCACCCTTAACATCAGCATCGGACTGTCATTCACCCGCATATAAAAACAGACTGCCGCATCTTGATTCAGATGCAGCAGCCATATGATTATTCCAAAATGAATTCTCTGTCGGCGAGCCGAATCCGGTCTCCCGGCCGGATCCGTATTTTCCGGTAGGGCTCGATCCGTCTTCCATTTACAAATGTTCCGTTGGTGGAATTAAAATCCTCAAGAAGACAGTTGTCACTGCCTTGTTCTTTCAGGATTCTTGCATGCATTCGGGACACAGATGGAGAATCAAGGATGACATCCATCTCATCCGGAAGCTTGCCGATCAGAAAAGGATAATGGCTGATCTCAATGACATCTCCGGAACATTTCCCGGTTCCTACCAGCCTGCTTACCGACAGATCTGCAGAACGAAGCAGCCTGGTTCTGCCGCTGTCAGGGATCCTCCGGTCCGACTCTGTCCCGGAAATCGATTGACAAAGCTGCTTTTCAGAAACCTCTCGGATCCTTGCCCCTGATGGAACTGCAATCTCGGATTTGGAAAATGAATCCTTTCCCCCATTGAAAGAATTCTCTCTGCTCAATTGTTTCTCTGGCTTCAGAGAATCCGATGGTTTCAAAGAGTTCGCTGGTTTTAAAGAGTTCTCCGGTTTCAAAGGCTTCACCGGATTCCGGCTGTTTATGTTCTCTGAACTAAGGCAGGTCTTTGGAACCGATTCCGGGGCTTCTTTCAGTTTCTGCAGAAAGGTTCCCTGATCAATATCCGTGATCACCTCCCGGATCCCCTTTCCCCGCAGATAGCGCCGGACCTTATCCAATGTTCCCTCCGGTTCCGGCAGCTCCTGCCGGGCGGGTAATTCCCGTGGAGGTTCCTGTGCCGGTTCAAACATTCCCTTCACATTGGGGATGCTGTCTTCCCGGGGCTGTTCCATCACCTCCGCCAGTTCCCGGATACTGAAATTGTCATTCTGGACCAGGATATGCATTTCAAATACCTGTTTCACAAAACCGGGATCCCCGTAATCCATCGTTTCTATGATCTGATCGAATAAATCTCTGAGATCCTGCTCCGGGTTCCCGTCGGGACAGGGACAGAAACAAAAGAAAAAGGCTGTGCTGTCCGGATCCAGGTAGATTCTCTCCGGGGTCAGAACCAGCATATGAACATCCAGCAGATATTCATGAAGGGATTCCGTACATTCTTTCAGGGATATTACAAACCGGCGGAGAAGTTCCTGTGTGACGGGTTCTGTTTTCAGAATATCCTCCAGAGATTTGAGACCGGTAATATCATACAAAAGATCCTCCGTCTCATCCAGTGTCTCTTTCCTGACAGGAAGCAGGCCGCTGATCCGGTTCCGCAGCACCATTTTGAGCGCATCACTTTGCAGTTCTTCTTTCCCGGAATTGATCAGGACCATATATTTCCGATCCATAATTCTTCTGATTTCCATGGTCATTTCAGATCTTTCACCCCATCACAGATACTTTTATACAGCAATAGCTCCTTCCGTCCATTCAGATTGGCCGCCTCGAATTGTGCTGTCAGAGAATTCATATGCCCCTCTGTCAATTCATCCAGAAAAGCCAGCGGCATAGGAAAGGAAGCGCTGCTGCTTACGCTCCTTTTGTTGTCTCCGGCAGAGACACTGACAGAAATCTCCTGGGTTCCCGGCATCCGCCCGGCCAGGACCTCCCGGACCTGACTTTCTGAAGGACCTGCTCCCTGGTTCCAGTTTCCGGCGCCATCCAGGGTGGCCAGATCTGTAACCGCCGTCATCTGGGCAGCATTATGTACAAATAAAGCTGCGAATACCACCGTTACCAGCACCGCCATCACAATCGGCACCACAACAGCAGCTTCCACCGTAAAGCTGCCTGTAAAATAAAGATTCTGTTTTCTCATAAACAAACTCCCGTCAGAAGCAGATAGCCTCCCAGTACAAAGGGTGCAAATACGATCCGGTCCGTTCGTCTGCGGATCTTCAGTATCATCAGGAGAACCGAGCCGAAGGCGGCAAGCAATAAAGAAAACAAAAGCAGAAGGAAATTCCCGGATCCACCGAGAAAGATCCCGGTCACGCAGATCAGAAGACCATCTCCGTAACCTACTGCTTCCCGGCTGGCAAATCCCAGGATCAGAAGAACCAGCCCCGGCGCGATCCCGGCTAAAAATCCGGAAAGCACTCCTGCTGCCGTATTCAGAACTTCCGGTTCCATTCCGAGAATCCGGACCGCAGTTCCGGCGAAAGCCCCGGTTCCCAGAAGCATCAGGCTCAGCGTTCCTGTCTGATAATCTTCATAAGCCGCCATCGCCAGAAGCATCAGAAGCATGAGTTTTAAAATGAGTTCCGAATTCTGCATTTCTTTTTCCTTAATGACTGTGAAGGTGTTCCTGCTGGCATTTGGTGCACACCCGCATTCCTTCCACATCCGCAAGTTCCTTTTCCTCCACTGTCCGTTTCAGTCCTGAACAAGTCAGAGAAGAATGCCAGCTGGTTCCGTAATCCGTAATGTATACCTGATCACTTCCGCTGTTCCGTGCACACTCCTCGCAGGGATCATATTTTTCTCCGCCCGCATTTCTCCGGGAATCCACTTCGCTGCGGAAGACGCTGTGGATCGAAAGATCCAGGTAGTGACAGTCCGGGTACAGATGATATACCGACCCTGTCGGCGTCACGTAGACCTTCCCGGTCTCCTGTCCGTCCGAACCTCCGGAGGTGTCCGTCAGCGAAGTGCCCGTCCAGACATGACTCCTCATTCTCTGTACCAGCCGGACCTTGCTGAATCTGCCCGGGAGCCAGGGCACGGAATAATCATAGCTTGTGATCATATCCAGTATCCCGCTGCTTTGGTCAAAGGAGGACTCATAGGTATAAAGCCCGCCGGCTCCACCCAGGATCCTGGAGGAATCCAGTTTTCCCGAAAGTCCGTTTGCAGACAGTACAAATGCCTTGATGGTCAGAGAATTGATCCCGGCTGACATAAGCCCCTGTGCCTCCCGGTCCACACCTTTGCTGCTCAGTGTTCCTGCACTTGCGGAAGCACCCGTTCCGGCTCCTCCTGCTCCAGACGTGTCATCTGACAAGCCCTGTGCGGCCTGCTGCAGCAGATAGGCCTTCTTCCCCATGCTCCGTGAGGCCTGCTCCATAGAAGCCTGAATGTTGACCTGCAGATTCAGGATCACCAGGAAACTCAGCAGAGCCGTCACTGCCAGCAGAAACAGCGGAAGAGACATGGCCGCTTCCAGGGAGAGACTCCCCTGAAGTTTCCCAATGTGACATTGCTCCGATTTGTGTTTCCCGGAACGACGCTGCTCCGATTTATGTTTCATCCGTTTCTCACCTTCTGATATAAATCAGAGAAAGTGCCCTCACCTTGATCGTTTGATCTGTCTGGAATCCGCATAACAAAGTGAGCGGAACATGGTTCGTGTCTGCTGCCTGTTTTCTGATGCACTTTCCCTGATATAAACAATTTCCAGTCTCAGTAGGAGTACTCCTGCAAAATGGTGCAGGCAAAATCCCCCGCCGTCCCGCCGAGCAGATTCCTTACCACCGGGAATCCGGAAAAAAGCTGCCGGGCTTCGTAGGCGGCTTCCACTTCCATACTGTGAACACAGTCCTTCATCCGGAATGCGGGATTATACCGCTTGCAGGAATTGGCCTGGATCAGATCCATCGCCCGGAACGCCAGATCTGCTGTTCCCTCCGTCAGCAGCATGAACCGCAGATAATCCTGATATCCCATCCCCTTTTCATTGGTGGCAGAAGGAATCACGGATTTGCTGAAATTCCGAAGCCCCAGGGCGGAGATTGTCCATTCGTAGGGCTGTTTGATCAGAGCGATCTTTCCTCCCTCCAGAATGGCTTTTCCGTCGCAAAGCGCTTCCGCCAGGCACCATACAGAGATGATAACCAGCCGCACCGCCTCCACCACCGGCTCGATCCCTGTAAAGCCCGCGATCCCAAGTGCCAGAAGATAGGCTTCGTTCATTTTCTCCTGATCCTGCAGAAAGCTGACCATGTTAAATCCGGACCGCAGAAGGATCAGATCTTCGATCACTTTGGTCAGATTCTCCCGGTCGGAGCTTTTCCCGCCGAGAACATATTCTGCTTCGTACTGAAGCACAGTATCCTTTTTGCTTTCCCGGTAATTGCCGAAATGCTGCAGCACATACTCTGCAAGAGCGAGCCGTTTTAAAATGGCCCCCGGGACATCTCCCTGACCGGCACTGCCTCTTCGGACCGTAACGGAAGGGAATTCACCGGTCTGTGCCTTTGCGTCGGAGACATCTCCTTTCGTCATCGCCGTCAGAAGGCCCCGGCTAAACAGATCGCTGACGGTTGCCAGAAATCCCGGATCCTCCTTCTGCACCGGCTGGGAATCTTCCCGAAGTCCCAGCTGGTACATGTTAAAATCCGAAAACTGCTGATCATAATAAGCCACTTCTCCCTGATAGTCCGGCAGATGCTCATACATCCACAGCGGGTCCAGATCCAGGATCAGCGGATCCAGCGTATCCAGTTTCTCCTCATAGTAGGCAGCGAACTGCGCATTTTGCTGAAGGCCGTAATAGTCCTCTTCTCCGGATGTTTTCAGGTCCAGCTGATCCAGTTCTCCCCGGATCGCTGTCAGTGTTTCCGATGAATACCCGTCTGCATCCTGTTCCAGTTCTTCCCGCAGACTCCCGACCGCGTTCTGCGCCATTTCTGCATACGTATAATAATTATCCGTTTCCGACCGGATCGTCTGCATATATCCCCGGAAGGTATCCCGGCCGGGCCCCAGATTCCAGTGACTGGCATTGAACATCCCGATATAGATCAGGTTTCCCGTCTGAAGATACCGGTTCAGATAATAATGCATATTTCCCAGGACGGTACGGGGATTATTCCAGCCACTCTGCGCCTTCTCTACCGTACTGTGAATATTCGCCAGCGTGTTCGCAACCTTCAGAAAAACATCCTGATATTCATTGATCTTATTGACAAACGCGGCGATTTTCTGTCCTTCCTGAAACACCTTCAACTGGGCGAGGATTTCCCCCATCAGTTCCTTTGCCATATAATACTGCATGTATTCATAGACCTGATCGACGAAGGGGGATCCATTCTCATCCGTCAGATGGCGGATTGAACGGATGGCCGTACCGTCATGGGCAGCCAGGAAAAGATCCAGATCCTGCCAGACATCAAGATCCGTGACATTCAGATTCTTCTGAATAAACCCATTGAAATCCGCCGTCAGTTCCCCCTCCTTTTTCCACAGGGCCATGATCCCGTACTCATCAAATATCTCCGAGGCGTACTGGGCAAATAGCGAGTCCGCGGCCATAAAGGTGATTCCCTTCAGCCTGGCATTCACAAATGCCGTTCTGGCAGATTCTGTCAGCGTGAGGATCAGCCCTGTGCAAAGAAGCAGGGAAAGCAGCAGATAGATGGTGATACTTCCCTTTTTTCCGGCCATCGTCCGCTCCTATACCGATCCCACCTGGCTGGAGATATTGGAAAATATACTTCTGGCCAGGGATATGATCTGATCCTTAAAGATCAGGACCAGTCCCACCAGGACCAGCAGAATCAATATGACCTCCACCACTCCGATGCCCTGTTGGTCCTCTGTCATAAACTGTTTCATTCTCATCATCATACTCTTCATATCCGATTCCTCCTTTTTCATACGGCAGGACCGTCTTCACTTTCCTGCATTCTGTGACCTTTGGTTTCAGTACCGGATCGACATCAGCGCCGGTACTGCAATGATCACAATAACCACAAGCAGCATCATGACCATCGGAAGCAGCATCCTGGTCCCGGCTTCTTCCCCCTTTCTGCGGGCCAGTCGTTTGCGTTCTTCAAATGCATCCTCCACCTCCTTCTTCAGCAATGCCTGCATTCCTTTGGTTCCTTTGCTCAGATTCTGTTCCAGGAGATTTCCCAGTTTCAGATACGGATAAAGACCGCATCTTCTTCCGAACTGGGAATAGGCCTGTCCTTCGCCTTCTCCCGCGCGGATCTTCTCCAACGCCAGTTTCATTTCCCGGTATGCAAAATGGGATGGATCTTCCGGATCTTTCCGTTTTCTCTTCCCCGTCTGCGGACGGGCCGGAGGTCTTTCGCCGGATTTTTTCTCATAATCCTCCACGACCCGTTCAAATGCGCCGTGGATACTGAGCCCTGCATCGTAAAGAAGGCTCAGCTTGGAGACGATCTCCGTAAAATCCATCATCATCTGTTCTTTTCTTTTACGGACCTTCTGTTCCAGGGTCCGGTCATAAAACAGAAGGATCAGAAGAACTGCTGCAGCCGCCAGGATCAGGAACAGATATCCCTGCCGGAATCCGTTCTGCATAAACAGGATCCGGTATCCATTAATCTCTTCGGGAAGCCGGACCTTCTTATCATGAATATCATTGGTCCGGGCAATTTCCGAAAGAATGCTGTCCAGCAGTTTTTCCTGTTCTGTCCTGGTTTTCCGGCAGAGGTTCACCGGAATCGTATAGATCCTCGTTACCTCATCCAGGGAAAATGTCGCGTAGAGATTGACCAGCCGGTTCTCTCCTTCCCGCAGATCCGCCCGGATCTCTCCGTTATAGCCGATCTGCGAGATGTCTTCGATCTCCCAGAAAATGTCAAATCCCCGGTACTGTGTGATGAGGTGCAGCGGCTGCGTGACCGATTCCGGGGATTCATTGTCCCCCAGGACTTCCTTCCGGACACCCTCCAGGGACTGTTCGAACAATTCGACGATCTCCGATTCCGAATATCGTACGGAATCCACCCGGAGATTTACCGGCTCCTTCTGTCCCCTGTAATCCACCTCCATCTCGTAGGAGGTGGCGGGCTGCCCCTGTCCGGCCCGCTCCAGAGAATGGATGTAAGTAATCCCCTCCTTTGCCGCGCAGACCAGGAAGCCGGACAGAACCGTCAGATAGAAAACTGCCAGAATGACCGCCGTTTTCCGGATCCGGTACATCCGCTTCTCTGTTTCAATATTTTCTTTTACATACAGGCTTTTCAGCAGGTCTGTCAGATACAGATCCTTCGTGCCTCCGAAGATCCTGTCCCGGAAAAGAAGGATCCCTGCAGCCAGCGGGTAGAAGATCCGCAGCAGATCCGCGGAAGTTTCCCTTTTTCCCGGAAATTTCTTCCCGGATCTGCGGCTTAAGAGGAGGGCTGCTGTCATAAAAGCCAGAATTCCCGCATATATCCAAGTCATACTTCAATCCTGATAATACGTCGTCCCAGAAGGACTGCTGCCAGATAAATTCCCAGACAAACCGTCATGATCAGAACGCCTGTCGGATTGCCATACAGAGGGTCCAGCAGCCCTCCCGAAGTCAGGTTCACATAAACGATCATCCCGATGGGGACCATGGTCATGATCTGCTGTTCCAGTTTTTTTGAACTGATCAATACGGAGATCTCTTCCCGCGTATCGATCTTATCGGAAATATTGTCAGAGGTTTTCCTTATAATACCGACCAGGTCCCCACCGGTCCGTTTCGCGATACTGAACACGGAAGCGAAGGTTTCGATATCCTCCACGCCGCTGCGTGCGGCGAACTCCCGGAAGATCGCTTCCACATTCATTCCGATGCTGATCTGATGCAGCATCAGCTTCAGTTCCTCACAGATCGGAGAATCTTCCCCATGCATCACTTTCAGTTCCGTCAGGCACTCCTTCAGGGCATTTTCCATGGAATAGCCCACCCGCAAAGAGGAGGCAAGACTTTCCAGCAGATCCTTGAACTGGGAGTTCAGAACTGCCTTTCTCAGATACTCTCTGTCCTTTCTGCGCTCGGCCCGGAACAAAAGGATGCATGGGAGAAGAAGTATTAAAACCCACATGGAACGGTAAAAAAGATACAGGACCCCGAACAGTCCCGGAACGATCATTACATCCTTAAGTTTCTCCATCTGCTTTTTCATTCTTTATCCCATCGCTCCTTTCCGGATGGTCAGATCCTCCCCGGTCCTTCGCAGTCCGGGCGGATCGCTGCTGTCATATTCAAACAGGGTTCCGAGCCGGATCTCTCCCTGTTCCACCCCCTTCACCTGGGAGATATTGAGAACCTTCCGGCTCCCGTCCTTCAGCCTTCCCAGATGCACCAGGATATCCAGAGCCGACGCGATCTGGCTTCTTACCGCCGCCATCGGCAGATCTTCCCCCGCCATCAGGGTCATAACCTCCAGCCGGGAAAGCATATCCCGGGGAGAATTGCCGTGACCGGTGGACAAACTGCCGTCATGACCGGTATTCATGGCCTGCAGCATATCCAGGGCTTCTGCTCCCCGGACTTCTCCCACAACGATCCGATCCGGACGCATCCGGAGAGACGTGCGGATCAGATCCCGGATGGTGACGGCATTCTCCCCTTCGGTATTGGCCTGGCGGCATTCCAGACTGACCAGATTGCTGATATGCCGGATCCTCAGCTCTGCCGAATCTTCGATGGTGATGATCCGCTCGTCCGCCGGAATAAAATCCGAAAGCGCATTCAGAAATGTGGTCTTTCCGGAACCGGTTCCGCCACTGATAAAAATGTTGTAGCCGTTTTCCACCAGCTGATGCAGAAACTGCGCCGCCTCCCTCGTGATGGATTCCAATGAGATCAGGGTCTCCATGGTGATGGACCGTTCCGGAAATTTACGGATCGTAACCACCGGGCCATTGATGGCCACCGGACCCAGCACAATGTTGACCCGGGATCCGTCTTTCAGCCTGGTGTCCAGGATCGGTGAGGCTTCGTTGACCCGTTTATTGGCCCTGGCGGCGATACTCTGAATCACATCCATCAGCTTTTCTTCCGAGCTGAACTGTCCCTGGTACCGGAACAGCTTTCCCTTCTTCTCAATAAAGATCCGGTCGTATCCGTTGACCATGATCTCCGTGATCTCCTCCCGTTCCAGGATCTCCTGCAGAATATCCAGACCCCGGATAGAATGAAACAGGTCCCTGCTGATCTTCATCTTCTCCTTCAGGGAAACGGGCCGGTGCTCATACTCTTCCATCACCATGGATGTGATGACTCCGTTCAGGTCCTCATCACTGAGATCCTTCGACAGATCGATCCGGCTGATCAGACGATTCTTTAATTCTTCATTCTGTATCAAGCTGTACCTCCAGGATCCGTTCCTGATATGATTCAAATCCTTTTGCAGCGAAGAAGCGGCGGAACTGCCGCAGCTTTGCCGAAGAGCGTTCTCTTCGCCGTTCCTGTCCTGCTGCTGCAGAGGTCAGGACACTCCGGTAGGTCCTGCTGTCATCATACGGCAAGGCCGGGATATAGAGATTGCCGTATGATAACACCACATCCGCGATTTTCCAGCTGAAGGCTGACATATCGATTAGAATTAATTGATAGTTCCCGGCAATGGACGCTGCTTTCAGGAACCCCGGCCACTCTTCCTCGCCAAGCACTTCCAGATCGTCCATATTGTCCGGGCCTGTCAGAACATCCATTGTTCCCAGGGTCCCGCATTTTTGTTTCAGGACCTCCCCCAGTTTTGAGGGACTGTTTTTGTAGCAGTAGATCACATCCGTGACCCCGGAGTCCTTCCCCGGATCCTCCGGATCCGAAAACCCGGAGAACTGCTCCAGATTGATATACAGGACCCGTCCCTGGTCTTTCGCCAGAACCTGCGCCGCCTGCGGATGGCTGACCTTATCCGCGGGCGAGTAGATCCCGCTGACATGCAGATCCGCCGGATCCGGGAGCTCTCCGGGACTGCCCTTTTTCTCCACCAGGATCTCATCGATCTCTGCGAGGATCTTTTCCATGGACTGATATTTCTCAATGATCCGCACGTTGCTGCCGCAGCCCTTTTCCTCCAGGATCTTCCGCAGTCTGCCGGCGCTGTGCTGCTCTCCCAGGAAGAGCACAATCAGATCATTCATTTTCATAGCCGTTAACAAGTCTGTGTTATTTAAGCTGACTAAAGAAATCATATCCTCCGGGGATAACAGCACAGCATCTATCTTATCTGGCGACTGTTTTGCCAGTATCGAAAGATCCGTAAATCCTTCCGCCCGGAAACTCAGATGTTTCCGGGATTCTGTATAAGCTAAAAAGCGTTCTAAATAATCCCGGCAGACGTCGTAGACTGCCAAAACATATTTTGCCAATTTTCTTCTCCTTTTATGAACTTGTTCCAGGTATTCCGGCTGTTGGAAGTGACAGTCCGGCCGCTCCCGGAAAAGAGCGTGACAGGATAATAAAACACCGTCTGAGCAAAGTCAATACGGTGTCTTAAAGTTTGTAGAAAGTGCCGGTAAATCCGGCTTGTACAACGTTTTCTGTAAGAATGCAGCCTGTCATACAGATTCCGGATCCACCCGGCGGACCGCCGCATTATGGTCCAGAGGGCTGCGGTGTCCGTAATCGAATTCCAGGAAGATCGGTTCCGGAGACGGATGTAAGATCTGCTCTGCCTTTTCCTGATCCACCGGATAGAAGAAAACCTCTACATGATAATCTCTGGTGGTCCTGAGCCTTCGGATCTGCCTGCGGAAGGGCTCCGGATCCAGGGCAAAGGCAGGCCGTTTTTTCAGGTTTTCCCGGAGATACAAGTCATACGTCAGCAGTTCCCGGTAGAGTCCGGTTCTCTCCGGACAGATGCCGGAGATAAACTGCAGGAGCACCTGATATCTTGCCTCCCGGGAGGGGCTGTTCACAAAAAAGCCCTGCTGCTCATAATATCCGGCCAGCTGCTCATACAGCTCAGAGGCAGAGGAAAACTCCCTTTGAAGGACCTCCAGGGTCTTTGTAAACTGACGGCTGTTATAATAGACCTCCACCATTTCTTCGAGCCGTTTCAGCTTCAGGATCTCTTTGTAGCTCATCCATTCTGTGCTGAGCACCTCATAGGGCGGATCCGTTCTGTAAAGAATGTGATATTTATCCGCATCCGTATACATGGAAGATCCCTTCAGGACCTTTAAAAATCCCAGCTGCAGCTGGGCCGGATGCATCTGATAGACGTCATCGAAACTCTTCCGGAACCTTTGCGGTCCTTCAAAGGGAAGTCCCGCGATCAGGTCCAGATGGATATGGACCGTTCCCATCTCATAAATCCGTTTCACCACTTGCCGGAGCCGTTCCAGATCCATCGTTCTGTGAATGGCACGGATCGTTTCCGGATGGGTGGTCTGCACGCCGATCTCCAGCTGGATCAACCCCGGCCGCATCCGGGACATCAGCGCAAGCTCCTCCTCCGTAATCAGATCTCCCGCCACTTCAAAATGGAAATTCGTCACCTGATTATCATGTTCTGCCAGATAGGTCAGGATCCCCATGGTATGGTCCCGGTCCGCGTTGAAGGTCCGGTCCACAAATTTCACCTGTTTCACCCGGTGATCCAGAAAGAACTGCAGTTCCGGATATACCTTCTCCAGCGACCTCAGCCGCACCTTTCGGGAAACAGAAGACAGACAGTAACTGCACCGGAAAGGGCAGCCACGGCTGGACTCGTAATACAGGATTTTATGCTCCAGTTCCCGGAGTACCTCTTCATTGTAGAAAAACGGGATCTCATCCATGGAAAGCAAGGGCCGGTCCCCGGTCCGGAGGATCCGGTCAGTCCGGACACATAGTCCCGGGATCCGGGTCAGATCCTTCCTGTGAAGAACATAATGCTCCAGCACCAGCTCCCGGAAAGTCGCCTCTCCTTCCCCCAGGAGAATCCCTTTCACCTCAGGATGATCCTCAAGAATCCTTTCCGGATCAAAGGAGACCTCCGGTCCGCCCAGCCACAGCTGCGCATCCGGAAGCACCTTCTTCAGATCCGGGAACAGGCCCCGGATAAAGTTCCAGTTCCAGATATAACAGGAAAACATGATGACATCCGGAGTTTCTTCATAGATTCCGGCCAGCACATCTTCCGCGTAATGATTGATGGTATATTCCCGGATCCGGACTTCGGTATCTTCCGGCGTCTCCCCGAGATAAGCCTTCAGCAGCCGGAGGGCCGGATTGAAATGAATGTATTTGGTATTGACCGCTGCAAGAAGGATCTTCATCGTCTGCGCTAAGCTCCTTCCCTCAGCCGGAGGATCCGGTCCGCAGTCTCCTCCGGGGTTCCGGAATTCAATACTGTATAGTCCGCAAACCGTTCATAAAGGGATCTCCGGGTTTCGAAAAGTTTTTGTGCTCCCTCCATCTGAGACAGGGGCCGTCCCTCGGAGGGCAGCAGATGAAGATCCCTGCGGATCCAGAAAATCTCGCCGTTCTGATGCAGCAGAGGATAATTCTCCGCCACGGTCACACAGCCTCCTCCGGTGGACAGGATGCAGCCGGATCTTCCGGCGTACCGTTTCAGAAGTTCCGTCTCCATCCGGCGAAATGCCGGTTCTCCCCGGGATGTGATGCATTCTGCCGGAGAGATTCCGTAGTCCTGTGTAAACAGCTCGTCCATCTCCAGAATTTCTTTTCCGGTTTTCTCTCCCAGAATCCGGGCAACGGAGGTTTTGCCGCACCCTGGCATACCGATCAGGATCAGATTGTGCATTTCCGATTCCAGTGCCTTTACGATTCTTCCGATCACTTCCTCTTCGGATTCCCGGGATCCGGAGATCCCCCGGTCCTGAAGAAACCAGTCGCTGCTTCTTTTGGCCTGCGCGGCCAGCATGGAAAGCCCGTTCGCAGTGAGAATCCCCTGTTTCTCCGCCTGCATCATCAGAGCCGTCCGGGCCGGATTGTAGATAATATCCAGCACCGCCTCCAGATCCGGAAACGGTTCCAGATCCAAAGGACTGTTCCCCTGCTCCGGATACATTCCCACCGGTGTCGTATTTACGATCAGCGATGCATCCCGGTGCTGCTCCAGGTTCCCATAATGATCCGGGCCCCTCCGGCTGATCACCACCGGCCGGGTGCCCTCCTGTTCCAGGACATACCGGACTGCCGCACAGGCTCCGCCGTTTCCCAGGATCAGCACCTTCTTTCCTCTGACCGGGATGCGGATCCCCTGCAGCAGATACCAGAATCCGTATGCATCCGTATTATCCCCGAAAATGGTTCCGTCCGGTTTCCGGACCAGGGTATTGACGCTCCCGATTCTCTGGGCAGCGGATGACAGCCCGGCGCAGTAGGGAATCACGTCTTTTTTATAGGGAATCGTCACATTCAGACCATCCCAGTCCCCCTTCGTCAGAAACGCTTCCAGTTCCTCCGGCTTTTTTTCATATAGCCGGTACTCATATTCTCCCAGCAGGCTGTGAATCTTCGGAGAATAACTGTGTCCCAGGGTCCTGCCCAGAAGACCGCATTGAAGTGCCATTGCTTATTTACTCCCTGATCAGATGATCTCACTGTAGCTTCCCAGATAGGTAAAGCTCTCACATATGGTATCCATTTCCGCGATCAGCTGCAGCAGCGAAGGCGAATACACCGGCACATCCAGATCGAAATAAAACCGGAATTCGAAATCCCGGTCCGGGATCGGACGGCTTTCCAGTTTATTCAAGTTGATTCCCAGCGCATTAAACCGGGACAGAACTTTATACAAAGCTCCCTGCTCATGGGATAATGTCATCATCAGGCTGGTCCGGTCAGCTCCCGGATAGATCTCCAGATTCTTGGAAATGCAGATAAACCGGGTATAATTGTTGCCCTGATTCTGCACCGAATCCCGGAGGCTGGAAAGACCGTATAATTTCGCACAGGGACGGGCGGACAGCGCCGCCAGGTCCTTCCGGTCGGATTCCGCGACCAGTTTCGCCGCAATGGCTGTATTCTCGCAGGGAACGATCTTCACGTTCTTCAGGGTCTGCAAAAATTCGGAGCACTGGGCGATGGCCTGCTCGTGGGAATAGATCTCCCGGATATCGGAAAGGGAGGTGCCCGGTTTGACCAGCAGATTATGATCGACTTTAACCCGCACGCTTCGTACGATCCGGAACCGGTGGCTTTGCATCAGGTCGTATACCGCATTGACGGAACCGGCGGTGCTGTTTTCCAGAGGAACGATCCCATAGCGGCACAGCCCCTTCTCCACTGCGGAGAAGACCGCGTCAAAGCTTGCGAAATACATAATATTGGCATTGCGGAACAGCTTGTCACAGGCGATCTGGGAATTGGCTCCCTCCACACCCTGGCAGGCGACGGCTGCTTCCGCCGGGAACAGCTGCGCAGTGGTCTCAATGGCGTTCCGGATCTCTTCCACCAGCTCATTTTGAGTTCCGATCAGTCTGTTCTGATATCCCCGGCTCAGCTCAAACATGATGCTGTATAATTGCCGGACGGAATCGTGCAGTTCCTGCGGCACAAGGTCTGCGATCTCGTTCAGTTTCCGTCGTTCCAGGCTGCTGTCCAGGACCGGAAGTCCCTGTTCCTTCTTGCAGACTGCGATTTTTCCTGCAGCTTCCATCCGCTTTGTAAACAGGGCTGCGATCTCCTGGTCGATCTTCCGGATCGTCTCTCTGTTGCTCTCTAACGTGTTGTTTTCCTTTGTTTTCATCTGGCCTTCGCTTTCTTTTCTCATGATTTATGTACGACTATATGCAAGACAGGCATCATACACCGCAATGGCAGCTGCCGCCTCAATGCAGGGCACGGCCCGTGGGACGATACAGGGATCGTGCCGGCCCCGGATCTTTAGAGTTGCCGGCTTCATTTCCGTAAGATCCACCGTCTGCTGGGGTTTTCCGATGGAAGGAGTCGGCTTGAATGCTGCCCGGAAGATCAGGGGTTCCGAAGTGGTGATCCCCCCGAGAATCCCGCCGGCATGATTGGTCAGCGCCCGGATTTTTCCCGCCCCGACATCATAGGCGTCATTATGCTCGCTTCCCCTTTTCTGTGCGGCGGCGAATCCGTCTCCGAATTCGATGCCCTTCACTGCGGGAATCCCGAATACGATCCCCGCGATCCGGTTTTCCATTCCGGAAAACATGGGGTCCCCCAGTCCGGCGGGAAGACCTGTCACCATGCATTCCACGATCCCGCCCACCGAATCCTGTTCCTTCAGGGCCTCAGCAATGCGCTGCTGCATCCGTTCCCCCTGCTGATCGGAGACCGTGGGAAATGCCTTGTCCTCCAGAGATCTCTCAAAAACGCCCTCATCCTGGATATCGGCAATCGACCGGATCCGGGCGAATATCCGGATCCCCTTCTGCTCCAGGATCTGCAGGCAGATCCCGCCGGCAATACACAGCGGTGCTGTCAGACGTCCGGAAAAATGCCCGCCGCCCGCATAGTCCTGATATCCCCGGAACTTATACTGGGCCGTCAGATCCGCATGACCGGGCCGTGGCTTTACTTTCAGTTCCTCATAATCTGAAGATCTGGTATTTGTATTTCGTATGATCGCCGTCACCGGAGCTCCGCAGGTGACATTGTCCACCAGGCCGGAAAGAAATTCCGGCTCATCCGCTTCCTTCCGGGGGGTGGAATACGCTGCGTTTCCCGGGGCCCTGCGTTTCAGGAACCGGGATAACCGTTCCTGATCAATGCGCACCCCCGCGGGAAGTCCTTCCAGTGTCATTCCGATCGCCGGGGAGTGGGACTGCCCGAAAATGGTTACTCTCAGGATCTCTCCATAACTGCTGCTCACCTTGTTCCTCCATTTCTATGATTGGTCTGTCAGGTTCAGAGATTGCAGGTCCCTCCAGAAATCCGGATAGGACTTTGCGGCGCATTCCGCATTCTGTATGACCACTTCTTTGCGGCAGATCCCGGCAGCGACGGCACTGCTCATGGCGATCCGATGATCCTGACAGGGATCGATTACGGCTCCGCCTTCCAGCTGCCCGGTCCCCTGGATGATCATCCCGTCCGGAGTTTCGGTAATCTCCGCTCCCAGGGACTTCAGCATACTGCAGGTCGACTCGATCCGGTCGGATTCCTTCATCCGAAGCCGCTGCGCGTGGTACACCCGGGTCGTCCCTTCTGCTGCCGCTGCCACAACGCACAGGACGGGAATGAGATCCGGGATCATGGATGCGTCGATGTCAATTCCTGTCAAAGCGCCTTTTTTTACAAAAACTGTATCCTGTTCCACCAAAACCACTGCGCCGAATCTTTGCAGAACTTCCAGGATTCTCCGGTCTCCCTGGGCGGAATGGGGGGACAGATTCCCGGCTCTGATCCCTTCTTTGGAAAATGCGCCGGCGCAAAGAAAGAAGGCGGCGGAGGAATAATCGCCCTCCACAGATATCTCCTGCGGATTCTCCGGAATCAGATATCTTTGTCCTCCGAAGATCCGGTACCCGTCAGGAGCTTTCTCCAACCGGATCCCGAAGCGTCGGATCATCTGTTCTGTCAGAGCCAGATAATCCGCAGATTCCAGAGCTCCCTCAATCACGATCCGGCTGTCTCCGTCAAGGAGCGGAAGGGAAAACAAAAGGCCCGAGAAATATTGGGAGGAGATATTCCCGGGAAGGGAATAAATACCCGGTGTCAGCTGTCCTTTGCAGGAAAGCTCCTTTCCAGTTCTTCGGATCGTCATCCCGTGTTCCTGCAGCAGTGTCTCATATGGCTGCATGGGACGCTGCGAGAGTCTTCCCTCCATGACAAAAACAGAAGCTCTCCCAAGGGCGCCCGTAAGCGGCAGGAGAAACCGCAACGTGGAACCGCTCTCCCTGCAGGGAAGGACCAAAGGGGTATCCTGAAGGATCCCGGACTTATCCTTGACCGGGGTCACCAGGATCCGGCGGCCTTCAACCTCAAATCCCGCCCCCAGGCCCTCAAGACAGTTCATGGTGGCCTCAATATCCGCAGAGATTCCCCGGCATCCGATCTCGGTGCTTTGCTCAGCCAGGGCGGCACAGATCAGCGCCCGGTGGGCAATCGATTTGGAAGAAGGGATCTGTACGGCCCCGGTTCTCGGTCCGGGAAGGATTGTCACATTCATCTTCCGGTTCCTCCTATTACCCGATCCACCGGATCAGATCCTTCCGGGGGATCGTCCGGATCACACAACGTCCCACTTCCTCCGGCAGGATGATCCGGATCTGTTGTCCGGAGGATTTTTTATCCGCTCCTGCCGCCTGAACCAGGGCTTCCTTTTCAAAGGGCAGTTCCGTGGGCAGGTTATACATCTGAAGCAGCCGGAGCAGTTCTTCCTCCGTCTCCTTTGGACAGATCCCGTTCTTCACCGCTGCTCTGGTGATGGAAGCCATTCCCATGGCAACCGCCATGCCATGGGGGATCTGATACCCGCTCAGCTTCTCCGCGCCATGTCCCAGGGTATGTCCGAAATTCAGCAGCATCCGCTCCCCGGTATCGAATTCATCCGCCCTGACCACGTCCCGTTTCATGGCAACACACCGGAAGATCACTTCCCCGATCCACTCCCGGGCCGGTTGTTCTTTCAGCTTTCTCAGGAATCCGGTATCTTTGATCATACCATATTTGATCACTTCCGCACACCCGTTCCGGTATTCCTCCTCCGGGAGGGTTCTGAGGGTTTCCGGATCACAGATCACCAGGGACGGCTGATAAAAGCACCCCGCCTGGTTCTTCCCGCTTCTCAGATTGATCGCGGTCTTTCCTCCCACAGAAGAGTCCACGGCTGCCAGAAGGCTGGTGGGAATCTGTACAAACCGGATGCCCCTTTGATAGGTTGCAGCTGCAAACCCGCACAAATCTCCGGTCACTCCTCCGCCCAGGGCAACCAGCAGATCGGACCTGGTGAGCCCGCTTTCACTCAGAGACTCCAGGAGCGATTCATACACAGCCATGCATTTGGACTGCTCCCCATGGGAGAACACAAACTCTCCGGTCCGGATCCCCGCCTCCTGCAGGGAGTTTTTCAGGGCTTCTCCATACAGGGCAAAGACCCGGTCATCGGAAACGATCACCGTCCGCTCCGCGGACCCTAGCTTTCGGATCCGTTCTCCGGCATCTTTCAGAAGCCCTTCGCCGATCAGCACATCATAGCTGACGGAGGCTTCCACATGGATTACCTGCCTGTCTTTACCATTCATGCCAGAACCTCTCTGATCGCCCGGACTTTGGAAGCGACCTGGTCAAATTCTTCCGGCTTCAGGGACTGGGCTCCGTCGCAGAGCGCATGCATCGGATCATTATGAACCTCGATGATCAGACCGTCCGCGCCGCAGGCGGTGGCTGCAAGGGCCATGGGCGGTACGAGTCTGGCGATTCCGGTGGCATGGCTGGGATCCACAATGATCGGAAGATGTGTCAGCTCCCGCAGCATGGGAACCGCCGCCAGATCCAGCGTATTCCGGGTGTAGTCACTGTAGGTCCGGATACCCCTCTCGCACAGGATCACCTGTTCATTTCCATTGGCCATGATATATTCCGCACTCATCAACAGCTCTTTCAGGGTGTTGGCAAGTCCTCTTTTTAACAGGATGGGCTTATTCAGTTTGCCCAGCTCCTTCAGAAGGTCGAAATTCTGCATATTTCTGGCGCCGACCTGCAGGACATCCACATCCTCGAAGAGGGGCAGATCTGTTACGCTCATGATCTCTGTTACGATGGGAAGACCGGTTTCTTCCCTGGCAATCTTCAGCAGATCCAGCCCTTTCGCCTTTAATCCCTGGAAATCATAGGGAGAGGTCCTTGGTTTGAACGCACCGCCCCGCAGCAGATTGGCTCCGGAAGCCTTCACCGCCTTCGCGATCCCGACGATCTGGTCCTCGGTCTCTACGGAACAGGGGCCTGCAATCAGGACGAAATTCCCGGATCCGATTTTCACATCGCCGACGGTTACCACCGTATCCTCCGGATGAAATTTCCGGTTGCAGGTCTTGAAGCTTTCCGATACTCTTTTCACGGAATCCACGATATCCAGACTCTCGATCAGTTCCGCATCGATCTTTTCCGTATTACCGATCAGTCCCAGCACGATCTGATAATCTCCGACTGCCACATGGACACGGACTCCCATATCCTCCAGCCAACTCGTCAGCTGTTCCTGTTTTTTCGGGTCTGCATTAGGTTTCAGTACAACAATCATCTCAAGTCTCCTTACAATTTGTGTCTTTGCAAATAAGAAAGCGGCACATGCAATTTGTGCCGCCTTTGATCATCCTTATTCCGAATCTTTCAAGCATTACAAATTGCCTTTATCCATATCCCTGGTAAAGTAAAAGAAAAATGTAAAGCTGAAAAAGTTTCTGTTCTGATTCATAAATCCGTCACTTTAGTACATTACTCCGGTACAATATCCGACATTCTAGCACAGTTTTTCCCGGGAAGCAACTGCTATTTTTCTCTTTGTTCTTACAGGAAAAACATAAGCCCCGTTTTCCCGGCCGCAATCATCATTCACGCTCAGCCCGAAACGATGTGAAATCCTTCGGCGGTCAGCGTTTCCCGAATCCTGCGGATCTGTTCAAAGCTGGCGGTCTCCATGCCCACCCGCAGAATGCAACTGGAGATGGGCATATTCGGATCGGAACGTTCATGATGTACGGATATGACATTTCCACCGCATTCCGAAATAATATGGCTGACCCCTTCCAGCTGTCCCGGCTTATCCTCCAGGGCGATCTGCAGCATGGTGTTTCTTCCGCTGGTGATCAGGCCGCGGGTAATAACCCGGGAAAGGATATTCACATCGATATTTCCGCCGGAAAGAATGCAGACCGTTTTCTTTCCTTCCAGCGGCAAATCGCTGAACATGGCAGCCGCAACACTTACGGCGCCTGCGCCTTCGGTGATCAGCTTCTGCCGTTCCAGCAGCCTTAAAATAGCGGCCGCGATCTGATCCTCCGTTACGGTCACGATCTCGTCCACATACTTTCGGATGATCTCATAGGTGGTTTCCCCCGGAGTTTTCACAGCGATTCCGTCTGCAAAAGTGTCCACGGTTTTGATCGTGACCGGCTGCTGTCTGCGGATGCTCTCATACATGCTGGGAGCATTGGCTGCCTGTACGCCATAGATCCGGATCCGGGGATTCAGGCTCTTGATGGCATAGGCGACCCCGCTGATCAGACCGCCCCCTCCGATCGGGCAAAGCACCGCATCCGTATCCTTCAGCTGGTCCAGGATCTCCAGTCCAATGGTTCCCTGGCCGGCGATTACATGATCATCATCGAAGGGATGGATAAACGTGGCGCCTGTCTCCTTCTGCAATTCCACTGCCCGGTCGTGGGCATCATCATAGGCGCCTTTTACCAGCACCACCTCTGCCCCGAGATGACGGGTTGCCTCCACCTTACTGATCGGAGCTCCATCCGGCATGCAGATCGTACTCCGAATTCCCATCCGTGTGGCGGCAAGCGCCACACCCTGGGCGTGATTTCCGGCGCTGCAGGCAATGATTCCCGCGTCCTTCTGTTCCTTTGTCAGCTGACTGATCTTATAATAAGCCCCCCGGAGTTTAAAGCTTCCGGTCAGCTGCAGATTTTCCGTTTTCAGATAGATATCCCGGTTCTCGGCAAATTCCGGGGCATAGATCATATCTGTTTTCCTGGCTACATCCTTTAATACATAGGCAGCCTGATAAATCTGATCAAGTGTTAACATATTGCTCCATTCTCTGCGCATCCTGCGCTGTGACTCTTTTTTCGTTTTTCTGAAATGTGATCCTCTCCGGGACTGTATGATCCTCTCCGGGACTTACGGCCGCAGAAGACAATCATACCGGACCGCCTTTCCTTCCATGGAGAAAGAGGGCCGGATCCCTCCGAGGAACGGCCCCTTTAAAGGGCGTTTGATCACGATCCTGCCCGGCTGCGCGTTCCTTGCTGCTTTCAGCAGACACTCTTCGTCCTCGCAGGGATGTTCCAGCAAATGCAGCAGCTGAAACTTTTTCTTCACGCTGGCGCTCTTTGTCCTCTCCGGAAACATAGGATCCAGAAAGATCAGATCCGGCGGACTCTGGAACGTTTCCATCGCGGTAATGCTGTCTCCCACTGTAAGTTCCATCCGGCTGACAATCTCCGACAGTTCCTCTGACTTTCGGGCCCTCAGAAGGGAGTCCTGCAGTAATGCTGCAATCACGGGATCCTTCTCATACAGGTTCACACGAAATCCCGCAGCTGCAAGCAGCAAGGCGTCTTCTCCCATTCCGGCAGTCGCGTCCACAGCGATCAATTCTTTTGTCCCCGGCCCGGCACCAGATCGGTTGATTCCGGAGGCTTTAATCAGAAGTTCCCTCTCCAGGTTGGATTTCCGGATCCTAGGGATCAGATTCCGGAGATCCGGATACATCTGTAAGGTTCCTTTCACGAGACTTAGTCCCTCCGAGTCCAGCAGCAGATACAGCTCATCGGAATCGATTTCAGAAACAAATCTCCATTCAGACTGCAGCTGTTCTGCCAGTTTTCCGGCCTTTTCCTTCAATTCAGAATCCCTGATACAAACGGTGATCATAACGCGTTAAATATACGTGATTTGTGATTGATATGCAAGAATATTCCGTTTCGCAATATTTATAAATCCTATAAAAAGAACCGGAAAAGTTATTCACTTTTCCGGCTGATTTAAAATGCCGCAGGCGGGAATCGAACCCGCACTGTATTGCTACAACGGGATTTTAAGTTCATTAATTCATGCTGTTCCACAAAAAAGGGTTTTGCTTTTTTTCATTGCAAAACTCGGTTGTCATTCTCTCTAAAGTGTTTTCTGTAGTTACTTTCTTTTTCATTTTGGATATCGAATATAACACTGCTCCTCCAAAAAGTAAATATTATATCTATTTTTATAAAATAAATGTGATTTTATATCTATTATTCTGTCTGATTTTCGTCTATACTATGGATTACCACTTTATTATACCAGGGAAGGAGGAAGTTAATCTATGAACAGCTATTCATATGCTAACAATCATGTAAGGAACCCGATAGAAATAACCTGGGGCATCTATTCGCAGCGATGGTTTACAGTTTTTAAGGGAAGGCGCGATCCTGAAACCAGAGACATGTACCAGCGTGCACTGAAGAAGTTATCAGCCTTAAACGATATCCCCATAAACGAAGTGACTGTTTATGACATCCAGAGTATCGTAAACAGCCACTGGGAGTATCCGGTCGCCTGCAGCCGGATAAAACTGACAGTGAACCAGGTCTTCAAACGCGCAGTCAAGGAAGGCCTGGTGGCAATCAGCCAATGCCCTGCCGATGACATCGAATACCCAAAGAAGAAAAAGACAACCGGCGAAGGGAGTGATCCGAAAAGGGTCCTGACGGAAGAAGAACTGGCTGTCCTTCCTGACATACGCAGGACGCAGCTTCCGCCGGTAAGGATCATGCTCCTGCTCCTGCAGGCATTCGGTTTGCGGCCGCAGGAAGTCGTACCCCTAAAGAAAAAAGACTTCGATTTTGATAAAATGCGGCTATGCATCCACTGCGCTGTCCGTTTTCAGAAAGGATGCGCGGAGACCAAAAGCACGAAAAACGGGAACATCCGGTATATCCCGATCCCGGAAAGCATCAAGGATGAGCTGAAAGACCATCTGATCACTCTGACGGACAAAGATTACGTCGTACAGCTGTACCGGGGAGAAATGATGCGGAGATCCTGGATCTCCCAGAATGTCAAGCGGATCAAGGGCCTTATGGAAAAACAGCTGAAACATAAGCTGCCTCCTGGCTTCTGTCCCTATACATTTCGTCATAATTACGCTACAAGGACGCTTTACTATGGAGGAATCCAAAAAGGACTCCTGTCAGTGAAAGGCGCCGCCTACCTTATGGGGCATTCCGAACAGGTATTTATCTCAACCTATTCCCATCTTCTGAAGGATCTTGAAAAAGAAGATGAAGTCGCAAACTCCATATCCGGCATATAAACATGAAAAGCACATATCTTCTCCGGTATGTGCTTTTCATAGTATATATGTTTGTCATAATATTCATTTTAACGCTTCAAATTCGTTCTGAAACTCATTTTAATATCGCAGGCAGGAATTTCTTCATATAAATAATAAAACGCCTTATTTTTGATCCTGGTGCGTCTGAAGGCCATCTTCATTTTCCAGGGCAGAAGGATCCTTCCCGGTCGCTTCAAAATAAGAATCCAGATAATCATACCAGACTTCCCCGCCTTCCGCAGTATACAGAGATGCACCTGCACTGTCCATCAGTGATACCTGCACCCTGGTAGCGCGGAACCCGGCATCATTCATAATCGTCTGTATATGTTCTGACAAGCCGCAGACCTGCCCAGTCAGCTCTGCCCACACAGAAAGAGCTTCTCTTTTACCCTCTTTGACACCCTGCAGAATCACATCGATCCCGTCAACGGTCACGCCGACCCGGACCATGGCAGTGTCTGCATCGAAATACCAGCTGTAATGGTTCTCTCCCCATTCCTGATACAGGAGCGGTACGATCGCCATCGAAAAATACGCTTCCCCATCATACTTGCGGCTTTCGTTTCCCAAAGGTGAATCCATCTCCACCTCAGCAGAAAGCTGCTCCGGATTCTCCGCGTTCTGTTCGTTCCAGGGCATCGGCTCTTCATACCAGTCTCCGCAGCCTTCACAGGTGAAACGGATGATCCGTTTTTCACGGTCCAGGATCCCGACATACTGATGGGTATGAGGTCCGTCATCAGGTACTTCCCCGTTCCCCGCACTGTCCATTCCTTCCTGTCCTGCTTCCCGGAGAGCCTGCAGAAGATACCGAGCATCCACATCATAGCCGGCATCATGCAGGATCTCCCCCAGTCCCCGCACATCGGACAGGGTGCTGATGTCGATCCCTTTTTTCTCCTCCAGATCCCGGACGATGGAAAGGATATCATCGGATTCTCCTGTTCCGGCAGTCTCCTCTTCCGGAAGCTTTTTTCTGTCCTCTGTCCCCTTGTTTTGTGCCAGTGTTTCCTCCGCAGCTGCAGTCTGTTCCGCTTCTTGTGATACGGGTGTTATCTGATCCCCTGTGCATCCGCATCCTGACAGCAAACATGCCAACAGGAATAAAACGGCTACCAGCTTTATGGTCATGCTTCCCATAGTCAGAACGGAAGCCCTTCCGGATCACCCAAAAGGCCTTCTTCCCTGTCCGCGGGAAAGCCGGCAGGAGCAGAAAAAAGAGTTTCATGATGAGCCGGCATCTGATCCAGCATCTTCACTGTCACATCCACAGCGGCTTTCACCGCATCCCTTTCCGTTTTCTCTTCTGCTTCCAAGGGCATGGTGATCCCTTTCGTTTCGGCATATTCAAGGACCATAGATGCATAGATGGTCTTGAAAAGCGTGAAGGCTTCGGGATCAGTCAGGGAGGAGCACTTTGCCATCCTGTGCCCGTAAGTCTTTGCCAGGGCTGCCGCTTCCCCAAGAGAAGGACGATAGGAAGCTTCATCCAGTTTTACCATCGCAAGGCCGTTCCTGATCTCAAAAACTGCTCTCATAAATTACCCCCTTGTTTCCAGTACCGTTTCCTCTTTTGGTTGCGGACTATACTATACCACTTCCACGCTGTCTATCACTTTTCTTTTTCTGCTTCTTATTCGTGACATCTGGTGTCAATCATCTCTATAAACAAAAACCCATTTCAAGAAAACAGCACTTCCGAAGGTGCTGTTTTCATCTGTGTATTTCCATAACCGCTTCCGGTATCTGCATATTAGACAAAAAAGAATGTGCAGACAGTCCATGCCATCTGCACAACATATGTATAGATATCGAAATAAATCCCGGTGTCTTGTCAAGGCGTTGCATTTCTATCCGACCCGGATCTCATCCAGGCTGTACCGGACCGCTTCGTCCAGAGAATCATCTTCCGGCATCTCGATCCAGGGATGATCTGTCCGGATATATTCTGCCTGTGTTTCCTCTGTTTCTAACATAACCCCTCCTCTCTGCCAATAAGAAATCATAGTTTATTGAGATCCACCCCATACTTTTCGAGCCTGCTTTTAATCTCTGCACGCCCGGCTGCACCCAGATTCCTGACCCGTTCCAGGTTCCGCCTCCCGCCTGCAAAGAGGAGCAGAAGGTCTTCCAGGTTATTGATCCCTTCCCGGAGCAGGGCGTTTGTCACCCTGGAAGAAAGCCCCAGATCATAAACACTGGTGGCAAGGAGGACCTTTTTTTCTTTCTCATCCGCAGGATACGCTGCCCGTTCCATCAGCCGGCCCGCGCTCTCCTCCTTTTCTTCCTGCAGCCGTACCAGGGTCTTCACATAACCGTCCGTATAATAGAAAGCCCGGTCTTTCTTTTTCAGTTTCCGGATCGCATTTGCAAGGATCTGTCTTATCCGTTCCGGCGCGATCCCGTATGTTTTTGCGATGTCGCCGAGCATCTGGTGTTCCCGGTAGCGCAGGAACAGCACTTCCCGCTCCCTGGTATTGAGCTGTTCTATCACATAATACAGCCCTTCTGTCTGGTCATCCGTAAACGGAGGCATAAGGCCAAGGGCGGAAAAGAGCCCTTCCGGGTAAGGCATCTCATGCGGACGCGGCGTTTTCTCCTTTTCCGGCTTTTTGTTTCTGCCGTTCTTTTCTTTCCCGGCTTCCCCCGGATACCTGATTCCGAGCAGTTTCCGGACAGCCTTTTCCTCCGCCCTTGGAAAACAACGCTTCACCTGTTCGAGGATCCTCTTCCACGACTCTTCCGGCTCTTCCCGGTATCCTGAAGCCAGGTGGTCATATCCCCACTTGGTCTCCGGAGTTTCCAGGGCTGCGATATGCCAGCCGTAGCCTTCGCCCCTCTTATTCTTTTTCTGCCGGAAGCCGGATACGATCAGGTAGGCCTGCATCTGCAGCTCCGTAAGGGCGCCTTCAAAGTTCTTCTGCCCGTCTTTCCCGAACCCGGCTTTCTGTTTTGCCTCAAAGGACAGAAGTTCGATGCCTTTCAGTTCCTCATCCAGCTCAAAGGCTTCCATCAGCTTCCGGTTCCTGTAAGGCACGAGATCGTCCCCGCACAAAGCATCGAAGTCATACCCGTTCCGCCGGTAATTGGCAAACACAGGGAACCATGCTTTTGAAACGAATCCCGCCTTCCGGTCAAAGGACTTCCCGTAGGCGATCTCCGGGTCACCGGCAAGGATCTGCCGCCAGGCCCAGGGATCTTTTGCCGGATCGTCTGTCCACCAGTTCCCGGGGACTGTATGTTCCTCCACGGAAAAACCGGGGACCCCGTTCGAAAACAGCGGAAGAAAACCGATCTCCAGGATCAGCTTTTTCAGGTCTTCAGGGGTATGAAGGCATCCCGGATCATCCGGTCTGCACCCCATCATGATCCATTCTCCGTTGATGGTTTCCATGACGTACTTTTTCCTTCCTCCTGCCGGGACCTTATCCAATCGGTGTCCCGACTTCGATCAGGTTGCCGTCCGGGTCGTAGAACCTGACCACTTTCTGTCCCCAGGAATGGGTCATGACCCTGTTCACGTATTTCACATCCGGGTAATGCTCCTCCAGCTTCTTCACGAACCTTTCCAGGTCGGGTTCTTCAAAATACAGTTCGCAGGAATTGTTTTCGGATATCACTTTACGCTCCGTGAACGCCTCCCAGATTTTCCTGTCCTGCAGCACCAGCCCTTCCGTCAGGATCAAGTTCCCGTCATTGTCAAGGACCACATCAAGCCCGAACAGATCATGGTAAAAGCGGCGTGATTTTTCAATATCGTTCACTACGATCAGGACATTCCGCAGTTTCATAAAAAGACCACCTCATACTTAGCATTTGCATCCATTATATACTTGCGGCAGCACTGCCGTCCACAGGAACATCGTCCCCTGTCATCTCCTGTTTTTCAGCAGGCTGTCTGTAAAAGGGGATGTTTCCCTTCCAGCTCGCGTGTAATGTTCAGAACCTGAGTTCATCCAGTGCAAAACGGACCTCCTCTTCAAGATTGCTGTCCGGGACTTCCAGCCAGGGATGCTCTTCCGGGATATATACGTCTGCTTCATCCGGCTGCCACAATATTTCCATAATGATTGATCCTTTCTTTGACGGTGTGCGTCTTATCATTTTTATTTTCGCATAATAACTATCCGTTTTTCCGGACAGCAAAACAGGTTCCTGTATAGCCGTCATCATGATTGGGGTCCGGGACATCTTACATGCGGTAAAAAACGGCAGCCCTGTTTTCTGTTTTATCAGGACTGCCGCATCGCAAACAGCAGGTTCATCCAAGGAATCTACTTCCCTGCCCGGGATCCGGGCAGGGATCATCTGATGATCCTTAATTCACCTCCTGTTTCTCTTTCCAGGAACAGGAGCTTTTTTCCAGCGGAGAATTCAATGGTTATCTCTTTCCTCATCCGGAACGCTGCCGGCCCGGTCTGCTCCACACAGGGTTCTACCAGAACACGTTCAACGATTTCCCCTTTCAGGGCACGGTCTGCCCAGGCAGAGAACGAATCGCAGGAACCCATTATCCCATGCCGGTCATCCAGGTATGCCCCCAGCCCGGCATCGGCTACCAGGATGCCCTCCTTCATCCGGATGCATGCAGAGGCCGGACAAGAACACCCTGGCCGGTAAACCAGCCTGTCTTCCTGTATCTCCAGTACATCACCTGAAATATGCAGGGCCTCTAATTCCTGCCCGATCCTCTCCGGAAGCATCCGGAAGCTGTCGATCGGAAGCCCCTCCTGGTATGCTTCCAGCATCCGGTACAGCCCGTAGAGGTCATTTTTTGCCGGATCTCTGTCATACCGTCTGCATAGAGGAGAAAAGACCTCCCGGGCGATCAGTTCCCGTACTTTCCCCAGATCAGTCCCCTTCTCCAGGTTTTTCAGGATCTTCTTTGCCATCTCATACATATCCTTGTTGTCCGTGCAGATGAACCTGGAAAGGATCAGCGGCCCGGATGTATTCAGATCGAGACCGTTCTGCAGGAAGCATTCCAACAGCGCAAGAAGGTTCGCATGTTCATAGTAATTATACCGGACACAGTCCCCGAACAGCGTATCCCAGTCATTCTTATCATCGGAGCCGTTTGTTTCCACGGCATTGGGATCCGCACCTTTCGCAAACAGATCCCTGACAGCCGCAATGTCAATCATCTCATCTTCTGACAGGCATAATATCCTGTCTTCTAATATCCCATATCCCATATAAAACCTACCTCTCTAACTGAAACAGAAAAACTATGTTGCTAAAGAACCTGCTGTCGTTTTCTGTATCGGTTTCAGGAGGTTAGCATGTATAGTGTCCCGTTTTGCAGACAGCATTTTTCAGAGAGCCTTGATTTTGCTGGTTTTTTGAAAATATTCAGGAAATTCAGATGGATTACCCTCTTTTTCTCACCGGCCATCCGTCCCTGATATCCGGGCTGCCTTTTTATGGCAAGGGCACAATGCTTCATGGTTCAAAAAAAGGACCCGCCGGGTCCTTCCCTTTCCTGTCCCATAGCTTGACATTAACGGTACTTCCTGTTCAGGAGCTTTTCTTCCCTTACAAGGAACACCACGAACCGGTAGTTGTAATCCCTCGGATAATCGATGCAGGTGGAAAGGACGGTCACGACGGAATCCCTGGTGATTTCCGGGGCATCCGTTTCATACGGGCAGAGAGCTTTTGCCTCCCGTATCAGTTCCAGGAATTCCTCATCGGAAAGCGGCTCAAATTGGAAGGCGAACCCTTCCGCCTCCGTTTCAAACGCCGCCAGCACATGATAGGTATAGCACTCCTCCCCGATATAGAGTTCCCATTCCGGATGGGCCTTGTAATAGGCCTCATCCTCATAAGATGTGATGGATCCGAACATGGATCCGTCATCCATGTTGTGACCGTAGATGATGGAATACCGCCCGTCCAGCCCCTCCGGATACCGGGCATCCACGAAGAGCGTCCCTGCGATGTTGTATTCCCCGTTCAGAAGGTGCCTCAGGTACTTGTCGTTATCCTCCGCCTGCACGACCGGATAGGAAAGGACATCCTTCTGGTAGATGTACCCCGCTGCATCCCCGCACAGCTTTAAAAGCGCCGGGTAGTCCCAGGACAAGGAGGAATACTTGAGCTTCTCCCCTGTCACGGGATCTGTCCCCCGATCCTCCTCTTCCTCCCCTGCCGGGCCTACGAGGGATTCGACCTCACCATATAAAGATGCCGCTTCCTGGTAGGTCCTTGTGATCCGTATCACCTTGAAAAGGGAGAACAGAAAAACTGCCGCAGCACAGGCTGCCAGCAGAAGCAGTATGGTCTTATAACTGGTTTTCTTTTTTTGGTTCCTCATATGTGCCTGATCGCATCACCGTTCCAGGAAGCGTTCCGCCTCCCGGTATGATTCAAAGACGACTGGATGCCCGTCCCGTTCCATCCACTGGACGTTTCCCTCGTCCAGGGCTTTCCCCGGATCGATCTTCCTGCCGATCATATAATGGGCAACGCCCTCCGTATATCTTGCGATGATCTCAAAATGCCTTGCCATGTCTCCTCCTGTCAGTGCTTTTCCAGGATCAGAAAAACCAGGATGCAGAAAGGGATGACAAGCAGCAGAAGCACCAATAACAGCTGGTTGTTCATTCTTCCTCCTTTCTGGGATTCCAAAGGAAACTCCTGTTTCGGTACAGCGCCTGCAGGAAAGTTCTATGGTTTTAGCCTGCCGTCATGTTTTTGCCTTACATCCTATAAGTACCCGGAAAGGATGGTTTCCTTCTGAAGAAAGGGTGGTTTTTCTGTGTCCTTTATTTAAAACATTTTCTTTACGATCTCCGAAGCCAGGTTCTGTCCTGCCCTCTTGTCGGACTTTGTGGAAGGGACCGTTGCCGTATAGCGGTCGTCCCCCCGGTAAGACAGGGAATAATGCTTGTTGACCCGTTTTACGTCAAACCCCATCTTTTTCAGGTCTGCCTCGAACCGATCGTCCATCTGCCGGTCCTCCCGGAACAGCTGCTTGACCTGCAGCGCCAGGATCTTCGGGATCCCCTGGACAGGGTTTGCATCCACCACGGATTCCAGGATATCCTTCCTGCGGCTCCCTTCCGGCAGGTTCTTCAGGATGCCGGACAGGATATCCATGACGATCTCCGTCTGTTCCCCCGGGTAGAGGTTCTTCTCGTCCCCGTAGCAAAGGAGCGTGACGCATTTCCGGTCTTTCTTTTTCAGGGCATCCTCCAGGGACCGGATCCTTGCCTGGTCCGAATCGCGCAGGGCCTTCAGGTCCTCCAGTTCCCTGCTGTAGCTTTCCGCCAGGTTCTTGAAATCTTCCGCATCCGCCTGGTGTTTTTGCGCTTCGCCGGTCTTTTCCCTGGCATCATCTGCACTTTCCTGCAGTTTCGCATTTTCCTGTTTCAGTTCTTCCAGTTCACGAAGTGCGTCCGAATAGGCATCCAATATCTCTTTGTCCGTTTCCGCATCCTGCCCGGGCACATCCTCCAGGGACAGGAGTTCCTGCACAAAGTCCACAGGGATCTCCGCGACCCAGGCCAGGGTCTGCAGCTCTTCCAGGGAGGTTTCCTTTCCCTGGAGGTATTCCCTGTGCAGTTCCCTGATCCTGGCGGCCAGTTCCTTTATGTCCTTCATCCATTTCCTCCTTACTGCTGCGGCTCATCCCCGTTTTTTGTTACAAATAATTACTATATTTATTTATAGTTGATTATACTAGTTTTTGCGCCATTTTTCCAGCATATAATAATTAATATATTTATTATCCATTATTCCCGAAATAATTTACCCTATAAAAATGCAGCAAAAAACCGGAGGAATTATCCTCCGGCATTGGCCAGGTTCCTGACATGATCTGCTATTTTATTTTCTTCTTTTCGGAAAGATCATTCCTTTCCGATGCAGTCATGTCTGTCCAGCTGCTGAAGCAGCCACGCTTTTGCCTGCTCCAGGTTTTCTTCCGACAGGGCGAATGTTTTTTCTTCTGCCCCGAAGATCTCCTTCCCGCTGTTCTGTGGCGGCAGCACATAGCAGCTTACGCAGAGGAACTTGCTGGAATTTCCGTCATCGTCCTTCTCTTCTTTTGTCCACACTTTGTAGTGGAAGGTGTGGACGGTAAGCCCGCCAGTCCGCGGCCCTGTTCCTGCGCTCCCGCTGAAATATCTTGCCCCATTCAGTTTCTTCACCCATCCGTATGATGGGAAATCCTTTAATTCCATGACTGCATCCTGCCTTTGCTCTAATATGGTTCCTATGATGATTATAACGGTTCTCTGAAATAATAACAGTGGAAATTAACATCGTGTACCCAGCTTCTATATTGAAGCAGTGCTGATGAACAGATTCCCGTAAAGCAAGAGCAGCACCACACCGGATGCTGCTCTTGCTCTAAAGAGGGGTTGCATTATGCTTTCTATAAAATAGGCCTAGATATATGAGCCTTTGTTTTATGATTATCTTACTAACTGATTCTGAAAAAACGGTATCCGGCGGATGTCTTTTCTGTGAAAAGCCACGGCATGGCCACCAGTGGCTTTACTGCTCCCCTAGCAGGATCATGGTCAGTACCAGGAGCCGTTATATTTCTTCTGCGCCTTTCGCATGACGGCGATCCCGAACAGAAAGCCAAAGCCCAATGCCACAAGTGACAGGAGCGTCTGGAACAGCAGGATGATGATCCCTGCAAGGCATATTCCGGTCCCGATAATGATCAGCCCGATGCCTATCAGGGAGCAATAGGCCGGGATATCGTCCGGTTTGACTCTCTGATAATGATAATCATGCAGTAAGGAGACCTTCTGTTTCTTCCATATCAGCAGGCCCAGTACGATGCAGAGGATTCCCACTGCCATCTCCAAGGCAACGCCAATGATAAGTCCTGTTTCCATTTCAGTATAGATTCCTGATTATGTTGCGGCTCAGGTATATGCACACGACAAAGCCGATTACCAATACGATGATCGCCGGAAGGAGAGTCTCCTCCGCATTCCAGATCAGCCCCGTGATACCACTGGCTGCAAAAGGGATGGCAATCACCGCCACCACTTTCGCGATCATCAGGCAGTATTCTTTTTTGTTTTTCATTTTCGCTGCCCAGTGTTTCGGGATCAGCATTGGATCTTTTGCCAGAGCGAGCAGACCCGCATATAGCAGCAGCCCGCCCGCCATGCAGAACATCATGATCGAATATACATATTCCATAGTCTTTTTCCGTTATACATACTTGACGGCGGTTCCGTAAGCCAATACTTCTGCCCCGCCCTGTATGATGCTGGATGTCGTGAAACGGATATTGACAACAGCATCCGCTCCCAACCGCTTCGCCTCTTCCTCCATCCGGAGCAGCGCTTCATCCTTGGACTGGTTCAGCATCTCCACATATGCCTTCATCTCTCCTCCGACCAGATTCCGCAAGCCTGCGCCAATGTCTTTGCCGATATGCCTGCTCATGATACAGATCCCTGATACGAGCGAGATCGCTTCGACTCTCTTTCCCGGTATATCCTGTGTATTTACCATTAACATTTTGATATCCTCCCTGTGCTCTTTTTATACCATTACAGTTCCTCACCTACAAATGGTTTTGTTATGACCGGCTTCCCGTCCGCGTTCAGCAGCGGGGTCAATCCTCCTCCATAACCACGGTGCACAAACAGATAATTAACGCCTGTTTCTTTATCCACGATGATCTGAACTTCGGTCAGCGTCGAAATACTCTTTGCCTTGAGTGCTTTGAAACGTTCTTTTATATTCATGTGTTTCCCTCCAAATACTTTTTGCAATCGCCTGTTTTGCCGTCTCTCTTATTATGTATTATGGCTCATTCGGCATAATGATGGCTGCGATGATGTATGCCAGGATACCGCATCCGCCTGCCAGTGAGAAGATCACCCAAGCCAGCCGGATCAGTGTCGGATCTGTGTCAAAGAATTTTGCGATACCGCCGCAGACACCTGCAAGCTTCTTTTCACTTCTGCTTTTATATAAACGTTTACTTTTTTCCATTTTCGTACCCTTCTTTCTGTCAGAATATCAGTATCAGTATGACTGCAATCAGTGCGCCTGCTATCAGAAACGGCAACAAGCAGCACCCGCATCCGTTATGATAATGCCTCATCGGATCAGATTCGAATCTGTGCATTACAGGTCCTCCGAACAGCCCGGGACCTTTCCCGATCAGCATTGTTTTCCACCTGCCTTCTTTCCATGTTACTGATCCTTTCTGTTGTCCTGATTATAGCCCTGCCTGGGTTGCCGATAAATGATCAGACCCGTGACAAACAGCCAACTATTTTTCTAAACTGTAAAAATAAAAACACCGGTCTATAAATAGCCGATGCCTTTTTCTGTTCCACTGTTCGTTATTCGTTAGGTCTCTTCTCTATAAACAATAGGAAGATTTGATTTTTACCTTTATTGAAGCAACTTGTTAACCCATTCAATAAGTCCTTCAGAATCATATATCACAAGTTCTTGCCAGATACCGCCATAATATAAACCGCCATTTGTCGCAGAGTTTTTCTTATTTCCATATACATGTTCAGGTAGTAGAAAGGGAAAAGGATTCCATGTTCCTCTTTTCATCCCTTTCATTGTCAGGACACGATCCTTGCGGAATCCAAGCGTTCCCCACCCCTTCATGCTGGGATTCCATGACAAATGATCTGCAGGTAGATAAAGCGCATTTGTTTTATTCTGTAAGCGAGATGCAGAAGCATGAGGATGCCATGTATAGTTTTTTATTTCATCCGGGTCCAACAGAATCCTTCCGATTTGCATGTAGCCATATATTACATGCATGTCAGCCCAGGAATAATAATCCCCATATCCTCTTTTTGCAAATCGATACCCATTTGTGCCATCTATCACTTTTCTAAACCAACCGAAAAAAAGGAATATATCGCCCGGGCCCACTCCGGCATTTGAAAGCAAGCCTTGAGCTGCATCTATCTGTCCAAAAGCTGGCATCCATCCTTTTACTTGTCTATTTCTCAGATTGGGGCGTAAATCAGGATCCACATGGCAATGGCTGTATTCTTTTTTGGGACGTAATTGTCTTAGAATCTCCGAATAGGATTTCCCTTGGTAACTGATATTACTGTAAGTATCTTCATCTTTAGAAGGGATTGGCAAAGACAGAAGTGTTCCATCTGGGAGTATCGGGCTTGGGCAGCCCCCATTCGTCGAATCAAATCCTTTTCTAGAAAGAATAACTTTCATTTCTTACTCCAAGGGTTTCACATAGCTACAAAATAAAACCAACAATCCATGCCATTCTTTAAATAAAATTATCAGAAACTACTATTATTTACAATCATTCAAAGATATTCCCCTTCACTGTTTTCCATTTGCCTGCAGACTCTTTTTCAGGCGAGAAACAACATCCAGGATGATCTTCCTGTCACGGATGCTACAATCATAAAGAAGCTCCTTCAGTTCCTCATCCCAGACACTCTGGCAGTTTGAAACATCCCCCAACAGCAACCTGTCGACGGAGATCCTGAGGACATTGGAAATACGGACGACAATTTCTAGGCTTGCTTTCTTACGTCCGTTTTCGATATGGCTGATATATTGGGGCGAAGAATCCGTAAACTCTGCAAGAAGCATCTGGGACAGCCCTGCACGGATCCTTTCCTCCCGGATCCTCTGCCCGATATACCGGTAATCAAGGCTCATACACCCGCTCCTTCCATTTTACATTTCCGTAAAGCTCTTCAAAATATCTACTATTTTAGATATCATCTAGTATTGTATATTCTTTTTCTGCGGTTTTCAAGATACTATCTAGTATATTAGATATTCTTGGAGGTATGACATGGACAACACCTACCTGAAAGAAATCGGTGCCAGGATCAGAAATGCAAGGGTGGAACGGGGCATCAACCAGGCCGACCTTGCTGACCAGCTGGATATCGCCACTTCCCATTTAAGCAACATCGAGACAGGGCGTTCCAACTTCGGCATCGATATCCTGATCAAACTGTCGGAAACGCTCCAGGTCTCGGCAGACGAGATCCTCCGCCCCGATGTCCCTTCCGCAAACGCCATCTATGCAGCGGAACTCATGGAGCTTTTCAGTGGATGCACCCCGGCCGAGAAAGAAGCCATGCTGAACACCCTCCGCTCGATGAAAGCCGCATTTGATACGAATAAATAAAACTGATTTTTGTTTTCTTCTTCGATAACCACAGGTTTAAAAAAGACCTGTGGTTATTTCTGTTTCCGGCAGCCTTTTGCTATAGTTCCATAAAAGGAGGAAACAGTCATGGCGGAAACAGCCAGCACTGCGCTGACAAAAAAACAGCAGAAGGACCGGATCAGGGAACGCTATAAAGGAGTCGATCCGGATATCCTGGAAGTCATCCCTGCGAGAAAGAAGGCAGATTTCTAGCCCTGCTGCGATTTCTTTCCCTGATAGTATCAAAGCGGTCTTTCTCCACAGGATAGCCGGTATCTTTATAACGTCGAACAGAAGGGATCATATGTCCCTCCAGATTAAAAAAGGCGCCACATCTTGTTCCCAGGGTTTTTGAGACCACATCCGCCAGGGAAGGATCCGTGACCACTGCCAGTTCTCCCTGATACCGGTTCCGAAGTTCCGTCAGGATCTTACAGTCCGCCAGGGGAAGATAAACAGCATCGAGGTATGTGCCGTCCAAAAAAACCATACCGGACAGGATGCCGCGGCGGCTGACCCCGCAGGAAAACCCGGGCGTCGTTTCAAAGAATGCCGTTCCTTCCCGGATCATCGTTTCCCGGCTGGAAAAAACGGCTTTCCGGAACATGCCTGCCTTATCCTCCGTTACCGGGACCACATAGATTTCCCGGAAGAGGTCCGTATCCCCGGTCAGGATCCCGCTGCTTTCCCGGGCAAGGATTGCATAGCCTTTCAACTGCCTCCTGCGTGCCTCTTCCCGTTCCAGGATCTGTTCCATTTCTTCCGGACTGAGTGGTTGCAGAATCCCTTCACGTTGCGCTCTTTCTTCCTCCCTCCGGTTCCTGCCATGCGGATAGCCGATGCTGATGGAGGCAACGGGAGCCGGGGAGTCCGCCAACATCACGCAGGAGGGGGAAGAATACTGAGGGAACAGGTCCCTGAGCGTTTCCAGGAGCGCCCTTTCCGTGTTCGGTGGGAGGATGGTATAGCCTTTCTTCCTGTCATGGCAATAGACAAGGGAAAGCATGTCCCCGATCACGCAAAGCCCGATGAAACGCGTGGTAAGGAACGTGTCCAGGTCGATCTGGAGGGCCGTAAGCCCTCTCCTGACTTCTGCGGAAGTGTAATAGATTCCGTCCTTCAGATACGCTGGAAGGTCGTCTGTTTCAAGCTGCGGGTACTCTGGCGGAAATGCTTCCGGTTTTCTGATGGTATCGTACAGAAGACACACGAGGTTCTCAAAGGACGGCTTCTGCACGGCATAGGTGTTCAGCCCCGCCCCTCGCGCCAGTGCAAACGCATTCAAGCGGCCTTCCTTTTCCTTTGCCCTGGAAAGGGATGTCTCCCTTACGGCGTATTCCGCGATCGCCTTATGATAGACGCTGTTTTTCCCCAGATGCCGGATGCCCTCCTCCGTGATCGTATAATAAGCCTTCTCCCGATTCGTCTGGTCCTCCGGAAGATAATCGTCCCGTTTCCCGTTCGCACAGATCCGTTCGATATACCGCCTCTCATGAAGAAGACGGATACTTCTGCTGACCACATGAGCGCCGCATGCTCCGCCCATCGACAGATTCGCCTGCTTTACTGTAAACGAACCCGCAAAGAAAGCATATTCCAGGATCTTATAGGTCGTCCCGTTCCTGCTCAGGTCTTTCTGTTTTGCCATTTTCGTGTTCTCCTTTCCCCCTTAGGTTGTTTCTTTTTTCCCTCAAAATGCTGCCGGCCCATCCCTTCGTGCTTCCGCACGAACGAATGGCCATTACAGACGAAGGCCTGCTCCTTCGTGCCTTCGCACGACCTCGCAGGCCAACGTTTTCCGGTTCCAGATCGCCCCCTACAGAAAACTTACCTATTCTCTGTTTCCGGACTGCTTTCCGGCATCTTCCGGCATTTATTCGTAAGAAAAAGCGCAGGAATGAATGGTTGTCTTCATTCCTTCATGTGTTTGCTTTTTTTGCCCCAGAAACGCAATAAAAAAAGAGGACGGTATGTCCCCTTTCCTATTGCCTTGTCCTTCGTTTCTCCCGTTCTTCTTCATCCCTGTACAGATCACAGATGAGGGACGATACTTTCGTCATCCTCCGGATCGCCATCATCTTAAGGCCGATATAGACATCCGGCGGCAGAAGGATCGTCAGGGATTTCTTTCCCTCTGCCAAAGCTTCCTTCTGCTTCCTGCTCTTTGCGGCAGTCCTGGCCACAGAGGGCCTTTTCCCTGCCGTTTCCTTTTCTGTTACTGTCTCCCCGGACCCGGTTATAAGTTCCGGACCCGGTATTTCTTTTTTCTCCGTGCGGGTCCCTTTCCCGGGGGTGTTCCTCCGTTCATAGTCTTTCTGTGCCTGCTCCATGAATCTGCCATAATCGTATTCTGCCATCTTGTGCTCTCCTTTACTCTTCAGGATCAACTCCCGCCATCTTCCGGATCTCGTTCACAGTGGTTAAGACTGCCTTTGCCGCATCCCCGCGCTTTCGGTACTGGACAACGCTCATGTCCTTCAGCGAGGCGTTCGGAAGGTCCTCGCTCATGGGGATGGAAAGGAGCGTCACCCGGAAGGGAAGCTCTTTCAGCGCTTTCTCCAACGCCTTGCTCGTGTTGAAGCGCCTCTGCTTCTTGTTAAAGACCACGGCGACCTGCTTCCCCTTTTCACAACAGGCGACCAGGGTGGAGATAAAAGGCTGCATCTCGGCTTTCCCTCCTGCCACGGTCGGGATCACGACCACGTCCGCATCCTCGATCCAGGCGTCCCGTCCCTCCAGGACGAAGCCCGGGGTATCCACGACATTTACTTCCGGGTCTGTTATGGGTGCTCCGGTATGGAGTTCCCCGCCCTGCCGGTCAAATTCGTAGAAGGCTGCCCGGATCCCGGACCTTTCCAGGCTGAACATGATCTCATCCGCCAACATCGTCTTTCCTACCCCGCCCTTCTCGGCGATCACCAGTATGGTTTTCATCCTGCTCCTTCCTTTTTCCTCTGATCTCAGTTTATACAGAATTACAGATTTCATTAATTCTGTAATTTAGTATTTACAGAATTAATGAATTATTGGTTTCTGTAATCCTGAAAATACAAAATTAATGGATTCTGTATTTTTGTAATTACAGGATTAAAGAATTCCTGATTTCTGTCATTACAGATTTCATTAATCCCGTATTCCTGTTTTTACAGAATTAATGAAATATTTATTTCTGTAATTCTGTAATTACAGAATTCATTGTACAGAGCCACAAAATAAATATCAAGACTATTTTGGATTATTTTTTATGATTTTTATAAATATTTGATTTATTTTCTTCCGTGTAGCGGGCAGATCCTGCCAAATGGCGCACGAGAGCGGCCTTATTTCCGCTCCAAATCATCCGGACGATAATTTATGCACCCGCGAATTTAGAACGCCTTATTTTTGAGATCTGGAAATCCGGTAAATGACCGGTCCCGGCACAAAAAAAGAGACGGCTCCTTTTTCCGGGAACCGTCCCGGGAACAATGATCATAATATTCTGCACATCGATTTCACAGACAGGAACTTCCGCTGACCGTTATGCAGGAACTCCAAACAGAATCGATCAGCACTTACTTTTTACCGAAAAGTCTGCTGAAGAACCCGCGCCTGGGTGATTCTTCTCGTTCTTCTTCCGAAGATCTTCTCTCCATATCAGAAGTGTTAACAAATGGTCCGTTTTGTCCGGATTCCAATGCCTTAACGGGCAGGCCATTTTCTTTGCAGTACTCCCAGGCGAAGGATCCGGGGGAGCATATTACGGTCAAGTGCGGGCAGCCGGCGAATACCTCTTCACTGATTTTTTTCACACTGTCCGGGATGGTGATTGAAGTCAGGCTTGTACAGTCTCCGAATGCAGATTTGCCGATTCCCGTTACGCTGTCCGGGATGGTAACCGATATCAGGCTTTTACATCCGCAGAATGCTTTTTCTCCGATTTCCTCTACTCCATCTGAAATGACAACGGAAGAAAGATGTTTACAAGAAAAGAACGCTCTGTTTCCGATTTTAGCCACTTTGCCCGGAATGATAACAGAGGTCAGTCCGCATGAAAGAAATGCCGATTCATCAATCACGGTCACACTGTACGGGATAGTGACCGACGCCAGTCTTTCACAGCCATGGAATGCTCCCCATCCAACCACTACTACGCTGTCCGGGATATCAAGAGAACTCAGTTTTTCACAAAAATTGAATGTAAATTTACCAATCCGCCGGATACCATTTGGCAGTTTGACCGATTCCAGACCGGCACACCGTTCAAATGCTTTTTCTCCTATTTTTGTCACGCTGTCCGGGATCGTGACAGAAGTCAAGTTTCTGCAGCTATTGAATGCTTCTTCCCCTATTACCTTCACGCTGTCCGGGATTATGACAGAGGTCATGCTGCATCCGGCGAATGTCCCATTCCCAATTTCTGCCAGGCTGTTCGGAAGAACGATCGAATCCAGGCTTGAACAGGCGAATGTATAGTTCCCAATTATCGACACGCCATCCGGTATGATGAGGAAAGTCAGGCTGCTGCAAGAAAAGAATGCCCCGTCTCCGATCTCTTGCACGCCATGCGGAAGAATGACCGTATCCAGATTGGAGCAACCTGAAAAAGCATCTTCCCCGATTATCCGGACGCCCTCCGGGATTTCGATCGTTTTTAAGCGGACACAGTTTTTAAATGTTTTTTTCCCTATCTCTATCACGGGTTTCCCACCATATTCGCTTTCTATCCTGGGGCTCGGATCCATTCCGGTATATCTTGTTATCACGATCCCCTTGTCTGTTTCCTCATATTCAAATCCAGGCAGGATTGCTGTGTTCCTGCATCCCCGCTTCTGAAGATGGCGGGAAAGTTTTGTATTCAGGTCGGCCGTGATGCCGAAAGCGAAATTCAGCCACTGCATCTTATGAAGCACGAACAATTCCTGTGGGAGATCGCTGTCTTCTACATTATCAAGCTGACAGACCGCTATATCCTTTCCCGCCTGATATTCCTCGATCAATATCTCAGCCAGATGATCATCCGCTAAAAATGCCTTGTCAAGGAACACGATCAGACACGCGCAGTTCTGCTGTTTTTCTGCGTTTTCTCCGTTTTTGACTGCATCATAAACGGTACACCCGCTGTTTTCTGCATCCAGGAGGATTGCTTTTGCAGTCGCCGCATTCTTTTCAGCATACAGGCAATAGGCAAAGCCTCCGTCTTTTGCGCCGTCTCTCTCTGCCGGATCAACAACGACCGAAATGCCCTTCGCTTCACGTCGTTCTCCCCTGCACAGCCCATCTACTTTTTCCAGTGCCGGTTCAATATCTGTTACGGATACAGTTGCAGCAACGATGCCGTCATTGATCTCACAATCTTTTCCTTCCTCTAGTATGCACTTGATGATCGGCTTGCCGGAACTAGTCGCCCAGGGGATCTCGTTCTCCTGGCAATAGAAACTGTTGAGTGAATTCTCCGATACAAACAATAAAAAGGCTGAACAGTTTCTGACATGCGCCTCCAGTGTTTCGTCATATCTGTCACCAATCGTCAGCCCCTCGTCATACCAGATCTTCCAGCCGGCTTCATACAGCGTCTTAAGGATCGGCAGGATGATGTCCCTGTCCTTATGGGAATAACTGATGAATATGTATGGCTTCTCTTCATCAGCCAGAAAAGGAGAGGCTAGCTTTTCGAATCCCTGAGGAAGCAGGCCGTGGAATGCTTCGTACTGGTAGTCGAAAATAAACGGGAGGCTGTTTCCTAAACAATATTTATGTGCATAGGAGCCTTCGTGGCAGACAATGGTATTCTTAGTACAGCTTTTAAATGCATCCTTCCCGATCCCCTTCACACTGACTGGGATAGTGACCACCGTCAGATCTGTTCTGCCAGAGAAGGCTTCCTGTTCGATTATTGTCACGCTGTCTGGGATAACGACCGATGTCAGGTTTTTGAATTCAGAGAAAGCTTCTGCCCCGATTTTTTCCACACAGTTCGGTATGGAAATGTTTTTTTCCTTTCCGAAATAGGAATAAAGTATTCCCTTGACAACGACAAATCCGCTACTGTCTGCAAGCCCTTTGCATCCATTGAATGCTTCCCGCCCAATCTCTTTCACACTGTCTGGGATAGTGACCGATGTCAGGCTTTCACAATGAAAGAATGTTTTAATCTTGATCTCTGTTATACTTTCCGGGATGGTGACAGATATCAGGCTTCTACACTCAGAAAATGCGTCCCATCCGATCTCCGTTACACTGTCCGGGATGGTAACCGATGTCAGGCTTGTACAATTCCAGAATGCGCTATTTCCTATTTTTGTTACACTTTCAGGGATAATGACCGCTGTTATGTTCCGGGAAGCCCGGAATGCCTCCGGTCCGATCGCCGTCACATTATCCGGGATGGAAACAATCCTTTCATTCCCGGAATAGGAATATAGTATTCCCCCGACTATGGAAAACCCGTTGCTGTCTGCAAGCCCTTCGCAGCCGTTGAATGCCTCTCTCCCGATTTCCGCTAAGCTGGGTGGGATGGTGACCGATGTCAGGCTTTTGCAGCCGGAGAAGGCCCCCCGTCCAATCTTTGTTACGCTGTCCGGGATGGTGACTGAAGCTAGGCTTGTGCAGTCAAGGAATGCAAAAAAGCCAATCTCTGTTACACTGTCCGGGATGGCGACCGATGTCAGGCTTGTGCAGTTATAGAAAGCTTTACTTTCGATTTCTGTCACACTGTCCGGGATGGTGACCGATACAAGGCTTTTGCAGTCGGAGAAAGCTTCCGTCCCGATTACCGCCACACTGTCCGGAATAGTGACTGCTGTCAGGTTTTGGCAATCCTTAAATGCTTCCGTTCCAATTTCCGCTACGCTGCCCGGAATGGCAACCGATGTCAGGTGCCTACAGCTGGAGAAGGTTCCCATATTGATCTTTGTTATACTGTCAGGGATGGTGATCGATGTCAGATTTGAGCATCCCGTAAATGCTTCCGCTCCAATTTCCGCTACGCCGCCCGGAATGGCGACCGATGTCAGGGCTGTGCAGCCAGAGAAGGCACTTCCTCCAATTTCTGTCACACTGTCCGGAATGGTGACCGATACAAGGCTTGTACAGCCAGAAAAAGCTTCCGGTCCAATTTTTGTTACTCTGTTATGGATGATGATCGATGTCAGGCCTGTACAGCCAGAGAATACTCCCTGCCCGATCTCTGTTACACTTTCCGGAATGGAAACCATTCTTTCACTTCCAGAATACGAATATAATATTCCCCTTACTATGACAAAGCCGTTATTGTCTACAAGCCCATTACATCCGTTGAAAACATCTGCCCCGATTTCGGTCAGATTGTCCGGGATGATGGCTGATGTCAGGCTTTCGCAATGAAAGAATGCTTTATCGCCGATTTTCGTTACACTGTCCGGGATAGTTATCGATGTCAGGCTTTTGCAGTTATAAAAGGCTTTACTATCGATTTCTGTCACGCTATCCGGGATAGTGACCGATATCAGGTTTTCGCAGCCGGAGAAAGCTGCTGTCTTGATTTTTTGCACACTGCCTGGAATAGTGACCGATGTCAAATTTGAGCAGTCCCTAAATGCTCCCCATCCAATCTCCGTTACACTGTCCGGGATGGAAACATTACTTTCACTTCCTAGATAGGAACACAATATTCCCCTGACAATAACAAATCCATTGTTATCAGCAAGCCCTTTACATCCATCAAATGATCCAGCCCCGATTTTCGTCATACTGCCCGCGACGATGACCGATGTCAGATTCGTGCAGTCCTTGAATGTTTCTGATCCAATCATTGTTACGCTGTCCGGGACAGTGACCGATGTCAGGCTTTTGCAGCCGGAGAATGCTTTCCTGCCAATTACCGTCATGCTGTCCGGGATAGTGACTGATGTCAGATTCGTGCAATCCTTAAATGCTTCCGGTCCAATCTCTGTTACGCTGTCTGGGATAGTAACAGATGTAAGGTCTGTACGTCCCAAAAATACTTGGGCCTCGATTTCTTTCACACAGTTCGGTATGGAAATGTTTTTTTTCTTTCCAAAATAGGAATACAGTATTCCCCTGACTACGACAAATCCATCACTGTCTGCAAGCTCTTTGCAGCCAGCGAATGCACCTGCCCCGATTTCTGTCACGCTGTCCGGAATGATGATCGATGTAAGGCTCGTACAGCCAGAGAAGGCACTCCCCTCAATCTCTGTTACACTCTCCGGGATAGTGACCGATGTCAGGCCTGTGCAATTAAAGAATGCTTTAAAACCGATTCCCGTTACGCTGTCCGGGATAGTGACCGATGTCAAACTTGTGCAGCCAGAGAAGACATTCCATCCAATCGTTTTCACGCTGTCCGGAATAACAACATGTCTGTCTGTGCCGTTATATTTCCAGAGTTCCCCGTTTTCTATTTCAAACATGTTTGACATCCTGACCCCTCCTGACGAATCACGCGCGGACGATAGTGAAATATATATGCCGAAACTGCCCCACTTGAACAGTATAAGGCGAAACAGCCTGTTGTCCGACAAAAAAAGTCTATCACATCACAGCTGCAGTGTGTAGAAAAGATTCATCTCATTTATGATATCCACTATTATAAATGTTTCTTTCTTTGGAGTTCATTTTTCACTCTTTATGTTTTCGTTCTACTGTAAAGGAAAAGCTCAAAACACTAAAAGAATAACAGATCAATATGATCTGCCAGTTTTTTCTGTTCCAGTATCATGATCTCCGTCCCGCAAGCTTCCGGACGATCGGCCAGGCGGAACAATGACACATAGCCTGCGTTTTTCGGACCGTCTGAAAAGCCCAGCGCACGGAAGGCCATATTGATGAGCTTCGTGGTCTCCAGGTTCTCATTGTCCCGGTATCCGTTTTTTATTGCCGTGGCGTTCCGACGGACGATGATATAGACGGGTTTCTGGACCCTGTCCCTGATCCGGCCGTTCTCTTTTTCATACTCCCGGATTACTTCCTCCATCATCGTTGCCAGGAACCAGCTCTCCGAAGCACTTCGAAGGAGCGTCAGTGGCGCAAAAAAGCGGATCAGGCCATCCCGGACCTTCAGCCTGACCGGATTTTCAGAAAGGATGCCTGATTGCGGGGTTCCATTCCGTGCCTGGATCTCCATGCTCGGTTCCGTCTTCCGGTCAGAAAGGAGCTGCCGCATGGAAAGGGCGAGCTGTTCGGACCAGTGAAGGATCTTTAACAGGGTCTCATCCCCTGCCGTATCAAAAAGGACCGTGGATTCGTCATGCCACGGGATAGATAAGACCTCTTTTTCCAGTTTCTTCCATCTGGCGGTCAGGACCGCGTTGTCCATAAGGGAAGCCGGCAGATAAGCACGTCCTTTCCCGTTGGGATCTGTTCGTTCCATTTTTTGTTTCCTCCTGCTCATTTATTTTACGATATCACCGGTAGGCACCGCAGATCACGCAGCGTCCTGTCAGAGGGTCGTAACTGTGCCCGTAAGGCGACGTGAAGCCGCTGGTAAACGAATCCCCGCACCAGGTGCAGGAATAGGAGGTGTAGCCATATTCCGTGCAGGTCGGTGACACCGTATAGGACACATAGTTATGGCCGGTGGCAGGGGTGACCTCATTATAGGAGTCCCCGCACCGGATGCAGGTATAATTTGTTTCCCCGGATCTTGTGCAGGAACCCTGCTTGAGGACGGTCGCCGCATACTCGTGCCCCGGCGATACGGCGAAATCCCCGCCATAGGAAGAGCCGCACGCACAGGAATAGACCGTATAGCCTCCTTTAAAGCAGGTCGGCTCGACCACGCTGGGGACAAAAGAATGCACATGCCCCGGTTCTGCCGGGACTTCCACAAAAGCGGTAAGTGAGGTCACTTCCGCCTGCGTATAGCCCCAGGCAGTAACGGCATGGACCGACTTCAGTTTACGGTAGGTCTCCCCGTCCAGTTCCCCGGTCGATTCCAGCCCGTTGGCTTTCTGGAAGTTCATGACCGCATCCCTTGTCATCGGCCCGAAGCTTCCGTCTGCAGATCCTTCCGGAAGGTATCCCAGTTCGATCAGCCTTTCCTGGAGTATTGCCACGTCCTGGCTGCGATCGCCATACATGACCGGAAGTGAAAAGCCCAGCTCCACTTCCGGGGAAGTGGTAGTCTCCGGCTGCGTTTCCGGTTCCGTGGTGGTCTCTTCCTCCGTAGTCGTTTCCGGAAGCGTTGTTGTTTCCGGCTCTGTGGTGGTGACTTCCAGGATATCCCGGACATTGGAAAGATCCAGCTCCGGCATCAGGTCCAAAAAGGGAACCGTGCTGACGGTTTCTTCCTGTCCGGAAGGTTCCCTGTCAAATGTTCCGCAGCCGGTGAAAAGGACTGCCAGGATTCCCAGAGCAAAAAATGCGGCAAGAACCCGTTTTTTCAAGCTGCATCACCTTCTTTCTTTTTTGTATAGAAAAACCGCAGGGGTCTTTACGACCTCTGCGGTTTAAAAGGCTATAAGATTCATTAAGCGAGAAAGTATTATGCGTTATTCTTCAGCAACACCAAATGCCTCTCCTGCAATTTCAAGTATTTCTTCTGAGACTAAATACTCTACTGTCTTTTCCACTTTATACAAAATTGCAGTATAGTCGGCTCCCTGATTCTTCATATCTGTTACTTTTTCCTGAAGTACCGATGGAAGGTCATAAAAGATACCGTTCAGATAGTTTTCCGGAAATGAATCCGGATATCGACTTGCCATATAGAATACTGAATCGTGCGCTTCCGCAATCTCTAACATTTTGCCAACACTTTTATCGAAGAACTCCTTTTTCCTTTCTTCCGGGATACTGCTCGCTTCTGAAACCTTTTCCTTTATCTGGTCCATTATTCTAACTCTGCTTTCCGGCGGCTGATTCCAGAAATGAGACAAGACTGATTTTAAACGTTTGTAGGACACATCATGCTTTGCATAAACCGTTCCAAAAACAGTGAAAAAATCATCTATGGATCTGTTTTCTGATTTGTATTCGTTCTCGTACCACTCAGGATATCCGGGATCACCGGTAAAGTATGTTGGGATTATTCCCGGATTTCTTTTTGCTACAAGGGTTCTGTCCCTTAGTATAAAAAACTTGGAAATATATTCGTTGGCTATTCCCAAAGCATAAAACTTTATAAGTGTATCCTCATCGTTTGTCCATACATTGTTCTGATAGTCAGTCATACCATCATCAAAAGACATCACCTGCCCAATACTGCTGTGAAATGCTTTCAACTGCCCACACATATATTGAATAATGCTTGCATATACATGCTGTTTCACCAGGTTGATATGGGCTTTTCCTTGGTCTCCTTTTTGATTTTTTTGCTCAAATAATTCATAGTCCACGCAGAGGTCATCACCCATGTTTTCATTATCGATACACTCTTTAAAGATTCTGTCGACATTTTCTTCTTTCAGATCCCATATTTCCTGACGCACTTTTTCCGCCATGTTCCGGGCGTCTTTATTCCCCAGTCTTGCCGCTACTTCTGACCAGTAAAATGCTTTATAATGATCCCGGCTCACACCCTTCCCTTCGTAATACAGATTTGCGAGCCTCAACATCGCCTGATTCTCATATCCAAGATCACGATCCTTAAAAAAAAGCCCATACAGTACCGGATCCATTATCACATCTGTGATATCCGGGTCTGAATAAACAGCCGTAGATACTTTTTCATAAAAGTATGCGGCCTTTGCATAATCCTGTTCAAACCCCTCTCCTTCTTCATAACAGCGTCCCAGTTTATAACAGGCTCTGGCATTTCCCGATTCTGCAAGTTCTTCCAGGTATTTTTCAGACAATTCTTCCGAATCTTTGAATTTATACTGCTTTGCAACCGTTTCCATTTCATGCCAGGCCTTCTCCAGGTTCCTGGCACAGCCTTCTCCCTGGTAAAGCATTTTTGCATATTCATATTGAGGATCCGGGAATAACCAGCCAGCGTCCCGAGCCGCCTTTTCCATCCAATCGAAAGCAGATTGCAGGTTTTTCGTTGTTCCTGCTCCATTTCGATACATTTGCGCATATTCGTATTCGCATTTCCTATCCTTCTTCTCTGCTCCTGTGCCAAACAGATGGAATGCTTTTTCCAGATCTCTGTGGCCTTCCTCATCCGGATCTTTATAATAACAAGCCAATTCGTAAGCAGCCTCTATCAGCCCCTTCTTTGCTGCCTTTTCCATCCAGTAAAGCCAGTTGTTTTTATCCGGATCCATTGTTGCACACTCATATGCGGCACTGGCATACCCACATTCAGCCCTTTTTTTCATCCAGTAAAAAGCCTTCTCCGGGTCTTTTGGCCCCTCGATAAAGTCCACTGTTCTGCCAGTTTTATATAGATGCGCTAAAAAATACATGGCAGAGTCATATCCGTAATCAGCAGCCTTTGTTATCAGTTTCAAAGCTTTTGTAATGTTCCTTTTTCTGAATAATTCGCACCCTTTAAGGTAAAGATTGTGTGCTTTTTGGTAATTATCACTAGCCATTTTATTCCCTCATTTCCTGCTTCCTTTCATGCTGTCAAGGATCAACATGATTGGAAGCCTTTCGTGTTCCGGCAGGTTTCTGATGCTATTTGATGGTTATCATATCACACACAACTCACAAAAGCATGTTTTTTGGTCCACGGATACAGAAAAGCCAGAAAACAGTTGTCATTACAAATAGGCAGCGACTCTATTTCCGACCTGGTTTCTTCACCTTGCATCACAATCTTTCGTTTTGGGTATTGCACCAATCACAATGATCCATTCTTTCCACCTGCAAATCCCGAAACTCCGATTCTTAATGATGTCTGTTTCAGATAATAGCACACTCATCGCGCAAAAGCATGTTATTTGTATCGGCTGCCGCCTGCAGAGAAGCGGCAGCCCAAAGAAAAGGTGTAGGGCATACAAAGGAATCTGCGCTCAAAGCTACAGAGCCATGCATGCCCTGGAATGAAGGAAAAAGACAACTAAAGATTTGCCTTTTTTCTGCTTATGTAATGGCCAAAGGCCGTTCCCGGGCAGTTTACCCTTTCCTGCCCCTCTTCCTTACAAGAAGGACAACACAGATCCCGAGGATGATAAAGGCAGCTATGGCAAAGGACGCGTAAAGCATCATATGGCTTTCGTCACCCGTCCTCACAGGCGGCGTATGGTCCGTGTATAAGGATACCGTCTGCGCCGCGTCTGAAATGTCCTTGTGTTCCCCGACCAGCACTTCCTTTCCGTCGGTACCAAGCTGGTAGAACTCTTCGAATACGACCGCATCGCCCAGGAGCGTCCCGGCAGGGATCGTGATATCAACAGAGACCTCGCCTTCTTTCTCTGCCAGTTCCACCGTCGCCTGCGCTGTGACCGGAACACCGTTGGATGTCATCGGCGATCCGGTCTCCTTCTTCATCAGCATGGTCCTGATGATATAGGTGCCGGGCTCCAGCTGGCTGTATGTGATCGTATCCGTCACGGTCTGCTTCAGATAGGAAAGCGCCCGTTTACTGCCATTCCGGAATGCCGCAAGGGTCTTAAGGGACAGGACGTTCACCGCCTGCGCCTCATCTTCCAGATCCTCATGTTCCGCGATCAGCACGTCCCCTTCATACAGGGATTCAAAAGCGACCAGTTCCCTGCAGATCTTATCCGGTGCCTGAAAAGTGAAAATGACTTCCACGGTCCCTGCGCTTTCTTCTGCCGTGAATATGGTCTCCGCCGTAACTATAGAGCCGGAAGCATCCGTCATTTCCTCCCCGGTATCCTTGTTCATGAGTTTTCCTTTCATGGTATACTCATGGCCCGGGATCAGGTTTTTGTATTCCACAGTATCGGTCAGCGTAATGGTCCCGGTGCCGTTGACCGTATCAAGGCCGCCTTCCCCTTTCAGGGTCGTCCGGATCATCGAGATGGCAACGGTCTGCTCCTTATCCTCCAGGTCCTCATGTACGGCGACTTCTTTTTCGCTCTTGCCATCAAGGGATACACGGAACAGTTTTTCATAGGCAACGACCGTCATGCCATGCTCCGGGATATTGTCAAGGACAAAGGACAGGCTGACCGTCCCATTTTCGTTCTCTGCCAGGAACGTCATTTCCGATGTAACGTCCTTCCCGTCTTTGTTTTTCATGGCCTTTCCGGTCATCTTATCCATCAGCGTCCCGCGCATTGTATACGTGCATCCGGCAGTCAGATTGGAATACGCCACGGTATCGGTCAGGGTGATCTCTTCCTCGATCAGCGTGTTGTGAAGGCCGGTCATAGCATCTGCCAGGGTCGTTTTGATCTCCGGGATCGTTACGGTCTGGTCCTCGTCTTCGATGTCTGCATGGACTGCGACTTCTTTTTCGTCCCTGTACAATGTCTCAAACGCGACCGTCGTGTGTCCGGCAAGCGTTACGCCGCGGAACGTGAATGTGATGTCTACGCTGCCATCCGGTGTTTCCGGCGTGAAGCTCTCCTGCGCCGTGATCTCGTTCCCGGCATCATCCAGCATGGATGCCCCGGTCTCCTTATCCATCAAAACGCCTCTGACCGTGTAAGTCCTTCCTGGAAGCAGATTGGAATACCGCATTTCATCGATCAGTACGATATCTTCCGCCGCCAATGCGTCATGCTCCGAATCGAGGCTGTCCTTCAGGGTCGTTTCGATCTTCGGGAAGTATGCCGTCTGGCCTTCGTCTTCGAGATCGGCATGGACCGCCACTTCCTTCTCCTCCCGGTAAAGGGTCTCAAAGGCAACGGTGGTGTGCCCGGCAAGGCTGATGCCCTTAAAGGCAAAGATGACTTCCACCGTGCCGTTTTCTGTTTCCGCGGTAAAGGCCGTTTCTGCCGCGATCTCATTTCCGTCATCATCGAATGCAGGGAGCCCCGTATCCTTGTCCATAAGCTTTCCCTTAACGGTGTACGTTCGCCCCGCCTGCAGGTTCTCGTATGCAACAACGTCGGTCAGGGTAGTTTCTTCCGAAGCCAACGCATCCTGCTCCCCGTCGGTCCTGTCGATTAGCGTGGTATGGATGGCCGGGAGGTCGACCGTCTGCTCTTCATCCTCGATGTCTGCATGGACGGCCACAGTTTTGCCATCCCTTGTCACCTCCTCAAATGCGACCACCGAATGCCCTGCAAGGCTGATGCCGCTGAATTCGAACAGGAGGTCCACCGTCCCGTTTGCGGATACCGGCATGAAGGCTGCTAATGCCGTGATCTCCCTGCCGTTGTCATCAAGGACCGGCTCCCCGGTTTTCTTTTCATACAGCTTTCCAGTCACGATATATTCCCTGTCCGGGAACAGGTTGGTATAGGTCACGGTATCGATCAGCCGGATGGTTTCTGCCGCAAACGCGTCATGCTCCCCGTCGGCGGTATCTTTCAGCGACGTCTCGATCTTCGGCAGGGAAAGGCTCTGGCCGGTATCCTCGATGTCGCAATGGAGCGCCACAAGCTTCTCCTCCCGGTAGAGCCGTTCAAATGCGATGACCGTATGCCCTTCCAGGATTACGCCCCGGAAGGCAAATTTGAGGGCGATCTCCCCACTGGGATCTTCCGCGATAAAGGCGGCTTCCGAAATGATCTCCTTCCCATCGTCGTCAAGGGCAGGCTCACCGGTCTCCTTGTCCATGAGGATGCCGGATACCCGGTAGGCACGTCCTTCCTGCAGGTTTTCATAGGAAACGGTATCCATTAAGACGATCGTTTCCGAAGCAAGGGCATCTTTATCCCCGTCGACCGTATCAATAAGGATCGTCCCGATCTTCGGCATAGCAAGCGTCTGGTCTTCGTCCTCCAGGTCTGCATGGACAGCCACCTGTTTGGTCCCGGTAGAAAGGTCCTCAAAGGCAACAACCGTGTGCCCTTTCAGGGAAAGGCCGCTGAACCGGAACACGACGTCCACGCTGCCGTCTTTTGTATCAGGTGTGAATACGGTTTCCGCCGTGATCTCGTTTCCGTCATCATCAAGGGCCGGCTCCCCGGTCTCCTTATCCATCAATATGCCTCTTACGGTATATTCCCTGCCAGCGATCAGGTTCTCGAACAGCACGGTATCTAAAAGTTCGATGTCTTCGGAAGCCAATGCGTCTTTCTCCCCGTCGATAGCGTCTTCCAGCGTGGTCTCGATCTTCGGGATGTCGACGGTCTGATCCGCATCCTCCAGGTCTTTGTGGACCGCCACTTCTATCCCTTTATATTCCAGGGCTTCAAAGGCGACCACCGATCTGCCTGCGAGCGTTACCCCGCTGAACGTAAAGGTTATGTCCACCGTCCCGTCTGCCTCCTCCGGCGTAAAGGACGATTCTGCCGCGATCTCTTCCCCATTGTCATCCAGCGCCTTCTCCCCGGTGCTTTTCAGCATCAGGACCCCTTTCACCGTGTATTCCTTCCCCGGGAGCAGGTTCTCGTAGGATACGGTATCCACCAGCGTGATATCCTCCTTTGCAAACGCGTCGGCTTCATGATCCACGCTGTCTTTCAGGCTGGTCCGGATCTTCGGTACATGGACGCTCTGCCCTTCATCCTCCAGGTCCTTGTGGGATGCGATGAGGCTCCCATCGAAATACAGTTCCTCGAAGGCGGTCAGGGACTGGCCTTCCGCCGGTGTATATGCAAACAAAACTTCCACGGTGCCGGATTCCGCCTCCGCTTCGAAGACCATTTCCGCAGAAGCCACGGTACGCCCCGTTTCCTGGTTTTTCAGCTGCGCCTTCAGGGTATAGCTCTCCCCTCGGATCAGCCCTTCGTAAGCGACATGATCAACCAGCTTGTCCCCGGCGGCCTGCGCCACATGGTCATCCGTGTCCGTATCCAGGAGTGTCGTCCCGATCTTTACGATGTGGACGGACTGCTCTTCCTGCGCCAGGTCCGTTTCTTCCGCCACTTTGATCCATCCGCCCTCCACATAGGCTTCCAGGACCTCCCCGACGACCAGGACATGCCCTGCCATGCCGGCAAGGTCCGTCACGCCGAACCTGAGCGTCTGGCTCTCTTCCTCTGCGGACTGGGCCGTAAAAGTCCTGGACACGGTGTAGCCGAATGTTTCCCCGGTATCCCGGTCGTATAACTGCCCCGTCAGGCGGTACCGGACCCCTTCGTCCAGGTTTTTGAAGGCAACGGTATCGACGATGACGCCGGAACCCGCGGAAGCATCGAGGTAATGCGTGCCGCCTGCGCCTCCCTGGGAAGAGCCGCTGGCCGTTGTGTGCATCTCGACCGGCCTGTTATAGCCTGTATACTCGTTGCCCGTGGTGATATTGACCGCCCCGTCTGTTTCGGAGACGACAAAGATGAGTTTCCCGCCGTCCGAATCCACCTTCGTGTCCGGATCGGTATTGGCATACAGAAAGCCCCCGGACAGGGTGTATCCGGAAGCGGTACTTTTTTCTTCCACCGAATACGTCCCGATCGGGAGCCTGGTGGTCCCGTCGATCTTGTAGAGCGCATCCGATCCTTCCACAAGCCACGCGTCATCGAGCATGGCGGCATATTCCCCGGCGGCGTTCCGGAGAGTCTTTATGTGCCAGGTCTTTACAGGATCTTCCGTAATGGTCCCCTCCAGGTTGTCGTAATACTTCACCTCGAACACGGCGCCTTCCAGCGGGAGCGCATACAGGTAATCGCCGCCGTTTTTGGTGATCGTGATCCTGAGGGGGTCATTGAGCACGTCGTCGACGGATTCGATCAGGGCCGGGTCTTCTGCCGTATGGAGGGCCGTGACCTGCACCGTTTTGAACCTCGGCCTTACCATGGCGTTATCCAGCACATGGCCGGGGGAGGCTATCGTTTCGATCACATAATAGGTCCCTGCCGGAAGCTCTGTAAGGTCCGTGCTTCCGTCCGCCTTTGTTGTCAGCACCGCCACTTTGCTGGTCAGCGCCATATTGGAATAGATCTCGTAGACGGCGCCTTCCACCGAATACAGCCGGTTATCTTCGCAGAACAGATCCGACTGCGATGCTTTCTGAAGGGTCACATAGCCGACATCCAGCTCATTCGTCATCTTTACGCTCTGTCCCGGCACGGCATAGGTGTTCGTGAACCGGCCGAGGAATGCCGTCATGTTTTTGACAACTGTTCCGGTGACGTTGTTCCCCGCCTGGCTGCAGGTCCATCCGGAGGGCACGGTCTCTGTCACGGTCACGGAGCTTCCCTGTGCGATCCCCGTGATCTTTACGCTCTGCCCGCCGGAGAGGCTGATCGTCCCGTTGTTGCGGATGGTGCCCGTACCAGCAGCTGTCCCGGAAGCCGTCAGGCTGTTATAGATGGTATAGCCATAGGAACCTGCAGGAAGCCCTGTGACCGTAAAGGTAAACTTCGTGCTTTCCGGGGCGGATCCTGTCGTGCCGCTGACGGACCGTCCTTCGTGCGTGGTGCCGGCATCATCCGTCACATGCGTTTTAAACTTCGGATTTCCGGAAGCGGTAAGGACCTGCGCCTCTTCCACCTGGTAGGAAGCCCCTGCAGGGATCCCGGTGATGGTGACGGACTCCCCGGCTATCAGCTTGAAGGTGCCTTCAGGGCCTGTCGTGCCCGTCCGGGAACCGGTATAAGGATACCCTGCGCCTGCGCTTCCATTCACCGTCAGGGTAAACTCGAACTCGTCGTCGAACAGGATCTCCCCGGCCTGTTCCTTGGAAACGGTCAGGAAAGCCGTGCTGCTTCTGGTCTCCTTGGCAAAACTGACGTCGCCTTTCAGGATGGTCTGTTCGTTCCGGAACGACACGGACGCATCGTCCGGTTCATAGGTGTTATAGACCGTGCCAAGGTCCGTCGTGGTATCCTTTACGGCAGTGCCGGAAACGGATCCGCCGCCGGACCATCTTCCTGCATGGGAAGAGCTGTTGACATGGTTCAGGTAGCCTGCCGTATACTGGCCGATCTGCCCGTCTGCGGTGATGCCATTTCCAGACTGGAATGCCTTCACCGCAGCTTCCGTATAACTGCCGAAACTGCCGTCAGCCCCGACAGTCAGGTAACCTGCATCGATCAGCACTTTCTGGGCACCGTAAACATCACCGCCGGACATTCCGTTTGCAAGATCTCTTCCGGTGTAAGTAAATAACGGATAGACCTCTGTTACAGTGACCGTTGATCCTGCCGGAACGTCCATGATGGTAACCACATCTCCGGCGCCGATATTGATCAGGTCATATTCCTTCAGCCTGGAACCCTGCTTTGCATCATTGATGTACCAGTCGTGTTCCCCGCTGAACCCGTATGCCACGAAGGAATACGCTGTACTGCCGGCCTCTCCTGCGGGCATCCGGCCGGTGACCGAACGGCCGGCAGTCCAGCTGCCATTTCCCGTCCTGTAAGAGGTCACCCAGCCATCTGCGGAGTAATCCGCTTCCGTTACCCGGTAATAGGAACCGGCCGGGATGTCATAAGACGCGGACTGGCCGCCTTTCAGGGTAAAGGTCTTTGTCGCCCCATAACCGGTTGTCGCACCATACTCCAGGGTAAAGCTGAACGTTTTGTCCGGGTCATCTTCGGTAACGGCCGTCTTGCTGATGGAAAGCGTGCCGTTATTGTCAGAAGCGGATTTGGTAAAGGAGACATTCCCTTTCTCCGCATTCATGACAAAAGCGACCGGCTGGTATCCGGATCCATAGGTCATCACATAGGCCTTCGCCCCGGACGGCGCAGGCAAGCTGACCAGGTATTCATAAAAGGAACGTGCGATGTTGGACAGGATCGGCAGCCCCTGGTAGCCTGTCATGGCGATGGACGTTGCCATCGACGTAAAGCACCGGAAGACATCCTGCGTGAAGGCAGAGACGGTATTGGCATACTGGCTTGCCGTACCAGGGTCGACCTGTCCCGGCCCGTCCGCTCCGTAGTACAGAACCTTTAGCAGATTGATATCGGAGCTTTCATACGGCGTCGCTTCCGCACCGACCCAGGGCGGGGAGGAATTATAATCGCCGCAATACCCGATGGCTCCGTTATCAAGGACAAAATACCTGTCGGCGCCCTGCTCATACTGGGGTGTCAGGAAGTAGATCTTCGGCGCATCGGTGACCGTCACCGTGCTGTCCGTGACCCGGAACATGGAATCTGTCCCATCCGTAACAGGGACCTCGGAGATGACCAGCATCTCTGCGCGTTCGATATAGTCTTCCGTCAGGGTCATGATAATGGTATGCGCCTGGTCATCCAGCTCAAAGTCCACCAGCTTGTCGTTTACGAAAACGCTGTCATATTCTTCGATCGGCATGACTGCATAGACATACTGGACTGCGCTCGAGCCATGCAGCATATAGGTGACCTTCCCGTCGATGCACTGGGCGGTCTCCGACGCAATGATCTTCCCGGCATCTTCCTGGACAAGGATCTCACGATCCACAACGCCTTCCGGCTCCGGGACGGTATAGGCCGCCTCATAGATAAGGCCGTCATTTAAAACCTCCTGGATCTCCGGGATGGAATGCGAAGACAGCCATCCCGACATTCTGGCAGCTGCTTCTGATGTGGTCTCGGCGACCAGGTTGTAGTCGACCGTTTCACCAAAATTGGAGGAGGGCTGCCTGACGCCGTCCTTATCGCAGGCGCCGACCGTCAGGACTTCGTAATATCCGCCCGGTACATACCAGGAGGCGTCACGTCCGTTGTTCCCGGCGGATGCAACGACGATGATGCCGGATCCGACTGCCTGCTGGATGGCAGAATGAAGCAGTCCGTTATCCGTCGCAGCAAACGCGGAGATGGACAGGCTGATGATACGGACATCTTTTGTGAGCGCGTATTGGATGGCGGCGTAAACGGCAGACATATCGCCCTGGCCTGCGGCATCCATCGCCTTGATGGAAAGGACCCGTGCATTCGGGTTCTGTTCCCGGATATATTCCAGCATAGCCGAGCCATGGCCGTTATCGTCCCCGGCATACCCGCCCAGCATGGAAACAGACTCGTCAGCACCTGCAGCACCGGTATCGATCAGTGCGATGTCAAAAGAACCGAACCCCGATGTATAGATCGCTTCCTCCAGTTCGGAAAAAGGGTTGCTGGACTCCGTCATCCGGCCATAGACCGGGTCCCCTTCTTCCAGATACGCATCGTCATTGATAAAGATCGTGCCGTCAAGCTCCACGAAATCCGCAACGGCCGTGTAATAAGCATAGGCTCGCAGTGCGGTATTCGTATCGGCATACTGCAGGAGATAGATCCCCTGGTAGCCGGAGATCACCGGCTCCGGATCTACGAAGATGGATGGATCCCAGGTTGCGACCAGGAGACGGCCGGAGGAAAAATCCAGCCCGGAATAGATGCTGTAATCAAAATCCTCGCTGATAAAGTAAGGATCCTTCTCCGCCGTTTCAAAGGAAAGGAAGACAAAAAGGCCGTCTTCCGGAACCGTAAGTTCCTCCCGGATCTCTGCCACATCTTCTGAAAGGTCCTTCGCAGAAAGCTCCGTGCCATTTGAGGAGTACCGGTATTCGCAGATCCGGTATCCTTCCTCTGCCTGTACAGTGATCTCAACAAAGCTGCCGATCTCTTCTGTAAGGACTAGGTCATAGTCCGCATCCCCGCACAGAACGGCGTTCCCGGCTGCATCCGTCACGAGGACCTCCCCGTCCGTACTTTGAATGAGATATGTATTCTCCGCATCTGTAAGGACTGCGCTTCCTCCTTCCCCGCTCACCTTCACCTGGACAAGGGCGCTCCTGGCCTCTGTTTCTTCTTCCGGTGTTTCTTCAGAAGGCTCTTTTGCAGCGTCCGTTTCCGGATCTTTTGCGCCTTCAGCAGTTGCTTCTTCTTTGTTTTCTTCCGGAAGCAGGGTTTCTTCCGGTGCCGGGGAAACTTCCTCTGGAAGGCTCTCTTCCACCTCCCCGCCGTCTTCTGGCAGAACATCTTCCATTGGCCGTTCTTCTTCCAAGGCATCCGCCTGTTCAGGCTGCTCCGCTTCGGAAAGCTCCCCGGCCTCCTCTTCCTGGCTGTCCTGGGGATTTTCTATACCTTCCATGCCGGCAGCTGCCCCGGCTTCCGATCCCTCTGCCGGTTCCGGGGTTTCCGGGACCTCTACGGCTTTCGGTTCTTCCGGGATCCGTTCCGGTTCCGGGATCTCTTCTTCTATTTTTTCTCCGGTTCCTTCCCCTTGTTCCGGTTCCCCTTCCAGGGCATCCGTTTCAGGACCTTCCTCTGGGAAAGAGGCCGTAATAAAAGGATCGGTCTCAGATCCTTCCAAAACCCCTTCTGCGGCCTGCAGCTCTTCCGCCACCTCCGCCTGTCCTTCATCCGGAACAGGTTCTGCGAATACGGCCTGCAGGGCCATGGAAAGGGACATGATCAGAGCAAGAAGGAATGCTGCCATTCTTGCTGCCTTTTTCGTGTTTGACATTCGCTTTACCTCCAAAATAGTATTCCATATCAAAAAGAAGCGCCTTGCGGCGCTCCCAAAAGCGGTACGTGCCCCACCCTTTGAAAGGACAGGGGTTCATGAAGATTTTTTTCCACCGTTCCGACAAAAGGAAAACCGCCCGGTGGTCTGCCGGACGGCCTTTCCCGAAAAGAAAGAAGGATAGATGGAAAAAACAATTCTCTTTATCTCCAGCTTCCGCAGTAGATGCAGCGGTCGCCTGTATAAACGCCATAAGATCCAGGCACATAAGTTTCACCGCAGTCTTCGGTCCAGTCCAGGATCGAATCGTCCACCGTATACCCGAGCGGGCATCCATAGGCGGAATAATGTGCGTCAAGCTCATCCAGGGAAGCATAGTACCGTCCGCAGGAAAGGCACCGGTACTGCGGCGGGAGATAGTGGTCAATATAATAATGCGCCACTTCCTCATAGACGTGGGCTGTGGCGGGGACTTCCTGCCTGGCTGTGATCACCGTGCCGCAGACCTGGCAGTGGGAGCCTTCCGTGAGCCCTGTGGATGTGCAGGATGCCGGAACGGCCGGATCTGCCACGATCGTATGCGCTGCCATGGGGATCACCTGCTGCGGCGTGATGACCGCCCCGCAGGTCTGGCAGTGGGACCCTTCGGTAAGGCCGGTTGCCGTGCAGGTCGCGGGGACCGCCGGATCTGTCACGACCGTATGTCCCGTTGCCGGGATGCTTTCCGTATAACTGGAATCCCCTGCGGTACAGGTATACGTTCGGACCCCCTCCGCCGTACACGTCGGCTCTTTGGTGATCGCAGGAACGTAGTTATGCGTATGCGAAGGCTGCTCCGGCTGCTTTGGGTCAGGTTCTCTTTCCGGTTCTTCGGATGGGGCTGTCGTTTCCGGCGGTACCGGCTGCACAGGCTGCACGGCGGGTACGGAAGGCTCCGGTTCTATCGCAGGGGCTGTCGTTTCCGGCTCCTTTAAAGGCTCTTCCGGCTCCTCCCATACCGTGACCGGTTCGATGCCTCCGGATGTCTCCGGCTCTATCTTCTCCCGCGGGACGTAATATGCCCCTGTGTCCCAGTCCGTCACCACATCCTCCCTGGTGACGCCGGACGGAAGGTTATCAAGGTCTACCTTCAGGTAGGCTCCTTCTGTCAGGGGGCTTTCCGGCAGCGGAAGGTATGCTTTCAGCAGTGCAGGATTTATGAATGCCGTGATCATGTGCATCCTGATCCACGCCCGGTAGTCCTCCTTTCCGATCTGTCCCAGCAGACAGGCTTTCATCACCGTAAAATAGCTGGGTTTGGAAAAGGGCTTTTCCCGTTCCGCTCCCAGCAGGGATCCTTCTTTTATCTCGGCAAGGATCTCCAGGACAGCGAGCGTCTCTTCGTCCGCCCCGCCGTCCGGAGGCATGCCGTGATCCAGACGGAAGGCGGAAACGGCCTGTTCTGTGAGAGGCCCGTACTGCCCGTCCGGGGTGCCGGCATCATAGCCTAATAAAAGGAGCGTCTCCTGGAGCTGCTTTACGCGGTCCCCGGCATCGCCCTGCTCCAGTGCGCCGGCCGGAAATGCCATGCAGAGCGCCAGCGCCAGCACGGCCGCTAATAATACTGTTTTCTTCATCGTTCTTCCTCCTGTGAATGTTGTTTTTCCCGGTTTTTATATGATCCATGTTACAGGCATGTCCTGTGCGGGGTAAGGGCATTGGCTTTTCTTCCGCCAGATGTGACATCTCATGTCACCTTTTCAGCGTATCAGGTCCTTCCACGTATCCCCGGTGCGTTTCTCCGCGATCATAAATCCCTTCTCCGTTTCAGTCTTCACGCAGATGAAGGAGAACCCGATGTAAGGAACGTACTGCGCGCAGGCCGGAACCTGTACAACCGCGATCCGCCTCACGCTTTCCCGGTAAGCATCAAATCTTCTGTCCTGATACTGAAGGGCGTCCTTCAAAAGGATCCCCTGGTACAGCTCCTCCCTGTTATCCGGGATCCGGATCAGTTCATAGATAAGCCCCTTTGCCTCATGCACGAAGGACAGCGGGAACAGACTGTCAGACAGCCGGAAATGCTCCGAGGCCGGATACAGGTCCAGCAGAAGAGGATAACAGTCAAGGCAGTGCCGGAAGAACGGCTTCAGCTTCAGCTGTCCGACCCTCGTGCTTCCGCTCATCCTGACTTCCGGTTCTTCCTCCGCCGCGACGGGAAGGGAGAATTTTGTCGTCACATACCCGTTCTCCGAAAGAAGGACGATCCCGTTCTGGATATACCGCCCGGTAAGACCGGCCAGCAGATCTCCTGTATATCCCGTGACCAGCTCTGCCGCTTTCAGGAACCGTTCCAGTTCCATGGCGGGCATCTTCCGGAACAGGCCTTCGATCTCCTTCCGGAAAGGGATCCGATCTATCTTGTCCATCGTCTGTCACCCCGTTTCTCTTTCCCCGGGAAAGCGGATATCGTCCTTTTCCAGGCTGAAAAGCCGCCCTTCCGGATCCGCTTCCTCCAGGTCCTTGAATTCGCTCACGTCCTGCAATGACTCCGCCTCCTCGAAATACCGGCTCAGTTCCTCATCGATATCCACGATCCCCCCGATCTCCGCTTCCGAAAGATCCAGCTCTCCATTTTTCGATTCCAGGTCCAGGTACCCGATGATCCTGCCGATCTGTTTTTTCCGTTTCGCATAATACCGGGAACGTTCCTCGTCCGTCATCCTGGCGAGCATCTGTTCCTCCAGCGATTTCCGGTCCGTCGTGATCAGGTTGAATTCCTTCCTGTTGGATTCGAATTTCAAAGGGACGCTGTTCGAGTTCGCCACTAAAAGGGCCTCCCCCTGCCGGAACCGGGTGATCCGCTCCTTTTCCCCGTCTGTCAGCTTCAGAATCTTCTGCACGCCCAGGGCATCATGCTCCTCCAGCTGCATGATGATCTTCAGCTTGCAGTTGTTTAAAACGCCTTCCCCGTATTTCCCGTTCTCGATGGCGAAGATATCGCTCATCTGCTGGGTCGCCAGGATCAGGGACCCGCCGTATGCCCTGATCGTCTTTGCGATCTTCAGGCTGTAATCTGCCGCCAGCGGGTCAAAGGCAAACCGCCACCACTCATCGATCATCAGGGCTTTCTTTTTGGTGCGGTCCTCCTTGATCTTGGACCAGGCATAATCGATGGCCATAAACATGCCGACCGGTAGCAGGTCGTCGGAGAGGTGTTCCAGACCCAGCACGACAAATTCGTTGTCCAGGTTCACATTGGTATGGGAATTGAAGTTCTTCCCGGAACTGCTCACCAGCACCCTGATGATGTTGGATACGCGTGCGAGCTTCTCCTGCCTGCAGATCTCTTCGTACAGATCTCCGAGCACCGGCATCTGGCGGTATCTGCCGGGATCTTCCGGATCGGCAAGCGAACGGTTATCCTGTGTGATCCCTTTCTTCCGGTAGGTCTCCATCAGGGCTTCATCCAGGAGTTCCTTCTCTTCATACGAGATGTCCGGGATCAGGAGCTTGAAGAATGTTTTCAGGTCCTGCACCTTTTCCGCCAGGTAGCTGGAAACGACCGTTCCCCCGTCCAGCATGAGCCTGGCGGTATCGTCCGTTTTAAAGATCTCCATGATGTTGATGCAGTGAGGGGATCCCGAGCCGAACCTTATGAACTGCCCGTCCATCGCCTGTGCGACGCGTTCGAACTCATGCTCTTTTTCCGGCGCGATGATGATGACCGGGATATGCCGGATCCTCATGCGGATTGCAAGCAGCAGGAGGGAAAACGTCTTTCCGGCACCGGTGGTCCCCGCGATAAAGATATTCGCATTCTTGTAGACCCTGGTATTGAAGATGTCCACGATCGCCAGGGAATTGTTCATGGTATTGCGCCCGAACAGGATGCCTTCCTCATCCATCAGTTCATAGGCGGTGAACGGATAGGTCGTCGCCGCTCCGGACGTAAGGACATTGCGTTTGGACTTTTTCCAGAGGTTCATATCCTCCCTGCAGAACGGGAGCACGGAGAAAAACGCCTGCCGCATCTCCCAGGAACACCGCCTGATGCGGATATCCATCGTGGAGAGGATCTTGCGGATCTCGTTATATTTCCAGTCGATCTCTTTCCGGGATTCCCCGCTGATCGTAAGGAGGATGGAAAGGTAGTAGAAATCCTCCCCGTTCGAAAGCCCGTCTTTCAGGTACTGGCCTGCCCGGACGGAATCCTGCAGGGAGTCAAAACTCGCCTGGGTGTCGGAAGCGTCCATCAGGACGGCCCGGTTCTGGTTCAGGGACTGCCGGATCTTGAAGATCACATGCTCCCTGGGGACCTTGTTGAAGAACATGTCCAGGTCGATCCCTTCTGCCACGTTCAGGAACACGGAGAGCCAGCCGGTGACCACATACGGGTTATAGCCGTCACCGGGAATGTAGGCATAGGTATAGTATCTGCCGCTGATCACCATATAGTCCTTCGACGGAAAGTCCACACGGGAAGGCGCGATGAGATCTGCGGCAGGCACATAGATTCGGGTGCTTTCCATCAGATGTTCCGGCACGCCGGCTTCCCTGAGGTATCGTTTCCGGACGGACGAAAGGTGGTCCTCAAACGTCTTCCGCCTGGCTTCCTGCGAATTTAACAGCGTATAAAGGGTCTCTTCCAGCTGCCCATCCTCGTCCTCTTTATGGAGGATCTCGTTCCCGCAGGCATTGAGCGTCGCTTCGATCCTGGCAGCCGTGTTCCTTAACTGCCCTGTGATCTCCGCCCTGGACGGTCGGTGGAGGCTCCCGCTCTCCTGCTCGTATTCATAGATGAGGAAATACCGCCGGGAGATGCTCCCCCTGCCCGCCTCCGCTTTTAAAAGCTGCAGGTAGGCCAGCTGCATCTCCGTGCATTTCGGGGAGGTCTCTGAAAGGATCTCTTCTTTCAGGCTCTGCATGTGTGTTCTCAGGTCTGCCCGGCGCGAGATGGCCTTCATCTGCAAAGTGGCCGGCCCGGCCTTGAACAGGTCCCTGTATTTTTTTGCGACCGCGTTCTGTTCCGCTGCGGACTTCATCAGGAAGTTGACAGGGGATACTTCCAGGATCTTGACATAGCGGTGGTCCGCCGTGATGATCATGCCGTCCGTGATGTCCCTGATCGGCAGGAGTTTTTGTGTGGACCTCACTTTCCGGACTATTTCTTTTGACACGCCTTAGCCTCCTTTATCATTTTCGTTTCGTTCCTTTGGGGAATCAATCTTTCGTCTTCTCCGGCACCTGTTCATCGTCTTCAAACACCATGTGTGCAAAGGAGAACTGCCTGTAATCCGCTTTCTCCTCCCGTTCTGTTTTCCTTAGCTCTAAAAATTCCCGGATCCGCTCCCTGGGGAGCCGCTCCGTCCGGTCCGGCTCTTCCGGTAGCGGCCGGATCTCTTTCTTGACCCTTGGGTTATACAGGTAGGTCTTCTTTTCTTTCCCGGCCCGCAGGACGTTCCAGAAGAACCGGAACAGGCTGTCCCCGTTGATCCCCGTTGCGCAGAGAAACACGAACGGTGCTGACAGCACGATTGCGAGGACCAGCTTTACGATCCCGTCCAGCTTCGCTCCTGCCGTCAGCACCAAAAGGACGACCACGCCTGCCACAGGGACTGCCTGCAGCGCATAAGAGGCCCTTATCATGAATCCGAAGAACGAGATCCCTTCCCGGAAATTGGGCGGGATGTACTCGACTTTGGGCCTGGTTTCCCGATCATCCATCCGTTCCTCCTTCCTAAGCCGTCCTCGCAGCCGCCTTCTGCAGGCAGCTCAGGCACGCTGTCATCAAAGCCCTTATGATCCTGGCCCGGAAAAACACGGACGCCTCCCTGACCTGCACGCACCCGGAGATGCAAAAAGACCCGTCCGCAAGGACGGTCCTTTGAAAGCGGATATACCGGCTCTTTTCCTGCTCTTCTTCCAGAAGTTCCCCGATCAGCGCTTCATCCGGTCCTTCCAAAAGGAGCGGCCCCTTATAGCAGCTCACGCTGATCAGGGAGCCCTCCTTTTCCGACACGTCCCGGATCTCGAACCGGTGGCCTCCCTGGCAGACCCTGACGCAAACGGTTTTTGGCTCCATCTGGTTCCTCCTTTCTGTTATCTGCCCTTAAGGCACCCTTCTTTCCTTCAGTTCCTCTTCGCCGTCCCAAACGCCGCATTGGGATAGACCCTTTTGACCGTCACGGTCACCTCATCGCCCGGCATCAGGATCTCCCTTCCCACGACAGATTCTGCCCGCACCATGACGGAAGCCCCGCCTGATGTGATAACGGTATAGATCCCCTTCTCCCGGTTATAGAACTTGACGATCCCCTGGCAGGAGGACCCGGCGGCAAGATTTAAGTTGTTCTCGCTGATCTTCCGGTAACCGATGGTCGCCCCGGAGACATTCAGCCGGATGCTGCCGTCATCGTTACGGTGGATCCGTTTTACGGCAACCTTTAGGGAATCCCCCGGTTTCAGGAGGTCCCGGCAGTCCGTGACATAGCGGAACGCGTCGATCTCATGTTTCTGGACGGAGCATTCCACGCCCAACACCTCCAGGTTCGCAAAATGTTCCCCTACGCTTAAGACCTCGGCGGTCACAATGTCCCCTTCCCGTACCGCATCCGGCCCGGTAAAATACCGTTCCTGCTTCTGTTTCAGCGCCGCCAGCCTGTCCCCTACGATGGTATAAAGGATGCTGTTATCTTCCGCCCGGTCCGCCCTCATGCCGGCGATCACGAACGGGATCCAGGCGCCGATGCAGGCCCGTGCTTTTTCCGTCCTTCTGACCGCCCGCTCGCGCTCCGGTGCCTCCCAGTAATCCTTATGGAACGCCGCCTCCGTGAAAAACTCCCTGTCCCTGATGAGCACCCGGAAGTCATCACTGATCCTGGCAAGGATGGAAACGGTATCTGTCTCCCTGGAATACCGGACCTCGACGACCTGGGCGGCAATGATCCCGCCCTTCCGGTACAGCCGGGTCAGTTTTTCCCAGTCCCTGCGTTTTTCCCGTTCCGCGTCATAGCGTTCTGCGAAGAACTCGGTATGGTCCACGATATTGCGGCGGTCCCGGTAATATGGCTCTTCCCCGCCCGCCGGATCTTCCGCGCCTTCCTCCTGCTCAGGTGGTGCATTATCTTCCTCTGGGAAGTCCTCTTCCCCGGCTTCCGCTGCAGAGGTGAATACCTGTTCCCCTTCTTGTTCCATGTCTTCTTCCCGTCTGGTCTCGTCTGTCATCTGACCGCTCCTTTCTGTCCTTTCCTCATCTGTTCTCAGGCATCTTCCAGCACTGAGCTGTGTGCCTTGTTTTTGTTTTTCGTTCCGTCCGGTCTCTGGGAGGCGCTTTCCCGCCTTGCTTTCCGCCCGAACTGTGCCCGGAAGGTCGTGTCCACCACCGTATGGGGCTTTTGCTTTCCTGGTGTCTCCATGTCCTTCCCGTCCTGCTCCGTGCCTTTTTCCGCTACACCCTTTTCCAGTTCCACGAACGCTTCCTCCCCCTCCGGGAGGGAGAACGCTTCCAGGTCTTCACACGATCCCAGGTCCCAGTCATACACAGGGTCCGGATCCAGCAGCCGTTTCAGCCTTCTTAGGAGATATGCCTGGACAGCCTGCTCATCCTCTGCCGTTTCCCGGTTCCGTTCCTCCCGGTCCTTTCTGCGGAAGTATTCCTCCGGGAACCGCCGATCCAGCGGCTTTACGGTCTGCCTGAGCGTCACCGGCCTCAGGCCCTTCGCCATGGGATGGGCCGTATACGGAAACTTCAGAAGTTCCAGGGGCTTTACCCCTGTCTTTAACACCAGCAGGTGGTCCTTTCGCTCCCCGCCGAACGCCATGGCATCCGTCACGGGGAGGAGTTCTTCCTTCGTCTCCGTCTGCCTCACTTCCCCTACAGGCCCTTTAAGGAGCCTGGTGCTTTCGCTCCAGGACTGCGACAGCACCGTCGTCTGCCCGCAGTACCGGGAGATCATCTCCGCAGAGGGCAGGTCATTGCACCCCAGGTAGACGATGTATTCCGTATTGCCGATCAGCTGGTCCGCCCCGTACCTGCCGTAAAGGTCCTGCATCTGCCCCAGGTTCTGGAACGTCATGGTGACATCCAGGTGCCTGGATCGGGCCTTTGACAGGAATGTCGGGAATCCCGGGATCTTCCCCATGCTGGCAGCTTCGTCCATGATGATGGACACCGGATGCAGGACGTCCAGGGTACGGATTCCCCGCCGTTTGCATTCCGCCTCCGTCCTGTCCCATATCAGCTGGCAGTCCTCAAACAGGAAGTTGAAGAACAGGGAAAGGACGGGCTTTACGCTGTCCGTGTCATCCGCCATGACAAAGACGGCGCTTTTCACGGAACTGATCTTCCAGAGGCTGATGTCGTTGTTGCTCAGCATCCGCCTCCTTGCCTCGCTCCCGAAGATCCTGAGGCTCTGCCCCAGAGTCTGCAGCGTGGATCCCTTTACCCTGTCTTCCACGAACCCCATGTCGAACGTCTGGAAGGCCGCCCATGCCGCATGGTACCGGGGAACAGTGCGGATCTCCCTTCTGATGGATGCCATATTTCCTTCCCCCATCATCAGCACGTCGTAAAGGACGACGCTCAGGGATACCTCCGGGGCTTTCGCCTCCGTTTCCAGGACCACGTTTTCGATGTCCGCTTCCCGAAGCCCTTCTTCCGTGCAGATGTCCCGGAAGAGCTTCTTTGCCTCCGCCACCGTACAGGTATCCTCGTCCCTCAGGTGTTCCGGGACCTCCTTCCAGGTCCTTTTCCCATGGCCATTCTCCAGTACGGCTTTCGCTGCCGTCAGGAAGGTCCTGATGAGGAACCGTTCCCTGCGGAAGGCATACAGGCCTGCCAGCGCCGCGAGCACGGATTTTGCCCCGTCCTTCCAGAAATCCGGGTCCTGCCCGGGGAACATGTTCGTGATATAGATGTCCGCGAACCGGTACAGTCGGTCCGCATCCAGCATCTGTGTGTCATGGTCAAAGATCTCCAACAGCGCGTTCCAGGCATGGGAATGGTTGGAATCGATGCAATTCAGCACCTTGACATCCCATCCCATCTGCCGGCAGACCTGCGACATGGAGGCATAGAGTTCCCCTTTTGGGTCGAACACCACAAGGGAGGCTCCCCTCCTTAATGCTTGCAGGATCTCGTTCCGGATCAGGCACCAGCTCTTTCCAGTCCCCGGCCTTCCCAGCACCAGAACGGTCTTATTTCGTTCGGTGTCCGAATATTTTCTTGATACGAGCGTGGTCATTTTCATCCTCCTGTATAGACCCGAAAAGGAAGTCAAAATGGTCATTGATGTCTCCGGACACATCGAAATGCTCTTCCGCCTCCTCTAAAGTCAGCATCCGGGACCGTCCCAGCGTTCCCTGCTGCGTGATCCGCTCCCCGTGCTTCCCGATCACCGCCGCCTGGTTCAGGATCCCTCTCCGGTGGAGGCTGAGGATGGTCAGGAAAACGCCCAGGGAAGTAACACCCATCGTATAAAAGATCCCCGGCGCCCGGAGGATCCCTTCGGAAAGGATCTCCCCAAAAGGGATGCTCCGGCGGAACATCTGGCCGCTGAAAAGCATCCGGAACTGCCCCGTCAGGAAGCCTGCCAGGAAAAACTCCGCTGGGACCAGGAACAAAAGAAAGAGCCTTCTTTTCCTGCCCTTTCGTTTCGCGTGAGCATGCTTCCTGTTTCTATTCGTCCGTTCCATTCCTTCACCTCCAGACTCCCGTCATCTGCCCTTCGCTTGTGATGATCGAGGATACATAAACCGCGCTCTCCCTTGTCATGCCGTAGGCTTCGTATGCCAGGTCCACGCCGAAGCAGCTGTGCACGCTCCGGCAGGGGTATTTCATGGCAAGGTACAGGCATTTGAAGGAGGATGCCATCCCCGCATTCTGGTAGCGGGTGAACAGACGTTCCTTCGAATACCAGGCGCCCCATCCCCTGAGCGTCGCCCAGCACGCGCCGTTCCTGTAAAGGGAAGGCGCATCGAGCATGCTGTTCAGGATGCAGGATGCCGACAAATACCCAAGGTACGGATCCGCAGTATAATCCGCCTCCCCTTCCATCCAGGCGATGGCACAGACCACAAGATCATGGTCGCCTGAAAGGTACGAAGTCAGAAGGTCTGCGACCTGGGATTTTGATGGAAGAGCCATCGTAAGATACAGCTCTTCTGCCTGGCTCTGGGTCAGCTCCTCTCCCTCGCCCGCCAGGTTCCCGAAGAAGAAACTGTCAAAGGAAAACTCGTCGCCTTCTTCGATCACCCGTACATAAGCGGTCTCATCGCTCCGGTAGGACCGGTCCCAGCAGACCGTCCCGTCCTTTGGATTGGAACAGTGGACCACCTTCCCGTCCCCGGCATAGATCGACACATGACTGCCGCTTCCGTAGACGATGATGTCCCCGGGCTGAAGCTCGGCCTGCGTGATCCGCTCCCCGACCCTGTCCTGGTAATCGTCGGATGCCTTGGACAGGGAATACCCGAAATGTTCATACACCAGGGAGATGAACCCGGAACAGTCCGTCCCTTGTGTCAGGGAATTCTGGATGTTCCCGCCTGCGTCCAGCCGGTTCCACCACTCCACATACGGTGTGATGCCGACCCAGCTCATGGCATACTGGACGATCTGCTCCCGGAGCCCGGAAAGGTCCGCCTCTTCCGGCAGGTCCCCCATATAGACCCAGGTCCCGTAGGCAAAGAAGGCTTCCTCTTTCTTCTCCCTGATCTGTTCCGATGAATAGCCGAACAGGTCACTGGTAAGAGGGGCAAAGCAGTAGAACGTCCACGGATCCGGCACATTCCGGTTCAGGTCCTTCGGATCCGGCAGCGGATGGATATTCGTCAGGAACTTCCTATAGAGGCTCTTGTTTTCCGCATCGATCGCCGTCCCCATGAGGTCCGCCGTATAATTTTTATGAAACGCCTCTTTCCTGTCCACATACCCGGGAAGTGTACGGTATCCTTCCACCAGGACCTTCCGCACCACCTCAGCCGCCTTCAGGGGCACCGCTTCAGGATCCCCGGGGAGTTCCCCGGACAGGAAGTTTCCGGATGACAGGACATAGGATAAGAACCCCTCCGTCCCGGTCCCGTACTCTGCCCCGTACAGTTCAAAGCAGTTGGCCATGTAAGAGGCTTCCATCGCCGCCCCCTGCAGCGTCCCCGCCTGCCGGTAGCAGTAAAGCGCGATGCCTTCAAGGGCATTGTCCGGAAGGTCATAGGTAGGAAAGACATCTTTTCCTTTGAGGCCGAATTCCAGCAGCAGAGTCTCTGCCACATCCCGAATTTCCTCTTGCAGGGCTTTCGTCACGGAGGAAGAGGCTGCCGGGTCGGAAAAAGCGGAAAGGTTCTCACTGATCTCATACTCCTTTCCGTCCTCGATGACCCGGATGCAGGCGGACAGGTCCGGCCGGTATCCGAGTTCCCACTTGACGGTGCCGTTTTCCGGGGAGGAACAATGGATGACTTCCCCTTCGCCCGCATAGATCGCCACATGGTCCCCGTTTCCGTAGACGATGATGTCCCCTGGCTGAAGGTCGGCTTTCCGGATCTTCGTCCCCAGGTCCTGGTAAGCCAGGGAGTCCGTCGGAAGGTCGATCCCGAAGGCACCGTAGACCAGGCTGATAAACCCGGAGCAGTCCGTCCCATCCGTCAGGGACGTGCCTGCCCAGACATACGGCGTAACGCCGACCCAGCTCATGGCGTACCGGACAAGGGCATCCCTCAGCCGGGCGGAGGATACGGTACGGGAAGAAGAACTATCCTCTTCTGCCTGCCCTTCCCGCCTTTCCCTGACCGCTTCCAGGAGATCCCGTTCCTTCACTTCCTCTTCCACCAAGGCACGGATCTCCGGCGGGTATCCCCAGGCTGCAGTCCCTAAACGGTCATACTTTCCTATCCAGTCCTCCAGGCCCGTCACGCAAACCTGTCCGGTGCAGTCCATCACCTTGCCGCCTCCGATATAGATCCCCACATGGCCGTAGACCTCTCCCAGTTCGGATGCTGCGGACGACCTGACCGCGATGAGCATCCCCACATCGAGGTCTGTATAATCCGTGGAATAGCAGTATTCCTGCCACAGGTCACAGGCATTCCCCCCGATCCGGGACAAGCCCGTGCCGTTGATCACGTTCATGACCCACTGCGCGCAGAATCCCTGCTCCGTTTCCGGTGTCCCGGAAGCCAGGTCGCAGATCAGTTTCTGGGTCTTTGTCGCCTGTTCATAATCCCCGGTAAGGCTCCCGGACCTTATGAGGCTTCCCCCTTCCCGTTTCAGGATCTCGTTGAATTCCTCCTTCATGAAGTTTCCCGTCTGGAAGGAGACGTTCACCGTGATGGTGCCACGGTACCGTGTCTGCGTCACTGCCGGCACGACGACCTCGTTGGGGATCTTCTGCACATACGTTCTCGTCGCTTTGTGCCCTTCCGGCAGAAGGTCCGCCAGGGATCCGGTAAACACCGTCTCCTCCACGATCCGCTCCTCATACTCGGTATAGGTCCTCTGCGGGGTGATGACATATTCATAGGCCTGGACGTTCGGGTTGATCCCCGTGATCTTAAACAGTGCATAGCCGCCTTCCTCCGAGGAATAGTAATCCACCTTCCCTTCATCCCCGTAGAAATCATACCGGTATCCTTCGTCATCATTGATGTCGGCATTGTTGTGGTATTTTGCGACATGGTAGGCCGCCATCATCCTGTTTCCTGCGGATGCCGTGACGGAAAGGTCATCCATGCCCGGAAGGACATAGGTCGTGATCTCCGATCCGTTCTCATAGGACCTTTTCAGGCGCTGTGCCTGTACCATGGCGACATCTTCCGAGTAGTACCGGTAATTACGCTGGATCACTGCTTCCGACATCTGAAGGGCGTGTTCGTATTCCGCCGCGTATTCGTCCTCCTTCTGCACGGGTCCCAGGGAAGAAAAGAACAGGGCTGCCGGATAGATCAGGACTGCAAGGACCAGGAAGATGGCTGCCGCAGATACCAGGATTCCGGCTTTCAGGAGATGCCCGGACTGCGTAAGGGCCGTGCCTGCAGCACTTACATGGTGTGTGAGCGCGATCCTGGCCAATTCTTTTGCCGTTTCCTTTGCAGCGCGTTCCGGATCCTCCAGAAAAGCCGCCTCTCTTTCCGGCTCTGCCATTTTCGTTCCTCCTATCTTCCTTTTTCTTCCTCCTGTTTCGGGATGGCCGTTTTGTTCCCGCTTTCAGGGAACTGGTTTCCTTTCTCTTGTTCTGTCCCTGCCTCCTTTCCCGCCGGTTCCTTTCCTGCTCCCGGTCCGGGGCTTGCTGCCCTTTCCTTCTCCGGGGCTTTCACATTCCCTTCCGGTACAGGGCGTACCTGCCGCAGGGAAGCTCCAGGCCCTATCCGGAGGCTGTCTTCGCTTACGTTCCAGGTCCTTCCGTCCGGCATCGTGACCGCTCCTTTTGAGATCCCTTTGGACTCATCCGTGTTAAGGAGCAGGTGCCGTTCCTTCCACTCCCCGGATTCCTTGACCCCTGCTCCGGACAGAAGCAGTTCATTCTGGGAAACCTGTTTTACTTCCGCCGTTTCCGGTATCCTTACGGTCCCGTTCTTCCGGCTCAGAGCCTGGCTGCCGGCATAGGCATTCAGGACCATCTGTGCGTTCAGGTTCTCCGCCTGGTATCCTTCCTTCCCGAACCGTTCCATTTCCGAAAGAAGCTTTGTATTTTCCTCCCTGGAAGAGATGGTCTCTCCCGTCGGTCTCAGCGGATAGCTCCTGATCGTGCCGTTCTCCCCTGTTGCGATAAACCGTCCGGTATCTACCCGCCGGATCGTCCCGTCCTCATCGATGAATTCCTTTCCGTTTATGCTCCTTCCCCGGCTGAAGTCCGTCACACGCTCCTGCTTTTTCCATTGTTCTTTCTGCTTTATGAGCATCGGTCCTTTCACATGCCCGTCGGCATCCATCCGGTAACGGCTGCCATCGTCATACATCCAAGTTTTCCCATGGCCTTCCGTGCCTTCCGATGCCCGGTTCAGCACGGATCCTTCCACACTGCCCCCGGAGGAAAACGCCCCGTTTGCAGCGACCCGGGCTTCCACAGATGTCTCCGGAGAGATCTTTCCTGTTTTCACCTCTTCAAAGCGTTTCCTTGGGATGCCCGCCTGAGCGTAGTCTGAAACACCGCCAAACCCGAAGCCGGAAGAAGGATCAGAAGCATACGCCGCATGCGTGTCTGCACTGCTCCTGTAAGGCCGTTCGTCCCTGACAAAGGCAGGCATGAGGTTCCCTCCTGCCGGGGAGGAACTTCCGTTTGCCGTCCCCGCGCCCTGCCCGCCTCCCGCAAGCCTGGAAACGGCGCGCGCCATGCCCATGCCGAGCATGATGACGGAGCCGATCCCGGCCCTTACGTTTGCCCCCGTCGGGAACGGATTGAATCCCAGGCCGCGCAGGATGTCCTCCAGTTTCTGGAGCACCTTGCAGAGGAAATAGATCATGACGTATTTCGCCCAGACAAAGCTGCCGGCGGTATACCCTGCCGATGCCAGCGCTTCTGCATGTTCCTCGAACATGCCGGAGTCTATGAGGGAGACGAACATGACGTGCATCCCCCAGGCCGTCACCAGGATCAGGACGGACTGTGACAGCATCGTCTTTATCCATGACACCGTGATATTGGTCGTTGCGGGGCTTGCGAAAAAGCCGACACACAAAGGACCGAGATACAAACACAGCACCAGGGTGACAAACCTTGTCAGAAGGCAGACCACAAGCTTCAGCATCTGGAACAGGATCACGATCGCAAACAGGAGCGATAAAAAAGCGATCCCGAAAGAGCCTTCCACCCGCGCACCCAGATCCGCCGTATTGAAATCCTCCGCAATCTCTTGAGCAGAAAATACGGTCTTTTCCCAGGAAACACCCAGAAGGGCGTTATAGGCTTCGTTCACCACGGACAAAAAGCCGCCTGAAAACCCGACGGTCACCGGGACCAGCAGCCCTGCCAGTATAGCCCGGAGGATAGCAGAGATGCCTCCGCTTCTTTCCTGCCCGGTCAGGGGCGAGGAGATCATCTGGATGGAAACGGTCACCAGGCAGCCAGCCACTGCCACGAATCCCAATGCCTCGATGAACCCTTCCAGGTCCTTGAAGCCCGGCAGCACAAGATCCATATAGGTCTTATCCAGTGTGATAAACCCGAGGATCGTATTCACCGCCTGCTGGAGTATCTCCCCCACAAAGGTGAGGATGGTGCTGACCAGCTTCTCAACCATGCCATTCTCCTTTCTTTCAAAGCATTCCTTTCCGGACACAAAAAGCGGGCTGCGAGATACAGCCCGATTCTCCATCCGTTATGTTGAAGATCGTTTTCAGATCGACCTGAACCACCAGGCCGCGCCCGTTGTCGCAGTTTCCTGTCCTGCCGTTGCCCCGGATGCCATATTCTTCACGACATCGACAATAACGCCTGCCAGCCAGTAGACCGCGATCCCGATGGCGATGTACAGCATCCACTGCTTCGCCTGCCTTACCGATTGGGGATCGGTCCCAAGGATCCACTTGAATGCACAGAATGCAAGGGCGACGGTCGCAAGGGCCGACACCACGATCCCGATGGAAGAATAGATGGACATGAACTGCGAGCTGACGCTGCTCGCCAGCCCCTCGATCGTCTGTGCCTGGCACGGCACGGACCTTATAAAGGTGCCAAGAAGCAAGATTCCAAGTCCTGTCTGCAAAGCGGTCCGTTTTCTAGTCATGCCCTTCTTTCTTTCCCTGTCTTTCATTCTCATTATCATTTCCTGTTTTCCTCCCACTGTCGATTATTCCATTTGCCACTTTCGGACACAAAAAGAGAACCGGTTCTTTCGAAGCAGTTCTCTTACTGTTAGATCGGTCTATGGTATTGTCTGCCGGCTGTTTCCTTTCGGTCACTGGAATCGTTTCCGTCAGCCGTCCTTCCATAATACTGTCAATTTTAGCATATCGTACCCCCCGGGATATGAGGTGTCAAGGAATATGGAATATTGGTTAAACGTTAAATCAGAAGGGAATTTTAATGAAAAAGATTGTTCATAAAGTTTTAAAAAGCCTTTCACAGCAAGCATTGTTTAACAGGTAATTCATCATTTTTTTAGGTTTCCGGCATTCTTTTCTGTCAAGTTTCCGGCACATAAACAAGTTATTCTTCACAAACAATTCACACACCAAAGCTTCAAATGGTATCTGTATTTTATAATTGCGTACATCAATATATCCCTGGATGTTGCCTACGCCATGTATGTAATTTCTATTTAATACGACTTATAGCTCAAGTTCATATGCTGATACAATTCCTTATAATCCCGCGTTGTTCAAATGAATATATCATAAGAGCCCACAGATTTCTCTACAGGCTCAGATTATGGTAATATTTTCATTTAACTGATTTGGCGTGTTCTGTTTGACAATTTGGACATAAACAGACCCGGATGTTGTCTGCCGGGACAGGTTTGTAATGACTGTCAAGGTTTTCCCAATCAACTGTTCTGGCTTTTTATTGTCGGGAGATGCTACCTGTTATGTAACTTGCCTGGTATATGATCTCGAATGCAGTACAGAATAATCTGCAAGGAACATTTCTGAATTTTATCCAAATACTGTGACGGCTTTTTGGTTTTTAGACCAATGAACGTCTGTCAGCAATATGTTATTCTATAATTGATCTTCAACATGGGGTTTTATTTTCAAGCTGAAGTTCCATTGAAATTCCGATAGAATTTATACTTAAGAATAATGCCGAGAAAGGATTACTGTATAATATAATGCAAGAGGTGCCGTAGCATGGATATGGATAAACTTATGCGTCCCACCAGTGTGGTGGTAATCGGAGCAAGTGATAAACCGGGGATGGCCGGCGATGCCACCGCCAGCAGTATCAGAGGCCTCAATAAAGACCGGGTATATTACCTGAATCCACGTCGGGATGAGATCAATGGCCGCAAATGCTATCATGCGCTTTGCGAGCTTCCGGAAATACCGGACTGCATGCTGATCTGTACCCCTGCGCATGTAGTCCCTGACTATATGGAAGAAGCCGGAAAAATGGGAATCAGAGCCGCTGTTGTAATTGCCAGTGGGTTTTCCGAACAACGGACAGAAGAAGCCCGGGCCCTTTCCGACAAATTAAAGGAAACCTGTGAACGATATGACATGGCCCTCTGCGGTCCCAACTGCATCGGAATCATTAACGGCATTGACAATGTCTGCGTCACCGCCAACAACGATGAAACCATGACCATGCTGGCAGATGACGAACGACGGGGCATCGGCGTGATTGCACAAAGCGGCTATATCAGTTCCGGATTCAACAATCCGAACTGTGATTATCTGGCATGTGTGGTCAGTGCCGGCAACTCTGTTATCTGTGGATTGGAAGACTATATGCTATATATGGTGCAGGAGGATCGCATCAACTGTATCGCAGCTTACATCGAAGGCATCACCAAACCGGATGTCCTGATCCAGGCGCTGAAAATCGCAGCAGCCAGGAAAAAACCTATTGTTATTCTCAAAGCCGGCTCCTCTTCTAAAGGCGGATTTGCAGCAGCCTCTCATACAGGCAGTCTGACAGGAAATCACAGGATCATACTCAGCATTCTGAAAAAATACGGCGCAATTATCACTGAGAGTCTTGAGGAACTTGTTTCTACCGCTCGTATGTTTGCCATTTTAGACGGTAAACATCCTGTCCATCCTTCCATGGCTGGTATAAATTTTTCCGGTGGCGAAAATACCCTGTGTGCAGATACTGCTGAACGTTATGACATTGCACTTCCGGATTTTGCCACCTCGACACTGGAAACAATCCAGGCACTGGTTCCACCATTTGCCACTCCTGCTAATCCGCTGGATGCCACGACTGCCCTCTTCTCTGAGAAGGAATTGGTTCGAAAACTATTCCTGGCAGCATCCGGAGATTCCTCGATCGGCCTGATTGCCATTGGAAATGATCTGGGTATACATGCAGAACCAAAAGATCTGACCTGTGCAGAGGTGCTTTGTGAGATGCAGACTGAAGGTATACTGAAACCAACTCTGATCATACCTTCTTTCGAAAAGACACGAAATGAAAACCTGCGACAGAACTTAGAACATGCCGGCATCCCGGTGTTGTCCACAGGGGAATATGCCTATCGCGCCATCCGTCATCTGATGGATTTCGTAAGCTTTGATATCTCCGCAATTTCGTCGGATCCTGCGATTCCGGCCCTGTTTCCACATGAACCGTTGCAGAAAAGAACCCTGTCAGAAAAGGAATCCAAAGAGCTTATGGCTAAGGTTGGAATCCCCGTCCCGAAACAGTGCCTGCTTACAAAAGAATCCGATCTTGAAAATGCATGTGAAAATATCCCATCGCCCTGGGTTCTGAAAGTGGATTCGGAAGATATTCCCCACAAAACAGAAGCAGGAGGAGTAAGTCTGCATAATACCACCATAGAAGAGGCCGGAGAAGCTTACCAGAAGATTCTTACAAACTGTAAAAAATACAATCCGAAAGCACAGATAAATGGTGTGTTGCTTCAGCAGCAGCTCCCGGCGGGACAGGAAATCCTGTTGGGTATTACCTGCGACAGGATGTTTGGTCCCATGCTGCTATGCGGTTTGGGAGGCATTCAGGCAGAACTGTTCCGGGATACCGCCCTCGCCCCCTGCCCGGTAAGCAAAAAAGAAGCTCTCGCCATGCTTCGTTCACTTAAGATATGGCCTTTACTGGATGGATTTCGTGGAATACCAAAAGCGGATACCAATGCGTTGGCAGAGCTCATGTGCGTGGTGTCACAGTTCGCTGCGGATCACAGAAATGATCTGGCAGAACTGGATCTTAATCCTGTATTTGTTTATGAAGAAGGCCACGGTGCTGTTGCTGCTGATGCACTGGTAGTACGCTATGAAGCTGCTGCTACGGATACAGATTAGAATTATCAAGCCTGCAGTTCCATTGGCAGCTTCAGGACAGCAATCTGTCCAGGTGTATTGCTGTCGATATCAATAAAGGGTACATCCAGACGGTGTGCACCTTTTTTGTTTACAAGAAATTCTTCCACAGTTCCCATCTGTTCAAAACCGAAACATGCCGTACGATAGTGCATGGGAATCAGGATGCGGGGATGGATCTGTTCCATCAGCTCCGTTGCCAGTACCGCTTCACTGTGTTCGAATCCACCTACATTAACCATAAGGACATCGCAGCCATAAACTTGTTCCAGATCCTGGCCGGACAATCTGTGTCCCAGATCTCCCAGATGAACCACCTTTATTTTCCCATCGCTTACAATAAATACTTTGTTGGATCCCAGAATTCTTCCCTGTGCATTATCATGAAAGGCTTCCAGATATCGCACAGACAACTCGCAGGACTTTCCAGTAAGATGTACAGCATCCCGATTGTTATGATCAAAATGTTCATGGGTTACCAGAACCCGGTCTGCGGTAATATCCAGCTTCGGAAAATGCAGCAAGCCTTCTGGATCCTGATAGGGATCAATTACCAGGCTGCTGCCATTGGACTCCAACCGGAAACAGGCCTGCCCGTACCACTCAATTCTCATATATTTTATTTTACTTTTTCCGCTGCATCCTGTGCTATGGGATTATTGAAGCAGCATAAGTCCACCATCCGGATACAGAAACTGTCCGGTAACAAATTTGGAAGCTTCGGAGGCGAAGAATATACTCATCCCCACTGTATCCTCCGGAAGCCCGATCCTGCCCATGGGAACACGGGATTCAATTTTTGCAAAGTGTTCCGGATCCTTTGCTTTGATAGGCTCCATCATCTTCGTAAGCGTCAGGATCGGGCAAACACCATTGACAGTAATATTGTATTTAGCCCATTCAGCAGCCAGCTGCGTGGTAAATGAAGCAACGGCACCTTTGGAGGAGCTGTATGCACCGGATACGCCGCTGACGGAATGTCTCTTGGCTCCGATAGATCCGATATTGATCACACGTCCATAGTTCTGTTCGATCATACCCTTTCCAAACTCCCTGCAGCAGATCATGACGCCACGGATATTCACGGCATAGATCTTGTCCCACTCCTCGATCGGACAGTCTATGGTGGAATATTTTTTATTATAGCCCTGGGAGTTCACCAGAATGTCTATGGTACCAACCTCTTCTTTTGTTTTTGAAACCAGATCAATAATGCTCTGCTCATCTGCAACATCTACGGTGAAACAACGAACTTTGTTGCCAGTATCCGCTTCAATCTCCGCTGCCACTTCCTGTAAGCCTGCCAGATTGCGGCTGGCAATACATACATCTGCTCCAAATGCAGAAAAACCATGAGCGATTGCACGTCCAATTCCGCCACCACCGCCGATTACCATTGCCTTTTTCCCCTTCAGGGAAAACAGATCATCAAATTTGCTCATTGTAACTTTCCTTTCTCACCTATTTATTTCCGGGATCCTTTCCGGATTCAATGCACACCGGAAATTACCAGCATAACTGCCTGTTCCTCTGTATTATTTTTCACACTGCGGATCTCTCCGGCCTTGAAGAAGATGGAATCCCCAGCCTGCAGCTGGTAATCCTGCCCTTCGCAGGTCACTGTCAGGGTCCCTTCTATCACGTAATACACAAGTTCCATCCCCGGTTTTACTGGACTCGCCTCAGCGCCTCCTCCGGGATTGAATGTACTGCACCCGATGGTCAGGATCTCAGAACCGCTCATATCCTTGCTGTGTGCACGTCTGGCAGTCATATTGTAATGGCCGGCCGGATTATATTGCACCTGTTCATCATGTAATGTTATTTTCATCTCATCTGCTCCTTGTGTTATCTGCAGGAAAGGCCGGATACCGTCATCCAGGGCAATATCCGACCCGTCTGTCAGTTCAGTCCCCGTAATCCCAGGATGGCTCTGGCTTCTTCGGGGGTTGCTACTTCATTACCGTATTCCCGGATGACTCTTGCAGCCCTTGCAACCAGCATCTCATTGGTTGCCAACTCACCGCGGCTGTAATACAGATTATCCTCTAATCCAACACGCACATTTCCACCCATAGCAATGGATGCATACAGCATCGGCATATGATTTGCACCGACACCAAGGGCTGACCAGGTCGCATCTGCAGGCAGCTTGTTTCTCAAATGCACAAGATTTTCTACGGTCGCCTGCGCAGCTCCCTGCACACCCAGTACAAACTGTACGTGAAGAGGTCCGTTAATAACTCCTTTTTTTACATAGTACTCTGCATTGTGCAACATACCGGAATCAAACACCTCGATCTCCGGTTTGATGTTATTATCTGTCAGTGCTTTTCCCAGCATTTCCAGAAAATCCGGGGGATTAGAAAAAACACTTGGCAGCCAGTTAAAGGTACCGGTATCATAGGAAGCCATTTCCGGCTTCAGTTCAATAATATGTTCCATCCGGCGTTCATAACTTGCACCACGCTCGCCTGAAGAGGTAAGGTTGATGACAACATCACTGTTATCTCTGATACGATTTACGGTTTCCCGGAAGCGTTCCTTGTCCATTGTGCCTTTACAGTTCTCATCCCTCATATGCAGATGAACGATGGCAGCACCGGCTTTCCATGCACGGATAGCATCTTCTGCAATTTCCTTCGGAGTAACCGGGAGTGCCGGGTTTTTTTCTTTTGGAGTGGCCGCACCGGTCAGTGCGGCAGAAATAATCGTTTTTGCCATTGATTTCCTCTTTTCAAATCTTGGGATCAATATTTCTTGGTATCTTCGAAACCACTTCTGGTCTTTTCAAGAACCTTGTTATATCCTTCAATCGCTACATGGAACTTATAATCGGATGTAAACAGTTTCTGCCACGGACGGACCGCGAGCTGATGTGTGGCTCTTCTGCAGGTACGGCCTGTTTTCAGAAGACTCCTTGCAAGTTCCCATGCACGGTCATTGATCTTATCGCGCTCTACGACTTCGTTCATGATGCCCAGATCCACGCATTCCTGTGCAGTAAATTCCTGATGGAAATACTCGAAATAGTTCGCGCGCTTCGGTCCGATCAGATGCTGCATGGCCAGATACATACCATCGCCGGGGACATGACCAATTGGAGGTGTGGTGTAATGATCATCACGCAGAACAAAGTCCGGTGTACAAATAGTAATATCCGCAAGCATACCCATTTCCCAGTGAAGCCCCGGCCCGTTAAATGCCGTAATGGTCGGGATATCAATATCATTCAGAAAGTTTTCTACAATTCTCTGTGTATCATATATCTGGACATTATACTGTTCCTTGGTACTCTGTTCATCCATGGAGTGAAAAGATCCCATATCAAACTGTGCAATCCATTTGTCACCTGTAGCCGTAAAGATCAGAACTTCATTATCTCTGTCTTTACCGATTGCGGTCCAGAGTTCTGCGATAGCATGATGCATCTGATAGCTCCAGACGACTGGTCCATTATCATAGTGCATGCGAACCTCGATGATGCCATTCTCATCACGGCGCATTTTAAAATACTCTTCAAAGCGTTTGCTGTACTGATCAAAAGTCTCTACAGGTATCCATTTTCTTCTTGTAACAGGCATTTTTATCCTCCGTTCTTTCTGTTTCCGCCATTGGCGAAAATATTAATGATTTCAATTTAAATTTTCAGCATGTGCTGATAAATTACATATACCGATATCCTTCTTCCAAAGCTGCCTCATTGATGGCTGCATAAGCACCTTTTCCCTTGCTATCAAAGTATTCCAGGAGATTCTTCCGGAATGAATTCAGGGAAAACATTCCTGTTATCTTGAGCAATGTCCCCAATGCGGCGATATTGGCGCCTTTTGGATTATTTACTTTCTGTGCCATGGAAGCAAACGGTGCACGAATAATTCGAACCGCTTCCATCTCGAAAGGGATCTCATCCCCAATCGTATCGCTGTTAATCAGAATCAACCCACCGGGTTTTACAAATTTGGAAAACTCCTCCAGAGAAGGTCTGTTCATTGCTACCAGCACATCCAGTTCTTCTATATCCGGATGACAGATCTGTTTATCATCAAATTTCACCAGACTGTAGGACTTTCCACCACGCATCTGCCCGCCATAAGCCGGCATCCACAGTACTTCTTTTCCTTCATTCTGTGCGGCATAGGCGACAATTAACCCGGATGTCAGCACACCCTGTCCGCCAAATCCTGCAAATACGATATCCATGTTTATTCCTCCGTTCCTTTGAATTCTCCGAGGGGATAATATTTCGTCACTTCCTGATCGATCCATTCAATCGCTTTTACAGGAGCCATATTCCAGTCGGTAGGGCATGGAGAGAGCAATTCTACAATGGCATATTTCCCATCACGGATCTGAAGTTCGATCGCTTTGCGGATATATTTTTTTGCCATATTGATATTTCTGGGACTATTCAGCGCTCCCCTGGCAGCATAAGCTACAGCGTCAAACCGGGCGGCCATCTGAAGTGGGTCAATGGGTAGACCTGTCTGCTCCGGATTTCTTCCTCCCGGACTGGTGGTAGTCTTCTGTCCCGGAAGTGTGGTCCAGGACATCTGTCCTCCGGTCATTCCGTAATTGTTGTTGTTGATAACAAAGGTGGTGATGGGTGCTCCGAAATGGGCAGCATTGAGAGTCTCACTCAGCCCGATAACATAGGCATCTCCATCCCCCTGATAGGTGAACACCAGTGTTTCCGGTCGAGCCAGTTTCACGCCCCGGGCAATGGTCGGTGCTTTTCCATGATGGCTTTCAATGGCACTTCCTTTTGTAGTAGCCATAAAATAATTGGAGGAACATCCGACACCGTCCACACAGATAAAATTGCCTGCATAACCGGTTTCATCCAGCACTTCATGCAGCAGCCGGATAAACAGGCCATGGCCGCAGCCTGCGCAAAATCCATGATCTTTTGTAAGTGTTGGCCTTTTTTTTGCGACTGCCATCAGAATCCCTCCTTACAATTTCCGTTCTGTACTGCATAATATTTTTCCATGATCTGTCCGACCTTGGCTGCAACAGCTCCTGAATATAGTCCATATACTTTCGCATCATGGAATTTTGTCACCCGTTTAGTCGCGATCAGTACATCTTCCAGCACCTGTCCGGCCACACAGCTCTCCACAGTGATGAAATTTCTTACCGTATCCGGCAGAGCCTCAAACCCTTTCCGCGGGAACGGCCAGGCAGAGATCACACGCAGGAGGCCGACTTTCTCTCCATTTTCCCGCAGCTTGTCCACTGCTCCGCGGCTGGTACGTGAGGGAAGCCCAAACGCAACAAAAATCGTTTCTGCATCTTCACAGCGGTACAATTCCCAACGCTGTTCCGCTTCTTCCATCGCTGCAATCTTGTCTCCAAGGTTCTTTACGAAATTGGGATTCTCATGATCCAGCAGAACTTCTGCAGGGACACCATCCATTCCATCGATGGCCCTGGCCGTTGGTTTGAACTCCGGAAGCTCCACCGGTTCCATCATCTGTCCGATTTTTCCTTCTGAAAGGATTTCCACCGGATTTCTCCATTTTTCGGAAAGTTCAAAGGCTTCATAGGCGAAATCCATCATCTCCTGCACGCTGTTCGGTGCAAGAATAATCACCCGGTAATCACCATTTCCTCCGCCTCTGGTATCACGAAGGTAATCGCCTTGCCCTTCAAGGGCAAATCCCAATCCCGGGCCGCAACGCTGCACATTGGCAAATACCCCGGGGATAGACTTTGCACACATACCGGAGATTGCCTCCTGCATCAGAGATATTCCCACGGCACTGGAGGAAGTAAACGTCCGCATACCTGCCTGCCGGGCACCATATACAGTAAACATTGCTGCTGTTTCACTTTCCGTCTGCTGGAAAAATCTCCCCAGTTCAGGCATCCGCCAGGACAGATACTCCATAACTTCCGACTGAGGAGTAATCGGATATCCTGCAAACAGCATAGCGCCTCCGCGTACAGCCCCTTCTGCAAGTGCTTCATTCCCTTTCATTAGCTTTTTCATGTATTTTTCTCCATCATTCTGTGATCTCAAAAACCATATCCGGGCATACGGTATAACAGGTTCCGCAATAAATGCAGTTTTCTTCATCTGCTTCCACATAGGTATAGCTCTGTGAATTCATGTTTTCCGAAAAATGCAGGACCTGTCTGGGGCAAAATTTTATACAGTATCCGCACGCCTTACAGGATTCTGTATTAATGATAAGCTTTGACATTTTCCATTCCTCCCATTTTGGGCCCTATACCCTTTCAATAATTGCGGAGAATCCCTGTCCGCCGCCTACACAGAATGTGATCAGACCGAGATTTTTATCTCTACGTTTCAGTTCATATACCATCTTGGCTGTCAGCATACCGCCAGTGGCACCGAAGGGATGTCCCAGAGCAATTGCCCCGCCGTTAACATTCACTTTGTCAATATCCAGGTTAAGCCCCCGGATACATGCGATAGACTGGGAAGCAAATGCTTCATTCAATTCAATCAGGTCAATATCCTGCATCGTCATTCCCAGTTTTTTCAGCAGCTTGTTGGTTGCATTAATGGGGCCCTCTCCCATGTAATCCGGGTCACAGCCGGCACTTGCAAATCCTTTTATCACTCCCAGGATCTCCACGCCCCGTTCCTTGGCAGTTTCCAGTTCCATAAGAATCACTGCTGAGGCGCCATCCGTCAACGGAGAACTGTTGCCTGCAGTACAGACACCGTTCTCCTTAAAGGATGGCTTCAAAGCGCTTAAGGCTTCCAGGGAGGTTTCTCTAATGGTTTCGTCCGTTGTAAATACTGCCGTTTCTTTCTTGTTTACCGGTGCTTCCACAGCAACAATCTGCTCGTTAAAATAGCCTGCATCACTGGCAGCTTTTGCCCGTTGCTGACTCAAAAGGCCAAAAGCATCGCATTCCTGTCTGGTAATTCCCCATTTATCTGCTACCTTTTCTGCAGTCATTCCCATGGGATAATCCTTCATGTTCCGAGGTACAGAACGACCAGCTGTAAATTTCGGTTCCGCCACCGGAATCCTGATCTCACGCTGCATAATAAAGGGACGGTGAGAAGTGGCTTCCATCCCGCCTGCCAGATAAATATCACCTTCGCCTGCTTTAATATATGCAGCAGCCATACAAATAGCATTCAATGCCGATGAACATCCCCGTTCAACGGTAACCGCTGGAGTCTCCAAAGGAAATCCAGCTGCCAGAGCTGCAACTCTGGCCGGCGTCTTCAGGTCAATATTGCGGGCATTACCCATAATCACTTCTTCAACCTCATCATAGCCTATCTGGGCCCGCTTCATCGCTTCCTTCATTGCGAAAGCTGCTAGTTCATCAGCTTCCAGCTGCATGAACTGCCCACGTATTTTTCCTGCCGGAGTTCTCACGGCTGCTGCGATAACTGCTTCTCTCATTTTCTGTAATCTCCTTCGTTCTCTATGCTTAAAGTCTACCCTTTTCCCATCTGTGCTTCATCGTTTTCACTCACAAAAACAACAAACAATGTTTATACAAATGAACAAATCAGGGATCCAGCATCTTTTAATTTGTTTCCTTTTTCTCTCCCGGTTTTACGAAATCGTAATACCGGTTTACGCAATGCGTTTCCTTCAAGCAGACACTCATGATGAATGCTACTGCCGACAGAATCACACAAATCGTAAAAGTTTTCTGATATGATATGGCATCAGTATTGATCAGTTTATACTTATCAAGCAGCACACCTGCCAGAGTTGGCATAAATGCAGAACACAGCATTCCTGCAAAATTGACCGCTGTAACGGCGACACCTACAAAACCAGGATCATTGACTTCTCTGGAATAGGCAAAAATAATCTGAATGCCCGTGCCTGACATTCCCATCAGAAACATCACAACCCAGAGCAGTGGAACGGACATAAACCGGTTCGGACCATATGCCAGGCAAGCCCAAAGTACAGCCATCATGCCGGAGATAAATGCAAGTACGATCTTCCGGCTCCGAATACGGTCAGAGATCTTGCCTACGGTAAATCCAAAAAGGATCATTCCTGCCATCATGGCACTGGTATATCCGGTCGCTTCCATTTTGGACATTTGATATACAGAAGTCAGATAAGGGACCGCCCAGGTCGCACTGAACAACCCCTGCAGCCCTTGATGAATCATGCAGATCACCAGCAACGGCCATACATAACGATTGGCAAAGGTTCTACCGATTGCCTTGATCGTTTCTGAAATAGTAAGGCTCTTCCGAGGACGTTCTGCTCTTCCTTCTAATTCTGCAATAGACGGGAAGCCACAAGCTTTCGGTGTATCCTTGACAAAGATCCAGCACAGGATGGCAGTTGCCGCACTGATCCCCACACAGACCAGAAAGATCGCACGCCAGGAGACGACCTCGATCAGCCATGCCAGTGGATACTGCGCCAGCAAAGCTCCGGAATATCCAATTAGACTGGCCGTACTGAAGGCACTAGCAGTCCGGCGTTCTGGAAACCAGTTGGTGATGAATTTCTGCATGGAAACCACCGGTGCAGAAACGCCAATCCCAATCAGTACACGTCCGATACAAGCCACTGCAAAAGACTGGGAAGTACCGAAAATCAGGGATCCGGCAGCTGCAAATGCACAGCCGATGGAAACGGTTTTGCGGGTGCCGATCATATCCAGCAACGCGCCGATGGGAATCTGCATAAGCATGTAGGGATAAAAATACATGGAGCTTAAGGTCCCAAACGCAGCATCGCTGGTGATAAAGGAGGACAGTTCTCCTTTTATGACACCAGTGGAATTACGGTGAAACTGTACAAAACAGTAGGCAATCGCAATGATCACAAAAGAGATTACCCGCTGTATCTGCATTTTTCTTTTATCTTCTTTGCTTAAAACCATCATGAATCCCAACCATTATCTGTCAAATACGCGAACCTCTTCTTCACCTCTGAGTACGCGGACAATCCCGCCGGCCAATGCTTCCATCTCGAAGCTGCCGGGAACCACCGTCACTGGCGCAAGATTTTCCACATACGATGTGATCATTCCGGTCAGCAATCCGGAATATGCTATTCCACCTGTCAGGATGATCCCGTCCAGTGCAAATCCCATAACCGCAGCCATGGAGCCTATATCCTTAGCAATCTGATAAGCCATGGCTTCATACACTGTTTTTGCTTCAGTATCACCGGATTGTATCCTTGCTTCCACCTCCTTGGCACTGTTGGTTCCAAGGTAGCTGACCAGGCCTCCACGGCCACGCATGATTCCTTTCATCTCCCGGTAGGTATACCGGCCGGAATAACACAGATCGATCAGCGTGGAACAGGGGACTTTGCCTGCACGTTCTGGTGAGAAAGTGCCTTCGTCATCACAGACCATATCAATGATGCGGCCTTTTCTGTGCGCACTAGTGGAGATTCCTCCTCCCAGATGGGTAATCACATAATTACAGTCCCTGTATTCTTTTCCGTGATCAGCCGCCACTTTCCGGGCTACCGCCTTTGTATTCAACGTATGTGCAGCTGCCTTCCTAACGATCTCCTTATATCCTGAGTAACGGGCAATCTCCGTCATTTCGTCAGTAGAAACTGCATCATAGATATAAGCCTTCTTCCCGGCCTCACTGGCTAATGTATGGGCGATGACACAGGCGTTCCAAGATGCCCCGGGGGTTCTTCCGTCGCGGGGATGATAAACCGCATCGATCATCGCATCATTGACCTCATAAGCACCTGCCTGAAAAGCAGCGATGGATCCGCCTCTTCCTACAAAAGCATCAAAATCCGTAATCAGAAGTCCCAGCTCCTGTATGTAATTCCGTACTGCTTCCGTGCGGAAGGGTATCTGCTCCTGCTGGGAATGAAACTGTTCCAGCACTTGGCTGGAATGTTCCAGTGTTTTGTTGCTGATTTCTTCAAAATCATGAAAAACCGCAACTTTCGTGGAGGTAGAGCCGGAATTGATAACCAGAATGTTATAAAATGGTTTCATGTTCAGCAGTCCCCTTTCTGGTCATCCGCTACCGCAACCAGAGCTGCAATGGCAATTGATGTCAACTTGGCTTCTGTCGTAGAGGCCCTGGATGAGGCAACGATTGGCACCTTGGCGCCGACGATAATCGCTGTTACTTTTGCATGGCAGGAAATGGATAGACATTTTCCCAGGATATTTCCGGCGTGAATTTGCGGGGCCACCAAAATGTCAAAGTCACCACTATAGGGACAGTCAAACTTCTTGGTCTCCGCCACCCGTTTGCTCATGGCGATATCATAGGAGATCGGGCCTTCCACAAAACAAGAGCCAAGCTTTCCTTCCCTGGCCATATCCCGGATTTCCCGTGCTTCCATTGTTTCCGGCATATGGGGATCGACTTCCTCTTTACAGCATAGCAGAGCTACCTTGGGCATTTCGTAGCCAAGTTTTCTGAGTGTTTCACAGGCATTATAGGTAATATCGGTCTTTTTCTGCAGATCCTGCGGATTTACCATTCCTCCGTCTGTAACGCAGAGGAGCTTATGGTATTCCGGCATCTCATACATTGCAAAATGAGACATGGTCCGCCCGGTGCGCAGATTGTTTTCTTTTTTCACCACCTGGCGGAGAATATCCGTGGTGGAAAGCATTCCTTTCAGGATGAAGTTAGCTGCTCCTTCGTTGATCAGCTGCACTGCCCGGATGGCACTTTCTTCATGTCCGGAGGTCTTCTCAATCCGGAATGTATCTGCCGGGATTTGAAGTTCTCCCATAATCCGTCGGATCTCAGCTTCATCTCCGATCAAGATACTGTCCGCAAGCCCTCTTTTTTTAGCTTCATAGGCGCAGCCTATTACATGCTCTCCTTCCGCAGCAGGAACTGCCATGACCCTTTTTTCTTTCAGACTGCATCCTCTTTCCAGCAGTTCTCCTAATGATTTGATTTCCATAGCTTATGCTATTCCTTCCTTCTCTGCTCAGAATTTTTCATGTAACTTCAGAATCTCAAAGAGCATATCATCTCTCCATTTTTCGATGGACGGAATATCTCTTCCCCAGGATTCGGGGCGATGAGACAGCTCTTCTTCCATACCTTCCCCAAATACTTTGTCCCATCCCTCCGGAAAGATTGTCCAAGAAGCCAGATCTGCCACCCTCTTATTGGGGGTTCCCGGAACCCAGTGAAATTTGGTTGTAAAATTAGAAATACCATCCGGGGCGGCATTCAGATGCAGTGACAGTGCCTGTCCCATAATCCCCCAGCGGATACCAACGCTGTAGGTTAGGGCTTTGTCCACATCCTCCACCGAACAGACTCCGTTCATAACCAGATGAACGATTTCTCTGTGAATAGCACTCTGCAGACGATTTGCAATAAATCCGGTCACTTCCTTGTTTAGAAGAACTGGTTCTTTTCCGATCAGCCGGTAGAATTCCATCGCTTCCTGAGCAGTCTCTTCGCTGGTCTTCTGTCCTTTGGTGACTTCCACAAGAGGAATCAGATAAGATGGAAGATAAGGATGTCCTCCGATACACCGCTCCGGATGCTTTGCCTTTGCAAAGATCTCCGTAATGGATAATCCAGAAGTACTGGAGGCTATGATTGCTTCAGCAGATGCATAATCTTCAATCTGTGCGATCATTTCCTGCTTGATCTCAAGTTTTTCCGGTACTGCTTCCGTAATAAAATAAGCATCCTTTACGGCCTCTTCAACAGAGGTTGTATAGGTGATCATATTCTTTGCTGCCGTATAGCCTTCCTCATCAATTACCCTTTTTTCTTTCATGAATGTAAGCGCTGTTTCGATACGGCTCTGACACCGCTCCACATTGCTCCTTGTCTGCACAGTCACTTCTAACCCATGCAGGACACAATTCACTGCCAGTCCGGTTCCGATCAGACCGGACCCTATAAAGGCTGCTCTATGGAATGTAGTCATGGCTCTCTCCTTTTTATCCTGCTTTTTGAAAGCATTTAATACTCTCGCATGGATGATTCCATACGATATGCAATATAAATCTGTTATTCTAATAATACTGGAAAACCATTTTAGGTCATGAGATGAGCGCCCAAAAAAACAAGGCGTTTTTTGGGCGAACAGACAAGACATTTCAGATAGATTCTTTTCTCAGATGGTGCAGACGAAGTAAGAAAGGAATGATCATAAGCAGAGAGGCAATGCTACAGCACCAGTCAGCAACAGGAACCGCCCAGATCAGACCATAGATGCCAAACGCCGAATTAAAGATTAGCATTAATGGAATATCCAATAGGCCTTTTCGCAGCAATGACAAAATCAGCGGACGAATACGTTCTCCCATTCCCTGAAATACAGAAATCGTCTGCATACCGATCATAGTGGAAGGACAGATAAGACATATAATCCGCAGAATACGGGAACCATAGGTAACGGTCTGTGTATCCTGAATAAACAGCTGCGTAATGGGCTGTGCAAAAAAGTATAAAACAAGCAGAATAATACAGGTGGACAGAACTCCCAGTCCAAGGGAAAACTGAATGGTTTTCTTCATGCGGGTTTCATTTTTTGCAGATTTATTGTATCCGATCAGAGGCAGAATTCCCTGGGAGAGTCCCTGTGCGTAAGCAAAAGCAATCATGTCAATCTTTTTCGCAATTCCCAGACCTGCGACAGCTGCAGTACTGTAAGCAGCCATGGACCGGACCATGATGGTATTGGAAGCTATGGACATCAGCGACATGACAGCGCTGGTGCTCCCCACCGTACAAACATCCCGTGGAATACGGTTTCGGAACATCGCAGAAGAAACCTTCAGGGAGATATCTGAACGTTTTTTATTTTTCAGAAAATAAATGACATAAAACAGCACTGCAATACAGTTGGAAAGCATGGTTGCGATGGCAGCTCCTACAATTCCCAGATGAAAGACAAAGATAAACACCGGATCCAGTCCCATGTTAATAATACCGCCAACAGACATGCCAATACCGGCAATACGGGAATTCCCCTCTCCCCGGCACAGATGTGCCAGCAAAGGATTCAGCACCGTGGGAATGCCTCCCACAACGATGGTCCAGAACATATAAATATAGACATACTCATAGGTTTCTTCCGTCGCGCCTAATACCGGCAGCAGATAAGGACGCAGAAAGATAATCAGGATTGCGTAACACAGAGCTGCTGCCGAAGACATCAGGATACAGAAGGATGCTACATGTTTCACGTCCTCATGCTCTCCATTTCCCAGTTTCCGGGAAATCAGGCTGGCTCCGCCAATTCCGAACAGATTGGAAATTGCCATCAATACGACATAAGCCGGCATGGAGATACTGACAGCCGCTACGATCGCAGGATCGTTTAACTGGCCTACAAAGAAGGTATCTGCCATATTATAGATAATTACGATCATCTGACTGATAATTGTCGGCACTGCCAGAGATATAACGGCCAAAGGCACCGGCTTTTCCGCCAGCGTGTAGAGTTTTTTATCCATAAATCTGTCCTTTCGGATAGCCAATAGAAAATCAGCCCCCTGATTAGAGAAACCTATTTCCCGTTCTTGTGAATATAAGCACGCTGTGTTATGCTGGATAACACTTATATGACAGGCGATGCTGCTTCTTTAGTTTGACATATACATTCTCATTCTGATTGTTTAAATCCACAACATCTGATATATTTCTGCATCGGAGAGTTTCATTCATTTAAAGAGCGTTCCTATACTGCATATTTTCGTCGTCTACAGGAACATTGTAAATAGATTTTCATGACGTTTCCATGTTGCATAACGAAATTATAAGGTCGGATTATCCATATACGATTGTGAATTTTCACAAATCATGTTATGTTACTTGGAAGAAGATCGTTCCGACCATCCAGAAATGAAGGAAAGAATATGAATATCCAACAGTTAACTGACCATTGCGTTCTTCCCATACACATGTTGCAATGCCCTCAAAAGGATGAAGAAATCCTCTATGTCATCGGGGAAGACAGTCCTTTTCAGGAATACAGCCTCTGCCTGTGCAATGCGGCAAGTGTCCGTCCGGACAAGGCGGCTGTGACAGAATGCATAAATTTACTGTTTTACGGGGCGACTGCAGAACAGATCTCATCCCTTCTCTTTCCTTCTTATGTTGGAAAAAATATTTTTATTCTAGAAAAAGCCATCACCTTCGAAGAGTTACAGGAAGCCATTCATCAGACTTTTCGCTGCGCTGCACACTATACGCAAGCCTGCAGCCAGCTGACTGCCAGCATGTTCTCCAACAATGGAATTCAGAGTCTGATTGATACGGCTTTTCAAATTTTAGACAATCCGATCTTTCTGACCGACACCCTGAACAAATATATCGCCTATGCCTATGACAAAGCATCACTGGAGATGAATCCTTCCTTCTGCAATTTTGTAAAGGATGATATGGAAACCGGCTTTATCAGTGCAGGGGGAGAACGGTTTATAAAAAAAGAAAACCTGGAACAGAGCCTGGCTGAAAGTCATGGCCCAATGGTTATGGAACACCGCAACTTTAAAGTAGAAACCATCTACAACAGTTTGCATCTGTACAACGTATCTGCAGGCATGATATGGATGGCTGCTGTCAAGCATCCCTTTGGGAAAGTCGACAAGCAGATCTTTCTCTTTTTAAGCGAGTTGGTGGCACAGGAACTTCGAAAGGATATTACCCGTTCTTTGAATTATTATGATGAAAAATCGCTTTTTCTGATTGATGTTCTCAGCAGCAATTATTTCGATGAAATATTGTTCAATAAAAGAAAAGCCGCGTTCAACCTGCAGGGAGATATCCGTTTTCTGATTGGAAGTTCCTGTTCATATGAAAGCACCATGAGTTCCGCTGCATTGAATCAATATATGTTGAAGCTGCGCCGCATACTGCCTGACTGGCCGATTGCCATATTTAACAACCGAGTGGTCTTTTTGGGCAAGATGCCAATGCGCAAAGGCCTGGAAGAGGAATTGCTAAAAGAACTGGGGTATATTGCCCGTCTGAACCGATTGCAGATGGGATTGAGCAATCCCTTTACAGATATGAAGAATATCCTCTATTATTACAAGCAGGCAGCGATTGTTGCAGACTACTACAATGACCATCCTGCTCCGGATATCCCTGGCTGTGTTCTGTTCAAGGACTCGGTGACAGATATTCTGATCAGCAGTTATTCCCGCCTGAATATCATCACCGACTTGATCCAGCCGGAAATCCGTCAAATTCATGAATATGACCTGCAGAACCATACGGATTATATTCCGACGCTGCAGGCCTATTTCAAGTTTATGGGAAAACCAAAGGTTGTGGCAGAGCATCTGCATATTCATCAGAATACCCTGCTGTACCGGCTGAATCGAATGAAAGAATCCTTCCGGCTAGATCTGCATAACGGATCCAAAGCATTTCAGTACCAGCTGTCCCTTTACGTTCTGGAAAAAACGGGAGAATCCGCCGGCAGTATTACTTTTTCTGGGTCTTTTCTGAAATCATTCCAAGCAGATTCAGAATCCTCAGAGACATCTGTATGATAAACAATCCCCGGCCAGTGGTAAAATCCACCTGCACCAGCTCCCGGATCTTTCCCAGCCGGTAAACGAGTGTATTTTTGTGAATGAACATCTTGGCAGCAGTCTGCTGCGCACTGAAGGCATTCTCCGAATACATCCACAATGTGTACAGAAAATTGGTATCATTGCGAAGATCATAATCCCTGAGATCCAGAATCGAAGAATTTACAAAATCCAACAGATCCCCATGAAGGTCCACCCGTTCCAGCAGCGCAACATCTGAAACATCATCGTAGAAAAAAAGAGAGTTCTCGGAAAAATACTTCTGTCCCACCAGGGCGGCACGAACAGCCAGACGATAATGCCTGTCCAGAGTTGCTATACGGGTAAATTTGCTGCTGATACCGGCAATCAGCTGATTGTTATCAACCATTTTCTGAATCTGCTCCATCAAGTATCCCTCCACATCTTTGCCTTCCGGAAAATTCAGCAGTACTACTAGGCGGTTTTCAATAATGGCATAAATATGATCCCGCAGAGCGCTGTCCAGCTGCGAGGCAACAAGGCTCATGGTCTGCGCCTGTCCTTTGATTCCTCTCTGCTGGATCACCAGTATCCGCAGATGATCTTTGACAGCATAATTAACAGTTTCCAGCCGTCGCTTCATCAGCTCTTCATCCTGATACCGGTTTGTCAGCAGATCTGTCAGAAAGTAAGAGGCATATTCATTCCGGTTGATCTGATAACTGGCATCCTTCTGCAGTTCCTGACAGACCAGATTGCGAAAGGCTATGAACAGCTGCTTGTCCACCTCTGAGAATGACATGGTGCGCTCCAGCATCAGGATATTTCCGATCAGGACATTACGCAGCCAGATACCGATCGCCATTGCATTACAGTCAAAATTATCATGATAAAACATGTAAGGTTCATTCCGTTTGCGAATATTCTCATTCAGCCGTTTTTCTTTGATGTAGGCAATTCCTTTTTCACTCAGGAATTTATTGTCCTTTTTCAGATGATTATAGAGGCTGCTCCCCTTTTCCGCATCCTCCAGTCGAAAAGCTCTTGCCAGATTCTTATAGGAAGTATCCGTAATGAAAATCGGTTTTTTGAAGATGGAATAGGCGACATTTGCCAGATTTTGCAGGCCCATATTAGAAAACAGGGCGGATGTCATTTCCTTGACACTAACATTATATTTCTGCTCTTTCAGAAAGGGATCCACCAGGCAGTTGAACACTTCGATGTGATCTTCCTGCCCTTCTACCAGGACAATGTTATGGGCACCCTTCACATGATCCAGACGGACCTCCAGGTCCGTACAGCCCCAGATTACAAAAGAAAGAACCGGCCCTTTGGGAATCCTCATCTTCTGAAAGACAGGCATTGGGCAATAATGGAGAAAATCCGGTGCAATATCTGTCACGGGTTCGTGCAGATATTTAACGCCAAGGATTTCCTCCTCCGCGTTGGCTTCATCATAAATCACAAATCGAAAACGGTTCAGATAGCGAAGCAGTTGATGAAAATGCATAAAAAGATCCCCCTGTTCTGTTGTGATTTTATCTTATCACTCCAAAAAGGGGGAAACAATAGAGAACTGAAAGATTACTTTCCAAACTGACAGCAGGCGACAAAATGATTCGGAGATATTTCCCGTAATTCCTGCATGTTCTCTGTACATGCTTTTGTCACATAGGGGCATCTCTTTGCGAACCGGCATCCCTGAGGCGGATTAATGGGAGATGTTACTTCCCCTTTCAGCAGCTGGGGCTCCACTCCATGATAGGACAGTTCCGGAACCGGGATAGCATCCAGCAGCGCTTTCGTATATGGATGGGTCGGATGCTCGAAGAGCTCGTCGGAAGGGGCTCTCTCCACCACGGTTCCCAGATACAGTACCATGATCTCATCCGAGATATGCTTGACAACAGACAGATCATGGGTAATGAACATATACGTCAGATGCAGTTCATCCTGAAAATCCATCATCATATTCAGGATTTGAGCCTGAATGGACACATCCAGGGCCGAAACCGGTTCGTCGCAGACGATGAATTCCGGTTTCAGGGCCAGGGCTCTTGCGATACCGATCCGCTGGCGTCTGCCCCCATCCAGCTCGTGGGGATAGGTGTTCATATAGATCAGATCCAGCCCAACCATCTCCATCAGTTCGATTACACGGGCATCCAGATCTTTCCGGGATTTGTAGATCTTCTGAATTTTCAGAGGTTCTGCGATAATCTCGGAAACGGTCTTTTTCGGATCGATGGAAGAATAGGGATCCTGGAAGATCATCTGCATCTGTCGGCGGCTTTCCTTGAATTCTCTGTGGCTCTGATGGGTAATATCCTTCCCGTTATACCGTACATGCCCTTCTGTTGCCGGATTCATTCCCAATACCGCTCTGCCAAGAGTCGATTTGCCGCAGCCGGATTCTCCAACGACTCCAAGGGTAGTACCCTTTCGGATCTCGAAGGAAACATCATCCACCGCATGAAGCTTGCCTCTGGGGGTATCAAAATATTTTTTCAGATGTTCTACTTTAACCAGTACACGTTCATCACTCATGTCATGCTTCCTCCTTTCGAACGCAGCGATGACATTTGATCAGATGATCGTTCACAATCACTGCCTCCGGTTCTTCTGTCTTGCAGATATCCATGCAGTAAGGACATCTGGGATGGAACTTACATCCCTCCGGAAGGGAAGCCGGATTTGGCATAAGTCCCTCGATTGGTGTCAGACGCTTGGTTTTTCTGGTGATCTTGGGAATCGATCCAAACAGACCTACAACATACGGATGATGAGGATTAGTGCTGTCAAAGATCTGTTCGATGGCTCCGCTTTCGATGATTTCTCCGGAATACATCACGGCCACTTTATCGCAGAAATTTGCCACCAGCCCCAGATCATGCGTGATCAGGATGACCGCTGTGCCCAGCTCCCTCTGCAGAGAGCGCATCATACTGATCACCTGTGCCTGAATGGTCACATCCAGTGCCGTCGTCGGTTCATCAGCAATGAGCAGTTCCGGATTGCAGGCAAGAGCAATGGCAATCATGATACGCTGCTTCATACCACCGGAGAAATTAAACGGATATTCCACTTTGCGCTCGGCGGGAATGCCAACCAGATTCAGTATTTCATCCACCCGTTGCTCCACAAATTCTTTTCCTTTTTCCTTGTTATGGATCTTAACCACGCGGCCAATCTGGTCACCAACGGTATAAACCGGATTCAGGCTGGTCATGGGATCCTGGAAGATCATGGAAATGTGTTCTCCCCGGATCTTCTGCATTTCTTTTTCTGATGCCCTGAGGACATTCACGCCATTAAACAGGATCTCACCATCTGTCTGTGCCGTATATCTGGGAAGCAGATTCAGGATTCCCAAAGCAGTCGTGGTCTTGCCCGCTCCCGTTTCTCCGACGATTCCAAGGATCTCTCCTTTGTCCAGTTCCAGATTCACATGGTTTACGGCATGGGCAATCACGCCATCCGTTGTATATCTCACGCTGAGGTCTTTGATTTCAAGCAATTTTTCTCCCATGATGTTTCCTTTCTAGGCTTTGCCCTTTAATTTTGGATCGAAAGCATCCCGCAGGCAATCGCCAAAGGTATTGACCGACAGGGCTGTCAGGATGATGGCAATTCCCGGGAAAATGACCATATGCGGGTTTTTCAGCATATAGTCCGTTCCGCTGGAGAGCATTAATCCCCATTCCGGACGCGGTGGTTTGACCCCCAGTCCGATAAAACTCAGCGTCGCTCCCATGAGAATATTCGTTGCAACCGTAGAAGTGATCTGAATAATGATAATACTGGCAATATTGGGAACCATGTGGCTGAAAATGACACTTGCCGTACTGGCACCCTGGGATTTGGCAGCTTCAATATATTCATTTCCCATAACGCCCAGCGCATTGCTTCGGATCATTCGAGTATGGATGGGAATGCCCGCCACAGACAACGCCACGATCAATTGCCAGGTGCCTGCTCCCAGGCCGGAACAGATGGCCAGGGATATGACCAGGGCAGGAACGGAATTGAGTACGTCCATGACCCTCATGATCACCATATCCACAACGCCTCCAAAATAGGAAGCCACGCAGGCCAGGATGAGTCCTGCTGCCACAGAGATAATAGTGGCACCAAATCCCATCAGAAGAGCCATCCGTGCTCCATGAATGATCCGGGCAAAGATATCCCGGCCGAATTCATCCGTACCGAACCAATGCTGAGCACATGGTGCCATCAGTCTCTCTGCGCCATTCTGCTTGATAACTATATTGTTGTAATTTGCAATCAGGTCCGCAAAAATAGCAGCCATGCAGATCAGCAGCAGCACTGACAGAGAGATCATCGCCAGTTTGTTCTTGCGCAGTCTTCCCCAGACTTCTGCAAATTGTCCTCTTTTTTTCATTGTTTGCACGTTCATATTCCTGCCTCCTACGCTGCTACCTTGTTCTTTTTGGCTTTCACAAACCGGCCTTTTACCCTGGGATCCACAAACATGTAAGCCAGGTCTACAATCAGCATTACGACGATATAGATCGCGCACAGCACGGTTGTACAGGCAAGTATCACTGGAACATCCATGGCGTTGATTGCATCAAGCACTTTCGTGCCAAGGCCCGGCAGCGCGAATACCCGTTCCACGACAACTGCACTGCCAATTGTCATGGCAAACCGGTTACCGGTCATAGTGATCAGGGGCATCATGGCATTTTTCAGAGCTTCGCGGTAAATGACTACCGATTCCTTCTCTCCTTTGCTTCTGGCAGTTCTTATATAATCCTGGCGGATACAATCCAGCATGGAACTTCGGGTGATCCGGACATGGCCAGCCAGTCCGGGAAGAGCCAGTGTAATCACCGGGAGCACCCAATGCAGCACCGTTCCTGTGCCAAACATCGGAAATACCCGCATTTTCATGGCAAATACCAGCATAAAGATCATCGCGATCCAGAAATTCGGAATCGCCGAAAGCATTTTTGAAAATACATTGATAACATTGTCAATCCACGAATACTGGTGAACGGCACAAAGAATTCCCAACACGGTTCCTATGATAACGATCAGAACTGTCGTAACCAGGGAAAGCACGGCACTGGTCGGAATACGAAATCCGATCTCATTCCAGACACTGTTCCGGGTGCTGTAGGAAGTCCCGAAATCCCCTGTGAATGCATGACCGATCCATTTGACATACTGTACCAGCATCGGCTGATCAAGTCCAAGTTCATGTTCCAGTGCATCGTACTGCTCCTGCGTATATTCCTGTGGCAGCATATTCAGAACAGGGTCTGTTTTTGAAATGCTGACCATCATGAAAATAAAGAGGGCTGCAAGCAGCAATGTTACAGGCATAAGGATTATTCGTTTGATAATATATTTCGCCATCGTTTAACCTGTTACCTTTCTTTGACAGATTTCGGAGACTTCCTGCATGCAGGAGGTCTCCGAAATGGACAGCCGCTTAACTGTTATTCGGCAATATAAGCATCGAAGAATATTGCATAACGATAACCGTTTTCGATATAAGTTCCCTGCAGTCTGTTTGTGAAAGCACCCCAGTTCGGTTTGAACAGTCCGCCGATAAATGCATAGGCTTTTACGATTTCGGAAGTGCACTGTTTGTAATATTCGTTCATCTCATCAATGGTAATTGCCTGGTTTGCCTGCTCATAGAGTTCCTGTACCTTAATGGCTGCCGGATCTTCCGGATCCAGCATAAAGGTTCTCATAGCACCGCTCTGTGCAATCATGGTACCGAATCCAAAGGAAGGAGCTGCCTGCGTAAATGCTGCGCCATTCTCCCAGATATCCCAGTTGCCCTGTGCACCGTTGGCCATGGCACCACCGATATCATATTCATTGATATTGACATTGATTCCGTAGGTGGTGAGCTGTCCTGCAACTGCAGTATCAAATTTCACGGTGGAAGGTGCAGTGATGGTATTGAGTGTGATATCTTCCGGTTTCACACCGGCTTCTTCCAGAAGAGCCAGAGCCTTATCCGGATCGTAATAGATGGTTCCTTCATCCACATCAACAGTACAGCCTTTATGCCATGGGCTGGTCAGAGTCTCTGCATCTCCGCCATAAACGATCAGATTGACTTCGTCCCAATTGATCAGATGGCTGATAGCCTCACGAACTCTCTGATCGGCCAGTGCGGGGCAGGTAGCGCTGGTACCGTTCAGCCATACACAGTAATTGCTCTTCGGTCCGTCAATGACATAGACTTCATCATACATCTCCAGGTTGTCTACCTGATCCAGGTTTGCCGGTTCATAGTAGTCAATATCGCCGGTGATCAGAGACATCATGGCTGTATTATCATCGTTGATTGCCAGTACTTCGATGGTTTCAATGTGCGGATACTTTTCCGGATCCCAGTAATTTGTATTGGCTTTTAATACCATCTTCTCGCCGGACACATAATCTGCAATATAGTACGGACCAGAGCCGACAGCGCCTTCCAGGGAGTTGTCACCAAATTCATCCAAAGCGTCAGGATCAACGATACTCATGAAAGAGATGGCAAACTTGCTGGTAAAATCTGCGTAAGGAGCATTGAAGGTAATAGTTAGTTCATAGTCACCGGTAGCTTCGATGCTTTCAATCTTATCAAAATAGGATGGATAGTACTGTGCGGTGTATTCAAAGCACCGTTTGACTGCATCTGCAGTGACCGGTCTTCCGCTGACAAACGTGGCATTTTCTACCAGATTAAGCACAATGCTCATACCATCCTCTGCCCAGGCCCAGTCCCGTGCCAGAGCGCCACGGATATTGTTCCAATCTCCATCCACATAGGTGAACAGGGTGTCATAAATGTGGAAGTTCAGCCAGTTATTGGAACTGCTCATGAATGCAACCGGTGTTACATAGTCATCTCCGGTGACTACCCGGATCAGTGTACCTTCCTGCAGGCCTTCCGGTTCTCCTTCCACTGCCAGGGCAGTACCCGCCAGGCAAACGATCAGCATAGCTACCGTCAAAATGATAACAATAAGTTTCTGCAAAGATTTCATTTTCTGTCTCCTTTTCTTTTGTACTCTTTACTGAGCTTGTTTCCCGTGTTGTTCCATTAATGCCTTCCGTGTTGCTTCCTTTTTCGCCGCACGATAAGGTGATTTCACATCATAAGTTGTCCAATCTTTGTATTTCTGCATTTTTTCCGGGATCTGATCTTTTTTTGGAAGAAGTTCCTTCACCACTTCATCGATTTCCTCCAGATGGGCAGCCAGACCTTCCGGTGTGAAATGGTTTTCTCTTCTATGGGCATCATCCTCCGGCCAGACTGTTTTCACGATACCCTTCTCATCCACTTCATAATGACCATAGATTCCACATACCGGGCAGGTGATCTCATTGGTTCCCGGATGGGTCAACAACAGGTTCAGATGACAGCTGGGGCAGGTACCTTCCTGATTCCCCCTCCACCTGTGATCCCCGGTTAGAACAGCTTCGGCCACATGACGTCCAAGCTGATGTGCCCGCTCGATCAGATCCTCCCGGAGTACGATCGCTCCCTGCGCCGCAACCTTTGTCACATTCATCATGTCGACGTGATCGCTACCGGCAGAAAAATCCGCCATCAACAGACAGGGAAGTCCGAAAGCTGTCCAGTGCTCCGCCACAGCCCCTCCGACAGAAATGGCAGCTGTTGGCCGACGTTTGACTCTGCCTTCATACCAGGGCGGAATCTGCTTCAGCTGTGCCACATCCATCTTAGGTCCGAAGAGACGGTCCCGCATGGCAAAGAACAGACTATTGGGGGTGCAAGAGTAAACCGAAGCGCCAAACAATACGCCGTCAGAATCCAGATAGTGGTTAATCAGGAACTCTGCATCATCCTTATAGATACATTTGTCCGGACCCAGCCGTGACATCATGCAGCTGGGCTGTCCGCATGACGAGCAGTTGTGAAGCTCAAAATCATTCAGACGGATAAACTCCACTTCCGCACCCAGTTCCTGAGCACCTGCCAGAGCTTCCTTCAGCAGTATCTCTGTATTGCCGTTTCGCCTGCCTGCGCAAAATGCTGTAATTTTCATAAGGTATCCCTTTCTTTTCTCATGGTTTTCGATTTATCTGTATACATAGTCTCCTACCTTCCACTTTGGCGGAATGACCGGAATCTGCAGGAAGGATTCGTACGCTCCCCCGGTGTGAAGAACATGGATGCCGTTGCCGTTGTCGGTGTTAAATCCCATCTTGGCATCTTCGTACCATTCGCTTTTGATAAAATGCCCAGCGATTTCGATACGAATCTTTTCTCCTTTGTGAAAGAGTCTGCTGTGTGGCCAGATCTCCACATCCACCGGATAGATCTGTCCCTCTTCCATAGGCTCATCTTTGCGGTGTGCCTGCACCGGTTGAAAATCGGTACTCCATACAGGATCCAGTTCTCTTCTCTTCGTCCGCATATATCCCCATGCTCCGCGGTAAGGTTCATTCATGCAGTAGATTGGAACATATTCTCCTTCTGCCGAATACTTTTTGATCCAGACGAACAGATCCATGTTGTCATATCCTTTGCACTCCACATACAGTCGAAGTTTCATATAGCCGGTGATTTCAGTATCCTCCGGGAACTGATATTCAAAATAGGTTCCTTCACCATTTTCTGGATCATATTCCACCTGGGCTTCGTAACTGACCGGTTCTGCAGAACCTCCATGGTTGGAAGCATCCAGATAGATCTTCTCGTAGCGTGTTCTGGCAAATGGGAATTCTTTTTCCACCCGCTTCGGGCAGATATCATAATCATAAGCATCCATGACATCGATACGAATGCGCGGAGTCAGTTCCCATCCATTATGGATACCCTTCAGATACCTGTCGAAATAGCGTTTCAGATCCTGGATATTGTCCGGATTGTAGGAATCTGGCCATTCCATCTCCCTGTGTGCTCGGAGCCATTTCCGCGGGCTACGGATTCGCCGGAAGGCTTCCAGTGATCCCCGCAGGTGGAAATGACACCAGCCGGAACAGACATATACCGGAATCCGGATATTCTTCCATTTCGGAATCTTATCTTCCCAGTACGCATCCATAAATGGATGTTCCACACTAGACATTGTTGGGGCATCTTCTACATAGTTCTTGGCTGCAATGCCTACAATGATTGCCTCGTTGAAATTAGGAGAATCGATCCCACCCAGGCGCATTGATTCCCGGTACAGATCGCCACTGGATTCCCAGGCTGCGATGCAGGTCAGATGCGGTGGCTGCTCAGCCGCAATCCTCCATTGGGTCATTCCCACGCCGGAATTTCCGAACATCCCAATATAACCACTGCACCAGGGCTGCTGTGCTGCCCATTCAATAAAGTCATAGCCGTCTCTGCCGTCCTGGGTTCCGAAGTTTGCCACATTACCTTCACTGTTTCCCACACCACGGGGATCTACATTAGCAATTGCATAGCCGTTGTAACACCAGAAACCCGGATCGGCGGATTCAAACTTGGACATATGAGAGACTGTTTTCGGCGGTACTCCCATCAGTTTCCATTCGCCGATGCCTTCTGCCGGACGTTTTCCGAAAGGGCTCCAGGAGATGATCAGGGGTACCGGCTCATCTCTGTGTTTAGGCAGATAGATATCTGCATAGATCCGTACTCCATCACGAAGAGTGATCTCCTGATCCTGCATACAGATCACGCCGGGAGCGGCTTCGTATTCTCTTTGATTGATGGGATTGCAGAAATTAAAATGATGTGCCCGTTCACCCTTTGCTCTTGCCTCTTCCATCTGCGCCAGCGTTTTTCCGGGATTACCTTTCCGGTACGCCACTTCGATCTGCTCGCCCTGGAATTCCTCTGTAATATGTATAATGTTTTTCTCTGCCATAATTATTGCTCTTTTTCCTCCCCTGCAGCTTCCAGTTCTGCAAAATATTCCAGAATATGTTCCACCGCCAATCGTCCGCCATTGATGGCAAATCCCATAGTATTTCCCGGAAGATGATACAAATAGGTTCCGGCATAGATATCACATGCATCGGTACCAATGGCATACAATCCCTGAATTACTTCGTGGTCTTCCGTGATCACTTCGAATTTATAATTGATCTTGATGCCTCCCAGAGAGCCATAGCCTCCGAGGATCATCTTGAGTCCGTAGAATATCCTGCCCTGTACCGGACGCAGGTATCTGCGTTCTTTACAGTACAGATCATCAAAATGGTTATCGCAGGAAGTATTGTATTCATCCACAGTCTTTCGAAGCTGCTGCGGATCGAGACCCATCAGTTCTGCCAGTTCTTCAATACTCTCTGCCATGAACAGAGACTCCGGATACATCTCCTGCGCTTTCAGAAATGCTTCGTGAAAACCTTCTGCCGGATTGAAACGGAAAACGCCGCTGGGATAGTCCACACCGTTTCGCCGATAATCCTCTACGATAGAATCGCACAGAATGTTATAGAGGGTATGACCTTTCTGCAGCATTGCCACGTTTTTGGAAATCGCTCCGTTTTCAAGGATAGATTCATCCATGACACGCATAGATTCGCTGTTTACCAGCAGACAGCTTGGCTGGCGAAATACATGCAGTCCGGTAAATCCGCTCTTAGGTCCGGAGATCAGGCTGCTGAGTCCGCTTTCCATATCCATCCGACTCTTCCCGGCTCCTACTTCCCAGGCCATTTTGATTCCATCACCGTCCAGTCCCGGAACCCGGGTATGGGAAATGTCCTTTCCATAGGTTAGGCCGATATACTGTTTAATCATTTCCGGATTGTCACCGAATCCGCCGGTGGCAATAATGACTGCATCCGCAGTGACCTCATATTCCTCGTCTTCACTTCTGGCAATCAGTCCGCATACATAATCGTCTTCCCGGATCAGTTTTATCGCCGGGGTGGACATGTAAAACTGCACACCCAGTTCCTGGGCCCGCTCGTACATGACCTTTGTCATGGCAGAGGCAGCCCTGGGCCCTGGTTTGCCGCCTCCTTCCGGAAGCACCACATGCCAGGTCTGCATGGAGGTTGGATACCATTTGGCAGGTTCTGCAAACTCCACGCCCATATCTTCCAGCCAGTCTATGGTTTCACCCGATTTCCAGAAATAATCATGGATCAGATGAGCATCCGCCTGCCAATGCACATAGTCCATAAACATTTTGAAAGCTTCTTCTTTGGTAATCGGAACCATGCGTTCTTTCTGAATCCGGCTTTCCACACCAAATGGGCCCATTCCCATGTTGGCAGTACCACCGGCAACCGCTGATTTTTCAAATACAACCGCTTCCAGTCCATGCTCTCCTGCAGTAATAGCTGCTGCCAGTCCGGCAGGACCTGCTCCGATGATTGCTATGTCAGCTGATATCTGTTTCATATACACTCCTCTGTATGATTTCTTATCTGTTACTGCAACATTGCAGATTTGCCATATAGCTGATGATCTCTGTACCGATTTCCTGCCCCATTTTCAGCGACAGGCTGACCAGAGTCTCTACATCATACCCGGTATCCACACCCATCATCTGGAACATGTTTACCAGATCCTCCGTCGCAATATTGCCTTTGGCATTTTCGATAAACGGACAGCCGCCCATGCCTCCTAAGGCCGTATCAAACTCCCGGATGCCTTCCTCATAAGCCACATAGGCATTGGCAAGTCCCATGCCCCGGGTATTGTGGAAATGACATCCAAAGATATCTGCGGGGAAGCGGGAAAGCAGTTGTTTCAAAACTGCCCGGGTATGATCCGGCGTGCTGATTCCTGCGCTGTCGGGAAGCCCGATGTCATTCACACCCATCTGCACCAGTTCATCGATCATATAAATCACCCGGTCAATGGATACTTCATCTCCGAAGGGACTTCCGAATACACAAGGCAGTCCTACATGAATATTAACATCCGATCCCTGCAGATCAGAAACAAGGGTTTTTAATTCCGCAAAAGCCTGTTCAACCGAACGTCTGGCATTCCGAACGCTGTGTTCATCACTGACGGAAACCCCCATGATGACATTTTTGATGCCGCAGGATAATGCTCGCTCCGCACCTTTTTTATTAGATCCGCCGCCATAGATTTCACAGCCCTGCTCCTTCGCATAGGGAAGGACACCTTTGACGACTTCTTCAGCCTCTACAAACTGCGGTACAAAATCCGTCCGTACGAAACTGATCAGGTCCATTTTTCTGGCTCCTGCATCAATGATTTCCTTTGCCAGCTCGATTTTCTTATCTGTAGGGATAAAGGTCTTGTAGTTTTGCCATCCATCCCTGGTTACACTCTCTCTGATCGTAATTTTCATTCTGCTCCTCCTATCGCTCCAATCTCAGTGAAATGACGGATTTCATCTTCACTGAAGCCGATGCTCTTAAATATTTCGGTATTGTTTGATCCCAGAGGTGGGCAGGCGTTTCTGTACGCCACCGGGTATTCCGACATCTTGATCGGATTACCGGTAATCATCAAATCTCCGGCTGTAGGATGCGGAACCGTCGGGAACATTTCTCTCACATCACGGATATGTGCATCCTTGTATACCTCCTCATAGGTGAATATCGGAGCTGCAGGTACACCCATTTTCAGCAGGCTGTTTACCACCCACATACCGTTTTTATCCTTGATCCACTCATTGATGATTTCCTTCAGCGGATCCCCTGCCCTGGCGCTGTCCAGGCGTGCAAACGGGGTATTAAACCTTGGGTCATCCTTTAATTCCGGCATGTTCATCAGGTCACACAGTTTGGTAAAATGACTGTTCGTGATAGAACAACTGATTACGATATCCCTGTCAGCTGCACGGAAGCTGTCTGCCGGACCACCGGGAACATCCAACCGGTTTCCGGTACGTACCGGTTTGGCATCTCCGAAAACGGCCTTCGGAAGTGTTGTTGCACTGGCTGCCACTGCGCAATCCAGCAATGCCACGTCGATCTGCTGTCCCCTGCCGGTCTTTTCCCTGTTATAAAGAGAAGCAAGTACGCCAATGCAAAGGTTCAATCCGCACAGCACATCTACAAACGGAATACCGGGTCTTGTCGGAGGCTGCTCCGGAAATCCGGTAACGCTCATGGGACCGCCCATGGCTTCTGCCACAAGATCCAGTCCCGGATAATTCTTATAAGGGCCGGACTGGCCAAATCCGCTGGCGGAAGCATAAATGATTTTATCATTCAACTTTTTGCAGTCTTCATACCCAAATCCCAGTTTCGCCATAACGCCGGGACGATAGTTTTCGATAAGCACATCTGCACTTTTTACCAGTTCTGAAAAAACCTTTTTTCCTTCTTCCGATTTCATGTCAATACCGACACTCTTCTTGTTACGGTTCATCGTCTGGAAATACAGGCTCTCTCCATTTACATTGGGAGGGCCGGTACGTGTTCTGGCCGGATCCTTGTGATTCTCAATCTTGATCACTTCCGCTCCCATATCAGCCAGGATCAGTGAGCACTGTGGTCCTGCCATTGCCTGCGTGTAGTCTATGACCCGAAGTCCTTCAAATATTCCTTGTCCCATATTTTCCTCCATATTGAAAATACTGTTAAATCGCATCTTTTCTCATTTGCTCTGAGTTTAGCAATTCCTGTCCAGACCGTCATTGGAAGAAAAGCCAAAGAGACCCTGCCATTTTTGTATCGAAAAACGAAGGCCGGAATCTGCTTTCTTTCCTGTTACCGGAAACGCTGTGTTACAATAGGAGCAGGAAAACATGACCAACATAGCAGGTAAAGGAGCAAGAACTCATGAGTAGGATCCATTTAACAATCGATGGAATACCGGTAACCACAGCAGAGAATGAAACCGTCCTCCAGGCTGCTCTTTCCAATGGTATATACATCCCTCATATATGCACACATCCGGATCTGCCAGTGCAGGCAAATTGCAAATTGTGTCTTGTGGAAATCGATGGAATGGAAGCACCTGTATGTTCCTGTGAAACTCCCGTACAGGAAGGCATGCGGGTGACTACGAAATCTTCTGCATTATCCCATTGGCGGAATCTCGCAATGGAACTGATGCTTGCGGGTCATCCTAAGGACTGCACCGGCTGCAAGATGTATCTGAAATGCGAGCTTCAGGCGATGATTCAGTATCTTGGAACCGTCCACTCCAGGATGCGGACAGTGCGCAAAGAAACCACAGCCATTAATATTGAAAATCCTCTCATCATAAGAGAAATGGAGCGCTGCATTCAATGCGGACGCTGTGTCCGGGCATGTAATGAAATGCGCAAAGTCAATGTTCTTCAATATAAGAAACAGGGAACAGAAACCTACATCGGAACACAGGAAGACATGCCTCTGGGAGAAGCCGGATGCCGGTTCTGCGGTGCCTGCGTAGAGGTTTGCCCTACCGGCGCACTGCAGGATGTGGAAGATATTTTCCGCACAGATCTGCCCAGAGAACAGGCTCTGGTTCCCTGCCAGGCAGAATGTCCTGCCCACATTGATATTCCGGCATATATCCGGGCCATTCAGGAAGGAGATCCGGATAAAGCGGTCGGCATTATCCGGGAAAAAGTTCCATTCCCACTGGCTCTGGGACTGGTATGCAACAATCGGTGTGAGACTGGATGCAAACGAAAAGGGTTGAACGATCCCCTGTCCATCCGGAATCTGAAACGTTATGCGGCAGAAAATGACCAGACCCATTCCTGGAAAGAAGCGTATTTAAAACGGCTTCCGGATACAGGAAAAAAGATTGCAGTCATTGGTGCCGGTGCCTGCGGCCTGACAGCCGCCTATTACCTGAATAAAAAAGGGCATGCAGTCACCGTTTTCGAATCCAAGCAGATTCCCGGCGGTCATATGACCAGCGGCATGCCTGCCTATCGGATCTCTACGGATGCAGTATTGTCAGAAATCCAGGTGATTGAAGAATCCGGCGTGAAGATCCTCTGTAATCGTCATGTTTCCAATGCCCCGGAGGTGAAGAAGGATTTTGATGCCGTGCTGGTCGCCATTGGTACCAGTATCGGAAAGAAACTGCTGTATCTGCCCGGAGCTTCTGACTATCCGCAGATCTACTCAGCGCTGGAACTTCTGCAGGCACAGCGGCTTGGAAAAGACATAGATCTGGGAGATACCGTATGTATCGTCGGTGGTGGAAATGTCGCTTTTGATGCTGCCGGAACCTGTATCCGCATGGGGAAAAAGGTACAGGTCGTATGTCTGGAAAAAGACGCATCCCAGGCTTCTATAGAAGAGCGGGATGCGGCTCTGGAAGAAGGCGCCATTCTCTACGATTCCCACGCTACAGAAGCCATCTGCGGAAACGAAGGTCATGTCACCGGACTAAAGGTGCACAAAGTGAACGGGTTCTATTTCGACACCCAGACCCATGCGTTGGTGGAAGATCCCATCCCGGACAGTACCCATATCATCTCCTGTGACAGCATCATCTTCGCTGCCGGCCAGGTGACCGGGCTTACAGAAGCCTTTGGTCTTCAGATCAATCGGTTTGGCTATCCCATTAATCCGACAACAGAGAAAAGTGAGTTTATAACCTCGGTCGAAGGCGTATTTGCTGCCGGAGACGTGATTACCGGTACCCGGTTTCTGATTGATGCCATTGCCTCCGGGCGCGAGGCTGCATCCCTGATAGATCAGTATCTGGGCGGCGACGGCAATATTCAGGAGGTGCTGGTTGCAAGAACCAGGGATCCGCAGATTGGATCTCTGGAGCGGTTTTTCAGAATCCCCAGAAATGAGTTGAAAAACCGCAGTGCACAAGAACGAAAATGTGATTTTGATGCATCTTCCATTGGATTTGGTTGTACGGAAGCCAGCTGCGAATCTTCCAGATGCCTGCAATGCGATCTGCGAAAAGATATCCAGCGTGTGAAGGTCTGGACCGAATACAATAAAAAGCAGGAGGAAAGCCATGGATTGTAAACATAACGCAGAACTGCTTCCCGGATGTGAAAGCATAAATCCCTTACCGGAGGGAACCTGTCCGGTAGACTGGGCGAAAAAATCCGTCGATACTGCCCGCCTGGAAAACTGCGGAAAAAGTCTATTGTGCCGTGATGGCCTGACCCAGATTGGGTTGATCATCGATGATATTGTCAGCGGCGGGGGCAAACAGGAAGATCTTGCTTTGCTGCGGGAATTGTGCGATTATATCCTGAAAATCGGCGGATGCGGGATTGCATGTAAAGCAGCAGAAAATGTGCTGTACTCCTTAAACTGTTATTCCGAAACCTGGGATCAGCACTGCAGGCGCAAGCGCTGTGAAGCTCTGGTATGCAAAGCATATTATCACGTGTACTGTATGCCGGAGAAATGCAACGGTTGTACAGCATGCATTCCGGTGTGCCCGAAACAGGCGATCTCCGGCGGCGGAGAGTTGACCTGTTTTATTGACGAGGAGCGTTGCAGTAACTGTGGACAATGTATTGGCATCTGCCCGCAGCAGGCCATAGGAAAATATGGCGCTGTAAAGCCCCGGGTCCCTCAGGGACCGGTTGCCGTAGGAAGCTCCGCGCAGACACCACAGGCAGGCAACAGAAGAAGGCGCAGATAGCAAGCAGGATTCCTGTGCTGCCATTATATTAAAAAAAGTATTTACAGTCAGGTTGCGTAAGGTTTCAGATCCTCTGCCAGGATCAGCTGCGCCTGTGTCGCATGCTGGATTTCTTCGATGGTATAGACCGGATTATACTCTTTCAGTACGATTCCATCCTCACATATTTCCATGACGCCCATCTCTGTGATCACCATATCCACACAATGAACAGCCGTATAAGGTAAGGTGCATCGTTTGAGAATCTTCGGCTGCCCATGGTTGGTGTGTTCCATGACCACGATCACCTTTTTTGCGCCAACAACCAGATCCATGGCTCCGCCCATTCCAAACACTCTTTGTCCGGGAATTATCCAGTTGGAAAGGCTCCCGGTCTCATCCACTTCCAGGGATCCCAGGATGGTAACATCCAAATGCCCTCCCCGCATCAGCCCAAAGGAGGAAATGGAATCTGTAAAACATCCGTCCGCTGTCAACGCCGCCGGATTGGCTCCGGCATCATAAACATAGTGCGGATCCCTGTTTTCTTCTGTGACCGGTCCGCATCCGATCAGTCCGTTTTCCGCCTGCAGCGTAACCGTCACGCCTTCCGGCAGATATTCCGGGACCAGTGTCGGCATACCAATTCCCAGATTGACCACATCTCCATCCTTCAGCTCCAGAGCCGCCCGTTTTGCGATATAGTGCTTCAATTCTGATTTGTTCATGATTCTTCCTCCCACGCAACAACATAGTCTACATAGACCCCCGGGGTCATGATATTTTCCTGTGCTACTTCTCCCACAGGGACGATCCGGTTTGCTTCTGCAATCACCAGATCCGCTGCAGTCACCATCACGGTACTGAAGGTTCTGGTGGATCCCCGGTACCAGATGTTTCCGTTTTTATCGATTTTGGTTCCATTAATCAATGCCACATCCGCCCGCAATGGAGCCATTAATAAATACTCTTTTCCCTGAATCACCTGTTTACCGATGGTGAATTCATTCTTTTCCACTTCTGTTCCGACGCCGGTTGGTGTCAGTACCCCACCCAGTCCGGCTCCTGCACTCCGGATCATCTCGGCAAAAGATCCCTGCGGCAGCAACACCAGTTCCATCTTTCCCTGGTTGACCAGTTCGGACACCTCAGGATTCAGTCCCACATGGGTCGCGATCAGTTTTCGGACTTTCCCTGCATGGATCAATTGTGCAATCCCAAGATAAGGTTCGGCTTCTCCTTTGCGTACCTGTCCGCCATCATTGGCCAGCAGGGTAAAGCCTCCTTTTTCACTGCGAAGCAATTCCCGGATCACCGCTTTTGCGCTGGACTCTCCCATATAACCGCCGATAAAGATGGTCGCTCCATCCGGAATCTTTGCTGCTGCCTCTTTGGCTGATATCAGCTTGTTCATTATGGCCTCCTTCTATTTCCTCTTCTGTTGTTTTTAAAGTATACCCATCCTTTCCGCTTACAGACTCACAGCAGTGGTACCTCCATCCAGATGAAGTTCCGTTCCCGTCATATAAGCCGCCTCTTCTGAAGCCAGAAAATGCACAGCGTCCGCTACTTCCTCCGGCCTGCACATCCGTTTCATCGGAATAGACTTTGCAAAGCTGCCTTCAATTTCTGCCTCTGTAAGCGCAGGATTCTTTTTCTTCTGATTTTCAAAGATCATGGGAGAGCGTACAATTCCCGGAAGGATGCAGTTCACGCGCACATGATGCTCTGCAGATTCCAGTGCGGCAACTTTTGTCAGCATGATCACAGCACTTTTGGAAGCTGCATAATCCCCGCTTCCCGCCACACACATTTTGCCTTTGTGGGATGCCGTATTGATGATGCAGCCATTTTCCTGCTCATACATGACCCGAAGTACATATTTCATTCCCAAAAGAATGCCGCTTACATTGACTTCCATCAGTTTCCGAAAATGCTGCAGCTCCATATCCGCAATCCGGCTTCTGGCCCCTGTAATCCCGGCATTATTAAAGAACACATCGATCTTTCCAAAGTGTTCCCTGCATTGTTCCACATATCCGGCCACCTGCTCTTCTACAGTTACATCTGCAGGCAAAAGTAATGTCCGTTCTGTAAAGCCCTCTTCTGCAGCTGCCCGTTCCAGCTTTTCCGCGTCCAGATCCACCAGGGCCAGGCAGGCGCCTTCCTGGTAGAATCTTTGTGCAATGGCTCTTCCCAGAGTCCCCGCTGCCCCTGTAATCAGGATTGTCTTTCCTGCAAAACCCATCTTCTCACCATTCCGTTCCAATTCTTCCATCTCCGCTTTTCAACAGTGCAAATAACCTATGTACTACCGAAGAGTATGACACATCGATTTCCTTCCGTCATGAGATAATAAACCAAAAGATCGGGGGATTATTGTTCAGAAAAACAATGCTTGTCGCATAAGAATACCTGTATCTTTATTCATGCAGGAATTGAAATCCCAGCTTCACCAATTTGTTCAATAACATTGCTCTGCCTCCTCAAATCATTTTTTGAGCAAAAGAAAACCGCCTAAGATATTTTGACTTCCTGCTTCCTTCTAAAAACGCCTATGGATGCGTTTTGCAGATACCGGTATAACGAAAAAAGCCACCTCAACGATGACTTCTTTACTATTAATCATACTGTGCTTGAACCAATGTTGTAACGATTTTGTACGGCTTCATACGAGATGTCATTCTCACGCATTTGGATGACGCCTATGATAGTGTTGTAGTCCTGCATTTTCATGCCTCCTTTCCGTAGATTATTTTTTGACTACGGAAAAAACTATAACACTATTTTTTTCACACGCCGTTCAAAGCGGAATGCCACGCCGTTTGTTCCGAAAGGCTCACGCCGCCGGAAGCGGAATGGACACGCCGGTCAGGCGAAATTTGCAGTTAATGGAGCAAACACAATCCCTTCAAGTATTTCCACCGTCGAATACCCCCACAGTAAAAAAGACAGCATATTGACAGCGCGGGCTTTCTGTTCATAGCTTTGATTTATTAATCCATTGACAGCAACTAAATCCAAACTATAATTTATATTATAACTCGGAAACTCAGATACTGGGTTCCCAGCTTCGGCTGTGTTCTCGGAGAGATCCGGGTTATTTCCCTTTATGGATTATATAAATAATATTGAAAACTATAATACTAGATTCCGCTCTACGATGGATTGGAAGTCATCCGATGCTTCTATGTCGCGGAAAGAATTGCAGGTTGTATTGACTTTGTTAGTACATTATGAAAAAAAACATAGTTGTTGCAAGAAGGAAGTAACAATATTTGAGTAAACTGGAGTCTCATTCAACCGAATCAATCCAGAGATATGTATTGAGATGAAGAAAAAAACACCTTTGCGGATAAAAGTTATAGCAATCACCATTTATACCGTAATTGCCCTGCTGATTGTCTTTCTGATTATTCTTTTTATCAGATGGATTACTTGAGAAAGATGGTGTATAGGATTTTTTGCACATTATACATTTTTACTAATCTTCCTTATAACAGATAATTTGAATAATTATCCAAATTGATCCATCGTTCTACATAGACTGACAGTTTATATGTCTGATGATAGATTGTTTTAGAAACGGCAGCGTCCCCTCCACTACGACGAGTTGGTATAGGCGTAGTTGCAGTAGCGCCAGAAGAGTCACAAACCTCTCCGGTTGCAGACGTTGCCGTGTTTTCAACAAATAATTAGATTTTCTTTTTTCTTCCGTAGACAAAATCATCTTTATACTCTAAACTACCTGTGAAGAAGTCATCGAGTGGCAATGAGCTGGGTGATAGGAAGCCCAGAGCATGAACGAACTGGTGGCTTCTTTTTCATTAATGATTATTCAAAAATGGCGCATTATTCAACATAAGTATAGAAAAAGAGGGAACTGGCCGAAGCACAGGCTCAAATCGAAAAGATTCCAGCATTGTGACTGATACGGCATCCTCGCCCTCCTTTAAAAATAAGGTACCATTGTCAGAAGATACTGGCAAGTCAAAATGGTCAATGTTTTTAACTTTAATCATTATCCAAAAATGGTACATTATTCAACGCAATTGGTTTAATTTAGGCAATTTATTTTTATTCGTCAAAAAATCTTCCAACAGTTATCTTTTAGAAATGCTGTGATGATCCCTTCGTCTTCTCCTTCATAATAGGCTACAAGAAGATTTTTAAATTCAGCAACATGTACTTCGGGGATCACCAGAAATCCTTGTCCATGCGCGATCAGAAAATGATTTGCAAAGATGACAGCTGCCCGTTTATTTCCATCGATGAAAACCTGTGTTTTCATCGTATACAGACATAAACAGATTGCTTTATCGATATCCGCCATATCAGACTGAAGGATTTCTTCTATTCTCTCCCTGACCTCAAATTCTTTTGGAAGGGGCGGAATATAAGACGAACCTCCGATTGTTACCGGTACGCCGCGGATCCTTCCGCCATCCGTGAAAAAGCCTTCATTCACCAGCCGAGCAATATGACAGAGAACATAGTAATCACTCTTTGCCTGTATCACATCCTGGTCCAGTATGAATTCCCATGCGTGTTTCAGATTCAGAATCTTCTGTACATCCGAAGCGGTCATGCCGTTTACTTTACCATTTTCTATGATTTCCTCTGTCTGCGGGAAAGAAGTGGCAACACCTTCCAGGACTGCCTGATCATAGATGTTTGCTTTCATATTGGCTCTGGCAAAATCCAGGTTCCGGATCACACGAGGCTCAAGCTCGCTTTCCTGATAGCCCAGCTCCGCCAGTTTTTTATCCAGTTTTCTTAAGCTCTTCCGGATCTCACGTGCTTCCCGTGTGTTTCGAAGGAGCAGTTGGTAGAGTTCATCCGAATACGTTCCAACATAGGTGGATGTGACCTTGCTTCCAACCCGCTTCCTTATATATAGATATTTCTGTCCGCTTACATCTTTGATTTCAGGTGTACCCTCATAAGGGATCAGCGATAATCTTGCATTCAGATCAGCTCTTTCACGAAGAGCAGACTGAATCTCATCAAATGCAGACACGAAAAGCACCTCCTTTAGGGAACATTCTTTTTCTTATTTTCTTGATTTGTTCCCTAAATGTCAAGCAAAATTTTAGGGAACATTTTATCTTGATCTTATCTGATATGTTCCCTATTACTATTAGTGAATGCCCCTATTCTCATAAACTCACTCCATAAAGGCATTCCTTTTATATGATCTTCCGCAGATCCTTTTTCGTTAATGGAGCAAACACAATCCCTTCAAGTATCTCTACTGTCGAATACCCCCAAAGTAAGAAGGACAGCATATTGACAGCGCGGGCTTTCTGCTCATAAAGCGCGGAAGTGGTAAGGTCCAGTTCCTTTTTAATGACGGCATCTGGCTGTGCAAGGAGCATCAGCCGAAGGATCTGGTAAAGCCTCTCTCCCCCGCCTTCATACCGCCTGACACCGTTTACGGCATCTTCCAGGATCTTCAGCAGAAACAATCCGTCTGTATCCTTCTGGATCCCAAGGTCTGAGATCCCCCCGTTCCTGTACCGGCGTACAAAGCGGTGGATCAGGAAAGGATAGATCTTGATCAGGAGCATCGTATTGTGATACGCCGTGCTGTTCCGGTTCCCGTCATAAAGCCACTGGCAGGAAGTCAGTTCCGTCACCACCCTGTCGATATCAGGACCCACCTGCTCGTTCAGATAAAGGATCGCCGGCTTATAATACTCTTTGAACAGATAAGCGGAAATATCGGACGCTGCATCGTCCATGAGATGCACAGCCCGAATTGCTTTGGCAAGCGAATATCCGATGACCGGAGTCTTTTCCAGCCAGGAAAGTCCGTCCTCGATGCATTCCAGTATCTCATCGGATTCACTGATCCGGATGATACGGGTATCCTCGATCCTGGGTGGGATCCCGGATTTCTTATACAGATCTCCCATCGTGACAGCGGCTTCCTTGAAAGAATCCTCGATCATCAGGCTTTTTTCCGGGTTCAGCCCGATCTCGTTCCTTGTATCCCTTGCCCACTTCTGTGTGGAATAAGTCAGCAGTGCATACACCGTGTTCGTGCAGTCCGGTTTCTCCCGTATGATCTCATTCAGCACCCTGGTCACGCTCTTTTTCCGTTTGGAGAGCGTCGGAACATATCTGATCTGGTCTTCTTCCAGATCAGGCGTTTCATATCGGTCAAAAGACATGGAATATACTAATGTCGAGATTTTTTTATCACAGTTTGTCAAAACAATCGTCCTCTCCGCCCTAAGCTGAATATGTATAATATTTATTATATGCACTATTATCGATAAAATATGATTATATTCACTATTTTAGAGTACAATTTTGAACGTTGCTTTGTCAACCAGACAATAAAACAATTATTGCACAGGAAACAATTCCATGTTTTCTCAATATATACTTCCTAATGCGGCTCAGCATTTCCATCCAATTCTAATGATGGTGTCCACAACAGGAACAACACATGGTATGTCTCGATCACTTTCTGGATATAATCTGGATCCTGCAGATCACGAAACCCGGATTCTTTCAGACGGTTGATATGATAGACTACGTTGTTCCTGTGCATGAACAGCCTTCTGGCAGTTTCAATATAAGAACAACCGGAGGATAAGTATTCATAAAGGATCACTGGAAGATTTGAACCAGACTTTTCGGTCTGCTTTATAAGAGAGAGGATTTCCGGCAGGCAGAACCAGGTATAGTCAAACATCTTGGCAGAAATATCATAGGCATGATATTGTGCAATATCCTGGTATTCGTAGATCCTGTCAGAATCTGTCAATGGGAGCATATGATAGTGTTCTGCAAACCTGCTGTGTTTCAACCGGGAACCAATATTTCTGGCAGCCTTTGCCTGTACAAAAGCCGCTTTCAGATCTGTGATCATCGTAAATACCCGACTGATCCCGAAAACAAGAGACAGTTCTTCTGAAAGCCGCTCCAGTTTCCTCATGATCTGTTCTTTGCTCTTCGTTTCTGTAAGCAGTGTGATCACCTGCCCCTGATAAACAATGGGCATGGCTGAAGGAAAGATCATATGGATCTTACCGCAGATCAGATCATCCGGATAAGGGGCATCTTTCGTATCTGCGCTGAAAAGCAAATACTCCGAGGCATAGGGGATCCCGATAGCCATACAACGGGTTTTGGCATCTGTCTCCAGAGCATCCCCGGCCAAAAGATCCCTGACAAGGCTCTCGTAAACACTACCTCTTGTAATCTCCGGATCCTGTAGGAGACACTGTCGGATGTAAGGAATAAACAGATGTAACATGGAAAGGATGCTCCCTTTGTAATGCTCCTTCCGGTTCAGGCAATAAAGGTACATGCTCACGATTCCGTTGGTGGGAATGCGATACAGGATCCTTTCATATGGGCAGTCTTTATCCGGTGGACAGATCATGTACGAATACGCGTCATGGTTATAAGTCTCATGTTCCCCTGTCATGAGCGTTAGCAGTTCTTTACTGTCGATGGAATCCTCTCCCTCTGATGCAACCACTTTGAGACTCGGATCGATCACCTTCATGGGATTTCCTACCATCGGATAGATCTCTGCAAGCAGCTGCCCAATATGAGCCCCATTTACAATGGATCCATTCAGACCATTTTCCAGCATGATCAGATCAATGACAAACTCCTGCATCCGGTTCAGCACAATGGCAAGTTCTGTCGTTGTTTGGATGTAGATGGATGCCCCGTCCTCATATTCCTCATCGTGTTCGTAAACATAGATCAGGCAGTCGTGCCTGCCTGTTTCCTGTGCTTTTCGAAAAGTATTGAAGCGGACCATATCATAAGAATCGGTCAAATATATCATATTCGGGCGATAATACTGCTCATTTTCCGGGAGCAGATGAAATGTCTTGTATTCATTTGACAATACATCCTGGTCTTTCACAACAAAGGAATACTCTTCCAGTTTTTCAAACAGCATATCCAGTGTAAATATCATCAGAAAGCTCTCCTTTCGTTCATCACAGTTTATTGTACCATAAGTACAATATTGTCGGCAAATCAGGACACGCGTATTGTATTTCCGATAAAATGAAGTTTTCCCGATACCTGCTAAGATAAAAGGGAGCAAGCTGGCAGCATTAATTGAAGCATTTACAAGACAGGAGGTTTAGAGATGAGAAAGAGATTTTGGATGTTATTACCGGTAATGGCCATTTCCCTGGCTTTGTCCGGAACTGTAATTGCTGCGGAAGCGGTTCCCGCTGCTGCAGTTGTTGAAGAAGGCAGCGGGTTTTACGGGCTGTCAAGTTTTTCTGGATTTGACGGAATGCCTTATGATCCGGCTGTATACGTGGAAGATGGAATGCTGGCAGAACTTACCTCTCCTGCAGTGGCTGCTGTGTCAGAAGGCAACTATGATAATGCCGTGATGGAAGGTGCTGTGATCCAGTCAGAAGAAGACGAATTTTCCGCCGTGATCATTAATGGTTCTGATTACACGATCCGCGATACTTCCATCCTTCTGGATTCGATGTCTGACGGGACTCGGGTCAATGATTTCTGTGGGCTCGGCACCGCGGTTTTAAATACCAACGGTGGCACCCTGGTCATGGAGAATACCGATATTACAACCTCCGGTGTAGGAAAGACAGCTGTATTTTCTGATAACGGGGCAAATACCATTCTGAAAAACTGCGTACTGGTTTCGAATGGCGGGACACTTTACCCAGGCTATTATTCCAATGCAAGCCAGAATATGATGGTGGCACCTCCCTGGGTGCTGGGACTGGATGACACAGTTGCAAACGTCCGTACCACCAGTATGATGGGTGCTTACACAACACAGACATTTGTTGACAGCTCTGTCTATTCATCTGGCTGGGGCGCACTCTCCACAGACGGAGATGCCTGGACAGATTACAGCCTGATGCAGCACCTGATCGCTGTCAATACCAAGGCTGAGGTTGAAAATTCCGGTTACATCGCCTATGTACAGGCAGATGATATGGCTGATTTTTATGGCGTTGATTTCCATGCAGGCACCTATGCTATCATCATGACCGGCGGGGAAGCCAATTTTATGAGCTATACAGGCGGGCAGGAAATCGATGTGGTCCAATACAGCGAAACCAGCGAGATGGATCCGCGCTACATGTTTGAAGATCCGGATTATGCTTCCATCGGTGGCGTTCCTGTACAGGACAGCGGTGATGTGGTAACATCCGTAGTAAGTGAGCAGACAGAAGAAGGCACTGTGATCCCTTCTGTCGTGAGCTCCGATGCATTCGGGTTTATGTTCCACAACAATTTTGGCGGCGGATGGAATGTCCTCAATATTCTCGACGGCACGCAGGTAACTTCCGAGAATGCAACCTTCCTTGTGAAAAAGGTCAATGCGGACATTACCGTCGACCATGCACAGATTACCAGCAACGATGGAGTCCTGCTCCAGATCATTGATAACGACGATGATTATGTCGGTCCCGACATGGGATTGGAATGGGGACTTGATGACCCGGAGATTGGAAGAGTGATTGGCAGCACAAATATCGAAGCCATGTTTGCAGGCGAACCATGCATCTTCCCGACCTTCAGTGAGCGGCTTGTAGAACCGGCTGGCTGGTCCTATGAATGGACAGAAAAAGACATGACCGTGACAGCTGCATCGCTGAATACCACCGGAGACTCCGGCTGGCTTGTCAATCTGAATCTCAGCAATACGGAAGTCGCTGGAGATATCTGGAATTCTTCCGGATATGTCACGGAAAATGGTGGTTCCTCCCTGATCGTAAACCTTGGAGAGAATGCACTGCTGAGCGGAATCATTTCCTCCGGGGCATTCCGTCATACCATCCAAAACGATGAGTCTCTGTATGTTGCAGATGACCAGATCGATGCTGGTGGATATTATGAAGTCCTGGTCGGAAATGCTTACGCAGAAGCAAACGGCACTGGTCCAGACTGGAAGAATGCAGGCTATCTGGGTCATGTGGATAATACCCCGTATGCTAACGGTTATAATAAGGTTGTGGTGAATCTGGAAGACAATGCCCTCTGGACCGTAACCGGGACCTGCCTGCTGGATGAACTGTATATCGGAGCAGACGCTTCCGTCATCGCTACACAGGGCACGCTGACCTTGTCTGTAGACGGGAAAGATACTGTTCTGGAGCCGGGACAGCAGTACATCGGAGAGATCGTTCTTTCCATAGAGTAATGGTACTTGAAGCAAATGGATCAACCAGGCAGTAAACAGATTATTTCTGATATGTCGACAGGATCAATTGTAAAGCAGTTGATCCTGTTTTCTCTGCCCCTGGCAGGTGTAAATTTGTTGCAGACATTCTGCCAGGCGGCAGAAATGCTGATCATCGGCCGGTATAACGGAGCGTCCGGCATGTCCGGACTGAATATCTGTTATATCGTATATGGTCTTCTGACCATGAGCGCGGTCGGGTTTTCTTTTGGAGGACCGATCCTCATCGCACAGCAAAGCGGACGCAGGAAATACCATCTGATTAGGAAAACTGTCCGTTCCCTGTTTTTCCTTGCAGTCGCTGTATCGACAGCATTCGGATTTGCAGGTTTTCTCTGCCGAGATCTGCTTCTTCAATTGGTCCATACCCCTTCTCCCGTCTATACAGATGCCAGATTTTATCTTTCCATTTCCTGCCTTACATTGCTGTTTTTTACCGTAAACAGTATATTGTATGCCGTGTTCCGGGGACTTGGAAATTCAAAGATGCCGCTGCTTCTGGTTCTATTCCAGTCAGCTGTGAATATCCTGTTGGATCTGATTCTTGTCGGACAATTTCATTATGGTCTGAAAGGGGCGGCATTTGCCATGCTCGTTTCGCAGTTTGCAGCAGGGATCCTGGGCTCATTGTTGTTTCTGCAGCTATACAAGCCGTTTTCTTTCCAGAAATATGGCTTAGAAGAATCATCAGAGAACATGCTTTCTTCCATCCTCAGAATATCTCTTCCCATTATCCTGTTTGGGATACTGATGTCAGTGTCTGCCCTGTTCATCAATTCCAACGTGAACACCTATGGGGCATCTGCATCCGCTGCAGACGGGATTGGGAATCAGCTGAAGAATCTTGTCAGCGCTATATCCACTGGACTCTATCAGGGTGCTACCATCATGGTCGCCCAGAGTTTCGGTAAAAAAGATTTTCAGAGGATCCGGCAGGTCTTTGGCAGAACGATCCTTGTCGGCCTTTCGTTCTGTTCATTTCTCGTCGCTGTAGTAGTTATATTGCCGGAACAGGTCTTTGGATTGTTTACCTCGGATCCTTCTGTGATCAGTTATGCAGGAAACTGTCTTTTAATATTTGCGGTTTCATTTGCCGGGCTGTTTCTTGCAACCGGCCCCTTTGCGCTTCTGGAAGGAGTTGGAAATACCCGGTTGGAATCTGTGTCTGGGATCATTGAGAATTTTGCCGTCCGCATCCTGCTTGGTTACCTGTTGGGAAAGGCCTTCGGCCTATATGGATATTGGCTTGGCGGTGCACTGGCATCCTTTGTCATGCCGGCAGTCGGTTATGTATATTACCGAAGCGGGCGATGGAAAACGCGGAATGTAAGCTATCCAGACAACACGCATAATTCAAACGAATAGCAGAGGAAGCTGACCAGCCCCCTCTGCTTTTTTATTACCTGCACATCAGGTAGATCCTGTTGGCAAGCAATGTATTTCGGATCCCGGTATCCCTGGTCCGTATGCACTGCTCTATCGCCTCCCGGTGTCCTGTCAGGATGACTTTTTTCCGTGCCCTTGTCACTGCCGTATACAGAAGGTTCCTGTTATACAGCGGGCACTGGTAATCCATCAGCAAGGGGATGATCACGGTATCGTATTCACTTCCCTGTGACTTATGGATCGTCAGGGCATAGGCAAGCTCGATGTCGTCCATGTCCTTGCGCTTATAGCATACCGTCAGCCCGCTCTCAAAGGCGATCCGGAAAACGGTATCTTCTTTTCCGCCATCATCCGTTTCCGAAGTGATCGAAAGCAGATATCCTGTCTCGCCGTTGGAAACTGTTTCCGTGTTCCTTGTCTGGATCACCTTATCCCCGGCATAAAATCTTGTGCCATGGCACAGATATCCGGAAGAGGAAGAGCCGATAATCATCTGCTGGATCTTCCTGTTCAGCTTGCAGGCGCTTACCTCCCCCCACCGGCGGAGCGGCGTAAGGACGACCGTCTGATCCAGGCCTGTCTCCCTGGCTTCCCGGAAGAAGGCGGACAGGACCGTATCCTGTGCATTCTCTTTCCATGCAGGGAAGAACCGGAAATCAGCCCCATACTTCAGCCTGCCGTCCCCCTGGTTGATCCGGATGGCATTTTTGATGATCAGGCTGTCTTCATTCTGCCGCATGATCTCCTTCAGCCACACCGTTTTCACTTTCCGTGACCGGATCAGTTCTGCAAGTACTGCCCCTGCGCCTACAGAAGCAAGCTGGTTCACGTCCCCCAGAAGGACCAGGGCCGAATTCCCGGTCAGGGAAGACAGCAGCGCCTGCATGACGAAAAGGTCCACCATGGAAGCCTCGTCTACGATGACCAGCCCCTCGTTCAGCGGTTTCTGGTAATACAGAAAGCCGTTCCCGGTCTGCAGCTTTAATGCGGAATGGATGGTAAAGGCTTTCTCTCCGGTCGCTTCCGTAAGGCGCCTGGCGGCTTTCCCGGTCGGTGCAAGGAGCGTCACGGACAGGTTCCGGTGCGCCTTCCGGTACGATCCGATCAGCGCTTTTGCGATGGTCGTTTTCCCGGTGCCGGCGCTCCCTGTGATCACAAGAAGGCTGTTCTCACAGGCGGCTTCTGCCGCTTCCTTCTGCCCTTCCGTCAGGCAGGTTGCCGGATGGCACTTCTGCCAGTCCTGCAATGCCTCCTGCCATTTCCGGTCCGGATGAGCTTTCTTAACTAGCTTTGCGGCCGCCTCTGCAACGGCATATTCCGCCTGGTCGTACTCCGGAAGGTAGACGGCATCCAGTTCCCCGGGAAACCGAAGGACCAGGTCCTCCTTGCCTGCCGTATGAAGGGCGTTACTAACCGCCTCAATTGCAGGAAGGGACAGTGGGTCTGCTTCCTTCAAAAGCTTCATCGTTTCCCTGATGAGCAGATCTTTTCCGAGGTACACATGCCCGTCCCGGCTGCACAGGGACCTTGCGGCAGCCTTGAGCGCCGCCGTCAGGCGTTCCTTCGAAGTAGGCTCTATGCCGAGCAGCCTGGCAGCCCTGTCCGCACCGGAAAAGCCGATCCCGGCTGCCTGCATCAGGCAGTACGGATCACGCATGACCTCCAGGGCGCTTTCTTCTCCCAGGGCCTTATAGGCCTCCATGATCTTTTCCGGGCCGATCCCGGCAGGGCTTAAGAGCGCCTGGAGTTTCTGGTAGCCGATCCTGAGGCCTGCAGACTGCCGGATCTTTTCCAGCTGGGCCTTTTTGATCCCTTTGACGGAGAGCAGCTTTTCCGGTGCCTGCGTCAGGACATTCAGCGCATCCTCCCCGAAGGCTTCCAGGATCCTTTCCGCCGTCTTCTTCCCAACGCCCCTGACCGCGCCGGACCGCAGGTAATCTCCGATCTCTTCCAGGGTCTTCGGCATCCGCACCGTATATGTACGGACCGCGAACTGCTCCCCGTACTTTGTCTGCTTCCAGTTTCCCACCAGGTCCACCGGCACATCCTTCTGCGTGGGGAGGCACGTCCCGGATGCCATGAAATAGCAGGTCTTTCCTTTCCGGTTCCGTTCCACCACGGCCTTCGGAAGCCCCTGGAAGGACCGGGACGTATATAAGGATACGCCCCAGCCGCTTCCCGGGACCTTCGTGATGACCCTGCTGAACGAAACATTCTGCAATGTCATCTCCATAGGTTATTCTCCTTTCGCCTTCCTGCATTTCTTCACCCTGACAGTGGTCTGTTCAAAGGCGGAGACTTTCCTGCACTCCCGGTAGGCTTCGGGATGGGTCATCTTTAGCTTTTCGGAATCCACCGTTGTCCTTGAGGCCACTTTGTTCACGACTTCATAATATGTCTTTCCGTCGATCGGCCTGACGGCAAGCGGAGCGCCCCTGCTGAGCCGGCAGATCTCTGCCAGCACGGCGTTCAGCTGCTCTTCCAGTTCCTTCGCTTTCGATTCTGCCTCCTTCTTCTGCAGGGTCAGCTCCTGGTAGGCTGCAAGGACTTCATCTGCTTCCTCCGGCAGGTCCTCCTGTTCCGTTTCCGGGTCAAAGACCTCTTTCTGGACCCTCTTCAGGTCCTCTTTTTTCATATGCCTTTCTTCCGGCGGGTCCTGTGGCACCACATGCCGGTTCCAGAAACGGATCTCCATGCCCAGCATCTGCTCTTCAAATAAAAGGTCGCGGTATACCGTGACAGGGATCACCTTGCTGCTGTCAAAGCCGTAGCAGACCAGCACGATGAACCGGCTGAGCCCGGTAACGGCCATATAATGGCGCACCTGGTACTCATACTGGGACGGGAGTTTCCCATCCACCCCCAGGATGCCGGCACGGAAGTGCTCGTTCACATTTATCTCGTCCGTGGTCTTGATCTCGATCCCGACCAGCTCCTTCTCCGGCGTTTCCGCGATGTAATCCATATCGCCCGCCAGGAACGGGATCTCGGGGTGCCCCAGCATATAGCTTACGTTCTCCACCTGGTAGCCGGTCACCTTCTGGTACCAGCCTGCGATCAGCGGTTCCAGGGACAGTCCGCACTGGAATTTGAACCATTTGGAAGTATCTTCCTTTGCTTCCTGCAAAGGCATGGTCTTGTCCAGGTATACGGACAGTTCATTTCCCCAGAGGCAGACGCCGGCCAGTTTCCCCGCGTCGGTGCCGTTCAGGTATCCTTTCCTGATCTCCAGCCATTTCTCCTTCGGGATGGCTGTATTGTCGCAGATCACCCTGCATCCGTTTTCCTTTACCAATCTGTCCTGTATCATAGTTTTCTCCTTTCCCTTAATCGCGCAGGTCTATGCCGAACAGGTATCCAAGCACTGCGATCAGCGCATAGACCCCGGCAAAGAACCCGCAGAACAATACAAGGAACATGACGTTCCTGCAAAAGCTGCCAATCAAAAAGCCCGCAGTGCCTGCGAGCCTGGTTGCCAGTTTCTTATACTTCCCGGACCGGTCATCGGCCCATGGAGTGGTACTCCGCATGGGAAGCACCCCCTTTCTTTTCCATCCCTTTCACCGCTTCGATATGGCGCATGACGCTGGCCAGAAGGTCTGCAGACAGATCCGAAACAGAGGTGCCCGCGAACTGTGCCTGGAACGTCCCTGCTTTCTCCAGCAGAAGGTCCCAGTTCTCGTCAATGTCCTTCATGTCATACGCCTGCAAAAGCAGTTCCCAGGTCCCTGTAAATACCATCTGTTCCAGTGGTATCTGTTCTGTCTGTACCATGATCTTTTTCCTTTCTTTCAGAGCATGCCGCGGCGTTTCTTCTCCAACAGGAAATCATCGATCCCCTTATAGGTCCCGGGCCATGTGAGCACAGTGGTTTCCAGGCCGGAACTCTGGCAGATCCCGGCGATCCGGGCAAGTGCCCGCTCCACGTTCCGGTTGGTCTGCCAGTCCATGTCCACACAGACATACACGCTTTCGGTCCCCCTCCGTTTCAGGTCCTCCAGTCCGCTTTTCAGCTGGGCGGTATTGCACACCCCGGTAAGCCCCAGGAACGGGACCCTGCTGAAGGCAGATGCGATATCCGCTTTCAGGACCCCTTCCGTCAGGCAGACCTTCCTGACCGAGGCTCCTTGATGGAACCCTGCATGGTGGATGTTCTCGCAGCCGGAAACGGATGTCCCCGTTTTCTTATCCCCGGAGTAGAACCAGGCATATTTTCGGTACACTTCTTTTTCTTTTTCGGATGCTGTCTCCGGCAGGCTGTCATAGCGGATCTGGAGCCCGGAGATCTGTCCCCGGAGGGTCCTTACCGGCAGTAAAATGCCGGGGGTTCGGTAAACCATTCGTTTCTTTGTTGTTCCATAAAAACCGGGGATCCGGTCCAGGTCGACACCCCTTTCCTCCAGTGCGGCAGCGATCCTTCCCAGGCCGTGCTGCGGTGTGGAGCGGTACCCCAGCCGGTCGATCACGTCATCCGAAAGCCCTCTTCTGTGAAGGGCTTCCCTGTGTACGTCCGACAGCGGCAGGACCGCAAGGAGGCTTTGGTAGGCCGCGTTTCTTTTTTTCAGGTCCGCCGCACTTCTCTTCTCCGGCAGGTCCGCAAGCACCGATTTTCGGACGCTTACTTCTTTCCTGGTCTTCTCGTCCGTATCATGGTAAATGCGGAACAGTTCCCTTGCCGCTTCTTTCTGGCTGATCTCACGGCACATGGCATACAGTTTTATCATGCCGCCGCCTTCTCCGCATGCCGGACAGTGCCAGGCATCCTTTTTCAGGTTGATATTGAGCTTGCGCTTTCGCTGGCAGAACGGGCAGGCGGTATAAAAGCTCTCCCGGTCCGCTGCCCCGGTCCCCTGGGACAGTCCCAGAAGATCCGTTACGAACCCGATCCCGAACGGCATCTGATGGCCTGTTTCCATAAATGCTCCTTTCCTTCGTTACATGACCCTGCTTTTCAGGATCATATTGGCAGCCAGGGCTTCCGGGGAATCCGGGCGTACCCTGATATACCATCCCAGTTCCTCCCCGCTCCGCGGTTCTGATGCGATCTGGCCCATGGTCTTCCCATTGTTGCGGCCAAACGTACAGGTATAATTAAGGGCAGACGGAAGGTCTGCAAAGAAAGGACCCATCGCCACCTGCTGCTGCGGATAAGGCTGCAGCGCCTGTCCTTCACTGGCTGCCGGATAACCTGCCAGAGTCTGTTCCGGCTGCGGGATCTGCATCGCCGCATACTGCACATCCTGCCGGCTTACGTTCTGCGGCAGAACGGTCTCAAAGCTTTCCGCATCCGCATCCTTCATTTCCTCTGTCGGGATGCAGAAGGTCTGAAAGCACGCATACTTATATGCCGCGGACATCGCCTTGTTGACAGACTTATCCCCGGAATCCATGCCTTCCCCTTCCATCACGACTTCGATCCGGCTCCCGTCTTCCACGGCGACAAACCGGTAGCGCATCCTTACATTGCTGAAGGTTATAACGCCGCCTTTCGACGTCACCCGGTCTGTCCGCTGGACAGAAAGCACTTCCGGGATCATCACGACACGGTTCCGGATCAGTGCCGGCTGCAGTGCGTTCATGACTGCATCGATGCTTCTGTACCTGAAATTCTGGGTCTTGTTCTCAGACTCCTTTCCGATCGCCCCGATCTCTTTCATGACCTGGACGATCCGTTCATAGATCAGTTCCTTATTCTGTTCCATCTCTTCTTTCCTTTCCCCCTGCACAGGCAGATGCTGCGTCTTATGGGAATGCAAAACAAAAAGACCTGCCCCAAGGCAGATCCGTTCTTCTTTCATGCTGACGATCAGCATACTCTATCTAAAACACGGCATACAAATAAGACCGTGGTTATTTTCCTTTTCAAACGGGAAATACAAGCCCCGAAAGGGGTGTAAGTAAATGGGAATGGATGATTGAATGCTTGGATTATAACAGAGAAAAATGGGAAGTCAAGAAAGCCTTATTTGAAAAGCTAAGAGAATCCTGCTTTATTGACCGGTTCAACTTTTATGTGTTAGTATTTTAGCATAATCGATTCTGAATTATTTGAAGAGATATTAATATTAACCTTTACCGAGGAAAATAATCGATGATAAGAAATATTCAGATTGAGGATGCACAAGACCTGGAACATATCTGTAAAAAGTCTTTAGGCTATGAAACGACCAGTGAGCTGCTAAAGCGACGAATAGAGGAGCTATCCAACAATTCAAATTACCGTTTTCTAGTGTACGAAGATGACATAGAACATCAGGTACTGGGTTTTATCCAGGCTGAACGGTATAATCTTCTTTATGGAGGTAATGGATGGAATATCATTGCTCTTGCAGTTTTACCGGCTGCGCAGCAGAACGGCATTGGGAAACAACTACTTGCCGCGATGGAAGATCAGGCAGAGAAAGAAGGATATACGTTCATTCGACTGAACTGTAATACTATCCGCGAGAATGCACATATGTTTTATCAGAGCATGGGTTATTCCTGCGACAAAATTCAAAAACGATTTATCAAGATGATTGAATGATTAACAAAAAGCAAAAACTACAAACAGGAGAAAATGAGATGAAACTAGCAGTAATATATGATTCTAAAACCGGTAATACAAAACAGGCTGCGGAATGGATTATAAAAGGAATGAATGGTGTAGCTGATGTTGAGGCAAAAGCATTTTCTATTCATGAAGTTGATCAGGAATTTGTAAAAGAAGTTAAAGGAATTGTGATTGGCTCTCCTTCTTATGCTGCATTGATGACTCCGGATCTTCATGCGTGGCTATTACCGGCAGTTGATAAACTTGGCATGGCCGGAAAACTGGGTGGAGCCTTTTCAACGGAACAATATACACAAGGTTGTGGAGATCTTGTTATTCAATCCATTTTGGCTCGAATGTTAGCTGGCGGTATGGTTTGTTATTCCGGCGGAGCTGGATGTGGGCTTCCATATCTTCATTTGGGCCCTGTCGGAGTAAACTCAAACATGGAGAAGCATAATGCGATGGAACATTATAAAGATAATTTCATCGTATACGGAAAACGATTTGCTGAAAAAGCAATAGAGCTGTTTAGATAATAGGTCTGAATTAGAGAATAGAATAATAATTATCAAAACATCTGTTAGAGATAACAGGTGTTTTTATTATGCCAAAGGCTCACACCAGAAGTCATGGTATCTTGGAATAAAGCATATATAGAATTTGAGGCAGACTATCATGAGCTTATATTGCAAGACATGCAAGATAACCCAGGTTGATAACACTACTCTCTCATTGGAGTCTTTAAACCCATCCCAAAACTTAGCGTTTACAGAAAAACAGGCTGCACAAAGCAGCCTGTAATAGTTAGTCCTGATATCAATACCTCACCAGATAGATACAATTCCTGTCCCATCATACAGATAAGCATGGTCGCTCAGCATGTCCCTTTGTTCAACGACATCCGTATTCACGTCGCAGATCATCTGTTTGATGAAAGCAGTATCTCCTACCGCCTTTATGGCAAGCAGTTCATGGACCGAACTCGGGATCAGGAAGATCTCTTCGGCATGAAGTAATGTCCTTGCTTTTTCCAGGGCATCCCGGTCCATTAGGGAACCCGCCCCGTAGTGCCGGGCATGGTTGGAAATCAGGACCATCGTTGCTTCTCCAGGCATTTCTCCCATGTCTCCAAAGAACTCGGAAAGGACCGCGCTCATGGGAAGGACCTCGCTGTTTTCCCTGGTGTTCTGTTTTGCCTTCTCCATCACCAGCTCGGCAGAAAGATCCAGGTCCTTAAGGATCTGCCTTGTGATCATGACCGAATAAGACTCGTCACAGGCTGCCGGATAAATATAAAGGTCCGTCTCTTCCACCTGTTCGGAAACGGTCTGCTCCAGATATTCCCGGTTCCAGTCCCCCCGGCATAGACGCACCTGCACATGCTCCAGGATGAACGCTGCATCCAGGAATCGTTTCGGATCTACTTTTGACAGGTCCGTGTCCTTCAGATGCTCCAATAGGGCATCCACGATACCGGAAATACCGGTATTCTGCCTTTCCAGCTGTTCCAGCATGCTGTCATAGACGATCGGTGCGATCATGTCATCCTGCTGCTTTATCACAAGCCCTTGCAGTTTCTCGTTCAGCTTGACGCATTCCACCGCTTCCACTGCAAATCCTCTGTTTAACAGTTCCTCATAAACGTCATTCATTAATGTTGTCATATTCGTTTTCTCCTTTTTCCAATTGGATTCTTTTCAGCAGGTTTCCCTGCTCTTTTTGTTCTCATGCGATCCCGAGCCTTTGCAGGATCTTTCCGGTCCCGAAATGGAACCGGTCATCCTTCAAAAACTGCACGATCTCGCTTCTTTCTTTTTCTGCTTTAAGGGAGCTGTCCCCTGTCAGCTGCAGGTAGTCCCTGACCGCCTGCTCATACACACGGAACACAAGGCTGTCAAAGGTCTCCTGATCCAGGTTCCAGCGGCTTCCCATTCCGACAAAGTCCATTTTCCCGTCCAGGGTCATTCGCATTCCCTTCCAGGTCCTGCCGATTCCGTTGATGCCGTTCAGGACTTTGACCGAGGTCCCTCCATGCTCTTCCCAGTCGATCAGGTTTGCCGAATGGTCGTCCAGCAGAAGGTCGTTCCGGTCCAAGTTCCTTCCGAGCCTTTCCATGGCATATTCCGCCTTGCTCATGCCTTCCGGCACGTAAAACCTGCGGGAGCGTGGAAAGCAGTGTTTTCCATACTGCAGATCCAGCGCACGGTCTTTTCCTTTCCGGGCATCTTTTCCCAAACAGACCGAGCAGATATAAAGAGGCGCCCTTTCCGCAAGATCCCTGACCAGTGTTTTCATCTGCGGGTATGCGGCAAGGGATTCGTAATACTCCTGCGTATAAAGCCTCCAGCGGTCCTTTTCTGGCAGCCGTTTCCACGGGAACAGCGTTCCGTCACAGTCAAAAAATAGATTCTTCTTTCTGTTCATGTCCGTTCTCCTGTAAAAAAAAGACGGGTCAGACCCATCTTCTCAGACAATACTTCTTAACGAGCTTCGTCAGTTCTTTCGGGAGCAGTTCCAGGTCCTTTACATCCATGGTCCTTTCTTTCCCGTAGATCCTGACGATGTCGTCATAGCATCCGTTCAGTGCCGCAGCAAAAACGCGGATCCCTTCCTTCTCGATCTCCCGGACCGTCTCCATGGTCTTTAAGACCGCAGAATGGCCGTTGAACCCTCTGGCAGCCGGAAGCCCGTCGGAGATCACCACCAGGATCTTCTGCGGCTCAGCCCGTCGTTTCAGGGCGTTTGCGACAAACCGCAGGGCACAGGCATCATGGTTGTTGTTATAGGCCCTGATATCTGCCAGCCGGTAGCGGTCCTGGTCATCGAACGCATCAAATTCCGCATACTTATGGATGATCACGTCCAGTTCCTGTTCCCTGTCGGCGGTATCCCCGTAGATGCAGTGCGGTACGGAAAGGCTCCGGAAAATGGCTTCCAGAGCGATCGCCGTCTTCTTCGCCGTAAGGATCTTATTCCCCTCCATCGACCCGCTTTCGTCGATCCGGATGCCGAAGGCTGCCCTGGGGCTTCCTTCCGGGACCAGTTCCTTTGTATAGAACCTTCCGTCACTTCGGTAAGCCTGGCGCGTGTCCATCTTCTTCCCAAGGATCTGTCCGGACAGCCTGCCTTCCAGCTGGCGGTCCTTCCACGCACTGTCTAGCATCCTGACCGTCCGGTCAACCACCGGCTGTACCGAGCGCATCTGCTCCTTATAGGAAGATCTCATGTCTGCCGTGACGAGGACTTTCCGGCGGACCGAAAGGATCCTGTCCGCAAAGTTGTCCAGCTCCTCCTCTTCCCTGGCGCTTTTCAGCACTTCCAGTTCATCCTGCGCATAACGTTGTGCGTCCATGGCATCCGGCAGGTCGGATCCGCAGTCCGCATGGAAATACGGGCTTTTGATCTGTTCCTTTCCCACAGCGGTACTGTCCATCCTTCCGGACCGTCTGGCCTTCTCATCCTGCTTTTCTTTCTGGCTCTTCAAAATGCGAAAGCCCAGTTCTTCTTCCATCCGGGAAGGATCTGCTTCCAGGGTTCCTTCCGGACGGTCCAATTCCTGTGGCTGATCAGATCCCTCTTCGGGACCTGCCTGCCGTTTTTCTTTTTCCTCTTCCAGCTGTTCCTGATACTCCGCTTTTATGAGCGGCAGGATGATGGCTACGATCTTCTTGAACGTTTCCATCCGCATCCGGCTGTCATTCATGCCGCGGATCTTTTTCATCAGTTCCATGATCCTTGCATGATAGGGAAATGCTTCCCGGAACTCTTTCGGATACCGTTTCTCCAGCCGTTTCGTGCTGTGTTCTTTCTGCACCTGCAGTAGGCATAACGCCTCTACATTCTCATACAGAGATCCGGTCCCGAATCCCTCCATCATGATCTGCCACGTCTGGTCTGCCGCCGTTTTTCGGGTAAATTTAAGGCAGATCGCCGGAAGCCCCGCAAAGGTACGGAGCAGCCGGTATTCGACGTAATCATCCTCCACGATGTTGCGGAACCCGTCGACGGCTTCAAAAGCAAACGCCCGGAACTGGGGCGATCCTTCTGCAAGGATCTTTTCCACGTCCGGACAGCCCCTGCAGATGCCCTTTTCGAGATCCTCCAGGAACTTCTCCTGCTCGTCCGTATCCGTGAACAGGATATGCCCGCATTCATGGGCCAGGAGCCCTATGATGGCAAACAGCTTTTCATTCCGTGTCTCCCGGTTCCGGATGAACGGTGCCAGCACATTGACCAGCACCTTCTGCCCGTCCGTGCAGCCGGTCGTCTCATTATCCTGTGCGACCACCATCAGTTCGATTTTTCCGCCTTTCGAGGCCGATACGACCGCTTTCAGGATCTGGTTCAGGTATCTTTGGAAGTCCGCCCTCGTAAAAAACTCCTGGTCGGACATCCTTTCCAGTTCTGCGGCTTTTCTCTGCAGCACCACTTTTGGCAGTTCCGTGTCTTTCATAGCTCCACCTCCTCCGGCGGAAACTGTGTTTCGACACAGCGCATGATCGCAGGATATTCGCCCGCATCAAACGTCCAGTTCCTGATGATGCTCTTCTGGGCTACCTTCCAGGCATTCCCGCCGCAGGCAGCTGCCGTTGCCCACCTTATGAGGCTCCTTATGCCGACCACCCCGTCATCGAGGCAGTTTGCCCTGCAATGGTCCGCGACTTTATGCAGCACGTCGACCATTTTCCTGACTTCGTCTTCCTCCCGGTATCCGGATTCCGCCATGATTCGCTCTATGAGCACATGGTCTTCCGGCAGGGAAAACCCGACCGGCATCAGGCGGTCCTTCACCGCCTTGTTCATCGGCCTGCATCCCTCGTAATTTCCGTTGATCGTAAAAAACAGCACCGCTTCCGGGTGCCGCTTCACGAACCGTCCGGTATTCAGCTGCAGGATGCCCGTCTTATCGAGCAGGGGATTCAGATACCCTAAAGCCCCCTGCTTCAGGATCAGGTCCGCTTCCGATACTTCGCACCACCAGCCTTTCTCCAGAGCCTGTGTGAGCGGCCCTTCCGTATAGGCAAAGCCGCCGTTTCCGTCCGGCACGATCTGCTGGCAGATGTCGTACTTGTCCGTATCGGGGTCCATGCTCTGGTGAAGGAGCGGCTTGTTTGCCAGATAGGCCTGGATCTTGACCGCCTCCGTTTTGCCTGAACCGGCTTCCCCGACGAACAGGAAATTCCGTTCCGGTGTCGGAAGGGCCGTTGATTTTTGGATCAGCTGCCCGATCCAGTGGTTGTCCTGTGTGATCTGGTAGGTTTCCGGGATCACAGGGACCAGCAGTTCTTCTTCCGGCGTGAGGCGCCGGTCACTGATGGCATAGATGCCCCTTAACGAGGCGATATTCTGCTTCTTTACACGGGAGGTTCTTTTCAGGGAATCCGGGATCACCGCCCCGGTAACAGTCCCGATGATAAAATCCGGCGTAAGTCTTTTCAGGTCTTCACCTGTGAGCAGTTCGATCCTGTCCAGACAGGTCCTGATCCCGGATCCCGGATGGTTCTTCTCACAGGCATCCGCATACGTCACACGCGAATACAGATTATTCGAAAACCGGAAGGCTTCCTCCAGGCAGCGCCTGGCTTCTTCTTCCGAAGAAGAATCTTTCAGGCTTATCGCCTGTGCTTCCATATAGCTGTCAAAGGATTGTTCCGCTTCCCCTGCCGGATCCTGTTTCCCGGCAGATACGATGACTGCCATGAAAAACAATGCCTCATTTCCAAGCAGCGGGATCTCTTTCCGCTCCCCGTCTGCCTGTAGACGGCATGCCTTGAACCTTCCGGAACTCGGCTGATACAGGACCTGCAGGAGGTCTTTGCCGCTTCCTTCCTTATCCGCTACATCTGTTAATCCTTCCCCACCAAGCACGGGAAACTCGATGACGCACGCACCGTCAGAGGCCGTCATCACCCCGCCTGTGATCCGTTCTTCTTTCAGAAGGAAGATCCTCTGGAGCGCTTCAAGCACGGTCCCCGACAGGGCCATACTCGTCGATGTATTCCCATAGCCCGGGGTATAAACGGACGATGCCTCTATCATTGGCGCATGGTCCATCCGGTCGAACGGTGCCAGGTACTTTTCTTTCTGCCATCGCCATGACGACGGCCCGAATAATAATTGTTTCATGTCACTCTTTCCTCCTTGGAAATGGCATTTCATAAAAGCGTGCTATACAGCACGCCTCATGAACCGCCATGTTTTCTTTTCCTTTTGCATCAAAAAAGCCCAGAACCATCTTCGATCCTGAGCTTGCATCATGAATGCCGTTTGCATTTTCTTTTAGTGGATAAACCCCTTTTCATTGGGATTCAGGAATGTGACCGGTACCTGTCCCTGTGAAGGCAGGAACCCCTGCTGGGGCACAAATCCTGCCTGCGGAGGCTGCTGATACCCGGGCTGCCCCGGATAGTATCCCGGCTGGGCTGCCTGCGGATAGGACTGCTGTCCCTGCGGCAGCTCATTCTGCATGGGCTTCTGGTACCCTTGCTGTCCCTGTGTAGGAACCTGCCCCTGTCCTTCGTGGCTTTCCTTCTTGCTTTCACAGAATGTGAACTCTTCGACGATCACCTCTGTCCTGTAGACCTTTGTGCCGTCCTCTTTTTCATAGGATCCTGACTGCAGGGATCCTTCGACAGCGATCTTCGTTCCTTTCCGGACGTGATCCCTGATGCACTCCGCTGTTTTGCCGAATGCGGTGCAGCCAATAAAATCGGCTTTCTTCTCTTCCTCCTTCCTCGTCTTCCGGTCAACCGCCAGACGGAATCTGGCGATGCATAAAGGATTGTCGCCCTGTGAGTACTTCACCTCCGGGTCTGCTGCTAATCTCCCGATCAGGAAGATACTGTTGTTAACTGACATAAGTTCCTTCTTTCTCCTACACTTCGCAGTAGGCGCAAAAATAGTTAGTAACACAAAAAACACCTGCCGATTGGCAAGTATCTGGTTGCATTTTTCATGATGCCTGATCAAGCGGCATCATGTACGTTCAATCACATGGCAGCAAAAAAAGCCATGCTGCGTTTTCTTTTTTCAAACGAGAATTACATGCCCTGAACAGGGCCGTAAATGAATGGGAATGGGTGAAAAATAATACTGGAATTATAGCAAATGGATATTAATTGTCAATAAACTGTTGCAGCTCATACAAACTGATTAAAACTCATCACCTTGATTGTTAGTTAGTAGATTAATATATGTATACTGTACTTCAACAATACTGACGAGTATTATAACAGCCTTAAAAAGACGTCCGTAATATCCGGATCTCAACTTTCCTGCAAGATCTCCACTAACCTAAAAACAACATTGCGACGGACATTTGCGTCAGCTTCCCAAGATTCATCATCCACCAGTTCTTCCAACAATTGTGTGATCGTGTATTCTGCATTGTCTTCCTTTGTAGCTCTTTCACCATCCATTTTAAGCTTTTCCTTTTGCAAGTGTAAGGTGATAAAACATATGTTACAGAAATAGATAATAAAAGAGAGTCTCTATGATACAATAGGGTTCGACCAAAAATCCAACGTATCAGAAAGGAGAGCTCTCTTTGAAAGAGATTATAACAGAAGAAATGCGATACCGCCAGCGCTTATGTGAATACGCATTGAAACATGGCGTAAGCAAGGCAGCAAGAAGATACCATACCTACCGGCAATTCGTTTACCGGCAGCTGGAAAGATATGACGGAACAGCAAAAAGCCTGGCCCTGCGCTCCCGTAAGCCGCTCCACAGCCCTAATGCACATACGGAAGAAGAACTCAGGCTGATCCGGAAGATGTTGAAACGGAATGGGAAATACGGACTGGCTGAAGTATATGTCAGATGCCGGAACAGAGGATACCTGAGATGTTTCGAAAGTATGTGCCGGGTGATCCGCCGGAAAGGGTACCGGAAGCCGGTCCGGCACCGGAAGCACTATACAAGATATGAGCATCTGGAAGGAAGGTTCCCCGGGGACAAAGTACAGGTAGATATCAAGTACATCCCGGACAGCTGTATCCGTTTCCCGACTTACGGGGATAAATACTATCAGATCACCGGGATCGATGAATACAGCCGCAGAAGGATCCTGAAAGTCGTCAATGAGAAAAGCACCTATGAAACGGCGAAGTATTTAAAAGAACTGGAGATGCGCATGGGATTCAGGATCCGGACCGTACAGGTCGATAATGGCAGTGAGTTTGTGCACGATGAAGAAAGGACGGACCGTGCCACGTCCTTTGAAGAAGCCGCCAGGGATCTGGGGATCGAACTGAGGAGGACAAGGCCGTATTCCCCATGGCAGAACGGAAAAGTTGAGCGCAGCCACCGGGAGGATGGGAAGATCCTGTACGACAGGCAGGTGTTCTTCAGCAGACAGGAGATGCTCCGCCAGGTTGCGAAGCATGAAAGGCGCTATAATAAAACGGCAAAGAGGGTACTTGGTTTCAAAAGTCCGAATCAGATGGTATCAGAGTATTTCTCGAATAGCTGTAACATATGTGTTGACACATAAGACCATTTTAAGCTTTTCCTTTTGCAAGATTATTAACAAAATCCCATACTTCCTGTATTGTATACGGATCGGCATCAGAAGGGGATAACAGGGGCATATCCTGATAAAAAACAAAACCTCCTCCGGGAGCCAACTCATCAAACATTCGTTTTAGATGATCGAAGCATCGTTTCTTATCATATACGATCGGTGAAAGCATGGAGGTTTTAATACCGGCAGCAAGGCTTTGTGTTCCACCCAATTTTCTTTTTGCCTCTATAGGATCATCGGAATCAAGCTGGATCAGGATACTTCCTGGAGGAAAGTCTTTAAATCTCTCAATGGTATGAAGAAAACTGCCTTCACCTTTGAGAAAGATCTTAAGTCCTTGTTCCGCAAAGGGGAGCATTCTGTTTTTGAATCCTTGAAACCAGTACTTTTCATATTGTTCTGTGTTAAGAAAAGGAGCTACATGATACCCTGCTAAAGCAAACGGCAAGGGATATTCTGAATAATCTCTGTCCGGCCATTTCATCTCCGGTTTATATGCCTCTATTGCTGCAATCGCCCGATCTATTTTTTCCGGATTGTCCACAAGATCATAAAAAACATTTTCCATACCTCTGTATTTGTCAAATAGATCATCTAATGTTGAAAAATACATTGGCATAGTATCTCTGAGATTATATGATTCGTCTATTTTGGGATCCACGCTGGTGCCTACAAGCAAAATCTGATACTCAAACAAAGCTGTTTTGGCTACCAGGTTTGTGAATTCATTGAGTTTGACGATTTCCTGCGCAGCAGTTTTCAGTGCCCTGTAGGCATTCTTTTTCGTTCCCTGGAATGCTTTCAGATATTTTTTTGGATAATATGCATTTATAAAATACGAAAAATGATCGATGAGCACATCAAAGTCGTCATCACTGATAAAATTGTGAAGTGCCTGGTTATGTTGTACAGTACATTTATCATCGCATAGAAAAAACACTTCAGATCCCAATGCCTGGTATGCGGTATATGGCATATACATTCCAGGGTTGAATGTAAGATCGAATTCTATATCATTCATAAATCTTGTATATGCCCTGGCATTTGCTGCCGGATCTTCAATTACTTCTTCAAGAGTTACTCCTGCATACCCGTATGGCCAGCTAATGTAATCAAAACCAACAGGAACTTTATCCGGTTCTTTGAAAGAAACTGCGTCCAGAAGGTTTTTAACCCGCTGCCTGTATAGATGAATTCCTTCTTTGTCTGGATAAGTTCGATTCATATTGTATCCTTTTTTGTATATTTTGTTTTAGCTTATACTGACAATTATTTTGGAAGCCGTCCTTCCTGCGAAGCGTAGCAGGCAACCAGATGCTGATGGCCCATATCCACTAACTGAGGAGCGTCAGTCCGGCATATATCAGTCGCAAAAGGACATCTTGGATGAAAAGGACACCCTTTTGGCGGATTGATAGGGCTAGGTATTTCTCCATCCATAAAGATCACATCTCTTTTATCTTCTAGGAACGGATCCGGGATTGGAACTGCTGTAAGCAATGCTTTCGTATATGGGTGAAGTGGGTTTTTATATAATTCATCCGCTTCTGATAATTCAACAACCCTTCCCAGGTAGAAAACTGCTATTCTGTCACTGATATGCTTGACAACAGACAGATCGTGAGAAATAAATATATAGGTGATCTTTAATCTTTCTTTTATATCAGCCAGTAAATTCACGATTCTGGCCTGAAGAGAAACATCCAGTGCGGATACCGCCTCATCAAAAACAATGAGTTTCGGATCTGATGCCAAACTTCTGGCTATTGCGACTCGTTGTCTCTGCCCACCGGAAAACTCATGAGGATATCTGTTTGCCATAGAAGGATCCAGGTTTACTATTTCAAACAATTCAGCAATTCTCTTTTCATATTCTTTCTTATTTCTGACCAGATGATTTATTATTAATGGTTCTCCAACGGTTGATCCTACTGTTTTTCTCGGATCCAACGACTCATATGGATCCTGGAAAACATAAACCATTTTTGATCTTAATTGGCGGAGTTTTCGTTCGGGCATATCCGTAATATTCTGACCCATAAATTCGATGCTTCCACCCGTTGGCTTGTAAAGTCTAAGTATAGCGCGTCCAAATGTAGTTTTACCACATCCTGATTCTCCCACTATACCAATAGTTTCCCCTTCCATGATCGACAGGCTTACATCATCGACGGCATGTACTATTTTTCGCTTATTTCCAAAAACACCGCCATTAGTGTTAAAATACATTCGTAAGTCATCTATTTTCATTATTATCTGCTGATCCATGATTATTTCTCCGCACAAAGATAGCATGCTGCCATATGTTCTTCACAAACCACTTTTAATTCAGGACTCTTTTTCTGCCCGCATTCTTTATCTGCAAATTCACAACGTTCATAAAAGGAGCAATGTTGCGGCAGGTTCAGAAGATCGGGGGGATAACCGGGAATCGTGTACAATCTTTTATCAGACGCTGATTGATCCAGCCTGGGGACGCAGGCTAATAGTCCTTTTGTATACGGATGCCGTGGATCACCAAATATTTGTTTTGTGGTTCCCGTTTCAACGATCTTTCCTGCATACAATACATAGATTCTGTCAGAATACCGTGCGATCAGTCCCAGATTATGCGTTACGATGATCAAAGAAGTTTTTTGTAGACCTTTTACTAAATTTCTCAGTTCTGTAAGCACTTGAGCCTGAGTGGTTACATCAAGAGCCGTGGTAAATTCATCTGCTATTATAATTCTGGGACTGCAGCTAATGGCCATCGCGATCATAACTCTTTGGCGCATTCCTCCCGAAAAGTTGTGAGGATAATCGTTAAAACGTGCTGCCGCATTCGGTATTTTCACCAGATCTAATAGCTCGATGGCTTTTGCTTTTGCAGATGCTTTGTCCAGGTTTAAATGAAGACGAAGCATTTCTGTCAGCTGGTCTCCAATTTTCATGGTCGGATTGAGGCTTGTCATAGGTTCCTGAAAGATCATGGAGATCTTTCCTCCTCGGATTTTGCACATTTTAGAACTCTTATAATCATAATCCAGTAAATTTTCACCTTCAAAACTAACGATTCCGCTGATCGTATGATGTTTTCCTTTGCCGGAATCTCCGAGAAGCTGCATTACAGAGAGCATGATCGTAGATTTTCCACTTCCTGATTCGCCGACAAATCCCACGATTTCTCCTTCATTGATATAAAAAGATACACCGCCGACAGCCTTTACCTTTCCGTAATCAGTATTGAATTCTGTAACCAGGTTTTCAACTTTTAATAATTCCATAAGAAGCCGCCTTCACTATTTTCTATTACGTATTCTCGGATCAAGAGCATCCCTTAATGCATCGCCAAATGTATTAAATGCATAAACCAGGATAAAAATGGCAATACCCGGAGCAATCGTAAGCAGAGGCCGGGTAGTCAACACTGCTGCACCATCCTGAACCATAGAACCCCAAGATGGTGTTGGGGGTGTTATACCAATACCCAGAAAACTGAGCCCTGCTTCCATTAGAATAGCCGATCCCATTTGCATCGTTATTGTGACAATAAGAACCGGTATACAATTGGGCAGGATGTGTAAAAACATGATGCGAAAATTTCCGGCGCCATGCATTTTTTCTGCTAGAATATAATCACTTTGTTTAACTTTCAGTACCTGACCACGCATTACTCTGGCATACAAGGATGTTAATGACACTCCAATAGCAATAACGATATTAACCAGCCCGCCTCCCGACAGGCCGGCAATAGCCAGAGCCAGAACTGTCATGGGAATGCTTTGCAAAGTATCGACAAAACGCATGATGATCACTCCGACAACTTTTGTAAAATAACCGGCCAAAAGTCCCAGTATGATTCCGGAGATCGCAGCAATAAGAACGGAAACGATCGCTACAACGAGAGCGGATTGACTCCCATATATTATTCTGCTGAGAACATCCCTTCCAAGAGCATCTGTCCCCAGCAAATGCTCCCAACTTGGAACCGCTTTAATATTTGTCAAATCCATCGTATAAGGATCATATGGAGCGACCCATTTTGCAAAGACAGCGCAGATTATGGTAAGCAGAATAACTGCCGCAGAAATGACAGCTATTTTCCGCTTAAAGAGAGCTTTAAATACTCTTCTTGATTCAGAGATGTGCAGGATTGGCTGTTTCTTGTTTCTATTTGCCATAATTATACCCCGGTCTCTCTGATCCTCGGATCGAGGATCACATATAAAATGTCTACGATGAGATTGGCAATGATCACGGTTACGCCGGTCATAAGAACAACCCCCTGTATAACCGCATAGTCAGATTGAATAACCGCCTGCGTGATCAGTCGTCCTATTCCATTGATAGCAAAAACAGTTTCCACAAATACAGAACCACCTACAATATAACCAAAGCTTATCCCTTTGAGGGAAACAATAGGTACCAATGCATTTTTAAGGATATGTTTTTTTACAATAGTCTTTTCATTCAACCCCTTTTCCCATGCGGTCCGAATATAATCCTGACCTGTAACCTCAAGCATACTGGATCTTGTCTGCCTGGTATCACCGGCTATATCAAAAATGGTAAGACAGATAAGTGGCATGATCGTTTGTTTGACTGACATGCCAAAATCAGTAAACGGATCTGTAAAACCGCTCAAAGGAAGCCACCCTAGTTTATATCCAAAGAAATACATAAGGAGCTCTGCCACCCAGAAAGTTGGCAGACAGATACCTATATTAGCTAACCCGGTCAAAAGATGATCCTGCCATCGTCCTCTTCTTAATGCGGCTACGGTTCCGGCTAGCATGCCTATGATCGTTGCAAATATAAATGCCAGAATGCCCAAATACAAAGTCTTTGGCAATCGTTGTGCAATTAGAGATGTCACGGAAGTTTTAAAAAAGAAAGATGTTCCAAGGTCCCCCTGGACAGCATCTTTTAGCCAATTAAAATACTGTTGCCAGATCGGTAAGTCCAACCCCCATTCATGGCGTGCTATTTCTACATCCTCCGGAGTGAGGTGATCCAGAGAACCTTGTGATACATATAACAACATGGGGTCGGAGGGAAGAGTTCTTACCAGTATAAAAATCACCATTGACAAAATGATTAGCACAATAAGACCTTCTCCCAGTCTTTTTAATATGTATTTAATCATCTTCAACCCCCAAAAGAGTAATTCATTTTAGAATAAAGCCGGGAAAGGCAAACCCTTTCCCGGCTTCTGAACAGCTTTACCAGAAACAGGCAGTCAGACGAATATCTATAGCTCTTTTCGGACATTCCATCCAGCAAATACCACATAGCCAGCATTCATCTTCATAAACAACTTTGGGCATACCGGTTTCCTTGTCAATAACATAGATATCCTGTGGACATAAATCATAACACTTCTTGCATCCTATACATTTCTTGTAATCTATTTTAATTGGTCCCATCATTTTCGTTCACTCTCCTTTTTTAATTCGTCCCAATACAAATCTGCACATTCTATTTCTGCATCATCAGGAGAATTCACGTATTTTTCTTTCAACTCCGGGACATGCCTGATTTCAAGCACCGGTTTCCCGTTTTCCATTCTTTGGTAAGTCAGCATATCATCCCGAGCTGGGTCTCTTTCCCACGTACCTTGCCAGGTGTAATTTCCCCGTGTTTCAGGACGCGAAAAGCATGCATCAATATGCACCTGTTGCATATCCATAATGTTTCTTGTTTCAAGACAACGCATAAGGTGATGCGGATTCGAACCATCCATATTGTCATAAAACTCTCTTCTCAGAGAATTCAGGCGTTGCTGGCCGACTTTCAGTTTATTAGCCTGTTTATACTGACTGATGTAAACAGTGCTGATATAACGGACAGATGCTTCAAGTTCGATGGGATTGCATCCGTCAGGAGTAGAAGCATACCTGTCTACGATCGCCTTTGCAGCCGTTATCTGATTCATATCTACATTGCCCTGTTTATCAAGATGGGCATTTTTGATATATTCAGGCATGGCTTCTCCAACGATCATTCCAGATGTAACAGCCGGACCGCAAGATGAAAGTGCGGCAGCTATATCTCCAACAGCGAATAACCCTTTTAGTGTATTTGATTCAAATGTTTCATCAACAACAATACCACATGCAGTTGCAAAATTATGTAAGTGCATTGGCTGGATTTCATAACGGTGTTCTGCGGGATTAAAGCCACGGTCTTCGGAAAGCTTAAGCGAAACCATTCTTTCGTCTGCGGTCGCAACTTCGATCCGCTTCTGATAATCCTCATTCAAATGTGTTTGGCTCAAAAATACAGGTGTTTTGCCTGCCTCTTCAAGTTCTGCATAAAGTCTGGCTGTGGCAATAGGAGGATACTGATTACCTTCATAATCTGTCCAGCGTCCATTTACCCCATCACGATGGAATACCTGACCGATAGGCATAAGAATGTCATCTCTCAAACGGTAAAACCAGCAATTGCCGATGTCCATATTAACCAACTCGGCTCCCGCTCGATATGCAGCAGCCAGTCCGTCACCTGAAAGAGCACCCGGGGCACCGTGATAACGATACTTATATTTATAAAACATTGGTGTTTCCGAATCATAAGTGCGGGCAAGGGGACCGGCGGCCATAATAACAACTTTAGCCATAATTACTATAAAGCTTCCTTCCCGTGTGTCATAGCAGGTTGCTCCGATGACTCTGCCATTTTCCGTAAGCAGATCGATGAGCATGATTCTGTTTAGGACTTTTACCCCCGCTTTCAGGCATGCGTTATACATGTCACGTTTAATATTGCGCCAATGGACAGCAATCTGATTTTCATCGCCGCCAAAGAACATATTCGGGATGAAGAGGACTTTTCCATCCGGCCCTTTTTCCCAGCGCATTTCACATCCCATATCTTCCATCTGTTTCAGCGCCCAGTAAGCTTTTTCAAATGTTACCCAACCTATGTTCGGATCACAGAATTTTCCTTCTCCGTAAAACATATGATGACGCTTCTGCCAATCTGCGACATGCAATTTCAAAGGAACACCAGGTCTTGGAAAATTAAGGTTTGTGTCAATACCCTGTGCACAATGTCCGCTTCTGGCGGTATGGTTTTTTTCGATCATGATAACATCAAGACCGTTTTTTGCTGCTTTCCATGCCGCAGGGCATCCGGCAGTTCCTCCTCCGACCACAAGTACATCGGTCTCATATAATCTGTCGGCTATAGATTGTAAATTCATGTTTTCGCTCCTCATTCTTTTCTTTCGTAGTATTCCTGTATCGCCTGTTTGAATTCTGCATCATTTGACATCATGACTTCGTGTTCAAATTCATGATCTCTGTATCTTACAGTTTTCTGATATTCCGGAACTACTATATCTGCAGCGGCACAATAGCTGATGTCAAGTTCTTCTGCTTTTTGTCGGATTAGTTTTAATATCGGAAATTCGAATTTCGACTCATAATCTCCAGGTTTCAATTCCAGTTTCAATTTATTAATCCTCCTTTCTGTCCAGGCAATTTGATTATCTGTCTAACCAACATTTTCCCGGAGTCCAGTATCCTGTGGTCAATCCACCCCATCCATCATCGTGGACATATGCTGCTCTCGCACCAATGACACCGCTTGATGTAATCGTTGGAAGCACTGTACAGTTCTCATAACAATATTCAGCGAGTTCTTTTATGTATTCTCCTTGTTCATCTCCCAGTTCACAGAACTGTCCTTTATTAATTATTGCTTCCATTTCATCCGGCTTATCCAGGCTGACAACAATACCGTTCTTTCCTAAAAACTTATAGGAGGTTGCCATGTAATTAGGTCCATTTGGAACCAGAAGATCAAGCAGCCCTTCAAATCCGCCCAGGACAAATCCGAATTTATCTGACGGTGGTACTATTTTTAATTCTGCTTCTATTCCTACAGCTTTCAGATATTGCGAAATTGCCACAAATGTATTTTCATCAGATGTGTTTTCAACGATCAGTTGCGTGGAAAAGCCGTCAGGATAACCTGCTTCGGCAAGCAGTTCTTTAGCCTTGTCCGGATCGTATCCGCGAACAAGCTCGGGATTATAATACTTTGAATCCTGTCCGATTATCTGATCAGTTGCGAACCATGTGCCCATGCCCATAGATGCTATGGCATCTTTATCAATTGCATAATCAACAGCCTGGCGAACGAGTTTGTTTGCAAATGGGGAATCTTCGTTTGCAGAATCAAAGAATAATGCTGCCGGCTCGTTACCTACTGCATAATCAATAAGGTCATATCCGGCTCCCAAAAGTTCTGCTTTGATGTCTGCCTCGCCGAAAGAAGTCCATTGTACAATATCGCAATCACCTGACATAAGCATTAACTTGGCTGTATTATCGTCGCTGATAAACTGAAATTCTATTGCATCAAGATATGGACCTTCGCCCCAGTAGTTTTCATTTTTTATATAACTCCAACCTACGCCTACCTCTAGCTTGTCAAGGATAAACGGGCCCGTAGATACAATATTGCTGCCTGCCCATTCATCCCCACCGTTTTCCTCATAAGCTGAAGGTGAAATGAATCCCAGAAACGGCTCTGCAAATCCGGACAGCGCATTGTTCTGATAAAACATCAGATCGATTTTAACAGTATATTCGTCTACGGCTTCAATGTTTGTCCAGGCATAACACATATCCACCATGCCATTTTCTTTCCATTTCTGGATATTCCATATGACTGCTTCGGCATTGAATGGAGTTCCGTCTGTAAATGACACATCTTCCCTGAGCTTTATTGTAAGACTTGTCTTGTCTTCCGAAAATTCCCACGATTCTGCCAGACAGGGATACAGATTACTTTCTGCATCCATTGTGACCAGTGTGTCAAAACATGGAACAGCCACTCTAGCAGCGGTAATAGAAGATGCCATGATCCATGGCTGGCCAATTGGCCCGGATCCATCAGAGTCTGTGGTTACCACTTTCAAAGTCCCGCCATATTTGATATCAGTATCTGTTTCATCTGCGATACTTCCAAATGGACAGGTTGTGACTATTACAATCAGCGAAATGATTAAACTAAGCAATAATTTGTTTTTCTTCATTTGTTTCCCTCCCCCATTGTTATTCTGTGCTTATTTGTATTACCTTGTTTTGTTATAATAAAATGCATAAAGCGAAACGTCAATAAAGAATTGTTAATTAATTTATTTTTTAATTATCTTTTATAGTTTGGCAAATACTTTTTTGTCAAATTTGCAAAAAAGCAGATAGTATAACGATCTAATTATTGTTGTTTATACACTTGATAAGTGCAATGGCAGCTGTTAAAATAATTAAATATTTAATCATTGTGCGAGCAAGGAGGACCTTTATAACATGGACAAGATTAGTATTTCACCTGAGATTGGTATTGCAATAAAAGAATATCGAACAAAGAAAAAAATACGTGCAAAGGAACTTGCTGAGCATATCGGAAAAACACCTGCTTATATTTCAAAGTTGGAAAATGGTGATTTTAAAACTATCAAGCAGGATTCTTTTCAAAAAATAGTAGCTTTTATTTCAGGCGGGGATTCGGAAGGCTATCAGAGATTTATCGACCATTATCTTTCTCACGCTTCAAATGATGAGCTGAGGCAACAGCTGGAAATTATGAATTATGATATGATCCAACGCGAACTGCCAATACCGTCTGATCTTGTAGCTCTAATTAACAGTGAAATTCATGAACTTGGGATATCATCTGAGGATCTGGTTAATTATATCAATCAAAATGATGATTATGATAATGCGTTCTTTAAAAAATATAAACTGGTCAAATCTGATATCCCTTTAAATGAATTTTATCCGATTCCGGCAGCTACGGCTGAAAACTCTCAGCAGGATGATGAGTTTATGACTATTATTCTGTATCATCTCACACCCCGATATGTAGCTTCTATCCTAAGCGGAAGACGGACGTCCTGTCCACATTTTGTAATTTATGCAATCGTATATAATATTCTGAAACTAAAAAATCCAGAATGCAAAAATACAGAAGAACGATGGCAGCTGAAAACAGAAGCATCCCAGATTCTGATTGATAAAAAACTGTATGCATTGTTCGACAAATCGCGTTATTTTGCTAATCATACTGATAAAGAACAACGCAGATCTTTTTTGAATAGTCAGGATATCCTTTTTGCGGAGCTAATGGAATTTCTTTATTCAAAGTTGGAGGAGTTATCTGAAAAGCATATAAATTATGTTAACGAAAAGCTGTCGGCAGTTTGTTCTAATTTTGAAAAAGATATTAGTTTTGCACTTAGTTTTGCCGCTTTGGATATAAGAAAAATCTCAGATCTATCTGTACCAAAGAGACGCGAATTTCTGGAAACTGTCAATTCATTAATAGAGGAGTTTTCTGCTATCCCACATTCTTTCGAAGACATAGAAATGTATTGACCTGATATTATTGTTGAAGGAGGATATATGAAACGAATCAAATACTCTGAACAGGAGATGGTTTATTCAAAGGAATATCCGAGTATCTTTCCCGGGGAATCCGGATGGCCGTGTTTTCATTCGCCAGTATCCCCACGGCAGAACTATCAGATTCTTCTTTCTGATGATAAACCTTTGTGGATGCCTCTTTGTACGGAATTATTGTTTTTTTCTCCCTCTATTATTCCCGAAAATATTGCTCGTGCCAATGTAATGGAATCCGAAGAATTTGATCCTTCAAAATACGGGGGGAAAGATTTCTTCGGAGTAATTTGGGAATACCGCCCTGAATCTATGGGCTCCATGGTAAGACCTGGCAATCCAGTATTGACAGATGTATCTGAATGGAAAGAACAAATCCATTTTCCTGATCTCAATTCTTATGACTGGGCAGGATGTGCAGAACGAAATGCCGATTATCTGAATGACGGACGATTGAAAACAATGGTAGTTTATACCGGTTTTTTTGAGCGGCTGGTTTCTTTTATGGATATGTCCGAAGCCTTGATCACGATGATTGATGAGGATGCCGCCCCAGATTTGAATGACTTGTTTTCCAACCTTGCCGATTTCTATATAAAGTATATCAACCTTTGTAAAAAATGGTTTCAAGTTGATCATATCGTTCTACATGATGACTGGGGAGCCCAAAGAGGACCTTTGTTTTCACCTGGAATCTGTCAAGCCAGAATCATTCCGCATTTAAAAAAAGTTGTGGCAGCAACGCATAAACTTGGTCTGAGTTTTGAGCTACATTCATGTGGTAAAATTGATTCCATGGTTCCATTAATGATTGATGCCGGCGTTGATGCATGGAGTGGACAGTCAATGAATGATAAAGATACACTCTATAAATTATATGGTGATAAAATACATCTTGGAATATCACCGCCATTACTTCCTGCAAATGCATCTGCTGACGAATATGCAAAAGCAGCCATAGAGTTTGTTAGGAAATATCCTTCAGGGACTGTATATGTTGCTCCCCAGTTTGGAATGCAGCAAAAAATGAATGTCGAAATCTACAGGCAATCCCGAATATTATTCAATTAAGTGTTTACAGTTCATTTACATATAGTATATCCAGCATATGAACTAACAAACAATGCTCTGTTTTAGTCAAAACTCAGGAGAAATGACAGAAGTTAACAAACACAATGGAAATAAGGATTCTTTATTGATCAAAACTCATGGTCATAAATGGCGCTAAAAAATGGCAGTTTACAAATATGTAAGAGTATCAATCATATATAGAAAAAGAGACAACTAGTCAATGAGCACCGAGTTTATCCTGCTCGGTAATGTAACTACGTCATCTCTTATTAGTACCGATACAGGATCTTAAATTAGCAGAAGGGAAAAAACTATTAGAAAAAACTGCTCTTAGTATCGAAGAGATTTCTTCAATAATTGGATATAATTCCAGCGACCATTTTGCAAGAATGTTTCGAAAAGAGAATGGTATTTCACCACATGAGTATCGAAAGCAGAATAGAAAACGTTCCGATTGATTGATCATTCTTGTTTTAGCATGGGTTCAACCTCACAAATCTAAATTGTTATTCATCTATGGGGAATAAATCTCACAATTCTTCCAACGTCATTTCCGATAGTTCTTTTCCCCTAGCCAACTTTTTACTTGTGACATTGATAATCAAGACTTTCTCCATTTTTCCGTTTTGTTATTCAATTGGCAGCTGAATCTCAGTCAGCCAGTCTTCTTCCGATTCCTGATTCCAAATGCCGTCAATGTAACATTCACGGGCAGGCCCGGCTGCTGTATATCCGTTTTGCTCTGCATACTTCATAAGGAACGCGTAGGCTTCACCGATTATTGCATATGAGCCTTTATGGTAGATGCTCAGCACCTTTGCTTCAGGCAGTACCTTGAACCGAATTTGCTCATTCTCTTTTCCGAATGCCGTTACAGCTTCATTATGACGGATGTGGATGTCTGTTTCTTTATACTCTCCATCGAGGTATTCGCAGAATTCATACGGCGGCTCTGAACACTTCATTCCCGGGTTCAGCTTAAGGCACTCCTGACCCACTGACGGGATCCATTGCATAATGTCTGAATAAACCTTTAATATTGTTTCAGCAGTATAGACGATTTTTTCCGGAATTACTTTTTCCGTTACCTGATACTTCATTTCGTTGTCCTCCATAATTGATCTGATTCTGGAAATACGAGATTCGATCAGATGCTCTTCTTTTGTTAACGCAATGAGTTTCTCCTGCAGGATCTCTTTCACATCCACCCCTGCAAATACAGCTTTTATTTCTTCAATGGACAGGCCGAGCTGCCTGTATGATTTGATTTTTGCAGCAGTTTCAAGCTGAGAAGTTTCATAAAACCTGTAATTACTCCATTCGTCAACGGAAGCAGGTTTCAGAAGGCCCTCTTTTTCATAGAACCTCAGAGCTTTGATTGTAAGATGTGAAAGCTTAGAAAAATCACCTATTTTAAGCATTTTTGAAGAATCTCCTTTCCACATCCGATACTCTAAGCCGTACCCTAAGGGACGAGTCAAGAGATAACTTCCGATTTGATGATGTCCCGCCAAAACGGAAATGATCACGCTTCAATTACTTCTCCATGAATCAAAACACGCCCTTCGTCTTGGCATTTAGCATCAAACATTTTTGCTTTACCTGCACCATAATCAAGACTTCCCCCATTCAATAGTGTATATACTGAAGGATATATGCTATTCCAAAGTTCATGGCATATTGGCGGACATAAATCTTCTACAATAAATTCCTGCCCTTTTGTAAAATAACCACATCTACATTTGCTTTCACTAATAGTTAACCTAACTTTTGGCATGTCTCATTCCCCTTCACACAACTCCGATTTAGCGATACCCCGACAAATATGAATTTGATTATCCGTATATTCAGAATATTTTATTATGCGTATCCTTGCCGGGCTTCATTTTCGCTTATCCGACGAATCCTTTGTAACCCGAAAGCGGCAATGATCTGCACCTTGTAAAACTGTTTCCAGTATTTCTACACTGAATATAGTGTCTGGCTCTAGTTGATTGAGGATATATAGAATACTTTGTCGACTACAATTGCAATGCTCCGGGTCGGAGATCTGCCCTTTCAGCACTTTCTGGCAAGTGCATTTTTCATAGCCAAGCTCATAGATATGACCCGGCTCGATAACTTTCCCAAAGTATCCGTTTCCATTCATGGCCTCGCCGTATATTTTATCGAGATTACCGCCACAAGACTGATACAGTTTGATTTGTGCTGGAAGAACATAGTCTTTCACACAGGCAACTGCCTGTTCATAGTATTTATCTTTCATAGGATTCGTTCCTTTCACAACAAATTGGAATTTGCCTGTATCATAGATTATCGGCACTAAATTATCTGTGCACACAATCGCAGAGTATTGTCGGAATTCCGATTGATGTCAACATTCTGTAAATAGCACTCGCCTTATCACTATACAACAGATCCTGTGGCTGTTGATCAAAAGCATGAATCAGCGCTTCTCGGTCAGGAAGTTGATTCACCTCGTAGAATGCGCTGTAGTCCCGGTTCCCGGGGAGTTCTGAAATGCGTTTCGCCGTTTCTTTGATATCCAGCGTCCGCAAATTTCCGAGACACTCTGTTTCCACGCCGGTGTTACCAACATACAGTTCTCCGTTCTGGTGAACAGTCATATAGATTTCATCCTGGGGCTGTCTGAATAATGTAGCGATATCCAGTCCTTCTTCCAGCTGCCCCCTGAGCATACCGATCGTACAGATTTCTTCTGCTAATTCATCTATATTTTGTTTCCACCTCTCAAGCCATGGGCGAATTCTTTGAAAGCTTTCCAAGGAACCGCGGTAAGGTTCAAAATCCGTCATGTGAACATGGGGTGTAAAGTTGGGAACTGCAAAAAATATATAAGCGGGCTGCAACCATTGAATTACTGCGTCGATCTCCAATGCATCATCGGTAAAAAAGCGGTTAAACATCAGGGACACTCCAACCTTCGCACCACAGGATTTCATGAACTCAGCCGCTTCAATCCCGGTCTGAAAGGCACCTTCTCGCCTGACGATCTCATCATGATGTATCGCATTCCCATGAATTGTTATACCAAAATCATTATAGCCACAGTCAAGGTAAGCCTCAATTACGGCGTTCCGGTCTTTCCGATGCATCAGCGCAATACCGCTTGTCATTCCGTGGTGATAGTTTTTGATATTTTTCGTGGCGGCAGCACTACTAACAATGGACGCAATCTCCGGATGATTCATCGGCTCGTTATCCAATGTAAAGCTCGCTTCAAAGGGCAGAAGCTCCGCCAGCTCGTCCAGTTTTTCAATGAACAGCAGGGCATCCTCCGACTTCATCATACTGCCGGGTCCGCCGTTCACATAGCAATGCTTGCAACGCGTATTACAGCCCGAAAGCAAGAAATCAAAATTTATTTCCATAAAGAACCTCTACAAACTTGAATTTATCTCTTTTCCAGCACTTGGACGATATGGTCAGAGAAGCCCATTAGGTCAGGTCTTTCTGCAGTCGCGAGCAGATATTGGATCCATTCTTTGAAGGATGCTTCATTCATCGAATTTACAGATTTGCTGATGATCTGGGAGATGCCGTCCTGGGAAAATCTGCAGACTTTGTCTGCGTTGTTTTCCTGGCAGACAGCGTTGATTAGCTCGTCCACGACCATCATCGTATCCAGTATTCTTGAAGATCCCGTGTTTTCAGTCACGAGAGCGGTTTCTCTGTCATAACCGATCGTTGTAATCTCTATTGCCGGGTTCTCACTCATGAAGATTTCGTGGATCAGTCCTGCATCCTGCATGCAGAAGGCGATGAAAACCACACCGCCGGGCTTTGCAATCCGCAGCGCTTCGGCACAGGCAAGCTTCCGTTCTTCAAAATCTTTCAGACTGTATACGGGGCCCATGAGAAGAACAATATCATAGGCATCCTCGTTCAGGAAAGATAGATCTTTGGCATTTCCCTCAAATACGCTCACTTTACTGTTGCCGGCAAACAAAGACTTCATTTCTTCAACATAGCGAGGGGTGAGTTCTACTGCATCCACAAGGTAGCCTTCATCAGCCAGTGCTTTCGTGTAAGTTCCACCGCCCGCTCCGATATCAGCAATTTTAGCGTTTGGGCGAAGGAATTTGTGCAAGTAGTGCATGGTTACGATAAACTCGGTTTCGTTTGCCTTTGTATAGGTCAGACGATTCTTCTCGGGGAAACCGGTATATTGTTCGATTACTTTTTTCTCTTGCTCATGCGACATAATCTCTTTCCTTCCTGATAAATCCAGATTTCGCGATATCTCGACAAACGTCGATTTGTTAAAATGGATTATATCATAAAAGCCCGCAGATTTGATATGCTCCCTTTTGGGTAGACAAGCAAAATAATAAAAAAGCTTGTTGCTCAGAAGGGAGTATTTTTATGGTTAAGAAAAAGATTGACCCCGAAGTCAAGGTTGCAGCTGTTCAGGAGTATCTGGATGGAAAATCAT